>DASYAV010000218.1:0-13619 GCA_036501145.1 Streptosporangiaceae bacterium | reverse complement strand
GCTGTCCAACGAGATCGCGGGCCGGGATGCGAACCTGCCCACCAGCCAGCTCGTCGCCTGCCTGCGATCGGAGGTGATGCGGCAGTGGACGCCACCTGGCGGTGGCTATCGCCGTGCCCTCCGTCACGTGGTGATTCACGGCCTGGACGTGACCGTGCCGCTCGGCGTCCCGCACGGTTGTCCTGACGAAACCATCCGGGTTGTCCTTGACGGCCTCACCAGGGACGGCGGCCATGGCCACTTCGGCATCGCCATCGAAGGCCGCTGCCTGGCGGCCACCGACCTGGACTGGTCCTACGGCTCAGGTGCTGCCCTGCGCGGCACGGCCGGGGATCTGGCGCTGGCGCTGTGTGGCCGCGCCGTCCCTCATGGGCGGCTCGGCGGTGAGCTGCTGCGGCGGGCCGATCCGGCCACGGCGCCCTAGCCGTCCGCAGGGAGCGAAACTGGTTCCGCCGGGTGTTCGCCGGCGAACACGCCCCGCCGATCTACGACCCGCGGGCCGATCCGGATGCCCCCGACGGAGGATTCGACCTGGCCGACGGCGCCACCCTGGCGGACGCCCTGGCTACCTGGCGCGCGGAGATCACCCGCGCCCGCGAGCTCTGCGCCGGCCGGGCACTGACGGGTACCGGCCGCTTCATGGGGCAGGACGTCAGCCTCCGCTGGATCTACGTCCACATGATCGAGGAGTATGCCCGCCACAACGGCCACGCGACCTGCCACGAGAGCGCATCGACGGCACTACCGGCGTTTAGCCGACGACGGGCAGCTGCACAAAGGAGGGGTCCGCCGCGCTGTGGGTGATCCGGTAAGTTGCCCTGCCGCTGGCGGGCATCAGCTGGAACGAGTCGGGATCGGCCGCCGCGATTGCTATCCGGACCCTGTTCCCCGGCTGGAACTGCACCGAGGTTGGCAGCAGATCAAAGGTGATCTGCTGCCGCTGGCCCAGCGGGAACGGCGCGGCGTCAGCGCTCGTATAGCTTCGGGGGGTGCGCAGCTGGCGCCACCTGGGGTTGTCCTTCCTGGGTTCGGTCGCGCGGTCGGCGAGCGCCAGTTCGCCCTCGGTGATGTAGGTGACGCGGCCGCTCGGCTGCACATCTTCGAGGTAGGCGTACAGGGCGCCGTGGCGGGCGCCGCGGACGCCGGTCACGTCGAGACTCACCCGGCCCAGGCCGGTCACTGTGGTCGCCTGCCGCAATGGCGCGCTGGTGTAGGTGAGCAGCTTGCGGTCTACAGCGGCACGGTTGGGGTACACGACCGGGTCGCCGGTGAGGTTGGTGTTCCACCGGTCCAGGTGCCCGGTGCCCGCGGCCGGGTTGAGGTTCAGCAGGTCCGAACCTGGCTGCGCGGTACCGCGCTGCCAGGTCAGCGAGTGCCCGCCGCCCAGATAGAGCCGGCGCATATGGGTGCCCGCGACCGGCCACCGGGTCGTGGTGTGCCAGGTGCCGGCGTTCAGGGTGTAGTAGTGCAGCAGCCTGGTGCCGCTGGGCCGCCCATCGTGCCGCACGTATTCATCGAAGAAGCGGTACACCCGGTCGGCGAGCTGGCGGTGCTCAGCGGGCGTGAGCAGCCTGCTGGGCTGGAACGGGTCGGCGATGTAGCCCTGGCCATGGCTCCACGGCCCGATCCAGGACTCCTGCGTGTTGGGCAGCCCAGCGAACTCCGACAGGACGCCGTCGGCGGTGCCGGCGTCAAGCCAGCCGGCGAAGGTGAGGATCGGGATGCGGCCGGCCCCGATGGCGGAGGTCTTGCTGCCGACGCTGGTCACGGTCCAGCTCTGCGGGCCATGGACGTAGTCGCGGTACACCCCGGCCTCAGCCATGGCGACCAGGTTGGCGTTGTGGAAGTACTGGGCGCGCGCCGCGGCCAGCAGCGACTTGCCGCGCGGCCCGGCTGGTTCGGGTGCCGAGCCGGCCAGCCCGGTCTGCTTGCATAGCTGCCGCGTCTGGGCGCTTGTCGCACACGTCGTGCCGCGGGCTTTGTCGAGAATCCGCAGCAGGGTCCCGTACGGCTCGATCAGCGGTTTGATGAGGATCCCGCCCGGGCGCGCCAGATCTTCATAGGGGTCGAAGTCGTAGGAGATCGGGGCGGCCGCGGTGATGTGCGGGTTGCGCAGCGCCAGCGACTGCATCGCGACGTCGGCGGCGTACGACACGCCGGTCACCCCGACGCGCCCATTCGACCAGGGCCGCGCGGCGATCCAGTCGGCCAGGGAACCGGCATCGGCGATCAGCTGCGTGCCGAGTTCAGCCCGGAGCGTGCCGAACGAGGCGCCGGTGCCACGCAGGTCGGCGAACACATACGCGTAGCCGCGAGCGTTCCACGGCTTGGCGATGTAATAGTTGGGGTTGTTCTTGATCCCGCCGGTGTACGCACGCGCACGCCAGTACCGATCGGCTTCCAGCACCGTCGGCAGCCTGGCCCCTGCTGTGGTGCCGGCCGGGAGCCAGACATCGACGGCGAGGCGCACGCCGTCCGGTATAGGCACATACAGCGACTGCAGCCTCGGCAGTGCCACGGCCGCCATGCGGCCGGCCGGAGCGGCGGAACTTGCGTAGCCGGGGGGCGTGACCGCGATCACGGAAAGTGCGGCCAGGGTGAGGGCAGGCCAGATACGCGTCAGACGGGGCACAGTGATCTCCAGGGTGCAGAGCGGCGATGCGTTCTGATCCAGCGTGCTGCCTGGCGCCCCCAGCGCCCATCGGGGTTTCCCACCGATCAACCCTGAGCACCGTGGCCGCGGATCAGGGCAAACCCTGAGACCGTTCGCCTGAACAGTGACAACAAGTCTAATTTTGAGACACGAAGCGGAGGGCGTGGGATTCGAACCCACGAGGAAGCTTCCGCCTCCTAGCAGTTTTCAAGACTGCCGCCATCGGCCACTAGGCGAGCCCTCCAGACTGCAAATCTACCCGGACGCGGGTCACCGGGCCGCCACGATGCACCCGGGAAGCCGCGGCGGCAACCCGGCCGACCGGTTAGCGGGTCTGCGTGGTCGGTATCTCGCCGGAGGCCAGCGGCTCGATCGGCCGCTCCGGGTACAGCATCCGGTGCAGGCCGGCCGCCAGCGCGCCGCCGATCAGCGGCGCGATGATGAACAGCCACACCTGGCTCAGCGCCTGGCCGCCGACGATGAGCGCGGGACCGAGGCTGCGGGCCGGGTTCACCGAGGTACCGGTGATCGGGATGCCGATGAGATGAACGGCCGTGAGCGACAGCCCGATGACGATGCCAGCGGTGGCCGGGCTCGCGGTCTTGCTGGTGGCACCCAGCACCGCGAAGACGAACAAGGCGGTCAGGATGACCTCGGCCAGGAACGCACCGCCCGCGTCGATGTGGATACGGCTCAGCGAGCCGTATCCGTCAGCGCCGAGCCCCTGGACCGAGGTGTGGTACAGCGGCGACCCGTTGAAAGTGCCCCACAGCAGTAAGGCACCGACTATCCCGCCGACGAACTGGGCGATCCAGTATCCGGCCGCCTCGACCAGCGGGATCCGGCCAGACAGCCAGACGCCCATGGTGACGGCCGGGTTGATGTGGCAGCCGGAGATCGGGCCGAGCACGTAGGCGAGGACCAGCAGCACCAGGCCGAACGCGAGGGCCGTGGCCACCACCCCGGCGGCGAAACTCGCGCCCGCTAACCCGAAACCGAACGACAGGGTGGCCACGCCCACGGCGAAATACACCAGAATCCCTGTGCCGAGTAGTTCCGCCGCCAGTTTCCGGACCATGCCGCCCCCAGGTCAAGTTCGGGAAAACCCGCAGCTTGCCACTTTCGACGGCTCTGCCCGTGATGTCAAGGATGTCCCCGGCCGGCCGTCCCGGCCGCCGCCAGCGGCGGCTAGGCGGAGCCGTCCGGCGCCGACCAGCCGTAACGCTTGCCGGAGAGCTGGCCGCCGTGCTCGGTGAACCGTAGCGCTAAGCCGGGCTGGTGCGATCCCCTCCTGGGCCATGCGAAGCCGTCACCCACGGTCGCGGCGAGCATCAGGTAGGCATTCACGGCGGCGGGCGCCATCTGCTCGATGTCGACCTCCGCGCCCTCCTCCAGGTGCGGGTCGTACGGGATCCGCACGACGGCGCGGCAGCGGCCGGCGAAGTGGCTCTCCAGCCGGTCCAGGTCGACCGAGCTCTTGCTGTGCGGCCTGATCATCGACAGCACCACCACTGCGTTGCGGACCAGGTCGCCGTACTCGTGCGCGTCCAGCCAGTCCAGGGTGGCGCTGGCGCTGCGGGCACCGTCCACGGACGGCGAGCTGACCAGCACGATCTGGTCGGCCATGCGCAGCACGCCGGCCATCGCCGAGTGCAGCAGGCCGGTCCCGCAGTCGGTCAGCGAGATCGAATAGAAGTGCTCCAGGACACGCGCGGCGTCGTAGTAGTCCTCCTCGCTGAACGCGATGGAGACGGCCGGGTCGCGGTCGGAGGCCAGCACCTCGAGCCGGCTCGGCGCCTGCGAGGTGAACGCGCGGACGTCGGCGTAACGCTGGATCTGGTCGCGCTCGTTGAGCAGGTCACGCACGGTGGCCGAGGTCTCCAGCCGGACCTTGTCCGACAGCGTGCCGCGGTCCGGGTTCGCGTCCAGCGCGATGATCCGGTCGCCGCGCAGGGACGCGAGCATCGAGCCGAGCCCGACACAGGTGGTGGTCTTGCCGACACCACCCTTCAGGCTCATCACCGCCACCCGGTGGTGGCCGCCGGCCACCGGGGTACGGACCCGGGCGATCAGGTCACGCCGCCGGACGGCTTCGGCGGACTCACGCGGATGGATCAGCCCGCCGGAGCCCTTGTACAGCACCCGGCGCCAGCCCGTGGCCGGCGCCTGGCGCTTGCCGTGCAGCAGCGCCTCCGCGGTCAGGTCGTCGGCGGTCTCGGGGGCCTGCGGCTGCTCACCGGTGTGCGCGGGCAGCGGGGCGAGCGACTCGGCCGGGGCGGCGGCGCGGTAGTCCTGCCCCGTCCGCGCCTGTGCCTGCGGGTAGGCACCCTCGTAAGGGCCGGTCGCCTCGTCGGCCTCGTCGCGCATAGGCGCCTGCGGCCCGTACGGACCACGCGCGCCGTAAGGGGCGGGCCCGGCCTGCTGCCCCTCGTAGCCCGGCTGCCATCGGTAGGAATCCTGCGGCGGGTACGGTCCGGCGCCACCATCACGGGCTGGCGCCTGCACCTGCCCGCCGGGCTGGCCGCCGTCCTGATCGCCTGAGTCCATGACAGTCTGCTCCGGGTCGAGTCGCTGGTCCGCGGCGGAACTGTGATGCTGGCCGGAAGCCCGGTCGGGCTCCGGCCGGGGCGGCGCGGGATACCCGCGGGCCGGGCCGTAACCAGGTTCCTGGCCGTAGGGCTGGCCCTCACCGGGCGGGCCGCCATAGGCCGGCCGCTCGGGATACCCCTGGCCGTACCCCTCGCCGTAGGGCTGTTCCTGGGGGTAGCCCTGGCCATACCGCGCGTCCTCGCCGTACGGGCCGGCCGGGCCGTACCCTCCGCCGTACTCCTGCGGGTACCCGGGGCCGTACCCTTCCGGCGGGTAGCCCTGCTCCTCGCTGTAGCCCTGCTCCTGGCCGTAGCCCTGCTCCTGGCCGTAGCCCTGCTGCGCGCCGTAGCTGGGGTAGCCCTGCTCGGGGTAGGCGGGGTAGTCGCCGTAGGCCGGATAGGGGGACGCCTGGCCGCCGGGCTGCTCGCCGGGCGCCCAGCCCGGTCCCCCGGCACCGCCTTCTTCCTGCTCGCCGCCCGGGTAATCCTGCTCGGCCGGCGGGTACCCGGCCGCGAAGCCGGCGGGGCGGTGCAGGCCGGAGGAAGCCTGCTGCACGCCGCTGTCGTCGCCCGGCGCACCGTTCTCGCCCGGCGGCGGGCCCGCGTCGCTGCCCGGCTGCCCAGCGGAGCTGCTGTCGGCCGCGGAACCGCCGCTGTCCTTCGCTCCGCTCCCGCGGTGCATGTCATCCCCCCCGGGGGCTCGCGCGCCGGGCATGGAACCGTCCCCGTCCGGCGGAGCGGGCTGGTCGCGCACGCCCTCGTCCGTCCCGGCCAGACGGTCCTTATCTTGGTTAGCCACTGGTCATTCCTCCCCAGGTCCCAGTGGTACGGAAATAGCACCCACGTGAGCCGGGATACGTAATCCAGCCGAGCCTAAGCTACCCGATCATCCCAGCGATACCGTTGCCGACGAGTGTGTCACAGTGAGTTACCCACGGGCACCCCGTCCCGGGGTTGTCCGCCAGCCTGCGGGCTGGGTCCCTCGTGGCGCGCGAGGTTGATAGCGGCGCAGGTAGCGGACCGGGGAACCGGCGGCAACGGATCCGCACCCCGGGGTGCGCGCGGCCGGGCCGGCCCGCCAGACTAGGAAGATGAGTGAGCCGACGAACTCCGAGTCGCAGCAGCCCCAGGTCGTGGTGGTCGGTCCAGACGGAATGGCCGTGGGGGCGAGCGGTGACCAGGGGAACACGGGTGACCGGGAGCGCCCGGTCACCGAGATGGTCGAGCAGCCGGCCAAGGTCATGCGGATCGGCAGCATGATCCGGCAGCTGCTCGAGGAGGTCAGGGCCGCGCCGCTGGACGAGAAGAGCAGGGCGCGGCTCAGGGAGATCCACGAGAGCTCGATCAAGGAGCTCGAGGACGGGCTGGCACCCGAGCTGGTGCAGGAGCTGGACCGGCTGTCTCTCCCGTTCACCGAGGGGGGCACCCCGAGCGAGGCCGAACTGCGGGTGGCTCAGGCACAGCTGGTTGGCTGGCTCGAGGGCCTGTTCCACGGCATCCAGACCACGCTGTTCGCCCAGCAGATGGCGGCCCGCGCGCAGCTGGAGCAGATGCGCAGGGCGCTGCCGCCTGGCGTCCTGCCGCCCGGTGTGCCCGGTGGTGAGGAGCCGCCGCAGCCGCCGCGGGCGTCCGGGCCCTATCTGTAACCGCCTCCAGGAGCCCTGCGGGCACGGCCGCGCGCAGTATGCCCTGCACCCGCCGGCCCGGGCTGTGGATTACACCCGGCCGTAGCGCAGCCGGCCCAGCCAGGCCGCGGCGGCGGCGAACTCGCCGTCCGACGTGCCCGGGCGGACCTGGGTCTTGCCGCCGTCGCTGCGCGGGTAGCTGCCCATGAACCGGACGTCCGCGCAGACCCGGCGCAGGCCCATCAGCGCCTCGCCGACCCGGGCGTCGTCGATGTGCCCCTCGCAGTCGATGCAGAAGTAGTACCGCCCGAGCGCGTCCCCGGTGGGCCGCGATTCGATCCGGCTCAGGTTGATCCCGCGCACCGCGAACTCGGTCAGGATCTCCATCAGCGCGCCGGGGTGGTCCTCGGCCAGGAAGGCCGCCAGTGACGTGCGGTCCGCACCGGTGGGCGCGGGCAGCGGGCCCGGGCGCCGGGTCACCACGAACCTGGTGACCGCGCCGGCCCGGTCGTGCACCTTGTCGGCGATGACGGCCAGTTCGTAATCGGCCGCGGCGAACGAGCCGGCCAGCGCCGCGTCCAGCTCACCGTCGGCCACCTGCTGGGCCGCCATCGCGTTCGACGCGGCCGGCCGCCACTGCGCGCCCGGGAGGTGGCCGGCCAGCCAGTGCCGGCACTGGGCCTGCGCCTGCGGGTGGCCGCCCACCGTGGTGATCTGGGCCAGTTCGGTGCCGGGCCTGGCCAGCAGCGCGAACTCGACCGGCAGCAGAACCTCGCCGCAGATCAGCAGTTCGCCGCCGGTGGCCAGCTCGTCCTGGGTGGCGGTGACGGCGCCGTCCACGGAGCTTTCGATCGGCACCACCGCGGCGTCGGCGTGACCGAGCCGGGCCTCCTCGAGCGCGGCCGCGATGGTCTGGCAGGGCACCAGTTCGGCCTGGGCGGCGTCCGGCAGCGTGCGCAGCGCGGCCTCGGTGAACGTCCCCGCCGGGCCCAGGTAGGCGTACCTCGGCATCGGGTCAGGAGGCCGCGGTGACGCCGACGGTGTGCCGGCCCTGGCCTTGGCCCTGACCCCGCCCGGCCGGCCCAGGCGGTGCCTGGCCAAGCCGGGCGGCCCGGACCGCCTGCTCTTCTTCGGGGGACAGCGGCTGCGCACCGTGCCCGCCCACGATGATCTTGGCGTAGGTCCTGGTCTCCGAACGCCCGTTGATGGATGTCATGACGACACCGTCGCCGAGCGCGTTGAGCAGCGCCACGGAGAACGACAGCTGGCCGGACATTTCCTCGAGCGCGTCGTAGCGGACGATCGCCATGTCGCGCACCGCACGCGGGTCCACGCCATTGGTGCCCCCGCTGCCCCTGACCAGGGCCGCGCATTCTTCGACGGCCTTGGCCGCCCGGCTCCGGGCCGTCAACGCGAGGATGATTCCGCACACGCCGGCCAGGACGCCAACCCCTGCAACTACAACCGATGTCACACGGCGCACTATAGCCGTTACTTGCCGGCGCCCGCCGCCACTGCCCGCTTTGTGACCTGCTGCTTTCGCAAAGTGGCCAGCAGAACGACGGCCACCGCCAGCAGCAGGGCGGGGGTCACGCCGCGGCGCACCACCGACACCAGCCAGCCCGTCCCGGCCGGCATGGTCACCGTCCTGGCCGGCAGGTAGCCGATGGCCAGCGCGGTGGTCCTGGCCAGCACCAGCCCGTCGATGACCGACCAGGGCAGCAGCGGCAGCAGGGCCCAGGCGAACGCGTCGTACCAGGGCAGGATGTACGGCCCGGCGGTGAGCCAGGCCAGCGCGAAGGCGAGCACCGCCCGGGCCGCCAGCCCGGCCGCGTCCGCACCGGCGTCCCGGCCGGCCGGCCCCGCCCGGCCCGGCCACGCCCGGCCCGGCCACCCGGTGGCGCCGGCCGGCACCGGCTCCAGCCGGGCGGCGCCAGGCAGCCGGCGCAGCAGCAGCCAGGCCAGCGCGAGCACGGCCAGCGCGGCCACCGCCTTGACGATGTCGTCGGCCAACGACTCGCCGGTGGCCAGGCTGATCGCCGCGCGCACCCAGCGCCAGGGGGTGGCGATCGCCACGTAACTTCCCGCGGACAGCGCCGACCGGATCGAGGTCGTGCCGCCGATGGCCAGGGCGGCCGCGGTCACCACGGCGAACCCGGCGGCCAGCCCGCCGGCCAGGGCGGCGGTGGCCGACCGGTACCAGGGGCCGCCCGCGCCACCCGCCCCGGGTACGCCGCTGCGGCCAAGACCGGTGTCTCGTGCGGCGGCAGCACCCGGCCGGGCCAGCCAGCAGGCCACCGCAAGCCCGGCGAGCACGAGGGCGAAGCTGAGCTTGACCGCGAAGCCGAGCCCGGCCAGCGCCCCGGCCGCGGCGGCCGGCCACCCGGCATGCCAGCCACCGCGGGCCGTCGCGGCCCGGCGCAGCGCCACCGCGAAGGCGGCCACCGCGGCGACCGCGAACACGATCGCCTGGCTGTCCACGTGCGCCCCGGCCACCAGCACCTGGAGCAGCAGCGGGTTGGCCGTCCACAGCAGCGCGGCGCGCAGCTGGCGGCCGCGGTCACCGGCCGCCAGCCGGTGCAGCAGCAGCCCGGCGCCGGCGAACCCGGCCAGGTTGAGCAGCGACATGACGAACACGGTGAGCCGGACGGAGGTGCCGCCGATGAGCGAGGCCAGCGCCTGGCCGCCGGTGGCCAGCGCGCCGTACACCGACGGGCTGTTCTTCCAGTCCTCGACCGCCCGGGCCACCGGGTCGCCCAGCCGGGCCAGGGCGCCAGGCGTGCTGAGGTAGGGGTTGTGCCCGGTGGCCAGCATCCGGCCATAGGCCGCGTAGCTGAGGTGGTCGGACGAGCCGAACGGCGGCAGCAGGGTGAGCAGCGCGGCCGCGCCGAGCCCGGCGGCGAGCAGCAGGCCGGGCGGTATCCGCCAGCCGTGCCGCGCCGCGTGCATGGCCAGCCCGAGCCCGGCCGCGCCGAGCAGCAGCGCGGCCGCGGTCAGCGCGACGGCCAGGTACCCGGGCGGGTGCGCGGCCAGCGACCACGGCGGCTGCCCTGGCCTGCCGGGCAGCGCGGGTTCCATGACCGACGGCCCGAGCGCCGCGACAACGATGGTGAGCAGGATGCTCACGCCTGCCAGCGCGAGCCCGGCCCGTCCCCGCGCCCGGATCCGGGCCGGGCTCTGTACCAGGCTGGCGACCGGGGTCTCAGCGCGAGCGCGAGCGCGCACGGTCATAGCCGCCGGGCCAGCGCCCTGCCCACGTCGATGAACTGGCGCGCCCGGTGCCACTGGGCCCGCCAGTCGGTGCCGGTGGCCCGGTGCGCCAGCGGCACCTCGACCTCGGTCACCCGCATCCCCTTGCGCATCAGGTCGATGGTGAGCGCGGTCTCCGCGCCCCACCCGGCGGCGATCGGCTGCGCGGCCTCGAATGCCGCCCGGGTCAGGCAGCGCTGCCCGTTGAGCGGCTGGGCGGGCCGCCAGCCGACGGCACGCTCGATCCCGGCGCCAGACAGCTGGACCACGAAGCCGTGCCCGCCCAGCTTGACGGTCCCGCTGAACACGGCGATGGTCATGTCCGCCTCGCCGCGCCGCACCGGCTCGGCCAGCGGGCCGGCCTGCTCGGCGGTCTCGCCGAGATCGGCGTCCAGGAACAGCAGGTGCCGGGGAGTGACGCGGCCCTGCTGGCTGTCCAGCAGCCGCACCGCCTCGCCACCGGTCGCGATCGCGCCGCCCTTGCCGCGCGCCCTGCGGTGGCGGACCACCGCGGCCCCGGCGCCTTCGGCGACGGCCGCGGTGCCGTCCCGCGACCCGTCGTCCACGACGAGCACCAGGCTAACCCCGGGCAGTACGGCGGCGGCCTTGACGGTCGCCTGGATCCGGTCGGACTCGTCCCTGGCCGGTATGACGACAGCGACGTCATCGCTGGAAGACATGGAGGAATCCTAGGCCGTCCGGGCGGGCGGTGCGGCCCAGCCGGGCCGGTGTTACTGGCCGGGAACCGCGGCCGGGTCGTCGAGCACGGTGAACACCGACTCCAGACCGGTCACCTGCAGGATCTTCCGCACGGCGGGACGCGGTGCGGCGAGGACCAGCTCGCCACCGCGCTCGCGGGCCCGGCGCAGTGCGGCGAGCAGGACGTTCATCCCGGTCGAGTCGCAGAACTCGACACCCGCCATGTCCACCACCACGCGGGGCAGGCCCTCGCCCGATACCGCGGCCGCCAGCTCGGAATGCAGCCGCGGCGCGGTGTACAAATCTATTTCGCCGGCCACCGCGACAATGGTGCGCTCACCCTGCGATCGGCTCGAGACCTTAAGCTCCACCTGCGGTACCTTACCGGCCCGGGAGTCGGGCTACCAGTCCATCACGGAGCGTACTCGAAGATTTAGCTTCCGATACGCTCCGTTGTGCGCCAAGCTGTTGGTGTGCGCCAACTCAGCCTTGCGGAGCGCCGTGTATGAACAGCACAGGTGACGGCGAAGAACATCCTTCTTCTGAACGGCTTGCGCGTGACCTGCCGCTGTCCGCCCCCGTGGTGGCGGATGTTCTCCCGGATCGCACCGTAGGGCGTTACTCAGAGTATCCGCCAGCGCCCGCTCCGCCGGCCCACAGGTTCCCAGGCGATGCCGCGCCCGCCGCTGGCCCGCCCGCCCAGGACACACCGGTGCCCGTGCCGTTCGCCCGGCACTCCGCCGGCGTCCCGCCCGATCCCCGGCTGCCGGACACGGCCGGGCCCGCCGGCGAGCAGGCCAGCCGTCCGGCCGGCCACGCGGCCGATGAAGGCGGCCAGAGCGGCGGGCGGGGCGGCCGGTACGACGTCGCTCCGCAGCCGCCGCCCAGTTATCTCATGCCCGGCGGCCAGGACGAGCCGCCGGAGGACCCGACCCGGGTCATCCTGCGCAAGCACCTGGACGCGCTGCGGGTCAGAGCGGCCAATGCCTCGTCCTGGCTGGAGACGAGCGTGCACTACGCCCGGATAGTCAACCGGGACGGGGTGGTGCCGGTCACGGCCAGGTTCAGCCGCGACGACATCGAGTTCCTCGGCCGCGCCCGCGAGGAGGTGCTCGGCTTCGCCGAGCTCGGCCTTCGCCTGCTCGAGCTGCACGCGCCGCTGGACGCCGGCGGCATCTCCACCGACCCGTCCAGCCCGATCCTGCGCTGCCGGAGCTGCATGTGGCGCTGGCCGTGCCCGACGTTCCGGATGCTCACCGACGCGGTCAGCCAGCTGCCGCGCCCCGGATCGCCCACCCGCTGACCGGCCACCGAGCAACCTCCCAGTAACTCGCATAGCGGGCATTCAGGAAAGGGCCGTACCCTGGGGGCATGGGACGACTGATCCTTACCCTCATCGGTGCCTTCATCGCGGTCATGATCGTGCTCTGGATCGTGGCAAAGCTGGTGGCCTTCTTCTGGATCGCGGTGTTCTTCCTGGTCGCGTTCCTGGGCGTCAAGCTGGCGTTCCGGGCCGGCCGGCGGTCTGGCGGCAAGCAGCAGCAGAGCTGACTTCGGCTGGCTGACGCCGGCTAACTGACCGACTGCCGTGCCCCGGCCGGGGCACGGCGAGCCCGGCGCGGCATGCTGCTGTTCGGCCCGGCCGACAGCACGGCCCAGACCGTCGTACCCTCTTCGCCGCTGCGCACGCCCCAGCGGCGGGACAGCTGCCCGACGATGCTGAGGCCGCGCCCGCCCACCGCCGATGGCGGAGTGCGGACGGGGTAGGGCTGGGTCGGGCCGCCGCCGTCCGTCACCTCGATCTCCAGCGACCGGCCGGTGAGCTTCCAGCCGACCCGCACCTGCGCGCCAGGCAGCGGCCGGGCATGCCGGATCGCGTTGCTCATCAGCTCGCTGAGCACGAGGGTCGCATCCGCCACCGCGGTTTCCCGGACACCGTGCGCACGCAGATCCGTACCGAGCATGCGGCGGGCTACGCCAACGCTGGTCGGTGCGTACGGGAGCGGAAAGGTCCCCGACGCACTCACCTCCCTGGCGTGCCTGGTCGCGCACGTGATCGACTCAACCCGTTACGAGCCGAAATGCCCCGTGCGGCGGGGCAGGAAACCGCCCAGTTCCCCTTGACATCAAGAATTCACTCGCGTTTCACCGGGAGGGCCGTCCGGGCCGCCGAGTATCCCCTCGGCCATCAGGCCGCGCAGCAGGCCGCCCAGGCCGGCCGCCAGCCCGGCCCGTTCGGCGTCGGTCAGCGAGGCGATGATCCGTGCCTGCCGCGACTGCCAGGCGGCGAGCAGCCGGACCGCGACCTGCGAACCGGCCGGGGTCAGGTACAGCCGCACATAGCGCTGGTTGCCCTCGTCACGGCCACGCCGGATCCAGCCCTTCTGCTCCAGGCCGGCCGCGAGCCGGCTCACCGTGCTCTTCTCCAGCCCGAGCAGCCTGCCCATCTCACCCTGGGCGATCCCGTGCGCCTGGAGCAACTGGACGAGCGCCCGCCCCTCGGACACCGATACGCTGACGTCTGGCGCCGGGTCAGCGGCATCACCGGCCGCGGCCGGGGCCAGCACCCGCAGCAACTGGACGAGAAGCCGTTCCAGATCCCCGCCGCCGCCCGAACCTTCCACACAATAGTTGTACCGCACAACCACGAGGGTGGTACATTCTGCGCGTGACAGTTGCCTCATACAACTCACACCGCGGGCTACCCGGCGGTGCGCCGAGTGCCCTCGTGCGCCCCCTAGGCTCTAGCGCATGAGTGGCTCCCGCACCGGTGGCCGCGGCCAGCTGAGCGGGCCGGGCGCGCTG
>DASYAV010000217.1:0-22363 GCA_036501145.1 Streptosporangiaceae bacterium | reverse complement strand
GGACCGCAACCCGCCGGTGTTCGACCCCGAGACAAGCTCGGTGCAGGTGTCCGAGCCGATCAAGAAATCGTTCCGGGCCCTGATGGACGCGCAGTGGTACCGGCTGGGCCTGCCGGCCGGGCTGGGCGGCACCGGAGCGCCCCGCTCGCTCACCTGGTCGATAGCCGAGCTGATCCTCGGCGCCAACCCGGCGGTGTGGATGTACGCCGGCGGGCCCTCGTTCGCGCACGTCCTGTGGCTTATCGGCACCCCGGAGCAGCAGCGGTTCGCACAGCTGGCGGTGGAGCGCGAGTGGGGCGCGACGATGGTGCTGACCGAGCCGGACGCCGGCTCGGACGTCGGCGCCGGCCGGACCAAGGCGATCGAGCAGCCGGACGGCACCTGGCACATCGAGGGCGTGAAGCGGTTCATCACCAGCGCCGAGCACGACATGGCGGAGAACATCTTCCACCTGGTGCTGGCCCGCCCCGAGGGCCACGGCGCCGGCACCAAGGGGCTGTCGATGTTCCTGGTGCCGAAGTACCTGGTCAGCGAGGATGGCACGCTGGGCGAGCGGAACGGCGTGTACGCCACCAACGTCGAGCACAAGATGGGGCTGAAGGCCTCCACCACCTGCGAGCTCACCTTCGGCGCCAAGCAGCCGGCGGTCGGCACCCTGGTCGGCGGGGTGCACGACGGAATCCGGCAGATGTTCCTGATCATCGAGCACGCCCGGATGCTGGTCGGCACCAAGGCCATCGCCACCTTGTCCACCGGGTACCTGAACGCGCTGGAGTTCGCCCGCGAGCGGGTGCAGGGCGCCGACCTGGCCCAGATGACGGACAAGACCGCGCCGCGGGTGACGATCATCCACCACCCCGACGTCCGCCGGATGCTGATGATGCAGAAGGCCTACGCCGAGGGCATGCGCGCCCTTGTGCTGTACACCGCGACGTTCCAGGACGCGGCGCAGGTGGCCGCGGGCCAGCCGGACGAGCTGGCGGCCAAGCTGAACGACCTGCTGCTGCCGGTGGTCAAGGGCGTCGGGTCGGAGCGGTCCTACGAGATGCTCACGCTGTCCCTGCAGACTCTCGGCGGGTCCGGGTTCCTCCAGGACTACCCGATCGAGCAGTACATCAGGGACGCCAAGATCGACAGCCTGTACGAGGGCACGACCGCGATCCAGGGGCTGGACCTGTTCTTCCGCAAGATCATCCGGGACAACGGCACCGCGGTGCGGCACCTGCTCGCCGAGATCACCGAGTTCACCCAGGCCGACGGGGGCAACGGCAGGCTCAAGGCGGAGCGGGCCGCGCTGGCCAGGGCGGCCGGAGACGTGCAGGGCATGCTGGCCGCGATGACCGGGTTCCTGGGCCAGGCGCTGGAGCGGCCCGAGGAGATCTACCGGACCGGGCTGAACACCAACCGGCTGCTGCTCGCCCTTGGCGACCTGCTCATCGGCTGGCTGCTCGCCCGGCAAGCCGAGGTCGCCCTGGCCGCGCTCGACACCGGCACCGGCGACCGGGACTTCTACCAGGGCAAGATCGCCGCCGCGCGGTTCTTCGCCGCCACCGTGCTGCCCCGGCTCACCGCCGAGCGGCAGATCGCCGAGGAGACCACGCTCGACCTGATGGAACTCCCCGAAGCCGCCTTCTGACCCCGGCCCCGGCCCAGGCCCTGGCCCGGGCCGGGACCGGAGTCAGCTGGTGCTGCGTGTCACGGGCTCGTCGAAGTCGATGTGGTGGCCCTGCAGCCACATCATGGACTCACCGCCGTCCTTGGCGGCCCGGCGGAACATGACCGGCAGCATCAGGTCACGGATGACGCGGGCGACCGGGCCCGCGGCCTTCTGGCTCGACCCGCGGTTACCGTGCTTGACGATCTTCTCGACCCGGTCCCGGCGCAGCGCCTCGAACGTGCCGAAGGCGCTGGGCGTGCTGGGGCAGTCGCGCAGGCACTTGGCCAGGATGACCGCGTCCTCGAGGGCCATGGAGGCACCCTGGCCGGCCGACGGTGCGGTGGCATGCGCGGCGTCACCGATGATGATCATGTTCCGGTTGTTGTGCCAGCGCTCGACCGTGGGCATGTCGTAGGTGGCCCAGCCGATCATCGGCCCGGGTGCGGCGTCGATGATGTCGTGCGCCGGGCCGGCATCCCCAGCCATGAGGTCGTGCAGCCAGCGCCGCCACTCGGCGTCATCCATGCCGGACAGCACGCCGCGTTCGGGTTCCCTGGTCATCGCCGGGTTGGCGAACCACACGGTGCCGCCGTCGGGGGTGGGGAACCAGGCGAAGAAACACCGGGTGCCGAACTGCATCCGGAACTCCCCGGCCGGCACATCGACGGTGAAGCCCGGGATGTAGCCGCCGACATTGAGCACCGGCACGTAGCGCGGGCGCTGCGCGTCCGGGTCGATGACGGAACGGACCGGGGAATGGATGCCGTCGCAGCCGACGAGCAGGTCACCGGTGGCGGTGCTGCCGTCGGCGAAGCGCACCTGGACACCGCCGGCGGCGGTCGGTGTGGCGTTGCGGAACTCTTTGCCGTAGGTCACCGTGGCACCGCGCTCGCGTGCCTGGTTGCCGAGGGCGGCATACAGGTCGGCGCGTGGCATGGTCAGTGATTCCCGCCCGTCCGGCCGCCGGGCGGCCATCGGCATGCGGCCGAGGAACTTGCCTTTGCCGTTGACGAAGCTGATGGTGTCGTTGGGGTAGCCGAGTTTCTCCACCGGGCCGGCGGCGTTGATCGCGTGCAGCGCGTCCATGCCGTTGGCCTGGAAGTTCAGCCAGGAGCCGCGCTGGTCGGCGCCGGCCTCGTCGCGTTCGAAGATGCTGGATTCGATGCCTGCCCGCTGCAGGGCCATGGACAGCACGGGGCCCGCGACCCCGGCCCCGATGATCAGTACGTGTGACACGTGTCTCCCCGGTTCTTCCAGTTAGCTTGATGGTCATGTATCTTGAAGTTCAAGTTTTATGAGTATGAAAGGTAACTCGCTCGAATGTCAAGCGAATCTGCTCCGGTCGCCGTCCGGCTGGGCGAAGCCACGGAGAGCTATCAGGCCTCCGTCAACGACTTCGACCGCGAGGTCGCCCGGCTGCTGAAGGTCAACGGAACCGATCTGCGCTGCCTGGAGATCCTGATCCAGGACGTGCCCGATACCGCGACACCGCGGCTGCTGGCCGACCGGCTCGGCCTGACCACCGGCAGCGTCACCGCGATGCTCGACCGGCTGGAGAAGGCGGGTTACATCACCCGCTCGCCACACCCCTCCGACCGGCGCCGGCTCATCGTGCGCGCCACCGAAACCGCGATGCGGCGGGCAGCCGAACTGCTGGCACCGCTGCTCGAGGACGGCCAGCGCACGCTGCTGACCCGGTACAGCGTGGCCCAGCTCGACCTGATCACGGACTTCCTCACCCGGGCCGATGCCCTCCAGCAGGCCCACGTGCGCAGACTGCGCGAGCTCGATCCCTACCCGCGGCCGTGACACCCCGCACGGCCACCGGGCGACGCCAGGCCGGCACCTGGCCATGACGGACGGCACAATGGCCGGATGATCTGGCACCTGATCGCGCTGTCCCGGTGGCGCGCGGCCGCCGGGGCGCGGTACCTCCCGGCCGAACAGGACCCCGCCGGGTTCGTGCACGCCTCGCCGGACGAGCCGACGGTGCTGGCGGTGGCCAACGCGCTGTACGCGCAGGCGGGGGAGCCACTGGTGGCGCTGGCCCTCGACGAGGCCGCGCTGACCGCGCCGGTCCGCCACGAGCCCGCCGACCCGGCGCCGCCGCCCGGCGTGCCCGCCGGCACCCTGTTCCCGCACATCTACGGGCTCGTGGACACGGCGGCGGTCACGGCGGTCAGGTACCTGCGGCCCGGTGCCGCCGGCGGGTACACCGGCCTGGAGGCCAGGCCGGCCACCGCCGAGCGGCTCGACCTGCTGCCGCACCCCGAGGGCGGCTGGTACCGGGAGACCTGGGCCGCCAGGCCACGGTTCCAGCCGGCCGGCTATCCCGGCGCCCGCGCGCCGGCCACCGCCGTCTACTTCCTGCTCACGCCCGGCACCCGGTCCTGCTGGCACGCGGTGCGCTCCGACGAGCTGTGGCTATGGCACGCCGGCGGCCCGCTGGCCCTGTGGCTCGGCGGGACCGGCAGCGAGCCCGCCACCGATCCCGCCAATCTGACCCTGGGCCCGGACCTGGCCGCCGGGCAGCACCCGCAGCAGCTCGTCCCGGGCGGCCACTGGCAGGCCGCCGAGCCGGCCGGCCCGCACGAGGTGCTGGTGAGCTGCGTGGTCGCGCCCGGCTTCGACTTCGCCGACTTCACCGTGTCTGACCACGAGCCAGGCACGGCGGAGTAGGCAGGGTTCAGACCTCGAACTGCATGGCCGCCCGCCGGGCCACGATCGGCATGATGTGCTGCTCGATGATCGCCCGGTGCCGCGGGTCGTCCCGGTAGACCAGGTAGCTGGCGGTGTCGTCGAAGTCGGCCACCACGCCGAAGTCGAAGGACCCTTCGTTGATCCCGGCGTCCGCCCCGAACGTGTAGGCGCGGATCTGCGGGATCAGCCCGGGCAGCGTGCCCAGTTCCGCCGCGACGCGCCGTTTCTGCTCGTCGCTGGCGTCGTCCGTCCAGGTGAACAGGACCATGTGGCGCAGCATCGTGCCTCCAGGGCAGGCGTCAGGACCAGGCCAGCATCCGTAGCGGATCCTCCAGCATCGCGCCGACATCGCGCAGCACGGCCGAGCCGAGGTCACCGTCCACGATCCGGTGGTCGAAGGACAGCGCGAGCGTGGTGACCTTGCGCACCGCCAGCTGGCCCTCGTGCACCCAGGGCATGTCCCTGATCTGGCCGAGCGCCAGGATCGCCGACTCGCCGGGGGTGAGGATCGGGGTACCCGAGTCCACCCCGAACACACCCACGTTGGTGATCGTGATCGTGCCGTCCCGCAGGTCGGCCTGCGAGGCCTTGCCCGACCGTGCGGTCCGCGCCAGCTCGCCGAGCGCGCCGGCCAGCTCCGGCAGCGTCAGCGCGTGGGCGTCCTTGACGTTCGGCACGACCAAGCCGCGGTCGGTCGCCGCCGCGATGCCCAGGTTGACATAGTGGTGGATCACGATCTCCTGGGCCTGCTCGTCCCAGGACGCGTTGACCATCGGGTGCCTGCCCACCGCGACGATCAGCGCCCGCGCGGCGAGCAGCAGTGGCGACACGCGCAGCCCGGCGAACTCCGGCAGGTCGCGCATCCGGGCCAGCGCATCGGTGGCCGCGGTCACGTCCACCTGGAGGAACTCGGTGACGTGCGGGGCGGTGAAGGCGCTGGAGATCACCGCGGCCGCGGTGTGCTTGCGCACGCCGCGGATCGGCACCCGCTCCTCACGCGGCCCGGCGAACCGGCCGGCCAGGCTGCCGCCCGCCAGCCCGGCCCGGGGCGGGCCGCCAGCCGGCTCGCCAGCCCCCGGCACCGCCGTGGCGGCCTGCTGGACGTCGTCCCGGGTGATCGAGCCCTGCGGGCCGCTGCCGGCCAGCTGGCCGAGGTCCACGCCGAGGTCCCTGGCCAGCTTGCGCACCGGCGGCTTGGCCAGCGCACGCGGCCCGGCGCCGCCCGCCTCGGGCCCGGCGCCGTTGCCGGCCGGCGCGGCGGCCCGCTCGGCCACCCCGGCGCCGCCGGTGTGCGCGGCATCAGGGGATGCGGCATCGGGGTCGGCGGCGCCGTTGGCCGGGCCGGCCGCCTTGCGTGCCCGGCGGGTGGTGCGGCCCAGCTTGACCCCGTACCCGACGAGCACCGCCTGGCGTTTCTCCCCGGGCTCGGCCGTCGTCCCGGCGGCCTGCTGGGCCGGCGTCCCGGCCACCGCCTCGGCGGCCGGCAGCGCCTCGGCGCCAGGCCGCTGGTCGTCCGGACCGGCCGCCGCCGCCGGGGCCACCGCCGCTGCCGGGGCCGCGGCGCCGTCGCCCACGGCGATCGTCACGATCGGGATGCCCACGTCCACCGTGGTCCCCTCGGTGGCGAGCAGCTCCGACACCACGCCCTCGAACGGGCTGGGCAGCTCGACCACCGCCTTGGCCGTCTCGATCTCCACGATGACCTGGTTGATGGTCACCCGGTCACCCGGCTGGACGTGCCACCTGACGATGTCCGCCTCGGTGAGGCCCTCGCCGACATCGGGCAGCTTGAACTGCTTCAGTTCGGTCATCAGGGCCTCTCAGAAGGCGAAGGTGCGGTCGACGGCATCGAGAATCCGGTCCAGGTCCGGCAGGTAGTACTCCTCCAGCTTGGACGGCGGGTACGGGGTGGCGAACCCGCCCACCCGCAGCACCGGCGACTCGAGCTGGTAGAAGCACTCCTCGGTGATCCGCGCCGCGATCTCGGCCCCGAGCCCGCCGCTGACCGCCGCCTCGTGCGCCACCACGCACCGGCCGGTGCGCCGCACCGAACCGCAGATGGTCTCCATGTCCAGCGGGGACACCGACCGCAGGTCGATCACCTCGATGCCGCGTCCCTCGTTGCCCGCCGCCACCGCGGCCTCGACACAGGTCCTGACCATGGGGCCATAGGCGAGCAGCGTCACGTCGCCGCCCTCGTGCACCGTCCTGGCCTGGGTCAGCGGCAGCCAGGTCTCCGGTCCGGCCGCCGTGTCCACCTCGCCCTTGTCCCAGTAGCGCCGCTTCGGCTCGAAGAAGATCACCGGGTCGTCGGTGCGGACGCTCTGCTGGATCATCCGGTACGCGTCCGACGGGTCGGAGCAGGCCACCACGCGCAGCCCGCCGGTGTGCGCGAACAGCGCCTCGGGCGACTCGCTGTGGTGCTCCACCGCGCCGATGCCGCCGCCACACGGGATCCTGATCACGACAGGCAGGCTGAGGTGGCCGAGCGAGCGCAGCCGCATCTTGGCCAGCTGGCTGACGATCTGGTCGAACGCCGGGTAGACGAAGCCGTCGAACTGGATCTCACAGATCGGCCGGTAGCCGCGCAGCGCGAGCCCGATCGCGGTGCCCACGATGCCCGACTCGGCCAGCGGCGTGTCGATGACCCGGCCCTCGCCGAAGTCCTTCTGCAGCCCGTCGGTGACCCGGAACACGCCGCCCAGCTTGCCCACGTCCTCACCCATGATGAGCACCTTGGGGTCGTCTTCCATGGCGCGGCGCAGGCCCTCGTTCATCGCCCTGGACAGGGTCAGCGTGGTCATCCCCGCACCTCCTCGGTGGCGAACGAGTCAAGGTAGGCGGTGAACTGCGCGCGCTCCCTGTCGAGCTGGGAGTTGGGCTCGGCGTACACGTTCTCGAAGATGGCCATCGGCCGTGGGTCCGGCATCTCCAGGCAGGACTTCCTGACCCGGGCGCCCAGCTCGTTGGCCTCCTCCTCGACGGCGGCGAAGAAGTCGGCGTCCGCGCCCCCGGACCTGACCAGGTAGGCGCGGACCCGCTCGATCGGGTCCTTCAGCTTCCACGACTCCAGTTCGGCGGCCAGCCGGTACCTGGTCGGGTCGTCGGTGGTGGTGTGCGCACCCATCCGGTAGGTGTAGGCCTCGATCAGCGTCGGGCCCTGGCCCTCCCGCGCGGCCTGCATGGCCTTCCTGGTCACGGCCAGGCAGGCCAGCACGTCGTTGCCGTCCACCCGCAGCCCCGGGAAGCCGAAGCCGAGTGCCCGCCGGTACAGCGGGATGCGGCTCTGCTTCTCCAGCGGCTCGGAGATGGCCCACTGGTTGTTCTGGCAGAAGAACACCAGCGGGGCGTTGAACACCGAGGCCCAGGTGAACGCCTCGCTGACATCGCCCTGGCTGGTGGCGCCGTCGCCGAAGTACGCGATGGCCGCCTCGCCGTCCTCGCCGACCGCCCCGTCCCGCTGGATGCCCATCGCGTACCCGGTGGCGTGCAGCGTCTGCGCCCCGATCACGATCGTGTACAGGTGGAAGTTGTGCGCCTTGGGATCCCAGCCGCCGTTGCTCACACCGCGGAACAGTTCGAGCAGCCTCGCCGGGTCGAGCCCGCGGCACCAGGCCACACCGTGCTCACGGTAGGTCGGGAAGGCCATGTCGCGCGGGCCCAGGGCCCGCCCCGAGCCGATCTGCGCCGCCTCCTGGCCGAGCAGTGAGGCCCAGATGCCCAGTTCGCCCTGCCGCTGCAGGGCGATCGCCTCGGTGTCGATCCTGCGCACCAGGACGAGATCGCGGAACAGCCCCTTGATCTCCTCGGTGGACAGTTCGAGCGGATAGTCGGGGTGCTCGATCCGTTCGCCTTCAGGCGTTAGCAACTGGATGAGCTCCCCGCCACCCCCCTCCGGCCCATTACGGCCAGTGGCGGTGACCACATCGCCGGAGTCGACGGCCACGTGCCTCTCCTTTACCTGTTCGGGGCCGGTCGCCGGGATCGCCGTGACCAGCCGCTGGTTCGCCCCGACGCGGGTGACGCGCGGGTGCGCTGCCATGTCCGCAGTACACACCAGCGTGAGCAAATCAAGCGCCGGTCTACTACGGTCATCGTGACAGAGTCAGTTAGCCGGAGGATATGTCCTCCGGCTGGACGACGCTTGGAGGGTATGTGACCCGGGTCGTGGTCGATGTCGTGCTCAAACCGGAGATCCATGACCCGCAGGGCGAGGCGATCGCCGACGCGTCCCGCCGCCTCGGGTTCGGGCAGGTCACCGGGGTGCGGCAGGGTAAACGTTTCGAGGTGGAGCTGGCCGGCGCGGCGGACGGGGCGGCGCTGGCCCGGGTGGCCGAGCTGGCCGCCGAATTGCTCGCCAATCCCGTCCTGGAAGATTTCTCGCTGCGCACGATTTGAGGGCAGCTGCCTACTCACCGGCGCATTCTCGCGTTCTGTGATGTGTTCGGCACGCTTTGTGGCAGCCGGGTGACTTCGTTACCGAGGAGATCCAAAGTTACGCGGTTATTTCGGGCAGGCATGGGAAACCTAATCCCGTATGGATCGCTTTTCCCGGGGGAGACGCAGAGGCTGGTGCGTACTGGGGTGAAAGAAGCCGGGGTGCTCGACGGGGACGTGCGATTCTGTCTCGTGCTTCCGCGCGAGGCACTCAGCGTGCCGGTGATGCGCCGGGTGCTCGGCGGCACGCTTCTCGGGTTCGGCGCGGACGAGGACTGCGTGGCCGACATCCTGCTCGCCGCGTCCGAGGCGTGCACCAACGTGCTCAAGCACGGCGGCCGGTCCGGCGAGTACGAGGTCTCGGCCAGCGTCGGCAAGAACGCCTGCCTGCTGGAGATCGCCGACGGCACGTCGTCCCGCGGCGCCAGGCCCGGCCGGCACCCGGACTCCCGGCGGCTGCGGGTCGCGGGCAAGCCCATCACCTGGGTCAGGGCCAGGGCCAGCGGGATACCGGGCGGCAACGGCAGCGCGGCTGCCAACGAAGCGGTCACCATCAACGGCAACGAGGCCACCCCGGAGGCCGGTGACCCGGCGGGTGCGGACGGGGTCACCGTGACCGGGGACGTGCCCGGCGCCGCCACGCCCGGGGACCCGATGACCGGAGACCCAGTGCCCGGGGACCCGGCGGCCGGAGACTCAGCGGCCAGGGACTCAGCGACCGAGGACACCGACCCGGGTGAACCAGACGCCGGCTCGCTGCAGGAGTCCGGCCGCGGGCTGACCATCATGCGCGCCTGCATGGACGACCTCTCGCTGCGCGGCACCCGCGGCCGCGGCACCGTGGTGTCGATGCGCAAGCAGATCACCTGGGCTCCCGCGGTGACCGGACGGCACGCCGGCGGCAACCGCCACCGTCCCGCCGCCGGGCTGCGCGACGCCGGCTGACCAGGCGGCCCGGCCAGCAGCACCGGGGCTGACCCCGGCTGTGCGCAGTTCTCGGATAGCCTGCCTGCGTGCTCAGCCATCCCGCAGGAGGACACAGCATGAACGGCGTCCCCGGCCGGCCGCCCTGGCGCTCTCGCTTGGCCACCCGCCTCCCCTGCCCCCTCCATGCGGCGAGGCCGGCGTGACGGCCAGGATCGGCGTGGTGACCTTCCCCGGGTCACTCGACGACGGCGACGCCGCCCGCGCCGTGACGCTGGCCGGCGGCGAGCCGGTGCGGCTCTGGCACGGCGACCGCGACCTGCGCGGCGTGGACGCGGTCATCCTGCCCGGCGGCTTCTCCTACGGTGACTACCTGCGCTGCGGCGCGATCGCCAGGTTCGCCCCGGTGATGTCCGAACTGGTGCCCGCGGCCCGGGCCGGCCTGCCGGTGCTGGGCATCTGCAACGGTTTCCAGATCCTCTGCGAGGCACACCTGCTGCCCGGCGCGCTCACCCGCAACACCGGGCTGCGCTTCGTCAGCCGCGACGTCACGATCCGCATCGAGTCCGCGCGCAGCCCGTGGACCAGCGCCTACCGCCCCGGGCAGGAACTCGTCATCCCGCTGAAGAGCGGCGAAGGGGCCTACGTCGCCGACCAGGCCACGCTGTCTGAACTGGAGGCGAACGGCCAGGTGATCGCCCGGTACGCAAATTTTATTCCGAACGGTTCCACGGCCGCGGTGGCCGGTATCTGTGACCCCAGCGGGACGGTCGCGGGACTGATGCCGCACCCCGAGCACGCGGTCGACCCGCTCACCGGCCCGGGCCGGGACGGCCTTGGCTTCTTCAGCTCGGTGATCACCAGGCTGGTGGGCGCATGACGGCGCCGGACGTGATCAGCGGCCAGGACACGGTGGCCCGCGCGGCGGCCACGCCCGGGCACGTCCAGCCGTTCGCCGACCTCGGCCTGACCGCGGAGGAGTACGACCGGATCCGGGCCGTCCTGGGCCGCCGCCCCACCGACGCCGAACTGGCCATCTACTCAGGACTGTGGAGCGAGCACTGCTCGTACAAGTCCTCCAAGGTGCACCTGCGGCAGTTCGCGGAGAAGGCGCCACCGTCGGCGGCGCTGCTGGCCGGCATCGGCCAGCAGGCCGGGGTGGTGGACATCGGCCAGGGCTACGCGGTCACCTTCAAGATCGAATCACACAACCACCCCTCTTACGTGGAGCCCTATCAGGGCGCGGCCACCGGGGTGGGCGGCATCGTCCGGGACATCCTGGCCATGGGGGCGCGGCCGGTCGCGGTGATGGACACGCTGCGGTTCGGCCCGGCAGACGCGCCGGACACCCGCCGGGTGCTGCCCGGCGTCGTGGGCGGCATCTCGTTCTACGGCAACTGCCTGGGCCTGCCCAACATCGGCGGTGAGCTGTCGTTCGACCCCTGCTACGCCGGCAATCCCCTGGTGAACGCGCTGTGCGTGGGTGTGATGCGGCACGGCGACATGAAGGAGGCGGCCGCCACCGGGCCCGGCAACCAGGTGATCCTTTTCGGCTCGAAGACCGGCCCGGACGGCATCGGTGGCGCCTCGGTGCTGGCCAGCGCGTCGTTCCGGACCGGCGACGGCGACGGCGGCGGGGAGTCGGCGAAGCGGCCAAGCGTGCAGGTCGGCGACCCGTTCATGGAGAAGCTGCTGGTCGAGTGCTGCCTGGAGCTGTACGCCGCCGGGCTGGTGACCGCGATCCAGGACCTGGGCGCGGCCGGCGTCTCCTGCGCCACCACCGAACTGGCCGCCGCCGGGACCGGGGGGATGCGGGTCCGGCTGGACGAGGTGCCGGTCCGGGACGCCTCGCTCGGCCCGCCCGCCATCCTGATGAGCGAGTCGCAGGAGCGGATGATGGCGGTGGCCGAACCCCGGCACGTGCCCGACTTCCTCGCCGTGTGCGGCAAATGGGGAGTGCAGGCCACGGTGATCGGTGAGGTGACCGATACCGGCCGGCTGGAGATGACCTGGCACGGCGAGCTCATCGTGGACATGCCGCCGGGCAGCGCGGCCGACGACGGCCCGGTGTACCACCGGCCGCTGGCCCGGCCCGCCGAGCAGGACGCGCTGACCGCCGACGACCCGGCGGCGCTGCCCCGGCCGGGCGGCGCGGACGAACTGCGGGCGGCGCTGCTCGGCCTGCTCGGCTCGGCCAACCTGGCCAGCAAGACCTGGGTCACCGAGCAGTACGACCGCTACGTCCGCGGCAACACCGTGCTGGCCATGCCCGAAGACGCCGGCCTGCTGCGGGTGGATGAGGAGACCGGCCTCGGGGTGGCGCTGGCCACCGACGGCAACGGCCGCTACTGCGCGCTCGACCCGTACGCCGGCACCCAGCTCGCGCTGGCCGAGGCGTACCGCAACGTGGCCGCCACCGGCGCCCGCCCGCTGGCCGTCACCAACTGCCTGAACTTCGGCTCGCCCGAGGACCCGGCGGTCATGTGGCAGTTCGCGCAGGCGGTGTCCGGGCTGGCGGACGGCTGCGCGGCCCTGGGCGTCCCGGTCACCGGCGGCAACGTGAGCTTCTACAACCAGACCGGCGGCGCCGCGATCCACCCCACGCCGGTGGTCGGCGTGCTCGGCGTGCACTCCGACGTGCGGCGGCGGCTGTCGGTCGCGTTCACCGAGCCGGGAGCCGGCATCGTGCTGCTCGGCCGGACCACGCTGGAACTCGGCGGGTCGGCCTGGGCCGCGGTGGCGCACGGGCACCTGGGTGGCCGGCCGCCGCAGGTGGACCTGGACGCCGAGCGGGCGCTGGCCGAACTGCTGCAGGCGGCAGCGCAGGCGGATGGGCCAGTGCAGGCGGCAGTGCAGGCGGATGGGGCGGTGCGGGCGGATGAGGCGGTGCAGGGGGATGGGCAGGCCAGCGGGGGGCTGCTGACCGCGGCGCACGACCTGTCCGACGGCGGCCTGGCCATCGCGCTCGCCGAGTCCTGCCTGCGCGGCGGCATCGGCTGCCGGGTGGAGCTGCCCGGTGACCCGTTCACCTGGCTGTTCAGCGAGTCGGCGGGGCGGGCCATCGTGGCTGTGCGGCCGGGAGCGGAGGCGGCGTTCGCCGCGCTGGCCGCCGAGCACGGCGTCCCGGCGCAGGCCATCGGCACTGTGGGCGGGGACAGCCTGCAGCTGGCCGGGTGCTTCGGCATCCCGCTGGATGAGCTGGCCGCCGCGCACGCCGGCCCGCTTCCCGCTCTGCTGGACTAGGGCCCATGCCGCCTCGCCGCGCGGATCCCCGGGCCGGCCGGGACGCCGTCGCCACCGTGCTCGCCGCCCTCGACGCGGGGGAGCAGCCGCCTCGCCCGGCGCTCCGCCCTGCGGTGCGGTTCCTGCTCGACCTGCTCGCCGACCGCGCGCCGGGCAAGGCCGTGGAGGTCAGGGTGCCGCCGTACGCCGCGGTGCAGTGCGTGGCCGGGCCGCGGCACACCCGCGGCACCCCGCCGAACGTGCTGGAGACCGACGCCGGCACCTGGATCCTGCTGGCCACCGGCAGGCTGACCTGGGCCGAGGCGATGGCCGCCGGGCGGCTGGCGGCCAGCGGCATCCGGGCGGACATATCGTCCTACCTGCCGCTGTACCGGCCGCGCCCCGGCCGGTGACGCGCTCGGTTGCCCCCGGGTTGCGGCCAGGTTACGGACCGGCGCGGCTAAACTGGCGGCGTGGTCAAGCCTGATGGCCGTCTGACGCACGAGCTGGACCCGACCGATCACCCCCCACGTGACGCCTGCGGCGTGTTCGGTGCCTGGTGCCCGGGCGAGGACGTCGCCAAGCTGGCCTACTACGGTCTGTACGCGCTCCAGCACAGAGGCCAGGAATCGGCCGGCATCGCGGTCAGCGACGGCTCCCGCATCGTCGTCTACAAGGACATGGGCCTGGTGGCCCAGGTGTTCGACGAAACGGTGCTGGGCACGCTGCACGGCCATGTGGCCATCGGGCACTGCCGGTACTCCACCACCGGCGCCTCGGTGTGGCGGAACGCCCAGCCCACGTTCCGGGCCACCCCGGAAGCCGGCCTGGCGCTCGGGCACAACGGCAACCTGATCAACTCGCTGGAACTGTCGGCCATGCTCCGCGACGGTGCCGGCGGTGCCGGCGGCCCGGCCGCGCCCGCGGGGCTGGACGCGACCTCGGACACCGACGTGCTCACCGCGCTGTTCGCCAGCCCGCCCGGTGGCCCGCAGGGGGCGGCCGGCGGTGGCATCGAGGCGGCCGCGGCCGCCACACTGCCCCTGGTGCGCGGCGCGTTCTCGCTGGTCTTCATGGACGGGAACACGCTGTACGCGGCGCGCGACCCGCAGGGCTTCCGGCCGCTCGTGCTCGGCCGGCTCTCCCGCGGCTGGGTAGTGGCCAGCGAGACGGCCGCGCTGGACATCGTGGGCGCGTCGTTCGTCCGCGAGATCGAGCCCGGCGAACTGGTCTGCATCGACGAGCGCGGCGTCCGGTCCCGCACCTTCGCGGCCGCCCGGCCGCGCGGCTGCCTGTTCGAGTACGTGTACCTGGCCCGGCCGGACACCGCCATCGCCGGGCGCGGCCTGCAGGCCACCAGGGTCGAGCTCGGCCGCCGTCTCGCGGCCGAGCACCCGGCCGACGCGGACCTGGTGATCCCGGTGCCCGAGTCGGGCACCCCGGCGGCCATCGGCTACGCGCAGGCCAGCGGCATCCCCTACGGCCAGGGGCTGGTGAAGAACTCCTACGTGGGCCGGACGTTCATCCAGCCCAGCCAGACCATCCGCGAGCGCGGCATCAAGCTCAAGCTGAACCCGCTGCGCGACGTGATCGCCGGCCAGCGGCTGGTGGTGGTGGACGACACGATCGTCCGCGGCACCACCCAGCGGGCCATCGTGGCCATGCTCCGCGACGCCGGCGCCGCGCAGGTGCACGTACGGATCTCCAGCCCGCCGGTGGGCTGGCCGTGCTTCTACGGCATCGACTTCGCCACCAGGGAGGAACTGATCGCCGGACGGCTGTCGGTGGCCGAGATCGAGGCCTCGATCGGCGCCGACTCACTCGGCTATGTCTCGCTGGACGGCCTGATCGCGGCGACCACACTGCCCGCGAACCGGCTCTGCCACGCCTGTTTCGACGGCGACTACCCGATCCCGGTCGCCGAGGCCGAGCGCGGCAAGCACGTGCTCGAGGACGTGCCCACGTGACGGCCGGCCAGCGCAGCGGGCAGGCCGAGCGAGAGCGTCAGGCCGAGCGAGAGCGTCAGGAGAGACCGGCGGGAGGCGGAAGCTACGCCGGTGCGGGCGTCGACACCGGCGCGGGCGACGCCGCGGTCGACCTGATGCGCGCGCACGTGGCCCGGGCGGCCCGGCCCGAGGCGATCGGCGGTATCGGCGGGTTCGCCGGCCTGTTCGACGCGCGGAAGCTGGCCGCCTACCGGCACCCGGTGCTGGCCGCGTCCACCGACGGCGTGGGCACCAAGGTGGTGATCGCCAGCCAGCTGGGCCGGTACGACACGGTCGGCATCGACATGGTCGCGATGGTGGCCGACGACCTGGTGGTCTGCGGCGCGGAGCCGCTGTTCCTGACCGACTACATCGTCTGCGGCACGGTGCTGCCGGAACGGGTCGCCGCTATCGTCTCGGGGGTCGCGGAGGGATGCGTCCGGGCGGGGTGCGCGCTGCTCGGCGGCGAAACCGCCGAGCATCCCGGGCACCTGGGGCCCGACGACTTTGATCTGGCCGGCGCGGCCACCGGGGTCGCCGAGGCGGACGAACTGCTCGGCCCGGACCGGGTCCAGCCCGGCGACGTGGTGCTCGCGATGGCCTCCTCGGGTGTGCACTCCAACGGGTTCTCCCTGATCCGGATGGTGCTCAGCCGGGCCGGGCTGGAACTGGAGGCCACCCCGCCGGAACTGGACAGGGCGCTCGGCGAAGAATTGCTCGAGCCCACCCGGATCTACTCCCAGGACTGCCTGGCGCTGGCCAGGGAGTGCGACGTGCATGCCTACGCGCACATCACCGGCGGTGGCCTGGCCGCCAACCTGGCCCGGGTGCTGCCGCCGGGCACCGCGGCCGTGCTGGACCGCGGCAGCTGGCGCCCGCCGCCGGTGTTCGGTTTGCTCGCCGGGCACGGCCGGGTGGCCCAGGACGAAATGGAGCGGGTGTTCAACATGGGCGTTGGCATGGCCGCCGTGCTGGCGCCAGGCGTGGCGGACCGGGCGCTTCGGCTGCTCGCCGGGCGCGGAGTGCCCGTCTGGCAGGCCGGCGAGGTCATCCCGGCGCCGGACGAGCCCGGCACCGCCCGGCTGACCGGCACCCATCCCGGCTGACCAGCGCACCCGGTAGACCGGCTGACCGGCTCCCGCTCAGGCTAAAAGCCCGGCCCGCGTCCAGCCTTCGGGCACACGTGTGCCGCTGCCGGGCTCGCGCGGCGCGTGTTTCGTGTGCGCGCTTGCCCCGGGCTGACAGAACCCGGAAAGGCAGAACTACCCGCAGGGCTCCAGGCCAACTGCAGGACCAGGCACACGTTCCTCAGGTCCATGGCGCGGAACCACGTCAACCAAGATCGACGGAGCACGTCGCGGTCTGCCGCATGCACCCGGCATGACCCGCGGCCGCTCAGACGCTGGCGTCCTCGTCTTCGTCGTCGGCGTAGCGGTCGGCGTGACCCGCGTTCGAGTCCTCGTGGTCCTCGTCATACTGGCCTGTGCTGCTACCCAGCTCGGCCTGCAACCGGTCAAGGTCCATCCCGCCGCTGTTGTACTTCAGCTGGCGTGCCACCTTCACCTGCTTGGCCTTGGCTCGGCCGCGCCCCATTGGCTCGACCCCCTCGAACACTCTTCTGGCCCGATCAGGCCACTGCTACCTGCTTCGCTGCTTGCCGGTTCTCGGGGACCCGGCAAGCAGGCACTTTTACCGCACAGCAAGCCGACCCGTCGCCCGCTCCACCATCTGGAGGGCAGCGCGTGCCAGCCTTCGTACTCCTATAAAGGTACCTGGTTTGCGCAGTCTCCGCTTACACCAGCCGGCGATCAACCGGCGACGGGCCGGCGATCAGGCCGGCAGCCAGATGCCGCGCAGCCTGCCTACCTCGGACATCCGCCGTTCGGCCAGCCGGTCGGCGGCTACCGCGGGCGGTACGCCCTCGGCATCCGCGACCGAGAAAATCTCGCGTGTGGTGTCGAAAATTTTCTCCGCCCGCGCCTGCGCCCGCTCGAAGCTGAACCCGGCCAGCTCGTCGGCGACCTGGATCACGCCGCCCGAGTTGACCACGTAGTCGGGCGCGTACAGCACTCCCCGGTCGGCGAGCACCTTCTCGATCCCGGCGTGCGCGAGCTGGTTGTTGGCCCCGCCGCAGACGATCTTCGCGGTCAGCGCGCCGACAGCGTCGTCGTCGAGCGAGCCGCCGAGCGCGCACGGAGCCAGGACGTCGATCTCGCTGGCGATCAGCGCCTGCCGGTCCTGCGCGGTGGTGGCACCCGGGTACTTCGACCGCACCCGCTGCACGGCCTGCGGGTCGACGTCGCAGACCACAAGTTCGGCGCCCGCATCGGCGAGGTGGCCGGCGAGCTTGGCGCCGACCTTGCCGACGCCCTCGATGCCGACCCGCCTGCCCTCCAGGCTGGTGCTGCCCCAGGCGTGCTCGGCCGCCGCCCGCATGCCCTGGAACACGCCGAACGCGGTCAGCACGGACGAGTCGCCCGCCCCGCCGTTGGGCAGCGTGCGGCCGGTCACGTGGGCGGATTCCCGCGCCACGATGTCCATATCCTCGCTGTAGGTGCCCACGTCGCAGGCGGTGATGTACCGCCCGCCCAGCGACTCCAGGAACCGGCCGTAGGCGCGCAGCAGCACCTCGGACTTGCCCCGGCCCGGGTCGCCGATGATGACTGCCTTGCCACCGCCGTGGTCCAGCCCGGCCAGCGCGTTCTTGTAGCTCATCGCCCTGGACAGGTTGAGCACGTCGGCCAGGGCCTGCTCTTCGCTCGGGTAGGGGTAGAAACGGGTGCCGCCGAGCGCGGGGCCCAGCGCCGTGGAATGGATCGCGATGATTGCCCTCAGCCCGGTCCGGGCGTCCTGGCAGAACACGACCTGCTCGTGTCCGGAACGATCCGTTGATCCGCCGCCGTTGTGTGATGTAGCGAACACTTGCGTCACTGTGGTGACTCTTCCGGTCCGGTCCCGGGTCCTCGTTGACCCAGGGTCTGAAGTCCAGCGTATGCCCGGCGGTGCGTGACCGCTGCGACACCTGAGCAAGCAGAGATCCCGTTCTGGCAGCCGGTTTCCGGCGTCCCTGGCGGGCGCCGCCCGGCCAAGGCAAGTTTTTCCGATTCCGCCACGATGCGACTGTACGTATAGCTAGAATCACGCAGCGTGACACGCATCAGCCGTACAACGGGGCAAGCCGCGACGAAAACTTTGCTCCTGGTGGTCGACGTGTCACCGGTCGTGATGGCAATATGGTCTCTGTCGGCCATATAGGACATCCCGACAGGCTCCAGATGGAGCAACCAGGAAAGCAAAGAGAAGATCGCAGGATCGCAGTACCGGTCCAGGAGGAGAGGCCGTACACATGTCTGCACGCACACCCGAGGCCGAGCCGCTGCTCACACCGGCGGAGGTCGCGACGATGTTCCGAGTTGACCCGAAGACCGTCACGCGGTGGGCGAAGGCCGGCAAGCTGACCTCCATCCGTACGCTCGGGGGTCACCGCCGGTACCGGGAGACCGAGGTTCGCGCGCTGCTGGCGGGCATCCCGCAGCAGCGCATGGAATGACGCTCGGATTCCCCGCACCTAACCAGCCCGTACCGGGTGCGGCGCGCGAGCACCGCCCCGAGGGCACCAGCAACACAGCACAACTGAATCGCCCGGCCACAACGAGGCTCATTCAGGACAACGCCGCAACGGGCGGCCAACCAGGCGTTTTGACTGAGTCCCGGTAGCAGCAGCCGCTGGCAGACGGGGGTGTACCAAGGCCGTTCACCGGCCACGGGGGCTCCGCCGGCCGCCACTGGACGGGGGGATGACACGATCGTCGCCCGCCCTGGGGGATCTACCAGCTAACGCAGTGGGTGCACAGGGCCGACTGCCGGCTACTGAGCGTCCCTCATCAGATGCGGGTTGTTACAGAACCAGGCCGTGCGGTACGCCCGCGCAACAGGCCGTGTCCCGGAACCGGGGATGCGGCGCAGGGCGGTGCACAGGGCGCCGGCCGGACCTTCCGGCTGGCGCCCTGTCACGTCCCGGTGGCATCCGGGCAGGGCATCGCCGCTGCTGACGCAGAACGTGGATCCCGGGGGCGGCCGGCGACGGGGGACTGCGGCACGACACGCCGGGCCGGATGCTTGACTACACTATGTAGTTTTCCTACTTTTTTCGATAACTCTTCGTATCTGACTGTGTGAGGTCTGCCATAATTTAGCGACGCCGCCGGTCCCGCTGAGCGAGATGGCGGCGGGCTTGGCCTCCGCGCACCAAGCTGCCCGCACGCGCCCGTGACGCGTGCGTAAGGGTTTGGCAGCGACAAGCGCGCTCTCTTCCACCTGTGAGGGCTGAGCGCGATGCCGCATTCAGGGGGAGGATCGCACGATGGGTGATCCAGAGTTGGTTGCCCGCGCCCAGAGGGCGGCGGTACGGCTCGAGCGGTCATGGGATCGCTGGCGCCGGCTGCATGGGCTGGCCGCGGAGCAGGCGCAGCCGGTATCGAGTTACGTCGGCTATTCCCTGGCCGAGCCGTGGGGGCGGCCACGCGTGGTGTTCGGCGTCGGCGCGGAGGAGGCCGAGAAGCTGTCGGACCTGCTCGAGCAGGACACCGGCGAGGACCCCAGGTTCAGCCAGGGCATGCTGTGGGAGGCGGAGAAACCACACCGAGCCGCGGCCGGGGAGTACGGCGTGAACGGGACGCAGCCAGCTGAGCCGGTCATCCCGGAGGCCCGGCAGGGTGAGCCGCAGCCCGGGTCGCAGGCCGCTGGCCAGGCCACTGAAGAGGTCAGCGGCCAGCGGAACGAGGAGGCTGGCGGCGGGTGGGAGGCACCCGGCAGGCCCGGTCTCCCCGCGCAGCCGTCCGGGATGCCCAGCCTCCACCCGGCCCCGCCGGCCGACGGCGCCGGGCCCGACCGGGGCATCAGTGCCGACCTGGCCGGCTGGACCGCGAGCGAGCTGCCCGGCCAGGCCTCCGCGGGCCTGGCCTTAGCCGCCGCGCCGGGACTGGGGCTATCTTCCAGCTACGGCTCAGCGGGCCTTCAGGTAGGGCTGCCAGCATGACCGTCAGACCTCGGGGAGCGGGGGTCTACGCGGCGAACTTGTACGGCCGGAGTCGTGCAACAGAACGATGACGGTAGAAATTCAGAACGGCAAGGTCGCCTAACTGAGGCAATCGTCCATTACGCTTATAAGTACGCACGGTTTCCTCAACGTGTCGGCGAGGACGTGAGCGCCGCGAAGCTTCGGATGCTCGGCCCGCAGTGGCTGAGCTCCGTGAGACGTCTGGGCCCGGCCCGGCCAGGCCCCGGGCCGGGCCCAGACACTGGACACACGTAAGTTCCCATGATGTGGTGCCGAACATCGCTGCGCCGGGTCACGATGGGCCGGTAGCGCCCGCGGGGGCCGTGCCGGTCGCCCTCGCCGCGCAACCCGACGGGTCGGCCGTCACCTGCGAGCTGTCAGCCGGCCGCGCTGGCCAGGCGCCAGCCGAAAGTCTTATTCAAAACGCGTTGGGACCACATCCGTTGTCTGGTGGCGTTTTGAATGAGACTTTTCATCACAATGATCTTCAAACTGCCGTAGCCGCGTGGGAACGGCGTGGCCGCGTGCGATGGGTGTGGGCGGCCACCCAGCGGTATTACCCGGCCCTGCTGAAGGCCGGGGTGCGGCTGGCCCGCTGCCACGATCTGGCGCTGGTGGAGGCGCTGCTGCTGGCCAGGGACGGGCCGCACGGCGAGCCCGCGACGCTGGCCGGTGCCTGGGCGCGGCTGCGCGGCGAGCGGGCGCCACGGCAGGCCACGGCGCCCGGCGCGGCGCCGGGCAGCCCGCCGTCCGGGGAGCAGCAGGCGCTCTTCGGGGCCGCCGAGCCCCCGCTGCCCGGGGGCAGCGAACTGGACGCGGTGACCGCGGTGTACGCCGGCCAGCTGGCCAGGATCGCGGCCGACGAGTCCCCGGGCCGGCTGCGGCTGCTGGCCGCGGCCGAGTCGGCCGGCGCGCTGGTGGCCGCGGAGATGACCGCCGACGGGCTGCCGTGGCGGGCCGACCTGCACGACGAGCTGCTGGTAAGCCTGCTCGGCCTGCGGCCGCCACGCGGCGCGCGGCCGCAGCGGCTGGCCGAGCTGACCGAGCAGATCACCGCCGCGTTCGGCGGCCGTCCTGTCAACCCGGACTCACCGGCCCAGCTGATCCGCGCGTTCGCCGCGGCCGGAGTCTCGGTGCCATCCACCCGGTCGCACGTGCTGCGCGACGTCGATCACCCGGCCGTCCCGCTGCTGCTGCAGTACAAGGAGCTGTCCCGGCTGCACGCGGCGCACGGCTGGTCCTGGCTCGACTCCTGGGTCACCGGCGGCCGGTTCCGCCCGGAGTACGTGGTCGGTGCCGTGGTGTCCGGCCGCTGGGCGTCGAACGGCGGCGGTGCCCTGCAGATCCCGCGGGTGCTGCGCCGCGCGGTCGTCGCGGATCCGGGCTGGACGCTGGTGGTCGGCGACGCGGCCCAGCTGGAGCCCAGGGTGCTGGCCGCGCTGGCGTCGGACCGCGCCTTCGCCGAGGCCGCGTCCGCGGGCGACCTCTACGCGGAGCTGGCCGGGGCGTTCGGTGGCGACCGGGCCAAGGCCAAGGTGGCGCTGCTGTCGGCGATGTACGGCGGGGCGGGTGGCGAGGCGGGCCAGCTGCTCGCGGTGCTGCGGCGCCGGTTCCCCGACGCCGCCGGGTACGTCGAGACGGCGGCCCGGGCCGGCGAAGAGGGCAGGGTGGTGCGCTCGGTGCTGGGCCGGTGCTGCCCGCCGCCGTCGGATTCCTGGCGTTCGCTCACCGCGAGCGCCAGCCAGGCCGCGGCCCGCGCGATACGGGCCAGGGGCCGGTTCACCAGGAACTTCGTCGTGCAGGCCAGCGCGGCGGACTGGGCGGTGGTGCTGCTGGCCACGCTGCGCCTGCGGCTGGCCGACCTGGTGCCGCCTGGCGAGGGCGGCACCGGACGGCCGCACCTGGTCTTCTTCCAGCACGACGAGGTCGTCGTGCACTGCCCGGACGCGCTCGCTCAGCCGGTGATCGCCGCTATCGAGGCGGCGGCGGAGGAGGCCGGGCGGCTGCTGTTCGGCGGCACCGCGGTGCGATTCCCGATGACGACCGCGGTGGTGGCCTGCTACGCCGACGCCAAGTGACGACGTTAAGCGACGGCTGTGGCCAGGTGGGCGCTTCGGCGTGGCTCAGGCGGTCGTGGGGGCGGTGGTGGGCAGGTCCGCACCGCAGTGCCTGCACTTGGTCGCGGCGGGGGACAGGTCGTCGGACTGGCAGAACGGGCAGGTCTTGACCGGCGGCGGGTCGCCGAACACGGTCTTGCCGCGCTTGCGCATGTAGGCCCGGTAGGGCATGACGATCAGGAAGTAGATCACGGCCATGAAGATGATGAAGTAGATGATGGCCGAGACGAACGCGCCGAGGTTGATCCGCTGCCCGTTGACC
>DASYAV010000216.1:0-24072 GCA_036501145.1 Streptosporangiaceae bacterium | reverse complement strand
GGTCGCCACCCACATCCTGGCCTGGGAGGGCGGGGCCAGCTGGTTCTGGTTCGAGGGGAACTTCGAGGCCTACGAGAAGAACAAGATCGGCCGTCTCGGCGCGGAGGCGGCCCGGCCGCACCGGGTCACCTACCGCAAGCTCACCCGCTGAACAGGATGCGTTGAGCCATGGTCCATCCGCCCGTGAGGGCGCTGACCCTGCGCCCGCCGTGGGCCTGGGCAGTTATCTACGGCGGAAAGACGTCGAGAACCGCCGATGGCGGACCACGTACCGCGGGGCGCTGCTGATCCACGCCGGGAAGAACCTCGATCCCGATGGCTCCGCGTCGATACTGTGGACGATGTCGGACCCGGAAGCCTTCGGGCGGCCGCGAGCAGCGTGTGAGGCGCGGGGAGCGATCATCGGCATGGTGTTCCTCGCTGATGTTCTTACCGACTCACCCAGCCGGTGGGCTGCCCCCGGCTGGTACCACTGGGTGTTCGAGTTTCCCTCGCCTGTAGGGACAGTCCGTGGTCGCCGTTACAGGGCGGCGATCAGGTAGGCGGCCAGTACAGCGAGGAAAACATACAGGAGATACAGGTTCACATCGCCCGACTGGATCGGCCGGACGGCGTCCGCGAGCCATTGCACCGCACGGACTACCGGCCGGTAGAGGTAACGTTCGAAGATCGGGGTCGTGTGCGACTCATAATGCACCGGACCTGACATGCCGGCCGGGTCGTCGGAGGCCCGCCGCACCGAGACCGAGGGCCGGTAGAGCGCGTCGAAGGTCACCCGGGTGGGCGCCGAGAAGGTCATCGCGGAGTATTGCATGCGCGGCTTGAACGCGACGATCCCGCCGTCCCACACCGGTGCGATCCGCGTCCCGCCGCGAGGCCGCCCGGCCAGGTAGATGAGCCCCGGCACGGCCAGCACCACGACCAGGAACGCCGCGAGGTATGTAGGCGAGAACGCGGCGAAGTTGGTGTGCGCGGGGATCACTGTCAGCTTGCCGGGCAGCAGCACCGGACGCAGCTGCACGTGAGTGAGCGCAGCGACGGCACGATCGAGGGCGGTGAGCACGACCGGCGCTCCCGCGGCGAGTGCCACGCAGGTCACGGCGAGCAGGGCCGGGCCGGCCACCGGCTGCCCGGTTTCCCTGGCGGCAGCCGCTGGCCGGGTGCGGGGCATGCCGAGGAACGGGATCCCGTACGCGCGGACGAACGCGTAGACGGCGAGCCCGCCGGTCAGGCCCAGAACGGCGGCCGCGAGCACGATCAGTATGCCGAGCAGATGGCTCCCGGTTCTGAACCCCTGGAAGAGCCCTTGGAAGATCAGCCACTCGCTGACGAAACCGTTCACCGGGGGGAGCGCGGCGATGCCCAGCGTCCCGACGAAAGCGACGACCGCGCTACGCGGCAAGCGGTGGATGAGCCCGCCGAGAGCGTCCATGTCCCTGGTGCCGGTGGCGTGCTCGATCACCCCCGCCTCCAGGAAGAGGAGTGTCTTGTAGCACCCGTGGTTGGCTACGTGGTAGAGCCCGGCGAGCAGCAGGAACGCCCACAGCGCCCGCTGCCCGTACGCCGAGAAGATCATCGCGGCGCCGAACGCGGCGACGATGATCCCGACGTTCTCCACCGTGGAGAAGGCGAGGAACCGTTTCAGGTCCCGTTCGGCGAGCGCGTAGAGGATGCCGACTGCGGCCGACACCGCCCCCAGCGCCATGGTGATCAGGCCCCACCAGGCCGGGCCGGCGGGCAGCAGCCGGAACGCGAACAGCGCGATGCCGTACACGCCCAGCTTGACGATCAGCCCGGACAGGAACGCCGAACCATCCGCGGGAGCGACCGGATGCGCTTCCGGCAGCCAGACGTGCAGTGGCACCAGGCCGGCCTTGAAGCCGAATCCAATCAGGGCCAGCAGGTAGGCGGCCCCTCGCCAGTCGCCAGGTACACGATGCCACCGGGCCGCGATGAGATCGAGGCTGGTGCTCCCGGTCTTCGCCGCCAGGATCACAAAGGCGGCGACGATCAGCACAAACCCGACTTCGGACAGGGCCAGGAACCAGAACGCGCCGGAGGCCACTTCGTCACGGCCCGGGCGGCGCAGGATGACGAGGTAGCACAGCAGTGCCATGGACTCCCAGGCGACCAGGAAGGTGACCATGCCGCCCGCGGTGAGCACGGCTAGCGAGGCGATCAGGGCCAGGTTGTACACGCACAGGTAGAGCGCTGAGCCCCGGTCAGGTTCGTGATAACGCGGGCCGTACAGCGCGATCGCGATCGCCACCAGGCCGAGCAGCGCGATGAAGACCCCGGCCAGCGGTGTGGTCTGCAACTGCAGGGAACCGACCAGTTGCCGGCCTCCGGGCGAGATGATCCGCGAGTTGCCGGACAACAGCGACCAGGCGCCGCCGTACAGCGCGGCCGCCCCACCCAGCCCGGACAGCAGGCAGGCCAGCCGCAACCCCGCGCGGGTGGCCGCGGCCCCGGCCGCCACCGCAACGGCTGCTGCCCAGCCGATCGCGGCGATCGCGAGCACGAACAGCGGGCTCACCCGGTCACCTCTTCCGTGCTGAAGGTAAGTTTCCCTGCCTTCTCCGCTAGCCTGCCCACGGCGACCAGCAGGCCATGCAGCAGCGCGAGCGGGCTCGGTGGGCAGCCGGGGATCCACACGTCCACCGGCAGCACCGCGTCGACCGCACCGTGCACGAACGCGTCTGGCTGCAGCACGCCGCCCAGCGCGCAGGCCCCGGTTGCCACCACGATCTTCGGCTCCGGCATTGCCTCGTACGTTTTGCGCACCGCGACGTCCATCGCACGCACCATCGGGCCGGTGACCAGGAGCAGGTCCGCGTGCCTGGGGGCCGGGGTGAAGAACAGGCCCAGCCGGTGCAGGTCGTAGTGCGGCGCCGCCAGCAGCCGTATCTCCTGCTCGCACGCCGCGCAGGAACCGGTGTCCAGCGTGCGGATGTGCAGGCTGCGCCGGAACTGGCGGCCGATGCGCTCGCGCAGTTCAGCGGCGGCCGCGGTGGTTTCCAGCGCGGTGCTCACCTCAGTGCCGGGATCTGCTCCATCTCCGTCCATGGCTGGACCGCCGGGACGCACAGGTTCGGCGGAGTTCATAATCTGGTCTCCCCGGTCAACCGGATACGTTTCGTCAGGTGGCTGCGGACAGTAGCGGCCAGTTCGAACTGCCCGCTGGGCTCGAGGGCCGTGGGCGCGATCTGCTCGCACCGGCCGCAGCAGGTACACGACCCGACGTCGTAGACGAGCACGTCACCCTCGCGGTGCAAGGCCTGGCTCGGGCACACCGCGGTGAGCTGCTCGGCCAGTTCTCCCGGGATCCGGTCAGCCCGGAACCGCGGCGGCGTTGGCAGGTCCGCGGCCGACGCATCAGGCCTGGCGGGATAGCGCGTGGTCACGACGCCCCGGCGCAGCCCGCGCAAGAACCAGATGGCCATTGCCTCCTCCTCTCGTTCTGCTAACGGGCGGTCCCCGCAACCGTCAGCCAGAAGCTCGCCTCGATGATCGGGATGTCGGTGAAGACGTTCTGCGACCGGCAGGCATCGTCGAATCCGCGCCAGTTGCGGACCGCCGCCGGGCGCAGCCGCACCCGGCTGATGCGCCCGGCGCCGTCGAAGGCCACCCAGGCCAGCGACTCGCCGCGGGAGGATTCCGCGCAGCCGAGCCCGCTGCCTGCTGCGCCACCTCCCGGTAGCCGGCCGTCTGCCAAGCCCGGCCCTTCAGCCGCATCCGCCAGGCTTCCTGCTGTTGCCGGTCCTGCACCTGCGCTCGCCCCGGCCAGTTCCCTGATCAGCCGGACCGACTCGGCGGCCTCGCCGAGCATCACCTGCAACCGGGCCAGCACGTCCCCATCCGCCCTGGTCACGGTGGCCGGGTGGCACTCCAGGTACGGTGCGCAGGGATGGTCCGCCCGGGTGTCGATCGCGGTGCCGGACGCGCGTGCCACCGGCCCGACCAGCCCCAGGCGCACGGACTGCTCGGTGGAGACGATGCCGGTTGCCTCTAGCCTGTCGACGAAGGAGTTCGTGCCGAGCAGCGCGTCGGCGGCCCGGCACAGCTCGTCGTAGGCGCCCGGCAGGTCGCTGCCCAGCCGGGCCAGGTCGGGTACCCGCCCCGTGCTTCCCACATCAACGGCACCGAACAGGTACCGGTGCCCGAATGCCGCCGCGTTGACCCGCAGGAATCTCTCGAGCGCGATCTCGGCGGCTGACTGGCCGACGGACAGCCCGGTGGTCTGGCACAGCGCCGCCAGCGCGGCGGAGTGATTGTAGAGCCGTTCGAGTTCGAGCGCGATCGCCCGTCGCCTCAGGGCCTGGCGGTCCGGCTCGATGCCCGCGGCGGACTCTACGGCGGCGGCGAATGCCCAGGCGTTGGCCACCGCGGACAGGCCCTCCATCCGCTCCACCAGGAATAGTGCGTCCCGCGCCGTGCGCCCACGCAGCCGCCATTCCACCCCGCGGTGCTTGTGCCAGGTGAACAGGTAGAGGTCGACGACCTCTTCACCGCTGGTCACCAGGCCGTAGTAGAGAGACTCGGCGCCGGCTTGGCGGACCGGGCCGACCGGGAACTCGAACGCCTGGCCGCCCACGAAATGTGGTGCGTGCACTTCGGCGGGAGGCTGTGCGGGGGCATGCCCGAGGCGCGGGAAGTCCGGCCCCGCGTGGGGTGGCAGCACCACCCGGTTCAGCGGTTTGTCGGAGTCAGGGCGGATGCCGAACTGCTCGTAAATCTCGCATTCCTCGGTGAACGCGGCCGGCGCGATGTCGGAAAGCGATGGATAGCGTTCACCCTCGACCGGTGACTCCGCGATCAGGTAGCGGCCACTTGTATCCAGGCCCCACACCAGCCGCAGCCGCACCGGCCCGCCGCCCCGCCGTACCTCATTCTCGCCACTCGCCTCCTCCGAGGCGAACACGTCCGCGAGCCGGACTCCCTCGGTACTCGCCAGCAGGTGGACCAGGGCCTCGAGTTCGCCTTCCGGCACGCTGACCGTGATGACCCGGCCGTCGTCGTGGACCTGGGCGTGGTCCGCCACGGTGCGGATCTTGCCGAGGATTCCCGCGGAGCCCGACGTGGTTGCCGTCATGAAATCACCGCAATGGAATGCCGGATGATCGTGTCGAGGCCACCCGGGATCCACAAGCCGAGTACCAGCAGCACGCCGAGCCCAGCCACCAGCGGAGCCGCGGCGGTCAGCCTGGCCGTCCGGCCCGGGTACGGCCCGTCCGCCGGGTCACCCCCGGCGGACGCGGTGGCCTGTCCGGTCACCATGCTTGTCGTGGTGCGGGCGAACGCCACGAATGCCACCGCCAGCAGGGCAAGGAGCAGCAGCGGCAGCGCGGGTGATGCACTGGCGAACCCGGCGCGCACGATGGTCAGTTCCGAAAGGAAAAGCCCGAACGGCGGCGAGCCGAGCACCGCCAGCGAGCCCAGCAGCAGCACCGCACCGGTCAGCGGCATCGTACCGAGCAGACCGCGGACCTCGCCGGCCTCCCGTGTGCGGTAGCGGAGCACCACATCGCCGCTGGCGAGAAAGATCACCGACTTGGCGATCGCATGGTTGATCGTGTGCAGCAGCGCCCCGTACAACCCGAGCACGCCACCGAACCCGAGCGCGACTGCGATGATCCCCATGTGCTCGACCGAGGAGTAGGCAAATAGCCGCTTGAAGTTTCCCCGCCGGACCATGAAGAGCACGCCTATGATCACCGATGCGAAGCCGAACGTGAGCAGCACGGCCCGCGGGTATCCGTCACCCAGCCGTGCCCTGGTGATCGCCAGAAAACGGATGATCGCGTACATGCCGGTGTTCAGCAGGGCGCCCGACAGCATCGCGCTGGCCGGGCTCGGCGCCTCGGCATGCGCGTCAGGCAGCCAGGTGTGCATCGGCGCCAGGCCGACCTTGGTGCCGTAGCCCACCACGGCCAGCAGGAAGGCCAGACGCAGGCTCTGCGGAGCCAGCGCATGCGCGTGCGCGAACAGGTACGGCCAGGTGAGACGCAGGTTGGAGGTGAGATGCAGAGCACTGCCCGCGTAAAAAAGGAACAGCGTGCCCACCAGCGCGATGGTGACTCCGAGGGATGCGATGATCACGTATTTCCAGGCCGCCTCCAGGGAGCGTGCCTTGCCCTCGAGCCCGACCAGCGCCGCGCTAGCCAGCGTGCTGCCCTCGATCAGCACGAACAGCAGGCCAAGGTTCCCGGTTTCCATCGACGCCAGCATCAGCGCGGCGAACAGGCCGAAGAACACGAAGTACAGCCGTACCTGGAACCGGGTGAGTGCTCCCGTCTCCTCCTCGGCCGCCACATAGCCGACCGACACGGTCCCCGCCAGCAGGACGACCACGGCCACGGTCAGCAGGAAAAACCCGCTGAGCGTATCCACGTAGAGAAATCCGCCCCAGCCGCGCAGCGGCCCGCTGTGCTGCACGAGAACCAGCAAGATCACGACGGCCGTCAGCGCCGCCACCGCGCCAGCGGTCGTGACCAGCCCCGCGGTCCGGGCCCGGGCGCCAAATCCACCTGTCACGGCGCCGGCCAGCGGCGCCAGGGCGATGAGAATGGCCAGTGCGGTCATCCGCGCAGTCCTCTCAGCTCAGCCGCGCTCGCCTCGGCCAGCTCACGGGTCAGCCCGGACACGAAGACGAGCATGATCAGCACCCCCGCGGCGACGTCCAGGAAGATCCCCGCCTCCACGATGAACGGGAACGTGGCCACCAGCGTGATGGCGCCGAGGAACACGCCGTTCTCCACGATCAGCCAGCCGATCAGCTGGGCCACGGTGTGCCGCCGCACCACCATCGTCAGCGCACCGAGCAGGATCACCGCCGTGGAGAGCGGCACGACTGCCGCCGACACCACGCCGTGTGGCAGCAGTTGCGGCCGGGTGACCAGGTAGGCGAACGCGGTCAGTGCACCACCGACGATGAGCGAGGTGGACAGGCCCGTCGACAGCGCCACGTCACGCTTGAGGGCAAGCCGCTGGATGAGCAGCCTGCGCGCGGTCAGCGGGATGCCGATCCCCTTGACCGCGAACGTGAGCCCGGTCAGTACCCACAGCTCGGTGCTGTGGAACCGCCAGGCGACCACGCCGGCGGCAAACGACAGGACGATCGACTGCGCGCCGTAGTAGACGACGTAGCGGTTGAACAGCTTCGAGCCGAGGCAGGCGAACGCGGCCAGCAGGATCAGCACGCCGGACAGGTCAAGCAGCACCCCCGCCGGACTGGTGGCCGACAACTGCTCCATGCCCTCACACTCCGATCACGTAGGAGGTGGCGATGCCCACGAGCGCGAGCAGGAACGCGGCGCCGAGAAACTCGGCGATCCGGAAGAACCGCAGCTTCGCAAACGAGGTGCCGATGATCACGATGACCGCGCCGCACAGGGCCAGCTTGCCGGCCAGGACCGGGATCGCCAGCAGCGCGCCGGTCAGCGTGGTGCCGCTGCCCAGCCCCCACGGGATGACGAACACGTTCATGAAGATGGCCGAGAGCAGGAAAAACTTCATCCAGCTGGCCCACTTCATCAGCGCGTAGCCCCGGCCCGAGTACTCCAGTGTGCGTCCTTCCTCGATCATCGAGATCTCAATCGAGCCCGCCGGGTTGTCGATCGGGATGCGCCCGTTCTCCACCAGCACGATCATGAAGAACGCCACCATCCCCAGCAGGTGCGTGGGCAGCACCAGGGCATACGGCGAGTGGGCGATGGCGTGGTTCATCAGGTACGGGTTGTCGGAATAGGACACCGCGCCGACGGTGAAGAAAACCAGGATCAGCGCGGGCTCGGCCATGCTGCCGATCCAGCTGGCCCTGCTGGCGCCGAGGCCGCCGTTCGGGCTGGCGGTGTCGAGCCCGGCCAGGGAGGTCATGAAACTGGCCAGCGTCAGCACGAAGGCGCCGCCGATCAGGTCGCCGAGGAACGCCAGCGGGAGCGGGTCGTAGGTGATGATCGGCACGATCACTGAAACCGTCAGGTAACAGGCGAAGACGGCGAACGGCGTGCCGCGGAAGATCCACGACGCCTGGTCACTGATCACGCTGCCCTTGCGCAGCAGTTTGGCGAGATCGCGGTACGGCTGCAGCACACTGGGCCCGCGCTTCGAGCCCACGATGGCTTCCACGCGGGCCAGTACTCCGGCGTAGAGGGGCGCGAGAACCAGCATGACCAGGCTCTGCAGAACCTGAACGAGCACAGGGATCAAGACGCCGGCTCCTCCCGCCTGGCATGGTGCAACGCCTTTGCAGGTAGAAGCCATCAGCCGGGGCATGCTGCCCGGCAGTACGCGAGCCTCATCGCGCGAACACTACGAACGATATGGATCACCGCCCCGCACCGCAAGCATGCCCGGCCGGGGCCACGCTCAGCGCCGGGTGGCCAAGCGTGAACGCGGGCGGGCCCTGCCGGGCGGCCCGCGTTCACGCCTTCTCCTCGCTATCGCAGCGGCGGCGGGCCGACCGGGAGGACCTTGCGGCCGAAGGTGGCGGCGATGACGTCCCCCGCGGCGTGGTACCAGGCGAGCACAGCGAAAAGGTCGAATTGTGCGAATCCGCGCCGGCCAGGACGAGCGGCCCCAGCATGAGTGACCTGGACGGAGGCTAGCCGAACAAGCGGTGGAGTAGCGTAGACAGCGGCGGAGGGGCTCGCCGGAATCGCGCCAGTGCCAACGGTCCCTGCTGAGCAGGGAAGGACGCGCACATTCATGAAGCAGATGCTGGCGCAGAGCCATGTCCGCAAGCTCACCAGGTAACGGGCTGCAGCCGTGGACAGCAACGCTGCTGCAGAGGCGGTCCGCGAGGCAGAGCGGGTCGTCTGCCGGGCGCAATGGCGCGTATGGGAAGAGCTGGCGCTTGACCACCTCGCCCGGACGGTGGGCCTGGCCCGTGCCACGCTGATACCCGGCTCAGACGTAATCAAGCTCGTCAGCCACGACGGGAAACACCTCGGCCATGTGCGGCGGGACACCGCCCGCGAGCCGGGCCGGCAGTGGGTCGCCGTGCGGAAGGACCAGGCACAGCAGATCGGCGCCTACGTCAGCGCGGCCGAGGCGGCCAGTGCGCTCGCCCGCACCTGTGGCTGCTAGCGGGAATGGCTGGCTGATGAGCGACAGCACCGAGGCAGACACGCCGATCCGGTTCTTCGGTGTCGGCCGTGAAGCGCGCATCGCCACGATACGGGCCGCGGACGACCTGAGATCCCGTGGTGCCGCCGCGGCCGCGTTGTTCAAACCGCAGATGGGCGGCTGGATCGTGCAGATATTCCCGGGCGGCATCAGACGACGGACCGGCGAAGACGGATCAGGAGGTGGCCGTGGCCCAGGTGAGTGACGACGAGGTACTGCTCCTCTGGCGGGCGCTGATGGCGTTCCGGTCCGGGCCGCGTCCGGCGTGCCGGGCCGTGGGGAAGCCTCGGCGCAGCCCCTGCCCGCTGCACGACCGCTGCCCACGGTGGGACGGCCCCGACGACTACCTGGCGATGATGGAGGAGTCCCAGGAGCAGACCGAGCAGCGGCGTTCGCGATGGCCGTGCAGCCGGGTGGCGGAACTGCTGTCACCGGAACTGCGGCGCATTGGCCCATGAACAGCGTCGAGGCCCTGCCGAGGGCGCTCGGCGAGCTGGCCGCGCTGAGCACGCGGCACGACCGGGAGCTGCTGGCGGCGCTGACGGACCGGGTGGCGTCCACGCGGTTGCGCGTCCTGGTCGTGGGGGAATCTAAACGCGGTAAGAGCACCCTGGTAAACGCCCTGATCGGCCGCGCGCTGCTGCCGGCTGGGCTGACCCCCCTCACCTCGGTGGCGACCACGGTGCGCTACGGCGACGAACGGCATGCTCAGGTGCGGTTCCTGGACGGGCACGAGGAGAAGCGCCCGCTGAACGCCCTGCGGATGCTGGTCACGGAGCCGGGTAACCCAGGGAACCGCCGCGGTGTCGCGCACGTGATCGTCCACGTGGACGCCCCCCTGCTGGCCCGCGGGGTCGAACTGGTGGATACCCCGGGCACCGGCTCGGTGTTCTAGCATGGCGCCGAAGCGGCTCAGGCGGCGATGGATTCGATGGACGCCGCCGTGCTTGTACTCAGCCCCGACCCGCCAATGTCGGCGAGCGAACAGGAGCTGCTGCGGGCAGTAGCGGTACGTTCGGTCCGGACGTTCGTCGTGCTGAACAAGGCTGATCGGCTGAACGCCGGGGAGTTGTCCGAGGTGACCGGCTTCACCTGGAGCGTGCTCACCAGGTCCGCCGATGTCCCAGGCAGGGTCTATGCGATGTCGGCGCTCGCCGCGCTCAACGGCGGCGATCCCGGCTTCGCCGCCTTCACCGCGGATCTCTCCGCTTACCTGGACGGCGGGCGGGCCAGAGACGTGCGCCGGTCGGCGGTTGCGCAGGCGCGCCGGATCGCCAGCTCGCAGTCCGATGAGATCGGCCTGGCCCGGCGGGCAGCCCACGCGGTGGCCGGCGAGGCGGCGGCCCGGGTGGAGCGGTTCCGGGCGTTGCTGGCCGAATCGCCGATCGAGCCGCGTAAAGCCGTCACGGCCGTCAGCAGCGGGTCGGCCCGGCTGCTGTTCGCCACCCCACCGCTGCAGCCTGTCCGGGGGACACCCAGGCCAGCCGGGTCGCTGCGGCGCCCGCGCTGGGACACCTGCCCGGCGGGCTGAGCCGCCGTCGCGCCCGGGACTGGCTGCACCAGGAGATCGCCGGCTGCGTGCACGATCAGGTCGATGCGGCACGGGAGGCACTGGGCCAGCAGCTGGCACAAATGACCGACACCCTGGTCATGATGGCGCGGCAGCGCTTCGCAGATGCGGCCGCGCAGGTCCAGGCGGCCCTTCGCACCGCCGCGGAGCGTGCGGCCTCGTCGGCTGCCGAGGCTCAGCTGAGGGAAGCCGCGCTCGCCGGCCGGGAAGCCGCGCTGCAGCACGCCCTGAACCTGCTGGACGGCGCCGAACCGCCGCCCTGATCCGGGGCTGGCCGGTCAGGACATGCCGTAGCGGAGCTGCGGCGCATCGGCGGCGATCTCCAGCAGGCGGTTGTACTTGGCGATCCGCTCGCCCCGGGCGGGCGCGCCAGCTTTCAGGCGACCGCAACCTGTGCCGACGGAGAGGTCAGCGATGAACGTGTCCTCGGTCTCGCCGGATCGGTGCGACACGAACTGCCGGTACCCGGCCTCCCGGCAGACGGCCATGGCCTGCAGCGTCTCGGTGACGGTCCCGATCTGGTCCAGCTTGATCAGCGCGGCGTTGCCGATGCCACGAGCCGTCGCCCGGGTGATGATGGCCGGGTTGGTGCAGAAGATATCGTCGCCGACCAGTTCAGTGCTGCCGCCGAGCCTTCCGGTGAGTGTTATCCAGCCGTCCTCGTCGTCCTCGCCAAGCCCGTCCTCGATCAGGTGCACGGGGAACTCCTCCGTGATCCGGGCGAGACGCTCGATCATCTGATGGCTGCCCAGCAGGTCACCGGCGACCTTGTACCGGCCGTCCGGCTGGCGGAATTCCGACGCCGCCGGGTCTAGGGCGATGGACACGCCATCGCTGCCGATCCGGTAACCGGCGTCCCCGATGGCCTGCACCAGCAGGCGCAGCACCTCTTCGGGCTCGGTGAGCTCGGGAGCGAACCCGCCCTCGTCGCCCAGGCCGGTCGATAGTCCTCTGTGCGTCAGCTCGCTGCGCAGCGCCGCGTAGACCTCGGCACCCGTGCGGACCGCTTCGGGCATGGACGGGGCACCCAGCGGAGCGATCATGAACTCTTGGAAATCGAGCTCATTAGGGGCGTGCACTCCACCGTTGACCACGTTGAAGTGCGGGACCGGCATGCTGGGTGTCACACCTTCCGGGCACAGCCATCGCCACAACGGTGTCCCAGCGACGGCGGCCAGGGCGCGCGCGAGCGCCATCGAGACGCCGACGGTGGCGTTGGAGCCCAGCCTGCTCTTGTTCGCCGTCCCGTCCAGTTCGAGCACTGCCATATCCGCCTCGGCCAGCGATGACCAGGATCGGGTACGGAGCAGATCAGCGATTTCCGTACCTGCGGCCGCGGCTGCTCCCTGTACGCCCCGGCCGTCATATCGGCTGGGGTCTCCGTCACGGCGTTCCACCGCCTCCCGGGACCCTGTGGAAGCCCCGGACGGCACCCTGGCTCCGGCGGCAGGGCCGTCGGCCAGCCGCACCGTCACCGCTAGCGTGGGCCGCCCCCGCGAATCGAGAATTTCCAGCGCGGACACGTCCGCGACCGTGAAAGCCATCGTCTTCTCCTAAGTCTTGGCGCGCCGGCGCACCAGCACGATGAACGGGATCACGGCCAGCTCGCTGGCCATGCAGAACGCGACGAGCCCACCGAGTGACACGCTGATCAGGACGCCGATCACGATGCTGCCGGCCACCCAGGCCGTGCCGTAGATGCCGGTGAACAGCCCGTAGGCAAACGCCCGCCGGTCCGCGGAGACCATCGGCGCGACCGCCGCCGGTATCAGTGACTCCTGGACGCCCATGCCCAGCCCCCACAGCGCGGCGCCGACCAGGATGGCCCAGAAGCCGCCGAGGAATACCAGTGGTGCATACAGCGCGGCGACGATGGACAGCGGGATCAGCACCCCGATCCCCGCGCGATCGAAGAGCTTGCCAAGCAGCAGTGACCCGGCGCCACTCACCGCCATCGCTACCGCGTAGAACACCGGGGTGAGTGAGGCCGGCACGGTCCCGTCGTGCTGGAAGTGGAAGGAGATGAGCGGGAAGTCGGCGAATCCGGCCCCCGCCAATGCTGCTCCCGCCAGGTAGATCCAGAACACCCGGGGCAGCCCTGGCCCGGTGAGCTGGGCCGGCCCGGCCGCCAGATCCTGCGGCCGCGGATACAGCAGGCGGGCCACCATCAGCAGCGACAGCATGATGACCGCAGGCACGGCCAGGCAGGCAAACGCGGCCTTGTAGTCATGCCGGGTCAGTTCCAGCACCAGAGCCATGAGCAGCGGCCCGAACATGGCCCCGAACTGGTCCAGCGCCTCATGCACCCCGAACGCCCATCCGTACCCGATATCCCGGGCCGCGTGCGAGAGCATCGCGTCACGGGGCGGATTGCGGATGCCCTTCCCCACCCGTTCGGCGATGACGAGCAACGCGGCCAGTTGCCAGCTGCCGGCCAGGGCGAGCAGTGGCACGACCGCCATCTGCAGCACGTAGCCGCCGATCGTTATCGGCCAGTACCGGCCGGTCCGGTCCGCGCCTCGGCCGGAGAACATCCGGACGTTGTAACCGATGAACTCGCCTGCTCCGCCGATGACGCTGATCGTGAACGCGCTCGCGCCGAGCATGCCGAGGTATGGTCCGACGATGCTGCGCGACCCCTCATAGGTGAAGTCGGCGAAGAAGCTCATGACCCCGACCATGATCACGAACTTCAGTGCCGCGGATGTGGTGATGTTCCGCCGGCCTACCTTCACCGCGGCAGCCTGGCCTCTTGGCCGACCAGCATCGCACAGTCTGTGAACGGCATACGGTCCTCCTGGCTTCGCAGCCAGGGACCGTCAGCGGACCTGCTCGGCCGCGATTCCAGGGGTGAGCCCCATCACCCATGCGCTCTCATTCTGCCAGCAGCACGGCCGGGCCGCTGGCCCGTTAGCTGAGCGCTGCCACCACCGCGATCATCGCGACAAATGCGATGAGCATGTAGCCGAGATAAGCGTCCAGGCGGCCCGATTGCAGCCGCTTGACCTGCCGCACCAGCCACAGCACCGGGCGCGCCAGCGGCCGGTACAGGTACTGCTCGACCAGTTCCACCACGTCGGACACGTAACGCAGGTGCGGCACGGCCGGCGCCCCCGGCTCGCCGCCGGTGTCCACCGGCTCCTCAAGATGCCGCAGTTCGGCCCTCGTCAGGAGTACACCTGCCAGCACCCGGCGCGCAGGATTGGCGAACCCGAACGGCGTATAGGACCCGGTTCCCTCCACTCCCGCGGTCGCCGAACGCCAGGCCGGGACCCGCCGAACCCGGGTCAGCCGCCGGCCGGCGGCCAGCCACGCCAGCGCCAGCACCACGAGCAGCAAAACGGGCATCGCGATCCACAGCCAGGAGGGGGAAAGGATAGAGAACGCGGGGTAGACCGGCTGCACCACCCAGGGGGAGTGCAACGCCCCCGCGCTCACCGTGACCGGGACGATCGCGGCCAGCCCTCGGCCGATCACCCTGACCTCGAGCGGAGTGAGCGCGGCGATACCCAGGCACCCCACGGACAGCAGCGCGATCCCGGCCCGGCCGCCCCACCCCGTTCGCGCCGCCCCCGCCACCGGGCGCGCCCCGGCCAGTGGCGGGCCGAACACCACCAGCCCGACCACCCGCACGAACGTCACCCCCGCGAACCCCGCGGTCAGCGCGACCGCCGCGCCGGCGACCGCGAGCACAAGCCGGAACCCGAGGCCAGGCACCCGGAACTGCTGCATGAGCGACTCAAGCAGGAACCACTCGGACACGAACCCGGCCGTCGGTGGCAGCCCGGCCAGGGTGAGCGCACCCACCGCCAGCCCGGTGCCGCTACCCGGCACCTGCCGTCCCGCTCCGCGCAGCCCGTCCAGCACGTCTGTGCCCATCGCCGCCTCGATCCCGGAACCGGACAGCATGAGCAGCGACTTGGCCACGGTGTGCGTGACCACCTGCAGCGTGCCGGCCAGCAGCCCCGCCGCGACCAGTTGCGGCTCGTGCGTGGCCGCGCCGGTCAGCGCGACACCGAAGCCGGCCACGATCAGCCCGGTGTTCTCTACGCTGGAATAGGCGATGAGCCGAGGCAGTTGGGTGGCCACCGCGGCGTGCGCGATGCCGAGGATAGCGGTGAGACCGGCCAGCACCAGCAGCAGCCCGGCCAGCCAGCCCGGCGGCGCGCCGAGCAGGCTGAGCGTCCGCCACAGCCCGTAGAAGCCGGCCGTGCTGCCCACCCCAGCCATTACCGCCCTAGCGGCCCCCGGCGCCGCCGCGTACCCGCGGGGCAGCCAGATCTGTGCGGGCACCAGACCGGACTTGACCGTGAACGCGGCCACCAGCAGCACGTATCCGGTGCTGCGGGCAGCGCCAGGTGGCACGTGTGTGAAGCTCGCCAAGATCATTGATGCTGAACGGCTTCGCAGTACCAGCAGGCCGGCCAGCAGGGCCGCGCCGCTAATCTGCCCAAAGACCAGCGTGGCCAGCGCCCCGCTGGGCCGGCCGGGCCGGTGCCGCTCGAACCCGGCCAGCAGGTAGAACGCGACGGTCAGCGCCTCCCAGCCGAGCAGCAGCACGAACGCGTCCCTGGCCAGCATGACCAGCGCCAGCGCGCCCAGCGTGACCGCAAACACCGCCCCCAGCCGCCGCTGTGCCGGTCGCACGCTCATGGCGGCCAGCGACACCGGCACGGCCGTGCCGAACGCGATGATCAGGAACAGCCCGGACAGCCTGTCCGCGCCGAGCACCGTCTGCCCGAGCCCGGTCACGCCCGTCCCGGCGAAGCCGAGCACGTTTCCCAGATTGAGCTCGACGCCGTGCCCGGCGACCGCCGCGCTCCCCACCACCACCAGGCACACCGACCCCGCGGCGCACAGGAGGTACCCAATGATCGCGGGCAGTTTTGCGTGTGCTGGCACACGAGACTCTCCGCGCGGAGCCGTCGGCACTAGTCCGGCCAGGGCAGCGGCACACAGCAGGAGCAAGCCAGCGGAGAGTACCGAGGTCATGGCCGTACCTCCATAGCGAGGCGGGCCGGGAGGCGGCCAAGCGCGAGCAGCAGCGCGTGCAGCAGGGTGAACGGGCTCGGCGGCGAGCCGGTGACCCACACGTCCACCGGCAGGATGTCATCGATCCCGCCGTGGGTGGCATACGAGCCGTCCAGCAGGCCACCGCTCACCGCATCGGTGCCGGCCGCGATGACGACCTTAGGATCCGGCATGCCCTGATAAGTGACTCGCAGCGGGCCGGCCATGCCCCGTGCCCCGCCCCCCGTGACCAGCAGCACGTCGGCGTGCCGCGGGCTGGCGGTGAAGAAGATGCCTAGCCGGTGCACGTCGTAGACCGGGTTGAGCAGCGCGTTGATCTCCCACTCCTCGCTGCCATCGGATCCCGCGTCCACGTGCCGGATATGCACGCTTCTGCCCAGGGCACGGGTGCGCTGGCGCAGCGAGTCGCGCATCGCGGCCAGTTCGGCGTCCGTCTCCGCGGCGGCCGGCACGACCAGCCCGCCACGGGCCAGCGCCGCCGCTGCCGGGCCGCGCGCCCAGCCGAACAGTTCGGGCCGGGCGATCACGCACCGGCCGCAGCCGATGCACCGCCCCTGGTCCAGTGAAGCCCCGCCGTCCTCGCGCCGCCTGATCGCCCCGGTCGGGCACACTCCGGTCAGCGCATCACCGTCGGGTAGCGTCCGCATGCCCGTGCCATCCAGCACCGTGGCCGGGCCGCGCCAGCCGTCGGCGTACTCGTCGGGCTTGGCCGGCCAGCGGGTGGTCACTACCCCGTTGCGCAGCCCACGCAGAACCCACATCACCGAGCTCCAAACATCACTGTGCTCCAAACTTCACAGCGCCACCCCCGCGACGGACAGCCCGAAGCTGGCCTCGATGAACGGGAAGTCGGTGAGGATGTCACCGGCGAACACCTCATGCATGAGGACCAGGTTGTGGAAAGACGCCGTTCGTGGCCTGCATCGGACGATCCGGCCGCCAGCTAGCCGGACGTCGTAGAGCACTTCACCAGTGGGTGCCTCGGCCCAGCCAACCGCGCGGCCGTCCACCGGCTCGCACTCCACCCGCAGCGGCTGGCCGGCCACCTGGTCGAGCGCACCAGCGGCGTACTGGATCACGCCGAACGAGTGGCGGAGTTCGGCCATCCGCACCCGCAGCCGGGCTAGCGCGTCGCCCGCGTCGTACCGGCCCGGTACCGGCTCGCCCGCTGGATACGCGTCGTAGGGCCGGGTGAACCGGGAGTCGTCGGCGAACCCGGCGGCCCGGCCGATCGGACCGAGCGCCCCATGCTCGACGGCCCGCTCCGGCCGCAGCGGGCCGGTGCCGCGCAGCCGGTCCAGGAACGACGAGGTGTCCATCAATGCCACCGAGTCGGCGGTAATCGCCCGCTCTAGCCTGCCCGCCTCGGCGATCAGTTCCACCGAGGGCAGCGACGGCAGGTCCCCGATCCCGCCAGGAACCACCACCCCGCGCCCGAAGCGGCTGCCGCACAGCCGGCTGATCAGCCGCTGCACCCGCTCCTTGTGCCAGCCGAACCGCGCGGTCGCCACGGCCAGCCCGGCCGCGTCGGCCAGCCGGGCCACCACCTCCAGGTAGCTGGCGATCCGTTCCAGTTCGGCGTGCAGCATGCGGACAAACCGGGCGGGTGGCGGTACCCGGCAGTCGGCCAGTCGTTCCAGCGCATGGCAGTAGGCCAGTGCGTGGGCGACCGATGCGGTGCCCTCCACCCGTTCGGCGAGCAGCACTCCATCTGCGGCGGTCATGTCCTCGAACCGCTTCTCGACGCCCCGGTGCTTGTAAAAGACCCGCATGTTCAGGTGCGGGATGTCCTCACCCGGCGTTTCCACCAGGTACTCGATGGATTCCATCACGCCGGACCGGACCGGGCCGTGTGGGATGGTGAACAGCCCGGGCCCGATGACATGCCGCCCCAGCTTGCGCGGATCAGGGTCGGCAAGCCCGGGCGCCATGGCCAGGTCACCAGGCCGTGGCCGCCAGGCGGAGTCGTTCGGCAGCGGGAGGATCAGTGGCTCGGGCCGCGGGTGGCCCACAGCGACCAGCCCGAACAGGTCCTGGATTTCGCGTTCGTACCAGAAGGCGGCACCGACCCGGGTGGTCACCGACGGGTAGTGATCACCGTGCACGAGAGCGTCCACCGTGCGCACTTCGCCGCCATCGGCCAGGTGCGCGGACAGCAGAACGCCATCCGGGACCGCCGTACCGAACAGCCCGGCGAACCGGCTACCGCGGGCTATCTCGGCGGCCAGCGTGGCGCCCAGCGTGCCCGCCGGGGTGACCAGCGTCTGCACCGTCATGCCGGCCCCCGCAGTTCGGCGGCCCCGCGGACCAGCAGTTCGGTCAGGTGCGCAGGCGGATGCAGCCCCAGCAACAGCAGCGCGGCCACCCCGGCCAGCACCGGCACGACCATCCACACGCTCGGCTCACCGCGGGCGGGTACGGGCGTCCCGGTACCGCCGGGGGCGCGGCCGAGCAGCATCCGGTTCGCGGTGGCCGCCAAGCCCAGAAAGGCCACGCTGACCAGCACGACGAGTACGGCCGCCGCGGTGCCGTCGCTGCTCGCGAACCCGCCGGTCACGATCATGAACTCGCTGCGGAAAATTCCGAACGGTGGCATCGCCGACAGCGCGAGGACGCTGGCCAGCAGCAGCGGGCCGCTCCACGGCAGCAGGTCCAGCCCTCCGGTGACCCCGGTCAGGTGCTTGACCGCGAGCTTGCGGATCATTACCCCGGCGCCCATGAAGGCGTTGCCCTTGGCCGCGGCGTGCGCCAGCACGTGCAGCAGCACCCCGATCAGGGCCACGGGCACGCCGAAGCTCACGCCGATGGCCAGGATGCCCATGTGCTCGATGCTCGAGTAGGCGAACAGCCGTTTCAGATCCCGCTGGTCCAGCAGGTACAGCGCGGCGAGCAGGAGCGAGGCGACGCCGAAGGCGAGCAGCACGTCGCGCGGGAATCCGGTGCCCAGCGTGACCTGGGCCACCTGGTAGTAGCGCAGGATGGCGTAGAAGCTCACCGCGAGCAGCGAGCCGGACAGCAGTGCGGACACCGGGGCCGGTGCCTCGGAGTGCGCATCGGGCAGCCAGGTGTGCACTGGGAACAGTCCCATCTTGGTCCCGTAACCCAGCACCGCGAACACGAACGCGAGCCGCACCGGGGTGGCGGGCAGTTGCCCGGCTACGTGCAGCAGTGGGCGGAAAGTCAGCTCGAAGGACTGCCCGAGCACCTGCTGCCCCGCGTAGTAGGCGAAGATCGTGCCGAGCAGCGCGATGCCGAGGCCGGCCGAGGCGATCAGCACGTACTTCCACGCCGCCTCGGCCGCACCGTCGGTGCCCTCCAGTGCGACCAGCAGCGCCGAGACCACGGTCGTGACCTCGACCGCCACCCACAGCAGCGCCAGGCTGCTCATCAGCGGTGCGGCCAGCATCGCCCAGGCGAACACGTTCACCCCAGCCAGCAGGCGGGCAGCATACCTGGCCTGCGCCGGTGAGGTCCCGGCCGACCGCAGGAAGCCGATGAGGTAGACCCCGATTGCCGCGTACAGGAAACTCGTGGCCAGCAGGAACACCACGCTCAGTGCGTCTACCCGCAGATAGCTCCAGGCCGTGACGTCGTGCCGGGTAACCGTGGGGATCAGGACGATCACCGCGGCGAAGCAGGCGGTACCGCAGAGCGCCGTCATCGCGGAGCCGAGCGCGGCCGGCGCCCAGTAGGCGGCCAGCGTCGCGGCCAGCGGGGCGATCAGCAGGAACACCAGGATGGCGGCCATCTCTTCACCCCCGCAGGCTGGTCAGATCGGAGGTGGACAGCGACTCGGCGCGGCCATGATGCACCCGGATCAGCAGCCCGAACACCACCACCGCCACCAGCAGGTCGAACAGGAACGCGACCTCGAAGATCAGCGGCATACCTGCCGCCACCACCAGCGCGGCCAGCGATATCCCGTTCTCCAGCGAGAAGAACCCGATCGCCTGGGACACCACGTCGCGCCGGTTGATCATCAGCGCGAACGCGACAAGCACGACCGCGAATGCTATGGCGAGCGCGGTGACCGGCAGCACCGGGCTGCGGACGGGCAGCGTGCCCACGGCGAAGAAGCCGAACGCGGCCACCACGATGGCCACCAGCACCGTGCTGGCTACGCTCAGCGCGCCGCTGCCGGCGATCTCGTCGCCGGTGTCCCGCAGCAGCCTGCGCACCACCAGTGGCACCGCCACCACCTTGATCGCGGCCGAGCAGAACGCCAGCGCGTACAGGTCGGGCAGGCCGCGTGCCGCGGCCACGATCACCGCCAGCACCGAGATCGCCGCCGACTGCGCCGCGTACAGCCGGACCATGTCCCGCAGCAGGGCCTGCCGCAGCATGCCGAACTCGAGCAGCAGCACGATCACCGCGATGACGTTCGAGCCGCCGGCGAACACGCTGGGTGCCGCCGCGCTCCCCGCCGCCGCCGGGACCAGTGCCGCGGGAGCCAGTGCCGCGGGGCTCATCAGCCACCTCCCAGGTAGAGCGTGAACACGCCGACAACCGCCAGCAGGAAGGCCGCGGCCACGAACTCGGTGATCTTGAACAGCCGCAGCTTGGCGAACGAGTTGTCGATGATCACGACGATCACTCCGACCCCGGCCGCCTTGGCCAGCAAGGTCACGATCGCAACCAACACGTCGGCCGGCTTAGCCGTAGCCGACAACCCCCACGGCGCCACGAAGACGTTGATCAGGATCGTGTAGAGGATGAGCTGCTTCATCATCGAACCCCACTTCAGCAGCGCGAAGTAGGGACCGGAGTGCTCGAACGGCCTTGCCTCTTCGATCATCCCGAACTCGTTGGTGCCGGTGTGCGTCTCTACCGGGATCCGGCCCGTCTCGTACAGGATGACCATGAACAATGCGGCCGCAGCCAGCAGGTGAGCCGGCCGGACCAGCTGCCCAGCGCTGGACCGGACCGTCGCGGCCAGCACGTACGGCAGGTCGGTCCCGGTGATCAGCGCCACGGTGAACACCACGAACAGCACCACCGGCTCGGTGATGGCCGCGAACGTCTTGGCCCGGCTCGCGCCGAGTTGCGCGTACGGGCTGCCTGTTTCCAGCGCCGCGACCGCTACCACGAAGCTGGCCAGCGACAGGACGAACCCGCCGCCCAGGATGTCGCCCATGTAGCCCAGTGGCAGCCCGTAGGTAGTCAGCACCGGGATCAGCAGCGGCACGGTCAGATAAGCGGCACACGCGGCCAGTGGCGCGATCAGGAACCACGGGCTCGCACCTTCCGGCGCCAGCGCTTCCTTGCGCATCAGCTTGGCCAGGTCGTAGTACGGCTGCAGGATCCGCGGCCCGCGGCGGCCCTGCAGCCGCGCCTCCATCCGGCTGATCACGCCAGACACCCATGGCGCGCCGATCCCGACGGTGAGGACCTGCAGCGCCTGGATGGCAGGTACTGGGAGCGTGGCGCTCACCTGGCGCTCACTGTGTCACTGGCGGTGGGGGCGTCTTCCGGCCCCCTGGGATGTTCGCCGGGCAGTCCCGGTGTCTCGAGTATCAATGCAGCCTCCTCCAGCTGCCGGCCCCTAAGCCGGTCAGTTGTCAGAGGCCATCAGCGGAGGCTGGCTCCGCGGTTTCGGCGAGCCTCATCGCCGTCCCGCTATTCTGCCCGACCCCGGTCAGCCGGGCCAAGCCGCCCCGCGAATTAGCCGCCCGGAAGACCTGCGGCGGAGGATCGTAGCCGCGGCACGCCGTCACCCCGGCGCGGGGTCAGCCGGTGACCCAGGGCCGGAGCTTGCCGGGGTTGAGCACCGCCCACATGCGGGTGATCCGGCTGCCTGCGATCTCGAACGCGTACACCGCCACGGTGACGCCATCCTGCTGAGCCACCAGGCCGGGCTGGCCGTTGACCGTGCGCTCCAGCAGCTGGATGTTGCCGGGTACCGTGCGGGTCAGCTCGGCCAGGTAGTGCGCGACCCGCTCGCCACCCGCGATCGGGTGCGGCGAGGCCGGGGCCAGGCCGCCGCCGTCGCCGGTCACGATGACGCCGGGGTCGAGCAGGCCGACGAGGGCGCCGACGTCCCCGGTCTCCCACGCCTGCTTGAACTCCCTGACGATGCTGGCCTGCCGTGCGGCGGGTGTGGCGGGGGGTCTGCCGGCGCGGACCCGGCGGCGGGCCGAGGAGGCCAGCTGGCGGCAGGCCGCCGGGGTACGGCCGGTGATCCCCGCTATCTCGGCGAAGGGGTAGTCGAAGACGTCGTGCAGGATGAGCGCGACGCGTTCGGCCGGCGTCATCGATTCGAGCACGACGAGGAAGGCCATGCTGACCGACTCGTCCAGGGTGACCCGGTCAGCCGGGTCGGCCGCGGCGCCCGGCCGGATGCTGGACCACTCCGCCGGGTCGGGCAGCGGCTCGGGGATCCACTGGCCCACGTAGCGCTCCCGCCGGGCCCGTGCCGAGCCGAGCAGGTTGAGGCAGATGCGGCTGGCCACCGTGTGCAGCCAGGCGCCGGGGGATTCGATGGCGTCGCGCTGCTGCGGGGTCATGGCGTACCAGCGGGTGTAGGTCTCCTGGACGGCATCCTCGGCCTCGGCCAGCGAGCCCAGCAGCCGGTAGGCCAGATTGATCAGCTGGCGGCGCTCACTCATGATCACGTCCAGGCCCGGGTCGGGTGGGTCCTGTCCTGCCCCGGATCCGCTGGTCATCGTGCCGCCTGCCTCCCTCGGTCGCAGCTGCCCTCACCAGGTCGACAAGACAACACGCCGCAGTGTGATGGCGGCGGGCCGCCTGACATTCGGCGGGGCTGCGTTGTCGTAGGGCTGACAGCGCGTTGATATCGGCCCGAGGAGGAAAGAATGTCAGCCGTCCAGGAAACAACCAACTTCGAGACGCTGGCCGGGGAGTGGGTGCTGGATCCGCACCAGTCCAGCATCCGGCTGAAGAACAAGGTCATCGGCTTGCTCTCGGTGAACGGCGTTTTCCGCGAGGTCAGCGGGCACGGCACGGTGTCCGCGGACGGCCAGGCCCGCGGCGCCATCACGGTGGCCGCGGTCTCCGTGGACACCCGGAACACCCGGCGTGACACGCACCTGCGCTCGGCTGAGATCTTCGACAGCGGCAACCATCCGGACATCACCTTCACGGTGGGCGAGGTCCGCCCGTCGGGGCGGGCCGTCGCGGTGTCCGGCGCGCTGACCGTGCGCGGCCATTCCCAGCCGCTGTCCTTCGATGCGGTGGCGTCCGTGCCCGGTGAGGGGGAAGTCAGCATCGACGCCACGGCCCGCGTCGACCGGACCGACTTCGGCCTGCGGTGGAAAGGCGACGGCATCGCCTCGAAGACCAGCATGCTGACCATCCACGCGGTGTTTACCAGGAAGTGAGCGCCCGAGATCGTCCGCCGAGACCGCGGCGGCTAGGACCGCTGCGGCCGGGACCGCCGCGGCGCCCGCGGCGTCAGGGCGAGCGCCAGGCGTGCTGGGTGGGGTTGGAGAAGGCGGTGCTGAGGTCGTCGTAGAGGTCGGCGATGATCTCGATTGTGAGCTGGCCGGCGTCGCGTTCGGCGAGGGCGGTCAGCCGGGCCGTCTGCCCGTCCGCGGTGCCTTCGGTGGCGTCCGCGCCGAGCAGCGTGGACCAGGCCTCGAAGTCGGCGCGGCGGCGGCCCGGAGCGGTATAGGCGGTGCACCGGCCGGTCAGCCGGGTGCCGTCGGCGGCGATTGTCCAGTCGATGAGTGGCAGGCCCTGCCCGGCCGCGGTGTCCAGCAGTTCGCCGAGCACGCGGTTGGCCCGCTGCTGGCCGCTGACCGACTGCGCCGCCGCCGGTGCTGGCGCTGCCTGCGCAGGCCCTGCGCCTGCTGGTGCTGCCGCCGGTGCTGGCGCTGCGGCTGCTAGCGCTGCCTCGCCCTGAACAGGTGGCCGGTGCAGGCCTGGCGGCTCGCCGCCGTCAGCGTGCTCCGGGCGGTCCTGCTGCTTCCGGGTCTCGTCCACAGCGGTCACTGGTTCCCCTTCGATTGCGTTCCCGCGCGCCGGTGCCGATGGTGCGCGGGGCTGGGATCCCCCCGGGCCGGGGAGCAAGCTCGCACCCGGGCTGGGGGGATCCGTCTCCCGGCGGGATTCCCGCTGGGCCGGGGCCTGCCGGGCTGGCTGGTCAGGCGGGCACGGGCAGGTCACTGGTGCAGTGCGGGCAGCGGGTCGCGGCCGCGGGCAGGTCGGCAACCTGGCACCGCGGGCAGGTCATGGTCGGCGCGGGCTCGCCGAACACGGTCTTGCCGCGCTTGCGCATGTAGGCCCGGTAGGGCATGACGATCAGGAAGTAGATCACGGCCATGAAGATGATGAAGTAGATGATGGCCGAGACGAACGCGCCGAGGTTGATCCGCTGCCCGTTGACC
>DASYAV010000215.1:0-33850 GCA_036501145.1 Streptosporangiaceae bacterium | reverse complement strand
CCCGACTCACCCACAATCCCCAGCGTCCGGCCCGCGTCCACATCAAACGACACCCCCCGCACCGCACGCACCACACCATCAGCCGTCGGGAAAGACACCCGCAAATCCCGAACCTCAAGCAGGCTCACACCAATCCTCCTCCCTCACGGCGACGGGCTCGCCAAGAATTACGCTGGGCGTAGCCATCCGGTGGAGCGGGCAACTGCCCGCTCCACCGGATGGCGGTGGCCTCAAGGCTTATTCAAAACTCCCGGAGCGGCCTGCCACCAGCAGGTCTTTGGCCGAGTTTTGAATGAGCCTATCGATCAGGACGACAGCCAGAGCTGCGTCAGGTTCCACTGTTCGGCCAGCGGGTTGTATATCAGGTTGTGCACCTTGGTGCTCGCGAACAGGACCACGTTCTGGGTGGTGAGGGGCACGATGGCCGCGTCCTTCATCACCTGCTGCCCCGCCTTGATCCAGTAGGGCGCGGCCGCCGCGGTGTCCGGTGCCTTCAGCGCCGACGTGATGTCGGAGTCCGTGGTCTTGCTGCTGTAGCAGCCTTCGTTGGTGGTCGGGTTCGCGCAGTTGCTCTGGAACTGCGGAACGATGTTCGACCGGGCGTTGTTCGGGCCCAGCCAGTCCGGCACCCAGCCCGCCTCGGTGATGTCCCACTGGTTCGCCTTGGCGCTGTTCGGCGCGTTCTCGATGAAGGCGTAGTAGGGGCCCTGCTGCTGCGACACGCCCTTGCTGGTGATGCCGCAGGCCTTCAGGGACGCCTGCACCGAGGTGAAGACCGCCGGGTGGTTGCCGGCGTTCCGGTAGACGTCCAGCAGGTTGAGCCCGTGCGGGTACCCGGCCTGGGCGAGCATCGCCTTGCACTTGGCCGCGTTGCCCTCGTTGTTCGGGGTTGGGTAGTAGTTGTAGCTCGAGTACCCGGCGTTCCCAGACGCGATGGACTCGTTGAGCACGGGGGCCAGTTTGGTGCCGCCGTAGATTTTCGCGATGGCCACCTTGTTGATCGCGTACTCGATCGCCTTGCGGACCAGTGGCTTGGACATCGCGTGGTTCGCGTCCGGGCTCTGCTGGTTGAACACGATGTACGGGTTGGCGGAGCCCCCGTTGGTGTAGATGTGCAGGCCCGGGTTGTTACTGGCCTCCAGCTGCGGGATCGACGAGGTGGCCGGCGGCTCGTCCCACATGATGTCGTCGGTGCCGGCCTGCACGTCGGCCTGTGCGGTCTCCTGCGAGGTGACGCCCTCGGTGATGTCGATCTGGTTGACGTACTGGTGCCGCAGCGGGTCCGAGGACTGCTTCCAGGCCGCGTTCCTGCTCAGCACGATCTTCTTGTTGGCGGTGTACGACGTGATCGCGTACGGGCCGTCGGAGAGGGTGTGCTGGCGGAACGGGGCGCTGTCCGGCGCGTAGCTGTCGTACTCGGCCGGCCTGGCCGAGGCGAACGGCATGGCCATGATGTTGAGGAAGTCATAGGCCGGCTGGGTCAGCGTGAACTTGATCGTCAGCGAGTTCGGCGTGCTGATCCCGGAGATCGAGTGGCTGTTCGTGAACGCCGTCATCGCCGCCGGGGTGGGCGTCTTGCCCTTGAACGCCGCGGCGAACGCGTCGCAGTAGGGGCTCATGCCCTTGATCACCGGCACGTAGTACAGCGGGTTGCCGACGCCCAGCACCGGGTTGCACATCCACTTGAACTCGCGCTCGAAGTCGGCCGAGGTGACCTGGCGCGCCGGTGAGGTGTTCCAGTCCACCCCCTGGCGGATGTGGAACGTGTAGGTCAGGCCGTTGGAGGAGACGCCCCCGTTGGACTTGGTGGGCACCGTGCTGGCCGCGTCGGCCGCGATGGTGATCGCCCGGGTCCGGTTGTTCGACGGGTAGTAGCTCATCAGCTGCCGGGTGAACGCGCCTTCCAGCTGGAAGGTCGGCGTGTAGTACGCGGACAGCGTGTCCAGGTGGTCCACGTCACCGGCGGCCACCATGTTCAGGGTGCCCCCCTTGACCGGCGAGCCGCTGCTGTTGCTGCCCCCCGAGCCACCACCTGACGAGCCACCGCACGCTGCCAGAGTGCCCGCAGCCAAGGCCGCTGCGGCAAGCGCGGTAATGCGCTTGGGTACGGAAATCATGAAGCATGCTCCTTCTGGCCCGCATCGCGAGCCCAAGTGTGATCCCCTGTCGCCCTATCACCAGAGCACGTGCCGTCAGGGGCCGGAAGGGAAGGGCGGAACCGGTTACCCAACCGCAATCGCCCCGTGACCATGCCTGACAAGGGGCTGTGACGCCAGAGGTTTCTGCTGTCAATCGCATCCGGGCGGGCCAGAGCTGAATCTGCGTCACGGCCAGCTGCCGGCGCCAGTTTACGGGCCGGGTAACCGGGCCGGTGGCCGGCCCCAGCCGCGGCGGACGTGGGGAAGGTCACGATCTGGTGGCGACGGCGCGCCGTGGCGGTCACGCGCGGCGCCATTACATATAATTACGATCGACTTACCAGGAAACAGTCCGGCGGGGGCCGAGGCGCCGTATGGCCGCCACACCACAGCGCCGCCGTCCGCCGGAGGCACAGGCAACCGAACAGGAGGGCCAATGATGGTCATCAGCGGCGCGAGCGTGACGCCGGGCACACAGGAATATCAGCCGGGCCAGCTGCGGCTTCGCCAGGGCGAGCTCGGTGAGATCGTGGCCCGGGTGGCCCGGGACCCCGGCCGCTGGTGCGGCCTGGTGCGCTACGACGCCGCCCGCCGCTGGTACCACCGGATGGAACTCACCGACTGCTACGAGGTGTGGCTGCTCAGCTGGTACCCGGGGCAGGGGACCGGCTTCCACGACCACGGCGGCTCGCGCGGGGCGTTCGCCGTGGCCTGGGGAGACCTTCAGGAACAGACGGTGCGCGACTCCGGCCAGGTCGTCACGCGCACCGTCGCCGGCGGGCAGGTCCGCTCGTTCGGCGCCCGGTTCATCCACCACGTGGTCAACAACAGCGCGGCGCCCGCGGTCAGCGTGCACGCCTACTCCCCGCCGCTGCCGCCGATGCGCCGCTACGAGCTCACCGAAGGGCGCCTGCGCTGCACCGGATCCGAGCCCGCGGAGCCCGCCGAGTTCACCGGTCCGGCCGAGGCGACCGGAGTGGGCAGGTGACCGGGCTGCCCGTGGTGACTAAGCTGCCCGGGGTGACCGCAACCGTCCCGGCGCACCGCCGCACCATCGACCAGATACTGTCCGACGCCCGCGGCCGGCTGCACCGCGTGGGCCCGGAGCAGGCCGCCGTGGCGGTCCGGGACGGCGCGCTGCTGGTGGACATCCGGCCGCAGGCGCAGCGCGCCGCCGAGGGCGAGGTGCCCGGCGCGCTGGTGGTGGAGCGCAACGTCCTGGAGTGGCGGTTCGACCCCGCGTCGGCCAGCCGCCTCCCGCAGGCCACCGGCCATGACGCCCGCGTGATCATCATGTGCTCGGAGGGATACACGTCCAGCCTGGCCGCGGCCGCGCTGCAGGACCTCGGCCTGGTCAACGCCACCGACCTGGACGGCGGGTTCCACGCCTGGGCCCGCGCCGGGCTGCCGGTGACGGGCGCAGCGGAAGCAGATGGGGGCACTAGAGCAGGGTGAGCTGCTCGCCGGCCGGCCGCCGGGCGGGCTCCGGCGCCGCGTCCGGCCGCTCCCGGCTGACCGGGATGTGGCTGCTGGCCGCCCGGTCGGCCGGTGACCGGGGGCTGACCGACCGGGCCTGGCCCGGGCTGGCCTGCCCTATCCCGTACTTGCGTGCCAGGTTGGCCACCTGGGCGGTGATCCGCTGCTGGTAGGCGCGCGGCGCATAGGCCCCGGACCGGTACAGCGCGCGGTACCGCGGCACCAGGCCCGGGTGGTGCTCGCCCAGCCAGGCGTAGAACCATTCGCGGGCGCCCGGCCGCAGGTGCAGCACGATCGGCGTGACGTGCACCGCGCCCGCCGCGGCGATCTCCTTGACCGTCTGCTCGAGCTGGGCGGGGGAGTCGGACAGGAACGGCACCACCGGCCCCATCAGCACGCCGCAGCGCAGCCCGTGCTCGGTCAGCGTGGCGCACACCCCGAGCCGGCGGTGCGGGGCCGGCGTGCCCGGCTCGATAGATCGCCAAAGCTCTTTGTCGACAGAGCCGACCGACACGTTCAGCCCGACGTCGGTGACCTCGGCGGCCTGCTCCAGCAGTTCGAGATCGCGCAGGATGAGCGTGCCCTTGGTCAGGATGGAGAACGGGTTGGCGGTGTCCCGCAGCGCGGACAGGATGCCCGGCATCAGCTGGTAGCGTCCTTCGGCCCGCTGGTAACAGTCCACGTTGGTGCCCATCGCGATGTGCTCGCCCCGCCACTTGGTCGCCGCCAGCTCCTTGCGGATCAGCTCCGGCGCGTTCACCTTGACCACGATCTTCGAATCAAAATCCAGCCCGGCGTCCAGGTCGAGGTAGGTGTGCGTGTTGCGGGCGAAGCAGTTGTGGCTGACCACGCCGTTGGCGATGAAGTCGCCGGTGCCCGTGGTGATGTCGTACAAGGGCAGGTCCAGGCCGAGCGGCTCGATCGAGGTGACCCGGAGTTCAGCGTCGCTCTTCAGCGCCATCCCAGCCATGTCGCGCTTGCGGGTGATAGCCGGGTCGGTGCTGTGGAAGAACCACAGCCGCTCCTTCAGCCCACCGCGGAACCGTACGTAGCAGAGGCCGTTCGGGTTCCTGGTCCGGTCGATCACCACGTCGAAGCCCAGAAACTCCAGCGACGAGACCGTCCAGCCGATGATCTCCGGGTCGGTATTGGCGATCCGCAGTACACCCCGGCTGCAGCTGCCCTCGGCGTCGAAGATGCCGGCCAGAAACCCCTTGCGCCAGTCGGTGGTGGGCACTTCCGGCCACTGGATCAGCTGCTGGATGAACCGGACCTGATCACGCGACTGGGTGCGGATTGCGCCCACCCGCCGTCGGTTCGCGCTGGCCTCGGCGAAGCAGAATTCGCTGACGCTCACCCCCAGCCGCGCCAGGTAATCCTGTGTGCGATCGAGCGCCTCCTCGTCGGTAAGCGCGAGCCGGAACTGGTAAATGTCATCGAGTTTTCCGCTCGGCCGACGGCAGGCGTAGACGCCGACAGTCGCGTCGCCGCGGATCATGCCGCACAGGTAGCCCCGCCGGTAATCGGCGGTGTCCTTGGGCGGCTCGGCGAAACCGCCGGTGCCGATCAGCTTGTTCTGCACGGTCAGATGCGGCCGCTGCAGCGGGCCGCCCCAGGCGCCGGTCACGTGCTTCCATCCCCGGTTGGTCAGAAACCGGTGGTCCCCGCTTGCCACCAGGCTGGTCCCGTCCTCCAGCGTGACCCGGTAAGCGGGCTTGACCGTCTGCCAGTGCGCCAGCACCTCGGTGACCACATACCGCCGGTAATTTCCATCCCGGACCGTCCCGTAGATCTTGTCGCCGACCCGGACTTCCGCCAACGGTCGGGTGCGGCCGTCGGCCATCAAGATCGGCGTCTCGCCCGACTGGCAGTACCGGCACGCATGGCTGCATCCTCTGTACGGGTTGATGGTCCAGCGGAAGGCCATCCGGGAGGACTCGGGCACCTTGTTGATGATGGTGCGCGCCTGGATCTCGAAGAACGTAATGCCCCGGAAGTCGGGGGTGTCGAAGGTCCGGGTGATCGCGCCCCGCTCGAACAGCGCCGGAGCGGCCACCGGGAGCGGCGGCCGGCCCGCCGCGTCCGGAACCCCGCCGGGCGCCGGGTCAGGCGGCGGCTCACCGTTCAGCTGCAGGGTCTTCCAGCGCATGTCAGAGGAGTATAGAATAGACGTTCGATGCTAGCAAACATTTGTTCGAGTTCGGCGCGGTTGACATTGCGGGGCCGGTCCGCGACGGTGGATAGAGCCCGCGCGAAATGAGGCTAAAAATCTTGCTCGGGGGGATAGTGATGGGTATCCCACCCGTGCGCTAGGCGGAGGTGGCGCCATGGCGCTGTCTATGGACGAGGAGCGCGAGCTCGCCGAGATCGAGCGGCATCTCGCCGACAACGATCCGGTGCTGGCTGCGCGGCTCAGCTCGTTCCGCTTGCCCAGGCTTTCGCTGGGCCCCAGGTCGGCCCGGGCGCGGCTGACCGCCTCCCTGCTCATGCTGGTGGTCGTGGCCGCGGTCTCGGTGTTCGTCTACGCCCTCATGCCGTTCCGTGGCCAGACCACGGGGAACACACCGGCCCGCACCGGCGGCCGGTCCTCGCCGACGGTATCGGCCACGTCGGCTCTGGGCTCTGCGGCGAACGGCTCGGCGTCGATGCGCCCGGCCGGCACCGCACCGCCGACGTCGCCGCACACGGGGCAGGCGAAGGCGGGCGGGTCGGGCGCATCGGAATCACCCGGCACGCACGGAAAGTAACCGGATCAGGACTCGCGCCAGAGCTGGATCAGGTACTGCTCCAGCCCTTCCAGGTCCTTCTTGGCCCGCTGGAACTCATCGCCCAGCGGGTCGCCGTAGCGGTCGAACAGCTCGTGGTAGAGCCGGACCACCTGGTCCCGGTTCCGGGCGTAGACGCGCACCGCGTAGTCGCCGACGCCGCCGGCCAGCCGCAGCCCGCCGACCGCCGCTCCCGCCGAGCCCATGTTGACCGACAGCAGGCCGCGCAGGTACAGCTTGCCCTTGGCCTCTTCGTCCCAGCCTTCGCCGTAAGGTGAGGGGGCGCCCTGCCACTCCTCCAGCACCAGCCTGACCTCGACGTGCTCCTGCAGGCTGCCCACCCACAGCTGGTCACGGTTCAGGCTGACCAGGGCGCCGACCGGCGGTAGCGGGCCACCAGGCGCGTCCGGGTCGACCCCGGCGTCGTGAATCCGGAACATTCTGCGCTCCGGGAACACCGGGATCTCGAGCCGGAGCAGCCTGTGATTCACCCGCCCCCCATCGGCGTGCTCACCAACCCCCTCAGCGGTCACCGCCAGCACCGGCAGACTCCCGCTCAGTCGGGGGCCTGGTGCTGGTTGAGTGCCCTGTGCCCTAAGTCCTGCGATGAATCACAAATGTACCTACGCGATGCCGGCCTCGCAGGCGATCGGAGATGATCCGCGACGGCCGGCCGGGCGCGATCGGCGCAACGTGGCCGGCCCACCTCCCGCAGTGATCAGAGGCTGCCGCAGGCGGTTGCGGAACGCACCCGATGGCCGGCCGATGGTGATTTGCCTTGACTTCGCCCGGTGCCGCGGCGTTCCGGCGCCGCGCCCGCGGCCGGCCGTCAGCCGCGGCGGCGCCTGGCGTGCCCGCCCCGGTGACTGCCGTGCGCGGGCCGCCTGCGGGCGCGCTCGACCGCGGCGGCGTGCTCGGCGTGCTCGGCCGGGACGGCGGCGGGCGCCATCCGGCCGTCCTGCGCGGGGACGGGCAGCGGCCGCTCGCCCCACGCCGCCGGGGGCGGCGGCGTGGCCGGGTAGGGGGCCGGGGCCGCCGGTTCCGGGCGCGGCGGCGGCACCATCTGCGCATCGTCCCGGCGGGCGGGCCGGAACCACGATGCCTCGGCCGGCGCCGCGTTGGCGGGGGCCGCCGGGAACGGCGTGAGCGTGGAGAACTGCGGGTACTCACCATCGAGGTCGGGGGAGCCGTTCACACGGGGTGCGGTCAGCTGGGTCGGCCAGGGCAGCCGGATGGCCGGGATCACCGAGGTGAGCTCGTCGTCCGCGTCGTCGTGCGCGCGGCGGCGCTGCTCGTCGGCCTGGGCGGCGGCCCAGGCCCGTGCCTGCGTCGCGGTGTTCTGCCGGTCCAGCCGGTCCCGGCGGCCGCGGCCACGCGCTCTGATTGCCATCACGGCGGCAGCCACCAGTACAATTCCGGCAATAGCGCCGATGAGCAGCAGAAACATGCGAATCGCAATCAGCAGAAGGGGGACCCAACCCAGACGCGGTCAATCGTACTCAGGCGATCACGCTCTGGCTGCTAGTTCGGCTGCCGCGCCGTGGCGAAATGACGAATATTTCGCGGCCTAGCGCAGCGAGATATCGGTGGCTTCTGGTTCTTGCCCGGTCGTGGTGCCGATCTCGATGTCGTGCCGGTGGTTCCAGCCCGCCAGCGCCTCGGCGAAGTCCAGTTCCGCGTACCGGCTGAACTGCCCGCCCAGGAACAGCAGCGCCGCGCGGCGGGCCGGGTCGCCGGGCAGGAAACCCGCGCTCAGCGCCGCATCCAGCGCCGCCGGGCTGCCGCCGTCGACGGCCAGTGCGCACAGCGCGCCGCGCGCGTCCGTGCGGTCCAGGGTGGCCAGCGCGCTGACCGCCTCGGCCCGCAGCCGTCCCCCTTCCTCGTCGGCCAGGACGGCCAGCGCGCAGGCCAGCTCCGGGCCCGCCGCCGCCAGCAGCCCGGCGTGGCCGCCGTGCAGGGCGGTGCGGGCGCGCATGGCAGGCGGCCCGCCGGCCACCCAGCCGTGCCGACCGATCAGCTCGCCCAGGCCCGGGTCCCTGCTGTTGTGCCAGGTGGCGCAGATGGCGTCGATCTCCGGCTGGCTTTTCGCCTTGCCCAGGGCGCGGTGCGCGATCCGGGGGACGCGGTCGTCGAACCCCGTTTCCGCGGCAGCGTGGGCGGCCGCACGGGCGAGGGCCGCGGCTGCCTTCGGACCGCGGATGCGGGCGAGTCTCCTGGCCGCGCGGCGTCCGGTGCGCAGGACGGCGAACTCGGACGCTTGCCCGGCCACGGCCGGCTTGCCCCCGGTAGCACCCATTAGGCTCGGTGGCAGCGTGTGTGCGGGTACCAGGCCAGGGGAGGCGGCGTGGCAGTTGACTGGGTGACCGTCTCGTCGCTGGCCACGGCGGGCGGGACGCTTGTGCTAGCGGTGGCCACGTTCGGTTCGACCCGGTCGGCCAACCGCGCGGCGCGGGCGGCCGAGCAGTCCCTGCGGATTGGCCAGCGGTCGCTGGAGATCGGGCTGCGCCCGGTGCTGTTGCAGTCGCGCTGGGACGACCCGGCGCAGAAGATCATGTATGGCGACGAGCAGTGGTTCCGGCTGCCTGGCGGCGGCGGCATCGGCGAGATCCGCAGCGTGGACGGTGTCGAGACCGTGTATCTGGGCATCTCGCTGTACAACGCGGGCAACGGCCTGGCCGTCATCCACGGCTGGCGCTTCTACCCGGAGCGGCCGCATGGGACCGACCAGCAGCACCCGGCACCGGAGGATTTCCGGTCGAACTTCCGCGACCTGTACATCCCGGTGAACGGTACGGGCTTCTGGCAGGCCGCCTACCGGGAACCGGAGGACGAGGAGTACGCGGCGGCAGTGGAGATCATCAAGGCCCGTCACCCGGTTGGCATCGACCTGCTGTACGGCGATCACGAGGGCGGCCAGCGGGTGATCACCAGGTTCTCGATGACACCGCGCGACCCGGTCAGCGCCTCGCTGTCCCGGGTGGACGGCGGCGGCCCGGCCCCGGGCGATGGCCCCGGCCACGGCAACCAGGACGGGCTGTGGCTTCCGTCCGTGGTCAGGCACTGGAACGTCGACCGCCCCGATCCCCGGGAGGCCACGGTCGGCGGTGACCGGCCGGGCACGCCGGGCAGCGGGGCGTGACGAAATCGCCGCTTTCGCCCGGCAGGCTCCAGTAGGGTGCCGAAGATGGAGCAAATCGCCGAACCGCAAACCTTGTGGAGCGCGGCGGTCGAGCAGGCGGACTGGATCGCGGCCGGCCTGGCCCCCGCCGAGCAGGGCCTGGTCGCTTCGGTCGTGCCGCAGGGATTCGCCGCCTACGCCCGGCTGCTCCACCCGGCGCACTACGTGATGGCCAAGGGCGCGCGCACGGTGCGCTGGCGGGAGATCGTGGAGTGGAGCGGCGTGCCGCTGCACCCGGATTCGCAGTTCCACTCGATCGCGCTGCCGCCGCAGCCACCGCGCGCGCCCGCGCCGTGGAACAGCCAGGGCCCGGAGCGGGGCAGCCTGGACGCGGCCGACGCGGAGGCCCTGGTCGAGGTGCTCGCCGGGCACACGACGACGCCGTCGGCGTGCCTGTTCTGCCTGTGGGACGGGTGGGGCTGGGACACCGCGATGTACGCGGCGCTGCCGGGGGAGACACAGATTCCGCTGCAGGACCCGGTGCCGCCGGAGGTCAGGTACGGGCCGCGGGTCCGGCTGCCAGGGCATGACTACCTGCTGTACACCGGGCCCATCGACGCGGCGCTGGCGTTCACCGGGCCGACCGGCCAGACGCCGAACCTGTGGTGGCCGGCCGACCGGGCCTGGTGCGTGGCCTCCGAGGTCGACCTGTGCTGGACATACGTGGGCGGCTCGGTGCGGCTGATCGAGGATCTGCTCGCCGACCCGGCACTGGAGGCGCTGCCCGCGGCGCCCGGTCACCCGCATTCGTGGGCGGAGGAGCACGTGCTGCGGTCGGCCGGGCAGGCCGCGGCGGACCTGCTTGCCACCGGGAAGGCCGGGATGCGGACCGCGGGCGGCACGGTCCGGGCCACGCTGCGGCGGCCGGGGCGGCTTAGCCGGGCCGGGACGCTGCGCATCCAGAGCGAGGGACACGGCGGGATGAGCTCGCGCGACGAGCACCGGCTCGCCGGCCCGGGCGAGGACGAACTGGCCGCGGAGATCGCCGGCTACCTGACCGCGGCCCTCACCGGCCTGGTCGAGAACTGAGCCACCCGCCGCCGAGGCGGCGAAGCTGGAGATCATGGACCAGGCGCCGGGGGCTTACGCGCGGAACGTGGCATCGGCGGCGGCCAGTGTGCTCGGCTCGCGGCTCGTCGGCGTCTTCCTGCACGGCTCTGCCGTCCTCGGCGGGTTCGACGCGCGAGGTCTTCGGCCCGGTGCCGGATGGCCTGGTCCGCATCCAGCTGGCCGCCGAGCTCCGCTGGGGGGCCGGGCACGCTCCCGGCGAGTACGCCGTGCTCAACGCCTGCCGCGTCTGGCGGTTCGCCACTGATGGCGCGCTGGTGTCCAAGGCCGAAGGCGGGCGGTGGGCCATACCGCGCGTCGGGGGCCCGGACGGGGAACTGATCAGGGTGGCGCTGGACCGCCAGCGGTGCCTGCCCGCCGCCGGGCTGGCCCGGGGGTGCCGTGCAGGCGTTCGTCGGGCGGCTGCTCAGTAAGGTGTCCGCGCCAGCCAGTGGCTGAGTATCGTCCCGTCGCCGAGCAGTTCAACCCCCGGCGTGGCCAGCGGGAGCCGGCGCAGCAGAACGAGCAGCAGGCTGGCGGCGGGGCCGCGCAGCGCCGCGTCGGCCTTGGCGTGCCCGGGCTCGACCGCGATCCCCTGGCCGGCGGACCGGACCAGCCATTCACCGGTGCCGTCCAGGCCGTCGTCGGTGGCGTGCAGGTGCAGGGTCTGCCGTTCGGCGGCCAGCGGCATGTCCCCGTCAGAGTCCTGGCCGAGCAGCATGAGCCATTCGTCGATGGCGTCCGCGGCCAGGTCGGCCGGGATGCTGGGCGAGTGGCCGGTGGCGAGCTCGGCGTCGGCCACATGCACGGCCGTCTCGTGCGCCATCCGGCGCGCCCAGAAGGACGCCGGGCGCATGCCGAGGAACGTCCACACGTGTTCCTGGCCGGCGTCGGCGAGTGTGCCGGTGAGCAGGGCGGGGCCGGCGTTCAGCCAGTCCGGCCGGGCCGCCGGGTCGTCCGGGATGCGACCGTCGGGGACGTCGCGGAACGCGATGAATTCCGGTGAGCGGCGGCGCACGATCTCCGCGGCCCAGCGCTGGCCCCGGCCGAGGTGGGTGGCCAGCTGCCGCAGCGTCCAGTCGGGGCAGCTGGGGATGTGGGTGGCCTGGTCGGCGGTGGCCACGATGCCGGCCAGCCGCGCGGTCGGCTCGCGGATGCCCGCGTAGTAACGCTCACCGGTGAGCATGCGCCCGGCCTGCCGCGTTGTCAGCCGCAGCCGCAGGCGCCGCCGCAGCAGCCGCCGCCGGCCGTGGCGCCGCCCGGGGCGGCCCCGGCCCGGCCGGCCAGTGCCACGGTGGACAGCAGCTTCACCGTGTCGTCATGCCCCTGCGGGCACACGCACGGGTCGCCGGACTCGCTCATCGGCCGGGTCAGCTCGAACGTGGCGCCGCACGAACGGCACCGGTACTCATAGCGCGGCATGCCCGTCAGCCTATGCCAGCGCCTGGCCCGGGGCTACTTCCCGGACGCCGCCCGCCTGCCCGGGCGGCGGTGCTGGCTGGCCGCCGTCCGGCCCGGTGCCCGCGTCGGCGGGGTAGGCGGTGCGCAGCCGGGCGTGCGAGTCCGGTCCCGCCTGCACCTCGTCGAGGCCGAGCAGCGCCGCGCCGGCGACCGGCGGCACGTCGATGATGCGCATCACCGCGTGCGGCGCCACGGCCGCCAGCCGGTCGGCTATCCCGGCGGTCAGCAGCGGGTCCCGGGCGGTGAGCAGGCCGCCGCCGAGCACCACCGGCGTGGCCAGGCCCGCGAGGGAGAGCCTGCGCATCGCGGCCATTACCATCAGGCAGATCTCCTCGGACTGCCTGATGACCAGGTCACCGGCCACCACGTCGCCCTGGGCGGCGCAGCCGAACAGCACCGGCACCAGGCCGGCCACGTCGTCCTCGCTGATAATGCCGTGCTGCATCCGGACGGCGACCTGGTGCATGCTGGCCACGCCGAAGTGGGCGGGCACGGCGGCACGCAGGGCGGTCTCCGGACCGCGTCCGTCCTCGGCGCGGATGGCCCACCACACGGCCGCCCGGCCCAGCCCGTAGCCGCCGCCCCAGTCGCCGCTCTTGCTGCCGAGCGCGAGGAACCGGTGGGTCCGCCCGTCCGGCGCCACCCCGACGCAGTTGATGCCGGCGCCACAGGTGACCGCCACTCCCCAGTGCCGCTCACCACGGTGCCGATCAGCACGGTGCCCGTCCGGGCCGGTGCCGTCGGCCAGCCCGGCGCGCAGCACGGCGAAGGTGTCGTTGACCACCGAGGTGGTCAGGGTCCAGCCCTGGGCGCGCAGCGCGGCGCAGACCCGTTCTTCCTCCTCGGGCAGGTCCGCGTTGGCCACGCAGGCGGACAGGTGCACGGCCACCGGCAGCCCCGGGTCCTCCGGGCCCTGGCCGGCCGCGGGTGCGACCTTCCGCAGCAGATCGCCGAGTATCCGCACGGTCTGCCGCACCCCGTCGCGCTGCGCGTCCATGCCCGGCCCGCGCGCGCTGGCCAGCAGCGACCCGTCCGCGGCGACCAGCGCCATGTCGGTCTTGCTGTTGCCGCCGTCCACCGCGATCACCGCGGGCAGCCCAGGCTGCCCGCCCGTCCGGGGCTGGGGCCCGGACGCGTGAGGCCGGGGCGCGGCGGGCGTCACCGGGCTCATGTCCGGGTCCGGTCCGGGGCCGGCCCACCGCCGCCCGCCCATGGCAGGTAGCGGGCGTTCTCCGCGATGAGCCGGTCGGTCAGCCCGGCGGCCAGGTCCAGCTGGCCGATCAGCGGGTGCGCCAGCATAGCCGCCTCGATCCGGTCCCGGCCGCCGCGCAGCGCCGCGTCCACCGCGAGCTCCTCGTACGCGCTCACGTGCGCGATCAGGCCCCGCTGCAGCGGTGCCACCGGATCCAGCGGCACCGGCACCGGGCCGGCGGAGCCGATCCGCGCCGGGACCTCGATCACCGCCTCGTCCGGCAGGAACGGCAGCGTGCCGTGGTTGCGCACGTTGACCACCTGGGTGTCACCCGCGCCGCTGGTCAGCGAGGCGAGCAGCGCCACCGCGGCCTCTGAATAGAACGCGCCGCCGCGCTGGCCCAGCAGATCCGGCTTTCGGTCCAGCGCCGGGTCGGCGTACATGGCGAGCAGCTCGCGCTCGATCTCGGCGACCCGCTCGGCCCTGGTGGGCGCGCCACGCTCCTCCCGCACGACCTCGTCGTGGCAGTAGTAGTAGCGCAGGTAGTACGACGGCACCGCGGCCTGGCTGAGCACCACCTCGGCCGGCATCTCGATCTCGGCCGCGATCTGTTCGGCCGCGCTGGCCAGCAGGTCGGGCAGCCGGTCCTTGCCGTCCACCAGCACGGCGCGTTCCCAGGTGAGGTGGTTCAGCCCGACATGGTCGAGCGTCACCCGCCCGGGCGGGACGTCCAGCATGGCGGCGAACCTGCGCTGGAAGCCGATGGCCACGTTGCACAGCCCGACCGCCCGGTGCCCCGCGTCCAGCAGCGCCCGGGTGACGATGCCGACCGGGTTGGTGAAGTCGATGATCCAGGCCGGGCCGGCCGCCCGCTGCCGGGCCCGTTCGGCGATGTCCAGCACGACAGGGACGGTGCGCAGCGCCTTGGCCAGCCCGCCCGCGCCGGTGGTCTCCTGGCCGATGCAGCCGCACTCCAGCGGCCAGGTCTCGTCGCGGTGCCGGGCCGCCTGCCCGCCCACCCGCAGCTGCAGCAGCACCGCGCCGGCGCCGTCCAGGCCCTCGTCCAGGTCGGAGGTCCAGCGCACCTGGCCCGGGTGGCCGAGCGCACGCAGGATCCGTTGCGCGAACGGGCCGACCACCGACAGCCGTCCGGCGTCGGGGTCGACCAGCATCAGTTCGCTGATGCCGACCTCACCGGCCAGCCGGCCGAGCCCGTCGACGAGTTCCGGCGTGTAGGTCGAGCCGCCGCCGATGACCGCTACCTTCATCCGAACGCCTTCGTGAGTTCGCCGGCGGTCGCGACGTGACAGGCCGCCTGGTGCTGGGGGAGCAGTTCCCTGAGCTCGGGGGTGACCCGGTGGCATTCGTCCACCGCCAGCGGGCAGCGCCACCGGAACCGGCAGCCCGGCACCGGGTCGATCACCTTGGGAGGCTCGCCCCGGTCGGCCTCCGCGCTCGCGTTCAGCGGGGCCCGGGGGTCGGGCGCCGCGGCCAGCAGCAGTTCGGTGTAGGGGTGCCGGGGATTGCCGAGCACCTCTTCAGCCGGGCCGGTCTCCACGACGTGCCCCGCGTACATGACGATCAGCCGGTCGGACACGTAGCGGGCGCTGGCCAGGTCGTGGGTGATGTAGAGGATCGACACGCCCTCGGTGTCCCGCAGCTTGACCATGAGGTTGAGCAGGCCGATGCGGATGGACACGTCCAGCATCGAGACCGGCTCGTCGGCCAGGATCAGCTTCGGCCGCATCGCCAGGGCTTGGGCGAACCCGACCCGCTGCCGCTGCCCGCCACTGAGCTCGTGCGGGTAGCGCAGCAGCGCCTCGCGGCCGGGGTTGAGGCCCACCGTCTCGAAGAGCCGCACCGCCTCGGCGTAACGCTGCTCGCTGTTCAGCTCGGGCCGGTGCAGCTTCAGCGAGCGCATGATCGCGTGGGACACCCGGAAGACCGGGTTGATCGACGAGAACGGGTCCTGGAAGACCATCGGAACCTGCCTGCTGTAGGCAAGCCTGGCGCGGCGGGACCGGATCGAGGACACCGGCTTGCCCTGGAAGTAAATCTCGCCGGTGGTGGGCTGGTAGATCTTGGCCAGGACCCGGGCCATCGTGCTCTTTCCGCTCCCGCTCTCCCCGGCCACCGCGACGATCTGGCGCTCGTCCACGGTGAAGGTGGCGTCGTCGACCGCGTGCAGGGTCTTCCGGGAGACGGCATTGCCGATCTTGAAGTGCCGGCTCAGCCGCTCCACCCGGAGCAGCGGCTCGCTGCCCGCCGGGGCGCGCTGGGGGTCTGGCTGGGTGTGCACGTCGGTCACCGCGCGCCTCCGGCGTCGTCATACAGGAAGCACCGGACGAGGGTGTCTTCCACCTGGTACTGCGGGGGCGGGTCGGCCGTGCAGCGCGGCATCACCTTGGCGCACCGGGGCGCGAACCGGCAGCCCGCAGGGGGCCTGGCCAGGTCGGGCGGGTTGCCGGGGATGCCGGTCAGCGGGACCTTGGGGCCCCTGATGGACGGGAAGGCATCCGTCAGGCCGGCCGTGTAGGGATGGCGGGGGGAGTCGAAGAGCTTCCTGGTGGGCCCGACCTCGGAAATCTGCCCCGCATACATGACCATCAGCCGGTTGGAGTAGTGGCTGACCAGTGACATGTCGTGGGTCACGAAGATCACTGCGAAGCCGAACTGCTGCTGCAAATCCTTGATCTGGGCCATCAGCGAGCGCTGCGCCACCACGTCGAGCGCGGACGTGGGCTCGTCCATGATGATCAGCTCGGGGGTGAACAGCATCGCCATGGCGATCATTGAGCGCTGCCGCATGCCGCCGGACAGCTGATGCGGGTAGCTCTTGAGGTGCACCGGGTCGATGCCGACCATCTTCAGCACCTCGGCCGACCGCCGGGCGATCTCCTCCTGGGAGGTCACGCCGTGCGCCCGCATGGCGTCCTTGAACTGCGCCCCGACCGACTTCACCGGGCTGAGCGCGTTCATGGCGCTCTGCATGACCACCGACATGTCTTTCCAGCGGACCGCGGCCAGGTCCTTGTCGCTGAGCGCGACCAGGTTGCGGCCCTGGAAGGTGACGCTGCCGCCGGCGATCTCGGCCGGCGGGTTCAGCAGCTGGGCGATCCCGAAGAGCAGGGTGGACTTCCCGCAGCCCGACTCGCCCACGATGGCGAGGAACTCCCCGGGGTCCAGATCGAAGCTGACCTTGTCGACGGCGCCGACGATCCCGCTTTCCAGCACGTACTCGACGCGGAGATCCTGGATCTGCAGGAGCGGGCCATGCTGCGGCGGGCTGGTGACGCCGTGCTGGTCGTCAGCGAGCGCGTGTGCCATGGCTGGCGAGCCTCCTCCTGGTGCTTTTCTCGGCGGCCTTGCGGAGCTTCGCGGCGCTGAGCGGGCGCAGTGCCGGGTTGCCGATCTCGTCGAAGGCATAGTTGATGAAGGCGAACGAGACACCCAGCAGCGCGATGCACAGCCCGGGCACGATGAACCACAGGTAGTCCCCGGTGTTCCAGGCGGCATTCTGGTCCGCCCAGTAGAGCGTGGTGCCCCAGCTCACGTTGTTGCTCTTGCCGAGGCCGATGAACTGCAGGCCGGAGCCGGCGAACACGGCGTAGAGCGCGTTGCTCAGGAAGCTGGCCAGCAGCAGTGAGGTCATCGTGGGGATGATCTCCACCATGATGATGTAGAAGGACCGCTCGCCGCGGACCCTGGCGGCCAGCAGGAAGTCCCGGTTGCGCAGCGACTGGGCCTGCGACCGGAGCTGCCGCGCGGTGAACGACCAGCCGGTCAGCGACAGCACCAGGATCAGCACGTCGTTGCCCGCGTTCGGGAAGTAGGCGGCCACGATGATCACCAGCGGGAAAATCGGGATCACCAGCAGCACGTCGGTGACGAAGCTCAGCACGCCGTCCCACACGCCGCCGAGGTAGGCGGCGGCCACGCCGATGACCATGGCCACGGCGGTGGTGAGCGCCCCGACGGCGACCGCGAGGATCACCACGCTGCGGGTGCCGTAGATCACCTGGGCGTAGATGTCCGCCCCGATGTTGTCGGTGCCCAGCCAGTGCGCGGCGGACGGCTTGGCGGTGATGTCCGAGCTGAAGGCGGTCGGGCTCTGGTGCGCCAGCAGGCTGGGGAAGAGCGAGACGAAGACGAAGATCGCCATCAGCACGACCCCGATGGTCGCCTTGCGGTTGGTGCGGACAGCCCGGGTGAAACGGAGCAGCCCGGCCCAGCGGCGCGGCCCGGTCGAGGTCAGCCCGGCGCCTGGCTCCGGAAGACCGGCACCCTGGCTGGTGGTGACGGGAATGGCCATGGCTACCCTGCCGTCCTGGTGCGCGGGTCGATGATCGCGGTGGCGATGTCGGACAGCAAGATCGCGAGCAGCACCGCCACGGTGATAACGAGGAACAGTCCCTGCATGAGCGGGTAGTCGTTGTACCCCACCGCATTGAGCAGGTAATATCCGACGCCCTGGTAGTTGAAGACATATTCGACCAGGATCGCGCCGCTCACCACGAAACCGAGCGACATGGCGAAGCCGGTGAGGTTCGGCAGGATCGCGTTGCGCGCCCCGTAATCGACCATGACCCGGGCCGACGGCAGGCCCTTGGCCCGGGCCATCCGGACGTAGTCTTCGGTGAGTGTCGTCACCATGTTATTACGCATCGTGAGCACCCAGCCGCCGATACTGGTGATCAGCAGGGTCAGCGCCGGCAGGACCGCGTGATACAGCACGTCGCCGATATAGCCCGGCGAGAACGAGGGGACCGTGAGCTGGCCGACATTGCCGCTGTCCGGGAACCACCCGAGCTTGACGCTGAAGATCAGGATGAGCACCATCCCGACGAAGAAGAACGGGATGGCGGTGGTGAAGACGAACAGCGGCGGCATGACGCTGTCGAACCGGCTGCCCCGCCGCCACGCGGCTACCACCCCGACCGCGGTGCCCACGACGAACGCCAGGACGGTGGTGATGCCCACCAGGCCGAGGGTCCACGGCAGGGCTCCCGTTATGACCTGGCTGACCGGCTCGCCCTGGGAGTAGGAGTAGCCGAGGTTCCCGCTGGCGGTGTGGCCGAGGTAGGTGAGGTACTGCTGCCAGATGCCCTGGGTGGTATCGATGCCCAGGGACTGCTCGATGGCCCGCACCGTCGCTTGGCTGACCGCTCCGTGCAGGTGGGCGATGATCCGGTCGGCCGGGCTGCCCGGCATGAGGCGGGGCAGGAAGAAATTCAGCGTCAGGGCCGCCCACAAGGTGACCAGGAAGAACCCCACGCGACGGACGACGAGCCTCATGGTTGTCTGTGGCCTTTCATCCCCTGTGGTGACGGTGGAGATGGGAAGCGAACACCACCGTCACCACAGGTCTGGGTCGTTGCCTGCTACGAGGCGGGCTTGATATGCAGCAGGTCCCATCCCCAGTCGGGATAGGCGACCTGGCCCTGGGCGTACGGGTTCTGCGGGGTGGGCCAGCCGGTGAATTGCGTGGTGCTGTACTGGTCCCAGGAGACGGCCCCGAGGACGGGGATGTACGGCACCTGCGACAGCATGACCTTCTCCAGCTGGGAGACGATCGAGCGCTGCTTGGCCGGGTCGTTCGTCAGCGAGTACTCGTTGAACAGCTTGTTCGTGGCCGGGTCGTTCCACTGGGTGTAGTTGGTGCTGCCGATGGCCGGCCCGTAGAGCCACTGGCGGAATTCGTACTCCGGGCCCGGGCCGCCTGTCTGGTCGGCGAGCCCGATCTGGTAGCTCCCGTTGTTCTCCGAGGTGGTCGGGTCACTCAGGTTGCGCTGCGTGATCTGGATGCCCACGTGTGACAACTGCTGGGCGATCACGGTGGCATCGGCCACCCAGTCGGAGTAACCGCCGTTGTTGGTCAGTGCGAACGACAGTTTCTGGCCCGCGCTGTTCTCCCGGACGCCGCCGACGACCTTGGTGTAGCCGGCCTGCTCGAGCAGCTTCACGGCCTCCGTGGGGTTGTAGGCGTAGTCGTTGAAGTAGGACTTGGCCAGCGCGCTGTCCACCCACCCCTCGGACCGGTACGCCTGGGCGATGCCGTCCTGGAAGGAGCCGGTCTCGGCGCCGGTTTCGCCGATCGCGCCGACCTGGTCACGGTTGATCGCCAGCGCCATGGCCTGCCGCACCTTGACGTTGTCCAGCGGGGAGTTCGTCAGCTTGTGGTTGATGGTGAGGGCCACCGAGACGATCGATGGCGCCCAGTTGTGGTTGGCGGGGCTCTTCGACAGGTAGGCCGACTTGATGTTGGGGATGTACTGGCCACCCCACTGGCACTTGCCGTCGGTAAGGCACTGGTTGCCGGTGGTGTTGCTCAGGTAGGCCGGCCATTCCACGGTCTTGACCGCGGGCTTGCCAGGCTGCCAGTAGTGCGGGTTCGCCTTGTACACGACGTTGCTCGGGCTGCAGCTCCCCACCGTGTACGCGCCGGTGCCGACCGGGTTCTTGTCCGGGTAGGTGGACAGCGTCTTGACCGGGAGCTTGGACCAGATGTGCTCGGGCAGGATCGGCACCTGGCCCGCCGCGTAGTAGAAGTAGGTCGGCGAGGGAACGGAGAAGTTCAGCACCACGTTGCCGCCCTGGACGGCGGCGCTCTTCAGCGGGCCGTGGACGTTCTGCCAGAGCCCCCACCCGTCCAGCGCGGGATTCTTGTTGATCAGGTTGAACGTGAAGGCGACGTCGGCCGGGGTCAGCGGGACCCCATCGCTGAACTTGACTCCCTTGCGGATGGTGAAGGTGAGCGTTTTCAGCCCGTTGCTCCACTTGTAACCCGTGGCCAGCCAGGGGGTGACCTTCTGGGTGAGCAGGTTTTCGAACATCAGCGGCTCGTAGATCACACCGGTCTCCGACGGCCCGCCCTGCGGCCAGGCCGCGAAGTTCAGCGGGTTGAACTCGCAGTTCCAGTTCGCTCCGGTGACGTCGCTGATAACCAGGGGCGTGTCGGCCCCGGCGTGGCCTCCTGTGTTGCTGCTGGAGCTGCAGCCGGCCGCGAGGAGGCTGACCGCTGCGAGGAGGCCGGTGAATACGCGGAAGCGTCTCATGGCATTAATCCTTTGTTGTTGATGCATTGTCCAGCGTGCCCTGAGGCCGCATGAAGGTGCGCATGCCGTCCGGGGGCGGTGGCCCGGCCGTGGCCAGCGGTGGTGGCGGCCCGGCCGTGCTCTGCCGAGCCTGCGCCGCTTCGACCGCCAGCGCAACCGCGCCGATCAGCGGTGCGTCGAAGTTGAATTCAGCCAGCACAAGCTCGGGTGGGAACGGCACCCCGGCCTGCAGAGCCCGCTCAAGTCCGGGCCGCAGCCGTTCCCAGGATCCGGTCATCCCGCCGCCCACCGCGATCCGCACCGGGGCGATGCTGATCGCGAGGTTTACCAGGTGGAAGGCGAGTTCGGTGATGAAGTCGTCGATCACGCCGGCCAGCGCCTGGTCGGCCGCGCCGGCCTCGAACGCCTCGGCGGCGGTGAGCTGGCGCGCGGAGCCGGTGGCGCTGGTCGCCCGCTTGGCCAGCGCCCTGGCGCTGACCATCCATTCCAGCGGGACCCGCTCGTCCAGGGTCCGCCCGACGTCGGCCGCCGAGCGGAGGTTGTACCCGATCTCGCCGGACGCGCCGCCGTGGCCCACGATGACCTGCCCGCCGGCCACGATGGCCGCGGCCAGTCCGGTGCCGAGGTTCAGGTAGATGCCCGGGTCGATGCCGGCCAGCGCACCCCAGGTCGCCTCGGCGCGGGCGGCGGCTTTGGCGTCGGTCGCCATCCTGACCTCGGTCCCGGGGAAGGCGGCGCGCAGCTCGCGGCCGAGCGGCAGGGTGTCCCAGCCGGGGATGGACGGCGCCAGCTCGACGCGGTCGTCGAACGGTATGCCGAAGGTGGCCACGCCGACCGCCGCCAGCTCAGGGTCGCCCGCCGCATTGAGCAGCCGCCTGGCGGCCAGCACGCCGCGGCTGAAAGCGGCCCGCGCGCCTTCTTCGCTGTCGCTGGCTACCGTGGCCGAGGCCAGGGTAGCGCCGGTGGGATCGGTCAGCGCGACTGCGATCTTGGTGCCGCCGAAGTCCATCCCGAGCAGGACACTGCCGGTGCTCATGCTGTGGTGTTTCCTCCATGAATGGGATAGTTAGGACAGTATCCAAACTATGGGTCCGGGACAAGGAAGACGCTGGCAGACCACCCGTGCGCGGCGAGCACGCTGGTGACGCCCGTCCGAGTTAGTTAGGACAGTATCCTAACTATGTAGGGCACACAAGGTGCTGATTGACTTATCCGGGATACCATCGCGAACATGAGTGACCAGTGAGCGTCCTGCAGACCGCATCGCGAGCGCGGGGCCGGAGAGCCTGCGCGGGTGACCGGCGGAGCTGCCACGGCGGTCACCCGCAGGCAATTTGCATGCCGCGGCGTTCGCCGGGAACACAGTGACGCGGAGGTGGCCGTGAGGGGGAGATGGCTGTGACAGCAGTGACTGCCGGGCCCGGTCCCGGGCTGGCCGGCTCCGGGCTGGTCGGCCAGCCGGCCGCGGGCGGCCCGCCGGAGCAGGCGAACACGCCCCGGCCGGACGCCGCGCCGCGCGGGCCGGTGGGTGGCATCTCCGCCGCCCGGCCGCCGCTGATCCGCGCCCTGAACGAGAAGCTGCTGCTGGAGCACATCCGCACGCTGGGCCCGTGCTCGCGGGCCGAGCTCGCGCGGGCCTCCGGGCTGTCCAAGCCGACGGTGTCGCTGGCGCTCACCAATGTGGAGCGGTCCGGCCTGGTGCAGGCGGCCGGGCAGCGCACCGGCGTGCCCGGCCGGTCCGCCGTGCTGTATGAGATCCGCCCGGACGCGGGACTGGTGCTCGGCCTCGACATCGGGCACGAGTACATGCGCGGCGCGATCGCCGACCTGGCCGGCGAGATCCGCGCCCGGTCCACGCTGCGGGCGCGGGCCAGCAGCGTCCGCGGCCGGGTGGCGGAGCTGGTGCGGCTCGGCGAGGTGCTGTGCGACGAGGCCGGGGTGTCCAGGTCCGCCATCACGCAGACGGTGATCGGCAGCCCCGGGTTCTATGACCCGGGGCGCAACGCCATGGCCCTCACCGGCGGGCTGGCCGGCTGGGACAGGCCGGCCGCGCTGGCCAGCCTGCGCGCGGCGTTCGGCGAGTCCGTGGTCATGGAGAACGACGTGGACGCGGAGGCCATGGCCGAGCGGGCGCTGGGGCACGGGCGCAACGTGGACGACTTCGCCTTCGTGCACGTGGGCACCGGCATCGGCATGGGGCTGGTGCTCGGCGGCAGGCTGCGCCGCGGCGTGCACGGGGCGGCCGGCGAGATCGCCTACATGCCGCTGTCGGAAGGTCCCGGCACCGACGAGACCGACGCCCGCAAGCGTGGCGTCCTGGAGGCCACAGTGTCCGCGGCGGCCGTGGTCCGGGCCGGCCGCAAGGCCGGCATCCGCGGGCCGCTCACCGCCCGCCGGGTGTTCGACGCCGCCGCCCGCGGTGACGAGCGGGCGGTGACCGTGGTGGCGGAGGAGGCGCGGCTGGTGGCCAAGGCCATCTCCGCCATCGTCACCGTGGTCGACCCCGGGCTGATCGTGCTCGGCGGCGGGATCGGCCAGGCGCCGGGATTCGCCGACGCGGTCGGCGGCGAGCTGCAGGCCCTCGTCCCGGTCCGGCCGATCGTCCGGGTCAGCGCCCTCGGCTCGGACGCCGTGGTGGACGGCTGCCTGGCGGCCGGTGGCGACCTGGCCTGGAACCGGCTGATGGCCGCGCTGCCCACCGGCGCGCCTGCCTAGCCCGCGGCGGCGGCCGCCCCAGCGGCCGGGGGCGGGATGCCGACCGGATACCGGCCGGGTTAGGCTTTTAGCCGAGATTGTCCCTGCGGGGAGGCCGGTGAGGACATGCCGGAAGACCACGGGCCCGCGTCGGCGGCCGGGCGTGGCCGGCTGCGGGCTTCGCATGCCGACCGGGACCGCGTGATCGAGGCCCTCAAGGCCGCCTTCGTGCAGGGGCGGCTCGCCAAGGACGAGTTTGACCTGCGGATGAACCGGACGTTCGGCTCGCGGACCTATGCCGACCTGGCGCCACTTACCGCCGACCTGCCCGCCGGGCCCGGCCGGGGCCGGCCGGGTAGCGCGGAGCCGGTCAGGGCCGTGCCGCCACCCGTGCCCGTGCCCGCGGACGACCCGACGCGGATACCGACGTCGCTCGGGGCCGGCGCATGGGTGCTCGTCTGGCTGGGCCTGCTGCTGATCCCGGGCTCGCTCGTCACCCAGTTCTTCCTGCTGATGATCCTGGGCGTGCTCTTCGTTCTCCTGGCCTCACCGGTGGCCGGGGGGTGGGTGCTGCAGACCTGGCGGGAAAGGCACGCGGGTGGGCAGGAACCGCCGCGCGCGACGCCCGGCCAGCCACCCGGACGCGACGGCACAGCCGGTCGCGGCAACCAGGCGCTCCCCGGCGGGCCACGCCGGACGCGGCCGCGGAGCCCGGGGGCGTTCCTGAGCCGTGCGCCAGCCCGGCCAGCTTCCCTCCCCGGTGCGACCAGCTGACCCGCCCGCTGCCCGCTGCTGCCGCGGCCGGCTGACCTGCCCGCCGCCAGCTACTGCCGCCGGATCTCTTGACGGGCAGCCGTTCTGGTTTGGAAACTAAACAAACTAACTCGAATGCCCTATCGCGGTGGGTCGGCCGCGGGGAGGAGCGCGGCGATGCGGTCCAGCCGGCGAGGTCCCAGCGCACTTACCGCGGCAGCGGCGGCCACGCTCGCGCTGCTGCCTGCCGTGCTGCCCGGGGGCCCCGCCCGGGCCCTGCCAGCCAGCGCCAGCCAGGCCGGTGCCAGCTTGGCCGGCGCCGGTGCCAGCACCGCCCGGCCCGGCCGCGGCATCGCCAGCCTGATCAGCCAGGCCACCGCCCGGCTGGGCACGCCGTCCGACACCGGGTCCAGCGACGTGGTCAACCTGGGATCGGGCGGCTGGCGGGTGGCGAGCAGCGCCACCGCGGCGCAGTCCGGCGCCGTCATCTCCCAGCCCGGCTTCCATGCGGGCGGATGGCTGCCGGTGCGCAACGACGCCGCCGGCGCGCCCGGCACGGAGATCGAGGCGCTGCTGCAGAACGCCGACTGCCCCGGCGACCCCGGACTGCCGGTGAACCAGCGCAGCGGCAGCCGGCACAGCGTCTTCTACGGCACCAACATGAAGAAGTGCTACGGCTACATGAGCCACATCGGCAAGGACACCGTGCCGCGGTTCTCCGTGCCGTGGTGGTGGCGCACCGACTTCACCGCACCGTCGCACCCCGGGCCCGCCGCGGCGCAGCAGCGCACCACGCTCATCGTCAACGGCGTGATCGGCCGCGCCGCGGTGTGGGTGAACGGCCACCGGGTGGCCACCCCGGCCACCGTCACCGGCGCCTACACCCGGTTCAGCTTCGGCATCGGGCGGCTGCTCCGGCCCGGCACGAACACCGTGGCCATCGAGGTGCAGCCGAACGACCCGGACACCATGTACACGGTGGACGACGTGGACTGGAACCAGATCCCGCCGGACAACAACACCGGCATCCAGTTCCCGGTTCAGCTCCAGGTGGCCGGGCCGCTGGCGGACGGCAACGCGCACCTGACCGAGGCCAACAGCCCCGGCCTGACCAGGTCGGCGCTGACGGTGCGGGCCGACATCAGCAACCCGACCGCGTCCACCCAGAGCGGCACGTTCGGCGCGGCCATCGCCGCCCCGGGCGGCCATCACCAGACCATCGTGGTGAGCAGCCCGGTCACCGTCCCGGCCGGTGCGACGCGGACGGTGACGCTCAGGCCCGCCCAGTACCCGGCGCTGACCATCAATCACCCGAGCGTCTGGTGGCCCTACCGGATGGGCGGGCAGCCGCTGTACACGCTCGTCACCTGGGTTGCCCAGCACGGCCGGATGCTGAACTCCACGCACGAGCAGTTCGGCATCAGGACGGTGACGTCCTACCTGACCGGAAAGTCGCCGCAGGCCCCGGCCGGCGCGCGGGTGTTCACCATCAACGGCAGGCGGTTCGTGGTGCGCGGCGGCGGCTTCTCACCCAACATCTTCCTGCACTACTCCGCGGCAGGCACCGCCCGGCAGGTCGCGCTGCTGAAGAACCTCGGCCTGAACACGCTGCGGCTCGAAGGCCACATCATGCCGGACAACTTCTTCACCCAGATGGACCGGGCCGGCATCCTGGTCAACGCCGGCTACCAGTGCTGTGACGCCTGGCAGCTGCCCTCTGACGGGCACGGGGTGACGAACGTCGACTACCGGCTGCTGCGGCTGTCCGCGCTGACCCTGGGCGAGCGGCTGCGCAACCACCCCAGCGTGGACAGCTTCCAGTGGAGCGACAACCCGCCGATCCCGCGGCAGGAGAAGGTGTCGCTGGCCGGGTTCCGGCAGGCCGGCTTCGGCGACCCGCTGATCTCCTCGGCCGAGTACAACAGCAGCCCCGTCCTCGGCGCGTCCGGCGAGAAGGAAGGCCCCTACGACTGGGTGCCGCCCAGCTACTGGTACGACACCAGCCACTACAACCGCGGCGACTCGACCCGGACCAACGTCGGCGGCGCCTGGGCCTACGACAGCGAGGAAAGCGCCGGCGACACCGTGCCCACGCTGTACTCGCTCCGCCGCTTCATGTCGCCGCACGAACAGGCTCAGCTGTGGAAGAACCCGGGCTACAACCAGTACCACGCCAACTACGAGCCCGGGCACCACGGCTACCAGTTCGGCACGCTGTTCAACTTCGACGCGGCCCTGGCCGCGCGGTACGGCCCGTGGTCGTCGCTGGCCGGCTACGTCGAGAAGGCCCAGCTGCAGAACTACGAGAACACCCGCGCCCAGTTCGAGGCCTACCTGGCGCACGCCGGCAGCAAGCCCACCCCGTCCACCGGGACGGTCTACTGGCAGGTGAACAAGGGCTGGCCCAGCCTGCTGTGGAACCTGTACAACAGCGACGGCGACCAGGCGGGCGCCTACTTCGGCGCGCAGGAAGCCAACCGCGCCCTGCACGTGCTCTACACCCTGGACACCGGCACCGTCACGGTGGACAACCTGACCGGCGCCCGGCAGTCCGGGCTGACCGTGCAGGCCCGGGTGTACAGCCTGTCCGGGCGGCTGCTCGACGACCAGCGGTCCGGCCCGCTGACGCTGGCCAGCCAGCAGGTCGCCGGCAACGTGCTCAAACCCAAAGTGCCCGCGGCCAGCAAACCGGCCACGCCGGCCCGGGTCTACTTCGTCGAACTGCTGCTGCGGCGGCACGGCGCGGTGATCGACCGCAACGTGTACTGGCTGTCCACCCACCCCGACGTGGTGAACTGGGCCAAGAGCACCGGGGCGGTGCAGGCCACGATGACCTCGTACGCGAACCTGCGCGCGCTGAACTCGCTGCCCGCCGCCACGGCCCGCACCCAGGCGGTCACCACGAAGCGGAACGGCGCCCTGGTGACCAGGGTGACGATCACGAACACCTCCGGCGGGTCCACGGCCGCGCTGTTCCTGCGGGCCGACGTGCTGCGCGGTACCCGGGACGGCCGTGTGCTGCCCGGCGACAGCGAACTGCAGTCGGCCACCTGGAACGGGGACGACGTCACCCTGTGGCCTGGTGAATCGCAGACCCTGACCGTCCGCTACCGCGCCGTCAGCCTGCGCGGGGCCACCCCGGTGATCCGCGTGTCCGGCTGGAACGTGGCCCCGCGCAACACCCCCGCCCCGGCGCGGTGACCGCCGGCGCCAGCCCTGGCACCGTCAAGGAAAGGAATCCCCCGGTGAGACTTCACCAGCCCCGCAGCCGGGCCGCCGCGCTGACCGCGGCCGCCGCTCTGGCCGTGTCCATCTGCGCGGCGGCCGCCCCGGCCGGCGCGGCGAGCCGGCCGGCCGCCAGGTCGGCCACGATCCCCGCGCAGGTCTACGCGCCGTACTTCGAGACGTACCTGGCCAAGAGCAACATCGCCACGGTGGCCAGGGCGTCCGGCGCGCACTACCTCACGCTGGCCTTCATCCAGACCCCGAAGAAGGGGTCGTGCACGGCGACCTGGGACGGCAACGCGAAGGAGCCGCTGACCGCCGGGCACTACCTGGGCCAGATCGCCGCGGTGCGGGCCATGGGCGGGAACGTCATCCCGTCGTTCGGCGGCTACGGCGCCGACCACGCCGGCACCGAGATCGCCGACTCGTGCACCAGCGTGAGCAAGATCGCCGCCGCCTATCAGCTGCTGGTCAGCAAGTACCACGTGACCAGGCTGGACATGGACGTCGAGGACAGGTCGCTGAACAACACGGCCGGCATCACCCGGCGCAGCGAGGCGATCGCGAAGGCCCAGCGCTGGGCCGCGGCCCGCGGCCTCACCCTGCAGGTCGACTTCACCATCCCGGTCGAGCCGTACGGCCTGGACCCGAACGGGCTCAACGTGCTGAAGAGCGCCATCGCCCACGGCGTGCACATATCCGTGGTCAACATCATGACGTTCGACTACTACGAGACCCACGAGGGCCGGGTGAACATGGCCGCCGCGGCGATGGCGGCCGCGCTCAACCTGCACAACCAGCTGGCGGGCCTCTACCCGAAGGACACCGCGCGGCAGCTGTGGGCGCTGGAGGGGATGACCCTGCTGCCCGGCGTCGACGACCGCGGCAAGATCGAGACCACCTGGCTGTCCAGCACGTCCAGGATCATGGCCTTCGCCACCAGGGAGCACATGAGCCTGCTGTCGATCTGGGCCATCCAGCGCGACAACGGCGGCTGCCCGGGCAGCACGGACAGCAACACCTGCTCCGGGATCAAGCAGCACCGGTGGGCGTTCAGCCACCTGATGAAGCCGTTCACCCACTGACCAGGGTTCCTGGCGGACGCCGGGTCAGCTGCCGTCGGGGAACCCGCCGCGGACCGTGATCACCGGGTAGTGCGGCAGCGTCCCGGGCCGGCCGGCCGCGGCGCGCCAGCCGTCCGGGTAGGGCTCGGTGCCCTGCTGCAGCAGGCCGCCGTCCAGCAGTGGCTGCGTGGCGCCGCGCAGGGCGCCGACCGCCGGCCCGCCGAACCGGTCCTGCCAGCGGCGCTCGGCGTCGCCGGCCCACCGGCGGTAGGTGTCCTGGGCCCGGCGGCCCCGGCCGGTCAGCGTGGCCATCTTGAACCTGCGGCCGTCCGGGTCGGGCCCGATGGCCAGGTAGCGGTGCGCCTCAAGGCTGCCGAGCCAGTTGTCCACGGTCATCTTGGCCACGCCGGTCAGCGCCGGGACGTCGCTGACCCGCACCCCGGGCCCGTCCAGGACGCGCAGCACGTTGGCGCTGACCGCAAGGCGGGCCGGGGTGGCGGCCGTGTACTGGCCGAGCGACAGGTCCGACTCGTCCCCGAAGTCGAGTGCGAAGGCCAGCAGCGCCTGCGACAGCAGGGCCGGCAGCGACGTGGCTGGCAGGGCCGCGGCCGCCGCGCCGCTGGCCGGCGGCGCGCCCAGCCGCGGCTCGCCGACCGGGAGGAAGTCCGGCAGGGCGGTGCCGAACTGGCTGACCACGCCGTGCAGGGCAGCCCGGAGTTGTTCGGTCTCGCCGTGCCCGAACCGGTCCCGCCAGCGGTCCTCGATCACGCCGGTCAGCGGCTCCCACACGTCCTGGGCCTGCCGCCCGGCGCTGGTGGGGCGGACCAGCCAGGCCGAGCGCGGCGGTTTCGTCCCGGCGGCGGCCGGCCCGGGAGCCACCGACAGGTAGCCCCACCATTCGCTCATCCGCTTGACCACCGTCTGCAGGCCCTTCGCGGACAGCCCGGACCGCCGGGCCAGTTCACCGGCCGCGATGCCGTCCGGCGGCACGTGCCGCATGCAGTGCGCCCACATGGCCATCGACACCAGCCACGGCGGGCGGGCCAGGCCACCGGTGGTGCCGTGCCGGGTGGTGCGGTGCGGCATCCGGCGCTCGAACTCGTTGTCGAACTCGATGATGAACGCGATCAGTGCCCAGGAGAGCACGGCGGGCAGGGCAGGGCCGCGGGGAGCGGGCTGGGCCGGCGTTGATTCCACACCGGGATCCTGTCACCGGTGCGGCGGGTCGCGGGGCTGGGCCGGGCCCGCCGCACCGGCGGTCAGCTGACGGCCTAGTGCAGCAGGCCGTAGATGAGCAGCTCACCGGCCGTGCCGACGAACACCCGCCCGTCGGCCACCGTGGGCAGGCAGAAGTTGTCGTATCCGGGGATCGCGTCCCGGCCGGGGTCCTGCTGGCTGCTGTACAGCTCGTGGGCCAGATTCCCGGCCGCGTAGGCGCGCAGTGCGGGCCCCTTCTCCTGGTCCAGGATCCACACGATGGCGGTGGACGGGCGGCCGCCGTCGCTCGAGCCGACCGGGATGCCGCCGGGATAGTCCAGCCGCTGCGCGGCGCGCGAGGCCGGCGGCGAGACCAGCTTGCCGCCCACCAGCCGCCAGGCCTTCAGGTGGTCCGCCTCGCCGGCCGTGTACACGTACCGGCCGGACGCCCCGGCCCAGCTGGTCTCCGCGCTCCACACCCCGCCGACCACTGTCTGCGGCGGCAGTTCCTGGACGATGTTATCGACGTCGGTCCGGTTCATGTGCTGGCACGGGTGCGCGATGGTGTGGTAGCCACCGAACCTGGCCCGGCTGAGCACGTTGATCGCGCCCTCCTTGCCAATCGCGATGATCTCCCCGGGCAGCAGCAGCGGCGCACCCGACCCGTAGTCCTGGTCCTTGGCCGCCAGGCACGCCTGGTAGAAGGGCGTGAAGTACTGCACGACGGCCAGCGTCCCATGCTCCGGGCGCATCTCCAGCACGCTGTCGGAGACGTCCCGGCCGCCGGCCGCCAGGTTGTAGCTGCCGTCGCCGGTGATGAAGATGAGGTCGCCGGCCTGGTTGGCGGCCAGGCCGGTCGCCGACTGCCACACGCCGCCGTTCACCCCGTTGGGCGTGGTGTTGTAGACCACCACGCGGTGCAGGTCGCTGGCCCGGTAGCCGAGGATCCAGCCGTGGAATGGATCACGGTCGCAGTAGGAGGCGAAGCCGGCGTACACCACGCCGTGGTCGAGCAGCAGGGCCATGTGCTGCTGCTCTTCCCGCGCGGAGAACGCGAGCACCCCGCCGTGGGAACCCAGGCCGGTGCCGCGCACCGAGGCCGCGATCCGCACCGGCGGGATCCGGTCGCGGCCGGTGCTGATGCTGATGGCGTGCAGGTAGTCGGTGACCACACCGCCTGCCTTCATCGCCGTGATCAGGTAGAGGGTGCCGGTCGCGCGGTCTATTACCGGTGTCCCGGTGATGCCGAAGCTGGGCACGATCGAGGTGCAGGACAGCGTGCTGTCCGGCACCGGGACCGCGCCGTGCACGAGGAACGAGGTGTGCCACAGCGGCGCCGGGCCGGTGCCGGAGGCGTCGGCGTCGAAGGCGTACACGTTGTCGGTCTCGGTGGCGACGATCACGACGTTGTGCACCCGGCCGTCCACCCGCAACCCCGGCACGAACAGCGGCTGAGCGTAGATCTTGCCGGCCACCGGGTAGGCGACCCGCTTGCCGAAACCGGCAGCGCTGACGTTATGGCTGTTCAGGATCGTCTCGTGGCTGTTCCAGCCGACCCTGGAGTTGCTGCCGCGCTGAGTCAGCACGGCTGTGCCCGGTGGCGCCGCCCGGCCGCCGGGCACCCGGTAGGCGGCCGCGGTCACTACGTCCCGGCCCGCCCAGGTCACCCCCGCGGTGCTGGTGCCGCCGCCGGCGCAGGATGCCAGCGTGGCCGCGGCCAGCAGCGCGGCCCCCGCCGCGGCGAGGCGGCGGGCCCGCGGCACGGTCCGGGCATTGTGAGCGAGGTTGCGTGGCATTCTTGACCACCTCCGGAAGCGGGCCGGACGACGATCGGCTAGTTAGTAAATTTTCCTAACTATATACCGGCGGGTTGTGGCTTGGGAAGATATGAGGCGGGCCGTGCGGGATTGCCGCCCGCCGGTGAGTTCGGGCGGCCCGCCAGGTCTGGCTCTCAGGACGTCCGTGCATGGCGTACTGGCTAGGAGAGCTCGTGCGAGCGAGTGAGCGCATGTTCACGATCAACGGAGCGGTGAGCTGCGTGGCGGTGCAAGGCGGCGCGGGCGACCCGGCCGTGCTGCTCATCGGGTCGTCGATGCTGAGCTGGCCCAGCGAGCTGTGCGAGCGGCTCGTGGCTGGCGGGCGGCGGGTGATCCGGTACGACGTTCGTGACACCGGCCGTTCGGAGTCGTACCCGCTGGGCAAGCCCGGCTACTCTCTCGCCGACCTCGTCGGCGACGCGGTCGGCGTGCTCGACGCGACCGCGACCGAACGCGCCCACGTCGCCGGGATGTCGACCGGCGGCTGGATCGCGCAGCTGCTCGCACTCGGCCACCCCGAGCGGGTCGCGACGCTCACGCTCGTCGCCAGCCGCCCGAACACGCCCGGCCCGGTCGACGAGGACCTGCCCGGGCACGACGAGGCGCTCATGGAGCTGATCATGAACACTCCGGAGCCGGACTGGTCAGACGAGCGAGCCGTGGTCGACCATCTCGTGCTGCGGGCCAGGAGGCTCGCCGGGGCGGGCGCGTTCGACGAGACCTCCGCTCGCGCTAACGCCGAGGCCGAGGTCGCCAGGACCACCGACGTCAGGTGCGCGACGACCAACATCGCGCTCGCCGCCGAGATCCCGGACGCTCGTCTCGTCCGGTTCGGCAGCGTTGGGCACCGGCTCCCGGCCCACGCCGTCCCGGCCATCGCGGACGAGCTACTCGCGCACGCTGCGGGCTGACCGGCGACCCGCCGCGCCCCGGCTGCCACGCCCCGGCTGCCACGCCCCGCTACGTCCGTGCCTTCCGGAAGCGTGCCCGGGCAGCCCTGGTCAAGGTGGCCAGGCTGGAGCCGACGGCCAGGCTGAGGGCGACCTGGCCGCCGTAGGCGATGACCAGGAAGAGCAGCGGGTGGCCCCAGCCGAAGTGGTGGGCGAGGTCGCGCAGAAGCTGCCCGGTGCCCATGACCACCAGGCCGGCGCTGAACCCGTAGTTGCGCACGGTGAGCGGCCGCCGTGCGGCCAGGCTGACCAGGACACAGGCCAGGACGAGCAGCAGGTACACCACATCGGACGTCAGCGTCGCGCCGGACACCCCCGCGTAGAGGAGGTAGCCCCACAGGCCGAGGAGAACAGGAAAGGCGAGGAGCGCGAGTAGTGCTTCCCTGGTCACCCGGTCGCCGGCGGGCTTCCGGGCCGGGTGGGGGTTAACGTGGCGGCCCGCGGCGGTATACCGGGCGACGGCAGCGCCGCGCAGGGTGTCGGCCGCGAATCCCAGCATGCGCACGGCGCGGCGTGCCGCGGGCCGGACGCCGGGATCGTCAAGGATCACCGGCAGCTCGGCCGACCACTCCTGGTGCCGCTGCTCACGGGTGCTGCGCGGCAGGTACCGGCTGGCCCGGCCGACCAGGTATTCGCCCACGCGCAGCACCGGGCGCTTGCCGTTCATGTCGCCCCCGGAGCTGGTCATCGTGCGCTTCCCGGGGCGGGCCGGCGCGCCCGGGCCGGTGCGCTCCGCCGGGACGCCGAGGCCTGGGCGAGCTCCAGCCGCGCCACCCGGACGCCCTCGCCGGTGAGCTGGTAGTACCGCCGCGGCCGCTGGCCGTCCTGCTGCGGGGTTTCCCACGCGGACGTGACCAGCCCGCGCGTCTCCAGCCGGGACAGCAGCGGGTACAGCGTGCCGCTGGGCAGGCTGGCCGCCTTCATCAGGTCGTAGCCGTACCGCGGCGCGGCCGGGTCGGCCAGGAACGCCCGCAGTACCCGCTCCAGCGGCGCGGTCAGCTTCACGTCTCCAGTCTACATATGTAGCCGAATTGGTGCCAGCCCGGAGAGTTGTGCTCGTGATCGCCGGCACAAGTCTCCGGCTTAATCGCTGCGCTGCCTACTCACGGGGGCAGACCAAGTAAGCCCGAAAGGGGCAATGGGCTGGTAGGAGCGGTCCGGCCTGGCTGAGGTCTACTGTCCGGGGTCGTTGGGTTGCGGTTCGGTGACTTTCGCTGTGATGACTGGTTGTTCGCCGTACGGTGCTTGCGTCCTGGTTCGGCAGGGTTGCGGGGGGCAGCGGGTTGACGTCGATCGAGCGCACCGCCTATCCGCAGTTCGGGCGGCTGACCACGGCACGGGTGCTGCACGTGTTCTTCACCCCGACCGAAGACGAGGCTGCCTGGGCGCGGGAGCGGACCGAGAGCCCGGAGTCGCTGCTGGCGCTGCTGGTCGACCTGAAGTGCTTCCAGAAGATGGCGCGGTTCTGCTCCCGGGAGGAGATCCCGCAGGCCATCACCGGCCACGTGCGGCACTGCCTGGGGCTGGCCTCTGAGGTCGAGCCTGATCACGGGGCGGCGCGGACGGCCAAGTGGCACCGCGGTCAGGTGCGCAGGCGTCAGGGCGTGACCTATGACCAGCGGCGGGCCCGGGCGCTGGCGGAGGCCGCGATGCGCGAGGCGGCACTGGTGCGGAATCACCCGCCGGACCTGATCAATGTGGCGCTGGAGCGCATCGTCGAGGCCTCGCTGGAGCTTCCGGCGTATTCCACGCTGGATGAGATGGCGACGACGATCCGCGCTGAGGTCAACGAGGCGGTTTTCGCCGGCATCGTCACCCGGATGGGCCCGGAGGGCCGG
>DASYAV010000214.1:0-9154 GCA_036501145.1 Streptosporangiaceae bacterium | reverse complement strand
GAGCCCGATCAGATCACCCAGTGGTTCGCCGACCGGGTGGAGCTCGTGATCGAGCCGGGCGCCCACGGCTACATGGAGTTCGGGGACCAGGGCGGCCCCGTGGTCGTGGAGACCGTCGACCCGCCGGTTCGCTTCTCCTTCCGCTGGAACCACCCCCACGAGGAGGAGCCGGCTGTCGGCAACTCGATGCTGGTGGAGTTCACGCTGACGCCAGAGGGCGATGAGCGGACCCTGCTTCGCGTGACGGAAAGCGGCCACGAGCTGCTCGGCTGGCCCGACGCGGAGAAAGAACGCTATGCCAGCGAGCACCAAGAGGGCTGGGGCGGGTTCCTGGACCGCCTCGCCACGCTGGCCGCCAAGCACCAGTAGGGATGACGCGATGTCCACGCGGCCCGCGCAGATCGACGACGAGCTGTGGTCGGCCATCGCCGACCCGTCGCGCCGCCAGGTCCTCGATCACCTGGTCAGTAACGGCGAGGCAAGCGCAAGCTGGCTGGCCGGACGGGTGCCGTTCACCCGCCAGGCCGTCTCCAAGCACCTGGTCGTGCTCGAAAGGGCGGGGCTGATCAGCCGGCGCAAACAGGGCCGGGAAGTCCTGTACCTGGTGGAGGCCGGACGCCTCGACCAGGCCGCCAGGGCGATGGCCGAGCTCGCCGCCCAGTGGGACCGGCGACTCGCCGCGATCAAACGGCTCGCCGAAACCGCGTACGCGGAGAACAAGAGGAGGAGACCGCCATGACGGATAAGACTCCGACGCCTCCGGTAGCCGATCGGGCCGCCTTCGAGGCCGAACTAGCCGCCCTGCGGGTCAGGGAGAAGGCGCACACCAGGGAGGGCGACGCGATCGCCTCGGCCCGGCGGCGGCTGCCCATGGTCGAAGTGCCCGCCGGCCTCCCGCTGGCCGGGCCCGACGGGCCGCTCACCCTGCTGGCGGCGTTCGAAGGGCGCAGGCAGCTCATCGCCTACTACTTCATGTGGTGGGACGGCCACCCCGCGGCCGAGCAGTGCGAAGGCTGCACGTGGGTCACCACCCAGGTCAGCGAGCTGTCGTACCTGCATTCCCGCGACATCACCTACGCGGTCTTGTGCCAGGGGCCCTACGACGAGAGCGTCCGCTACCGCGACTTCATGGACTGGCACATGCCCTGGTACTCGGCCCGGGAGTCGCTCGGCACACTGCTGACCGGGCGCCAGCTCGGCCTGTTCCACCTCGTGTGCTACCTGCGCGACGGCGACCGCGTCTTCGAAACCTACTGGACGAACGGCCGCGGCGCTGAGGTGATGGACTACAGCTACGCGCTCATGGACCGCACCGTGTACGGACGCCAGGAGCCGTGGGAGGACTCACCCCCCGGCTGGCCGCAGCGGGGCTCCATCACGCGGACCGAGACCGGCGCGCCCGACTGGCGGCCCATCGCCCAGTGGCCGGGCGGGCGGCCCATCGCCCAGTGGCCGCGACTCGAGGCCGGACGCTCCGACGATCTCGCCGCCCCGCCGGGCTCGCATACCGGCTAGCTAGGCCGTGATGGGACAGGCTCGTCTGGGCCAGAGACGAGTATCGACGACCCGCTTGCCTCTTATTCGGCGGTCAACTGCTGGTACACCTCAAAAGCGTTGCGCTCGACCTGATTGGACAGCAGCATTCCGTCTTCCCTCACGGCCCAGACTGCGATCCCGGTTATCTCGATGGGCTTGCCGTCGGGCTTTGTGCCGAACGCGCCGTTATTCGAGCCGGTCATCCGCCAGATCGAGGCAACCCGGGAGCCAGCCTGGTTCTCGAAGGACTCGACCTCCTCCATGTCAAGGTTCCCGATAGCTCTGCCGAAGCCCTTGGCCCATTGCTTGAACGCCTCGCGCCCATCGATTCTCCCTCCGCCCGAGATGAGGACGAAGTTCTCGACGACGAGCTCGTCAATGGCGTCGTAATTCTGGGGCGCTTACCACACCTCTTCCCAGTTACGGACGGCGTGGATGCCTGCGCGATTCGCCATGTCTGCTTCCATACTCGCGATCGTCGTGCCGAGCGGGTCGCGCCTGCATCTGCTAACCGGCCAGTACAAGGTGGCCAGCCGCGGTTAGGACTGCGAGCCGGAGCCGCGCCCAGGCGGCCCCGGCGCCGCAGGCCGCTGCCTCAGTCACCGAACAGGGCGCGACTGAGCTGGGTGCGGGAGGTGATGTCCAGCTTGGTGAAGACCTTGCCCAGGTGGTACTGGACGGTGCGCGGGGACAGGAACAGCCGGGTGCCGATCTCCGGGTTGGACAGCCCGTCGGCGGCCAGCCGGGCGATCTGGGTCTCCTGCGCGGTCAGCTCGGCCCGGGCGGAGACGGCGCGCCCGCGGGCGGTCACCCCGGTGGCGCGCAGCTCACGCCGGGCCCGCCCGGCGAACGCGTCCATGCCGATCGAGTCCAGCAGCTGGCAGGCGGCGCGCAGCTGCTCACGCGCGTCGGTGCGGTGCCGCTGCCGGCGCAGCCACTCCCCGTACAGCAGGCGGGCGCGCGCCAGGTCCGGGCGCATGCCGGTCCGACCGAGCCGGACGACCGCCTCCCGGTACAGGCGATCGGCGGCTTCACCGTCGCTCAGCAGCGCCCGGCACCGCGCCTCGACCCCCAGCCCCCAGTCGGTCCCGCCGGCCTGGGTCCAACCAGACAACTGGTCAAGGGCCTCGCCGGCCAGCCCGGTGTTCCCGGTACGCGCGGCGGCCTCGACCAGCTCAGGCAGCGCCCACATGGAGATGTGCACAAGCCGGTGCCCGCTGGCTTGCCGGGCCGCCGCCAGCGCGTCGGCATACCGGCCCAGGCCGTTATACAAGACAGCGGCCACCCAGTGCGACCACGCCACCGCAGCTCCCTCCCCCCGGGCCGGGGCTTGCTCGAGGGCGGCTCGGATCAGAGGTGCGGCCTCGGCTTGCCTGCCTACGTACGCAGCCAGCATCATGGCGCCGTAGGGCGCGATGTGAGATCCGGTCGCCTCGCAGACCGCATCGGTCTCGGCGATCAGCGAGGCGGCGGCCTCGAAGTCACCTCTCGCCACCGCGGCCGCGGCCAGTACCACCAGCAGGAACGGCAGCTGGTCGAGCGCGCCCGCGTCCCGGGCGAGCTGGACATGCCTCAGGGTCAGACGCCAGGCTTCGCTGTCCCACAAAGCTTGGTAGACAATCCTGGCCATCCGGCCCCAGCGGTATACCTTTTCCGCTGGGATGTCGGCGCCGGCAAAGGCGGTGGTGGCCGGCCGCAGCACCGGGGCGGCGGCGGCCGGCCCGTCGGTGACCAGCTGCGCAAGGCCGTCCAGCAGCAGGTCAGCAGGCCCCGGCGGCCCCGGCGCTGCGGGCATGGCGCGGGCCGCGCGGGAAACCTCCTCCAGGTCGCCGCCGACCGCCAGGTGCCCGGCATACAGCGCTGCCAACCAGGCGTCCAGATAGGTCTCCCGGGCGAGGTCCAGGTCAAGCGGCTCCAGCCGCTGGGCCGCCTTCAGCAGCAGCAGCGGAGCATCGCTGCCCGGGCCAGAAGCAAACGCGATCTGCCCGCGCAGCAGATCCGCCCGGGCACCTTGCACGTCATCTACCGGCCCCGCCTCCGCCAAGGCGAGCAGCTTCAGGGCGCTACCGAACGAGCCCGCCCGCAGACCGGCCTTCGCTGCGGCCAGCGTCCGCTCGGTGCGGCGCGCCGGGTCGGACGTCAGCTCGGCCGCCCGTTCCAGGAACGCCGCCGCCGCGGCCAGCCCGCCGCGGGCCTGCGCCCGGCCCGCCGAGCGCTCCAATTCGGCGGCCACATCTTCATCCGGCTCGGCCGCGGCCTGCGCCCGGTGCCACGCCCGGCGGTCTGGATCAGCCTCCGGATCGGTGACCTCAGCCAGGATCCGGTGCACCTCCTGCCGGTCCCGCACCGACGCCAGCTGGTAGGAGGCTGACCGCACCAGCGGATGCCGGAACCGCACCCGGGCACCGAACTCCGCCAGGCCCGCCTCCCCCGCCGGCCTGGCCGCCGTGGCGCCGATGCCCAGCCGCCCGGCGGCCCGCCACACAAGCACCGGGTCGCCGGTCGGGTCGGCCGCCGCCACCAGCAGCAGCCGCCGCACCTGCTCCGGCAAGGCCGTGATCTGCCGACGGAAGCTGTCCTCGATCCGTCCTGTCAGCGGCAACGCGCCCGGCAGCCCGAACCCGCCCGCCAGCTCTGCCGCCGTCACCCCGCGCGGCAGCTCCAGCAGCGCGAGCGGGTTACCCCGCGTCTCCGCCACGATCTCGTCGCGCACCCGCGGATCGACCGGCCCGGTCAGCACCGCATCCAGCAGCGCCCGCGCATCGGCCTCCGGCAGGCCGCCGACCTCCAGCTCCGGCATTCCGGCCAGTTCCCCGCCCGCCACCCGGGTCACGAATACCAGCCCTACCGACTCTGCCCCCAGCCGCCGCGCCACGAACGCCAGTACCTGCATCGACGCCTGGTCCAGCCACTGCGCGTCATCCACCACGCACAGCACCGGCCGCTCCGCCGCCACCTCCGACAGCAGGCCCAGCACCGCCAGCCCAACCAGGAACCGATCCGGCGCCTGCCCCTCGCTCATGCCGAACGCGGTCCGTAGCGCCTGGGCCTGCGGACCCGGCAACGTGTCTAGCCGACCCAGCAGCGGCGCGCACAGCAGATGCAACCCGGCGAAGGCCAGCTCCATCTCCGACTGAACGCCAACTGCCCGCAGTATCCGGAAGCCCGCGGCGCGCCCGGCCGGGTACTCCAGCAGCGCCGTCTTGCCCACCCCCGGCTCGCCGTGCACTACCAGGACCCGGCTCTCCTCCGCCCGAATGGCTTCCAGCAGCCCATCGAAGACCACGCACTCGGCACGTCGGCCGACGAGCTCGCCCGCGCGGGAACCTATAGCCATCGGACTCCGCGGCCGCGAATGTGCACACCGCCTCCCGCCAGAGCTGCACTGCAACTGCCTGGCAGCCTAACCCGGAGGACGCAACGGGGGAACCCGCGGCTGGCCACCTTGTGCTGGCTGGTTAGCAGATGCGGGCGCGGTCCGCTCGACACGACGATGGCGGCAAAGCAACAGGTTAGACACCTCAATCGTCAAGGGCGCGGATCTTCCCGTTAGCCCTGTAGGGAGGGCATCATGCCCTATGCCACTGTCGGCGAAGAGAACTCGGGCACGATCGAGCTGTACTACGAAGACCACGGCTCGGGGCGGCCGGTCGTCTTGATCCATGCCTACGCGCTCAGCGGCCGGGCCTGGGACAAGCAAGTCCCGGTGCTGCTGGAGGATGGCCACCGAGTGATCACCTACGATCGGCGCGGATTCGGCAAGTCCAGCCAGCCGATGACCGGCTATGACTATGACACGTTCGCCAGCGACCTCCGAACGCTGCTCGAAACCCTCGACCTGCGCGACCTCACCCTGGTCGGCCACTCGATGGGTACCGGCGAGGTGACCCGCTACCTGGGCCGGTACGGCTCGGCGCGGGTCGCCAGGGCAGTGCTGGTATCTCCGATCCCGCCGTTCCTGCTGCAGACACCCGACAACCCTGAAGGCGTGCCCGCGGCGTATCAGGCCAGCTGGAACATTGCCGCGTCCGCCTCGGCCACCGCCGCTGTGGACTGCATCCGCACGTGGCAGACCGATTTCCGCGCCGACCTGTCCAAGATCGACGTGCCGATGCTCGTTATCCAGGGCAATGACGATCAGGCGGTCCCGTACCCCAAGAGCGGCCAGCGGCTACCCGGCCTGATTAACGACCTGCAGCTGGTGGTCATCGACGGCGGCCCGCATGCGATCCCTTGGACCCATGCCGGCCAGGTTAACGCCGCACTGCTGAGCTTCATCGGCGCGCACGCCGCTGCGCCCGCCTGGTGAGGCAAGAACATGCCAGAAGCAAGCAGCCGTATCGTCCGCCCGTTCCTGCCGATGTGGAGAAGGGCACTGGGCGACAAGTCCGAGGCGACGTTTGCCGAGGTAGTGGCGCCGCACATCAGGCTGGAAGGGAGCATCTACGCCATACCGATCGACGGACGCGACAAGGTGTGGACGTGCATGCGCACCGCCGCCAGCTTCACGTAGCACTGCACCACCGGCCGCTCGGCGCCGTCCTGGCCTACTCAGCGGAGATGGGCCGGCGGCTCGGGAACTCAGTCGGCCCGGATGCGTTCTACCAGATCCCCTAGATCGCACACCTTTGCTCAGAACGGAGGCTCGTTATGATTACGCACCGTTTCGCCGAAGCGGCGGAAAGGCGCGACGGCGCCGCGATGGCCGCGCTGTTCGCCGAGGACGTGACGTACCACACGCCGACCCTGACCACGGACCTGCACGGCAAGGAACTCACGCTGAGGTACCTCGCGGCGGGAACCCGCATCGTCGACGATCTCGAATACACCGATCAGGTAAGCGACGACGAGCGGCTCATCTTGTTCTGGACGGGAATCCTGGCTCAGCGCGAGATCTCTGGAGCAACAGTCCTGGCAGGCGAGGCCGGAGGCCTGATCCACGACATCACTGTCCTGCAGCGACCCTGGGGAGTGACCGCGAGCTTCCGCGACGGGATACTTCCCGCGCTGGCCGACGTCGTGCCGCTGCCGGCCTGGCAGCTCGATGACCGCAAAGCCCCCGCGCCGGACCCTGACGCGGGCGCCGGCCAACGGCCAAGCGGCCCTCTTGCGCTGGCGCCGGACGTCGCGCTGCACAGCGCCATGCTCACCAAGACCTTGCATGGCCAGGAGAACGTCGAGGCGTATCACAAGCTCATCGACGGCATCCAAGGCACGCGCGGATACCTGGCCCGGTTCACCCCGCCCGGCAAGCTCGTCGAGTACTGGAGTTGCGTCATCGACGGCCACCTCTTGCAAGGGATCGACGACTACAAGCTCGACGGCACCGGCCGGGTCACCGACCAGACCGTCTGGCTGAGGCCCTGGCCAGTGGCCACCGTGCTGCGCGACCGGGCCATTGCCGCCGGCCTTCCTTTCCTCACCGCGGACTACTGGCGTCTTCCCGCCGAGCCAACGCACCTGCCGTAACCATTGGCCCGATAGGGCCGGCCGCCCTTAGAAGAACATCCCATGACCGTCTGGTTCATCACCGGGGCCTCGCGTGGCTTCGGTATTGAGATCACCCGTCAAGCGCTCGGCCGCGGCGACCAGGTCGCCGCCACCGCTCGGCATCCCGAGGCCATAACGCAGGCGATCCCGGACGCCGGTGACGCCCTCCTGGCCCTGCCGCTCGACGTGACCAGCGCCGGTCAAGCGGCCGCGGCCGTCTCGGCGACTCTCGCCCGTTTCGGCAGGATCGACTCGCTTGTCAACAACGCCGGGCGCGGTCTGCTCGGCGCAGTCGAAGAGGTGTCCGGCGCCGAGGCGCGAGCTGTCTTCGACGTCAACGTCTTCGGCCTGCTCACTGTCACCCGCGCCGTTCTTCCCTGCATGCGCGAGCAGGGCGCAGGGACGATCATCAACATCTCGTCTTCCGGCGGGTTCATCGGGCGCGCCGGCTGGGGGATCTACTGCTCGACGAAGTTCGCGGTCGAGGGCCTCAGCGAGAGCATGGGGTACGAACTGGCGCCGCTCGGGATCCAGGTCACGGCGATCGAGCCCGGCGCCTTCCGCACGAACTTCCTCGACGACAGCAGCCTGGTCATGGCCGAGGCGAGGATCGAGGACTACACCACCACCGCGGGCGCGACCCGCCAATGGGCAGAAAAGACCAACCACGCCCAGGCTGGCGATCCGGTTAAGGCCGCGAAAGTAATTGTGGACCTGGCCGGCTGGGAGAGCCTGCCGGAGCGCATCCAGCTCGGCGAGGACTGCTTCACAGCCGTCGCCCACAAGCTGACACGCACCGCAGGTGATCAGGCCCGCTGGCGGGAAGTCTCGATCTCCACCGGTTACTGCGACTGACGGACATGACCGCAGTGCAGAAGAGATCACCCTGGCGGCGGGGAACACCTCCACCAGGCAGCTGGCCAGCAAGACAGGCTCAACGCGGAGTGGGCGCCTGGGCTCGTACTAGCCGGCCGGGGTGACGATGCCGTATTCGTGGATGCGGCGGTAGATCGTCGCCCGGGACATGCCAAGCGCGCGGGCCGCGCGGATCTTGTTGCCTGCGTTGTCGAGCAGGCTCTGTACGATCGCGTCCCGTTCGATCGACTCCAGCGGGCTGAGCACCCGGCGGCTCACCGTCCAGCATTCCGGCGGCAGGTCCTGCGGCATGATCTGGCCGGTCCTGCGGTGCTGGACCACCTGCTTCAGCACCTGCCAGAGCTGGGTCGTGTTGCCCGGCCAGGTGTGCCGTAGCAGCAGCTGCATCGCCGCGGGCGAGCAGCTGACGCGGCCCTGCTGGCTCAGCTTGCCGAGGAAGAACGGCACCAGCTCGCGCAGGTCCTCGTTGTGGTGCCGCAGCGGCGGCACCCCCACGGTGCCGGGGAACAGCCGCAGCAGGCCGGTGAGGTCGGTCGTGGCCTGCTCGCGGTCGAGGGTGATCGCGACCCGCGGTACCCCCTCCCGGCCGGCCTTCGCGCCGGCCAGTGCCTCGGTCAGCGCGCGGATCTGGCGCGCGTTCAGCGCGTCCACGTGCCTGATGATCAGCAGCCCCGTGCCGTCGGCCAGCTCCTCGCGGACCTCCGCCAGCCAGTCGCTGCCCGCCGTCACGTCTACCACGTGGCACGGCGCCACGGGGTTGTGCCGCTGGTGGACGGCGCGGACCAGGGCCAGCTTGCCGACGCCGCTCTCCCCCTCGAGCGTCAGCCACTCGCCGCGCTCGTAGGCCGCCTCCGCCGCGCGGCAGGCCCGCCGCCACGCCGCGCCGTGGCCGACCAGGCCAGGCAGCGACATCGGCGGCCGCGGCGCGGGCACCTCGACCGCCGGGTCGGCGGCCGAGATCAGCTTCACGTGCACCACGCCGTCGGGGAGCCGTCCCTGCTCCACCGGCCGGCAGAACATCCGCGCCACCGTCCCGCTCGGCAGGTCCACCGTCACGGCGCCGGACGCCAGCGGCCTGCCCAGCGCCTCGGTGGCCTGCGAGATCAGCACCGCCTGGTCGACGGGTGACAGGGCGTTCCTCGCGTGGTCGTTCAGCATGACCACGTCCTGGCCGAGCGCCAGCACGATGCCGCCGGTGTGCCGGCAGGCCCGGGTGTACTCCTGCAGCAGCCGCAGGTCACGACTGTTGCTC
>DASYAV010000213.1:0-1971 GCA_036501145.1 Streptosporangiaceae bacterium | reverse complement strand
AGCAGGTCCTAGTCCGCAACCTGATCGCCGCGTTCCTCGGTGACGGCGGAGACCTGCGGTTCGAGGTCGCCGACGTGGCCATGAGCGGCCTGGACTCACAGCGGCCCGTCGTCTCTTACACCGACGGCGAGGGCACCGCCCACGAGATCGCGTGCGACCTCATCGCGGGCTGCGACGGGGACCACGGTGTGAGCCGCGGCAGCATTCCCGGCGGCGTGCTGACGGCCTATACCCGCGACTACGGCGTTACCTGGCTGGCCGTGCTCGCCGATACCCCGGCCCCGCGCTACCCATGCTTCGGCATCGGCGTCAGAGGGTATGCGGCCGCCTTCTCCCGGGGGCCGAAGACTGCCCGGTACTACCTGGAAATCCCGGCGGGCGACACGCAAGCCGACTGGCCAGCGGAGCGGATCTGGTCGCAGTTGCGCGAGCGCTTCTGGCTGCCGGACCTCGCCGCCGGCCCGATCACTGAGACCGAGATCGTCCGGCTGCGCAGCCAGGTCTTCGAGCCGATGAGCTTCGGCCGGCTGTACCTCCTCGGCGACGCGGCGCACGTGATCTCCCCGATGGGCGCCAAGGGCATGAACCTTGCCCTCTACGACGCCGAGACATTCGTCAACGCGGCCCGCGCCTACGTCCAGGCCGGTGACGACAGCGGCCTGCTTGCCTACTCCGGCACGTGCCTTACCCGCACCTGGCGGTACCAGGAGTACGCGGACTGGTGGTCGCACATGTTCTTCAGCCGGTGCGGTGAGCACGCCGCCGCGGACCCGTACGCCGCCCGGGTGGCCAAGGCCAGGTTCGCCCGGTTCACCGAGTCGTCGTCGGCGGCTGCCCTCGCCTGGGGCGAGCTGATGACCGGCCTGGCGTAGCTCGGCCCTGGCACAGAACACGGCGCTACCATGCTCTCGCTCTCCGTCGGCCGGAGCGTGGCCTGCCCGGTGTGCTGTGTGGGGTTCGGCCGGGCCGAGAGTCCTGCCGCTAGCCCTCCCGCTACCACCGCGATCCCTGCCCACATGAGGGGGTCCGGTGCCTGGCTGCCCAGCGCGATCCCGGTCATTGCCGCTGCCACCGGGGCGATACCAGTGATAAGGCCGGCGCGCCCCGGTCCCAGGGCTGCCACCGCCGAGTACCACAGAACGAATGCCGCGACGGTGACCAGGAGGGCCAGGTAGGACGCGGCCACGAGATCCGATGCGGTCAGCCGGACTGCAGCGGCCGGCCCGTCGGTAATACCACCGAGCACGGCGAACATAGCGGCACCCAGCCACACAGCGTGGACCGAGACTCCCCAGGCTCCGTGACGCGGGAGCAGGGGGACCGCCAGCAGGGTGAATGCCGCCTCGCACGCCAGGGCCAGCGCGGCCCAGGCGATGCCGGCCGCGCTAGCGTGGCCAGCTCCTTCGACTAGAACAGCGCCGACCGTGACGATAGCCGCGGCCACAACGACCGGGAGTCGCGGCCGCTGGCCTTGCATCAGCGGTCCGAGCACGCCGAGCAGGACCGGCACACAGGCCACAGCGACGGCGATCATGGCCGGCTGGGCGTGGGCCACGCCGCGGACGATCGCCACGTTGAACAAGACGAGGCCGGCTGCCGACAACCCGGCCAGCAAGAGCCACTCGCGGCCCCTGGGCGCCGCGATCGGGATGCGCAGGCGACGGGCGACAACCACCAGGATGACGGCCGCCATGCTGTAGCGGATTGCCTGGGCCGTGCACAGTGGCGCCGCGGTCAGGGTGCGGGAGACCGCGACACTGCTGCCGACCAGGACCATGCCGACCGCGCCGGAGGCGATACTGCGAACGGCCGGGCGGCCCGGTTCGGGAAGTTTGCTCATGCCTTGACCTTGCCGCAACAATGGACCGATGAGTAGGTCCAATGGGTCGACAGATCACCGGTCCATAACTGGTACCGACTTCCTGCAACTCGACCGGGACGACGCCCCGGCCGGCGGGCTGACGGACTGGC
>DASYAV010000212.1:0-17591 GCA_036501145.1 Streptosporangiaceae bacterium | reverse complement strand
GGCCGGCCAGCAGCCGGTCGCGCAGCGCCCCGGCCAGCGGGCTGCCCGCCCACTGAGCCAGCGCGAAGGTGGGGCTGCCCGGTCCGGAGAACACCCAGTCCGCCGCGCGGACCTCGCCAGCCCCGCCGTCTCCGTCGCTGTCGGCATCTCCGGCACCCTCGGCGGGCCGCGTCCCGGCCAGCACCGACACGTCCAGGCTGACGCTGCGGGCGAAGTAGGCCACCGCACGGGCGGAAATGTCGTCGGCGTTCTCCTGGAACCGGTAAGGCGTCTCCAGCAGGACGGCCCGTGGCCGGGCCGCCAGCCGCGCCACCAGCGCGCGGTGCACCGTCACCATCGTCGGGCTGGTCTCCCCGGAACCCATGACGGCCAGGATGTGGCATCCGGCGGGCTCGGCCATACGGCTGCCTCCTCACTCGCGGCCGCAGGCGACTCTGCTGTCTTGATGACCGCGTCATTCAAACTTTCCTGCCCGGTTGCTGCGATCCTGACCTGGGCCTCGGGCGTCCCGGCCTCGTCGATCACTCGCGCAGGCCCTCCGGACCCGCACTCGCGGCTCGGATTTGAATGACGCTCGTGGGACTCTGGGCATTGTGGATATTACCCAGCTCATCCTGGACGACCATTATGAGCAGCGCCGGCTGTTCGCCGTCCTGGAACAGATCGATTCCGCCGACCCCGGCACGCTGTGTGCCGTCTGGGCCCGGCTCGCCGCGTTTCTCGAGGTGCACGCGGCGGCCGAGGAGGCGATCTTCTACCCCGAGCTGATCAAGGTGGCCAGGCGGGCCGGCCGGCTCGGCAGCGCCGAGGAGGAGACGCTCGACGCGATCGGTGACCACAACGACATCCGGGACACCGTCGCCGCGGTCGCCCAGCACGCCGTGGGCAGCGACGCGTGGCTCGACGCGGTTGCGGCGGTGAACCGGGCCAACGGCGACCACATGGCCGAGGAAGAGCGCGAGGGTCTGACCGACTTCCGGCGGGAGGCGTCGGTGCAGCGGCGGCACGACCTGGCGGTGGCGTTCGCACGCTACGAGGCGCAGCACGTCACCGGCGTGCGGCCGGTGGACCGGGACCCCGAGGCCTACGTGCGCGAGATCGAGGAGTCCGACGCCCAGGAAGACACCCCGCCCGAGGACGGCCAGCCCCAGGACGGCCAGCCCCAGGACAGCCAGCCCGAGACCGGACAGTCCGGGTCGCTCGGCATCGGCAGCCTGCACGGCACAGCCGGGTGAGCCGGCCCGGCTTGGTGAGCAGGAACAACGGGTGAGCCGGGATGAAATGGCTGGGTCCTGCCGGCTACTGGGCCAGTGACGACCCGGCGCTGCTCGACGTCCCACGGGTGCACGCCTGGATGAGCGGCGAGAGCTACTGGGCCGCGGGCCGTACGCAGGAGGTGATGGCGCGGTCGATCGAGCACTCGCTGTCGCTGGGCCTGTACGCGGCGGGCGGTGAGCAGGCCGGGTTCGCCCGGATCGTGACCGACCGGGCCACGTTCGCCTGGCTGTGCGACGTGTTCATCGACACCGCGCACCGGGGCCGCGGGCTGGGTGTGTTCCTGGTCGAGACGGCCACCGGTCACCCGGACGTCCGCGACATCCGGCAGCTGCTGATGGCCGAGCCGGGCCGGCAGCTGTACCGGCGGCAGGGCTTCGGCGCGCTGGCCCGCCCGGAACGGTGGATGGAACGCCCCGGCCAGTCCCGCTGACCGGGCCGGGCTAAAGTCCTGGGACCACCTCGGCGGCCAGCCGTTCCATCTGCGCTGCCTCGTCGTACATCGGGTTGAGCAGGATCAGCTCCGCGCCGGCGTCAGCCACTTCGCGCAGCCCGCGCACACAGTCGGCGGGCGGGCCGGTGACCGTGACCGGCATCATGTCCCGGCGGCCGGCCAGCCCGTAGTGCCGGTCCAGCGCGGCCCCGATCCGCTCCCTGGCGCGCCCGGTGTCGTCGTCCACCGCAATGTAGACGCGCTTGGCGATCGGGAACGTGGCCGGGTCACGGCCCTGCCCGGCGAGTTCGGCCCGGACGGTCTGCACCTGGCCGGCGAACCGCTCGGTGGTCATCGACCCCGCGCCGAAGAACCGGTCGCCGAGCCGCACGGCGCGGCGCAGCGCGGCCGGCGCGTTGCCGCCGAACCAGACCGGCGGGCCGGGCTTCTGGAACGTCTTGGGTTCCATGGCTGCCTCGTCGAGCTGCCAGAACCGCCCGCCGAAGCTGACCTTCGGCTCTGTCCACAGCGCCCGCATCAGGGACAGCCCTTCGGTGAACCGGGCGATGAACGTATCCGGGTCCACGCCGAACGCGCCGAACGCCCGGCGCCCGCCGGTGCCGATGCCCACCTCCAGCCGGCCGCGGCTGAGCTGGTCCAGCGTGCTGAGGCTCTTGGCCAGGTGCACCGGGCTGTGCAGGGTGGTGATCAGCACCGCGCAGCCCAGCCGGAGCCGCTGCGTGCAGGCGGCCGCGTAGGTCAGGGTCTCGACCGGGGCCAGCTGCGGGCTGGTGCCCAGCACCTGCTCCTGCGTCCAGCCGCTCTCGAAGCCGAGTTCCTCGGCCCGGGAAAGGTAGCCGCGCATGGCCGCCGGGTCGAAGCTGCCGTCCGGCATGTGCTGCGGGATCGAAATGGCGAATCGCACAGGACGAGCCTAGCCATCCGTCGCGCGGGCACCGGCGCCCCGGCTACGGCCTGGCTCCCCGCCTGACCGGTGCGTCTGGCATGGTTGCATGCATGGCGACTGATTCCGCGCACCGCCGGGTGCGCATCGAGCGCTTGGAAAACCGCAAGCTGTGCGCGGTGAACGAGCGGGGCGGCCAGATCACGCTGGGCACCGGGGACGGGACCGATTTCACGCCGACCGAGCTGCTGCTGGCCGCGATCGGCGGCTGCACCGCGGTGGACGTGGACATCCTCACCACGCGCCGGGCCGAACCCGATTCGTTCGAGGTGACCGTGGACGCGGAGAAGGTCCGCGACGACGGCGGCAACCACCTGACCGATATCGAGGTCACCTACCGGGTCAGGTTCCCGGCCGGTGTCGGCGGCGACGCGGCCCGCGCCATCCTGCCCGACGTGGTGCAGCGGTCACACGACCGGCTGTGCACCGTCGGGCGGACCGTGGAACTGGGCACGCCGATCGGCACGCGGATCGACTAGCCGGGTCCCCGCGACACGTCTGAAATTTAATGAACGGCTGCGCCCTGGCCAGGGCGGCTCACTTGATCAGGGTGAGATACGCCAGGCTGAGGACGCCGAAGATCAGGCAGTAGACGCCGAACGGGATGAGCGTGCGGTTACGCAGGTAGCGGACCAGGAAGCGGACGGACAGGTAGGCGCCGACGCCGGACAGCACGCTGCCGAGCAGGATCTGGCCGTGGATGCCGTTGCCGAGCGGGCCGGCCAGGTCGGGCAGCTTCAGCGCCCCCGCGGCCAGGATCACCGGCGTGGCCAGCAGGAAGGCGAACCGGGCCGCGTCCTCGCGGGACAGCCCCCGCCACAGGCCCGCACACATGGTGACGCCATCCCGGCTGATCCCGGCCAGCAGGCCGAGGATCTGTGCCGAGCCGATGAGCACCGCGCTGGCGAAGGGCAAGGTGGCCAGCCGCCGGTCACCCACCTCGACCGCGGCCTGCTCGCGCAGCCGGGCCGCCTGCGGCTCGGAGGTGCGCCGGCGGCCCACCGCCACGAGTTCGGCGTGCTCGCGCTCCCGCGCGGTGGCGTGGTCGGCGGCCAGCGAGGAACGGCGGCGGACTTTCTCGGTGGAGACCAGGATGACGCCGTTCACGATGAGGAAGAAAGCGGCCCATTTGGCCTGCCCGAAGACGACCCGGAAGGTGTGCTCGAAGGCCAGCCCGGCCAGGCCGACCGGGATGGTAGCCAGCACGAGCATCCAGGCCAGCTTCTGGTCCACCGTGTAGATCTCACGGTAGCGGATCGAGCTGAACAGGCCGCGCACGACGCGTACCCAGTCCCGCCAGAAGTAGATGATCAGCGCGAGGGCGGTGGCCACATGCAGCCCGACGATGAAGGCCAGGTAGGGCGACTCGGGCCTGGCGACGTTCAGATCCTTGGCCCAGCTGCCGCCGACCAGGGCCGGGATGAGCACGCTGTGGCCAAGGCTGGAGACGGGGAACATCTCCGACACGCCCTGGAGCAGGCCGACCACGCCGGCCTCCAGGTAGGTCATGTGCGGCACGGTTGACGCCCTTCGCGATGCCCGCGGCGCGGGCTGGGTGGCTGACGGGGCTGCCAGTACGGACCGGGGGTGGCATACTCGGTTCCGCCGGGGTTCTACAGAGACTGTAGAACTATCTACAGGATTTGTAAAAGCATCCGGGAGGGCGCGGCGTGAGGTCCGGGAAACATGGCGCGGAAACCGGGAAACAGGGCGTGAGGTCCGGGGAACAGGGCGTGAGGGCCAGGGAACAGGTCCTGGGATCCGGGGAACACGCGGCCGGAATGGGCCGCCGGCCCGCGGGGGCGCTGGAAGCCGGGGTACTGGCCGTGCTGCAGGCAGCCGGGGCGCCGCTCACCCCCGGCCAGATGCAGCAGCGGCTCGAGGCCAGCCAGTACGGGGGGCTGTCCTACAGCACGGTGGTGACGATCCTGTCCCGGCTGCACGCCAAGGGGCTGACCGCCCGGGAACGCACCGGGCGCGCCTTCGCTTACACGCCCGTGGACGGGGCCGCGTTCGCGGCCGGGCAGATGAACCAGGCCCTGGCCGCGGGGCCCAGCCGCGACGCCGTGCTGGCCAAGTTCGCCTCCGGGCTGTCCACCCGCGACGCCCGGCTGCTGCGCGAACTGCTCGACGGGCCCGGGAACCAGCAGTAGGCGGCATGCAGGTCCTGGTCTTCATCCCACTGCTGCTGCCGGCGCTGGCCGGCCTGGCGGCCCGGCCGCTGGCCGCCCGGCTGGAGCCCTGCCGGGCCACCTGGCTGCTGACGTCGGCCGCGGTCATCCTGGCCGTGTGCAGCACCGCGGCGCTGGCCCTGCTGGCCGCCTGGGCGGCCGCGGCCGCACCGCCGCTGGCCACGCTCGGCGACTACTCCGCGGCCGTCGCCAGCCGCGGCGACCCCGCACCGGCGCTCACCGGCGGCGGCGCCGCGCTGCTGCTGGCCGGCGCCGGGATCGCCACCACGCTCACCCTGCGGCGCCGGGCCCGCGCGCTGGCCGAGTCCTACCGGCGGGCGGCCCGGCTGCAGCCCGGCCGGCACCGGGTCGTCGTCGTGCCGAGCCCGGCCATCGAGGCCTACGCGCTGCCGGGCTGGCCGGGGCGCATCGTGGTGTCCACCGGCGTGCTGGCCGCCCTGGACGAACCGGGCCAGGCCGCGCTGCTCGCCCACGAGCAGGCTCACCTGGCCGGCCAGCACCACCTGTTCACCAGCGCGACCCGGCTGGCCGCCGCGGCCAACCCGCTGCTCATCCCGCTCGTGCAAGCGGTGGACTTCACCACCGAACGGTGGGCCGACGAGTTCGCCGCGCGGGCGACAGGGGACCGCCGTCTGGTCGCCACCACGATCGGCCGGGTGGCCCTGCTGGCCACCGTCCCGGTCCGGGCCGGCGCCGCCGCGCTCGGCATCGGCGGGCAGCCGCCCCGGCGGGTGTCCCTGGCCTGGGCCGGCCCGGTGCCCCGCCGCGTGGCCGCGCTGCTCGCCCCGGCACCGCCACGGCGCACCCTGCTGCTGGCCGCCGCGGCAGTGATCATCCTGCTCGCCGGGGTCTCCGCCCTGGAGGCCGCCCGCGATCTGCACACCCTGCTCGAACTGGCCCGCGCGGCCGGCTGACCGCACCAGCCGCCCGGTCGCTCACCCGGCCGTTCCCCACTTGACACTCATTCTGGTGGGACGAAACGGCCACAGAGGCAGGAACTTCCACCACTTTGCGTGTTAAGTGGGGATGATCATGGCCGAGGCCCGGGGACGCCAGGGGCAAGATCCGTGAACGACAGGCGTGGCCCATTCTGGTCAAATAGCCGACTCAGGGGCTGGCAGGAAGTTCGCGTGCGGTTCGGCGGACCGTGACCGAGGAGTTACGGACGGGGGCATTGACCTCGTGGCGGGGCTGGATCTAGTCTGAGCGAACGTTTGCTCAGGCCCCGGCACGCCTGGCGATCACCCTGAACACCACAGCAGACCTGCGGCTGGCCTGGCACAGCAGACCTGCGGCTGGCCTGGCGCAGCCGGATGTTAACGCTCACAACTCATACGCACGGCGGCTGAACGATAGATGTGAGCGCTCACATCTATCGGCGCTCACGAACTGCAGTCACGGAAGACGCGGGAGGAGCCTGGATGTGAGGTGCTGCAGGGCGCAGCCGTCCAGGCAATCAACCCCGGGCAGCGGGCGCGCCGGTGGCGGTGGACTCCCTGATGACCAGGCGGCAGGGCTGCTTCTCCAGGCCGTGCGACGGGTCGCCGCCGATCTCGGCGAGCAGCTTGCGCGCGGCGAGCTGGCCCAGCTCGGTCAGGCACATGTCCACCGTGGTCAGCGGCGGGCGGCTGGACAGCGCGAACACATCCCAGTTGTCGTAGCCGACCAGGGCGATGTCGTCGGGCACCCGGCGGCCGGCCTCGCGCAGGGCGTCACTGACCCCGCGGGCGAGCTGGTCGCTGCCGCAGAAGATGGCGTCGGTGCCCGGCTCGGACCGCAGCACGGTGTGCGCGGCCTGGCGGCCCCAGCTCTCGCTCCATTCGCCGAAGTGCACCTGGCCCGATGCCAGCTGGAGGCCGGCGGCGTCCAGGACCTGGCGCGCTCCGGCGGCGCGCATCCGCGCGGACAGGAACCGCTCCGGGCCGGTGATGTGCGCGATGCTGGTGCGCCCGCTGGTGGCCAGGTGCGCGGCGGCCAGTTCGCCGCCGTGCTCGTCGTCGGGGATCAGCGACACGTCGGCGGGATTGTCCGACTGCGTCATCACGTAGACGACCGGCACCGGCAGCGCGGCGGCGATCGGCGGGCGCGGGTCGGTGCGGCGGCCGGTGACGATGATCCCGTCGACCTTGCGGGACAGCAGCGTCCGCACGTAATGCTGCTCGCGGATCGGGTCGCCGCGGCCGTCGCAGAGCAGCACCGACATCTCGCCCTGGCCCAGGCCGTCCTCGGCGCCCAGCATGACCGGGATGGTGAACCGGCCGAAGCTGTCGGTGGTGATCAGCCCGACCGTGTAGCTGCGCCCGGACAGCAGGCCGCGAGCCAGCGGGCTCGGGCTGAAGCCGAGTTCGCTGGCCGCGGTGAGCACCCGGTCCCGGGTCTGCGGGCGGAGCTGCCCGCGGCCGTTCAGCGCCTTGGAGACGGTGCCGATCGATACGCCGGCCAGCGCGGCGACGTCCGCGATTGTCACCGGACGGGTTTCCGCCACAGAAACCCCTTTCATCAGGTAGTACTTCCGGTCAAGGGTACCCGTGCCGACCGTGCTCAGCGAGTAGTGCCCTTGACCGGCATGGGGGTGAATTTCTAGGATTTCTCAGGACGGACGGCAAAGGCTTTCCTAGTTTCCGATGCAGTAAGTGCCGGGACGTGCAGTGAGGCGGCGGTCATGAGCCGGAGCAAGACGATGACGAGAAGGACAGGCACGCGGACGCTGACCGCGGCGCTGGCGGTGATCGCGCTGGGCGTGTCGGCGTGCAGCAGTTCCGGCTCGGGCGGTGGTGGCGGCTCGGCCAGCAGCAAGGACTTCGGGGTGAACGCCACCGGGGTGGTGCACTTCTGGGCCAGGCAGGCCACCGACGCCGGTGGCCTGGCCACGACGCTGGTCAAGCAGTTCAACGCCACGCACAAGGGGCTGAAGGTGGTCCTGCACCTGACCCCGCCGAACGACGACACCAGCCAGTTCGCCACCGCGATCCGGGCCGGCTCGGTACCCGACCTGGTCGGGCTGAACGACATCGACGTGCCGACGTTCTCGCACGAGAACGCCCTGATGGACATCACCAAGTACGTGAACGCGCTCCCGTACAAGAGCGCGCTCAGCGCCGGGCACCTGCAGCTCGCCACCGACAACGGGAAGTACTACGGCGTCCCCGACCTCGCGGACCTGTCCGTGCTCTGGTACAACAAGTCGCTGTTCCGGCAGGCCGGGCTCGACCCCAACAGCCCGCCCACCAGTTACGCGCAGATCGTGTCGGACGCGCAGAAGATCAGCGCGCTCGGCCACGGCATCTCCGGGTTCTCGTTCGCCGGCAACTGCCAGGGCTGCCTCGGCTTCACCATGCTGCCGTCGCTGTGGGCGGCCGGCCAGCACCTGATCAAGGGGCCGCTGGGCAACCAGACAGCCAACGTGGCCAACGACGCGCCGCTGAAGACGATGCTGGCCGACTACCGCACGATGTGGGCCGATCACCTGGTCCCGCTGGCCGACCAGACGCAGAACGGCCTCACCTGGGGCAAGGACTTCGAGAGCGGGAAGGTCGGCATCCTGCCCGGTGACTACGGGATAGCCGCGGCGTTCAAGACCGCGGCGCAGAAGGCGGACTTCGCCGACGCGCCACTGCCGGCGGTGAACGGCGGCAGCTACAGCACCTTCGACGGCGGCGACGACTTCGTGATCCCGCAGGGCGCGCCCAACGCGTCCGGGGCCTGGGAGTTCGTGAAGTGGGTGCTTGAGCCGCAGCAGCAGCGCGAGTACCCGAGCCTTGGCAACTCGCCGATCCGGACGGACGTGGTCGACACCGCGTTCGCAAAGGCGAACCCGTACGACGTGATCGCGCTCAAGGCGCTGGCCAAGGGGTCGGTGGAGTACACGCTGGCCTACGACGCGGTGTTCAACGAGCCGGGCTCGCCCTGGTTCAAGATGTTCGAGGAGGCGGTATACAGCGGGAATCTCGGCACGGCCATCTCGCAGGGCCAGCCGGGCATCCAGGCCACGCTGTCCAGCGTGAAGGGCTGACCGTGCGCCCCGCCGGTGAGCACGGCCCATGAGACCCGCCTGTGAGCACGGTCTATGAGCACGGCCACGCGGGCTGACCGGGCGTCCGGCCAGCGGGTGCCGGGCGGGCGGGCGTGGCCGCGGCGGGTGCTGCCCCGGCGCGGTCCCGGCCCGTCCGCCGAGGCCCGCCGCACCCGGCGCGCCGGGCTGGCGCTGACCAGCCCGGCGCTGCTGTTCGCCGGCGTGTTCACGCTGTTCCCGCTCGGCTTCGGCATCTACATCTCGCTGACCAACTGGCCGCTGGTCGGGCCTTACCACTTCATCGGGCTGGGCAACTACACCGCGCTGCTGCACAACTCGGTGTTCCTCCAGTCGATCGTGTTCACGCTGGAGTACACCGCGATCGTCACCGTCCCGATCTTCCTGGTGGGGTACGCGCTGGCCGTGTTCGTCCGGGCCAACCGGCCGGGAGCCACGGTGTTCCGGACGCTGATCTTCATCCCGTACATCGTCGGCCTGGTGACCGAGAGCTACATGGCGGTGGTCGAACTGCAGCCGGGCTCGGGCACGGCGAACTTCGTGCTGTCCAGGCTGGGCATCGTGAGCGACACCACCGCGTGGCTGGTGCACACCGGGCTGGCCACCACCGCGATCTGCGTGCTGGTCGTCTGGTTCGCGTCCGGGCTGACGATGATGCTGCTGATGGCGGGGATGCAGGGCATCCCGGTCGAGCTGTATGAGTCGGCCCGGGCCGACGGGGCGTCCTGGTGGAAGGCCGAGCGGTACATCACACTGCCGCTGCTGCGCCGGTCGATCGCGCTGAGCCTGATCATCTCGGTGGTCGGCTCGTTCCTGGCCTTCAACCAGTTCTTCATCATGACCGACGGCGGGCCGGGCACCAGTACCGAGTCGGTGGTCATGTCGATCTACAGCACCGCGTTCGCGCAGTTCAACGTGGGGCTGGCCAGCGCCATGTCGGTGGTTCTCGTCGTGGTGGTCGGGCTGATCACCTTCGTGCAGTTCCACTACCTGCAAGGAGAGGGCCAATGACGGCGATCGCGGCGCGGCGGCCCGGCCAGCGGCGCCGGGCCCGCGGGCAGAGCCTGATGCTCTACCTGACCGCGGGCGTGCTGATCAGCGCGGTGTTCGTGGTGCCGCTGGCCTGGGAGGTGTTCCGCTCGTTCCAGCCGGAGTCGGCGGTCAGCGCGCCGCTGACCGGGCAGAGCTTCCGCCATCTCGGCACCGGGAACTACCGGACGCTGCTGACCGGCCAGGACGACATCATCCGGAACGTGGTGAACAGCCTCATCACCGCGGTGCTCACCGCCGTGATCACCGCCCTGGTGGCGACGCTGGCCGGATACGGCTTCGCGCTGTTCCGGTTCCGCGGCGCCGGGCTGGTGTTCGGGGTGGTGCTGCTGGCCTTCATGGTCCCGTTCCAGGCGGTGGTGACGCCGCTGTTCCTGGAGCTGAAGTTCCTGCACCTGCTGAACAGCCTGCTCGGGCTGGCGCTGTTCTACACCACGTTCAGCCTGCCCATCGGGGTGTATGTGATGCGCAACAGTTTCCTGCAGGTGCCCGGCGAGCTGGTGGACGCGGCCCGGGTGGACGGCGCCTCGGTGCTGACCACGCTGGGCCGGGTGCTGCGCCCGCTGGTGATGCCGGGGATCGCGACCACCGCGCTCTACGCGTTCCTGTTCGCCTGGACCGAGTTGCTCGGCGCGCTCAGCTTCATGACCAACGACAGCCTGTTCACCCTCCCGGTCGCGCTCAGCAACGTGGAGACCGGGACGTACGGTTCGGTCAACTACGGCCTGCTGCTGGCCGGCGCGGTGATCGCGATGATCCCCTGCGTCGTCGTCTACGTCGCGCTGCAGCGGTACTACGTGCGCGGGCTGGTGTCCGGCGCGCTGAAGGGGTGAGGACGGTTGAGCAACGGACCTGTGGTGCCAGGCCCGGCGGGGCGAGCGGTGCTGCGGCCGCTCCGCGACGGGGTGCGGCTCGACGGCGGGTTCTGGGGCGCCTACCAGCGGCTCAACGCCGAGGTGACGATCCCGCACGGGATCGACATGCTGGAGGAGACCGGCAGCATGCAAAACCTGCGGGTCGCCGCCGGGCTGGCCGCCGACGAGTACGCGATGCCGCTGTTCCGCGACTCCGACGTGTACAAGGTGCTGGAGGCGATCGCCTGGCAGCGCCAGGTCGACCGGGATGAGACCAGGGAGCGGTTCTTCGCCGACGCGACCGGGCTGCTGCGGGCCGCGCAGCGCCCCGACGGCTACCTGAACTCCTACGTGCAGGTGGTCGAGGGCGGCAAGCGGTTCGCCAACCCGGCGATGGGCCACGAACTGTACTGCGCAGGCCACCTCATGCAGGCCGCCGTGGCCGACCTGCGCAGCGGCGGAGACCCGGATGGGCTGGCGGCGGTGGCCGGCCGGTTCGCCGGGCTGCTGGCCGAGCTGCTGCCCGGGCGGCTGGCCGGGTTCGTGCCCGGCCACCCGGAGATCGAGATGGCCCTGGTGGAGTTCGCCCGGGCCACCGGGCAGCCCGCGCTGACCGGCACCGCGGCGGACCTGATCGCCCGGCGTGGCCGGTCGGTCCTGCACTGGCCGCCGCGCGGCAGGCCGACCGGCCAAGCGGGAGCGCCCGGCCACGCGGGAGCGCCCGGGCGCACCCACTACCAGGACTCGTTCGACCCGGCCTACTTCAGCGACGACGTGCCGCTCGAGGAGGCGGACCAGGTCCGCGGGCACGCCGTCCGCGCGCTCTACCTGCTGGCCGGGGCCACCGACGTCTACACCGAGACCGGCCGCCCCGGCCTGCTCCGGGCCGCGCTCGCGCAGTGGGACGACATGATGGCCGGCAAGGCGTACCTGACCGGCGGGACCGGATCCCGGCACAAGCGGGAGTCGTTCGGCGACCGCTACGAACTGCCGCCGGACCGGGCCTACTGCGAGACTTGCGCCGCGATCGCTTCGGTCATGTGGAACTGGCGGATGCTGCTGGCCACCGGTGAGGCGAGGTTCGCGGCGCTGGCCGAGCGGACGCTGTACAACGGGTTCCTCGCCGGGCTCGGCCTGGAGGGGGCGACGTTCTTCTACGTCAACCCGCTGCAGGCCCGCTCCCCCATCCGCCGGCAGCCCTGGTACCAGTGCGCCTGCTGCCCGCCGAACGTGATGCGGATGCTGGCCAGCATCGGCCACTACGCCGCCACCAGCACAGACACCGGCGTGCAGATCCACCAGTTCATGGCGGGCCGGCTGCGCGCCGAGCTGCCCGGCGCGGGTGACGTTGAACTGGAGATGACCACTGGGTACCCCTACCACGGGGAGATTGCTGTACGGCTTCTGGTCGCCCCGGACGGTCCGGCCGACCTGGCCGTCCGGGTGCCGGACTGGGCGGCGGGCGCGGAGGTGACGCTGAACGGCCACGGGCACGGCGCGGAGCCCGGCGACGACCAGTACCTGCACGTCCGGCGGGCCTGGACGGCCGGCGACGAGCTGAAGGTCAGCTTCCCGCTGGCGCCGCGGACGGTCCGGCCCAGCCCGCTGATCGACGCGGTGCGCGGCTGCGTGGCCTTCGAGCGCGGCCCGCTGGTCTACTGCTTCGAGGACGCCGACCTGCCCGGTTCCGCGGCGCGCGGAGAGGCCGGGGCGCGCGGGCAGGCCGGGGCGCGCGGGCAGGCCGGGGTGGACAGGCTGACCGGGCTGAGCGTGCCGGCCGGGGCCCGGGCGGCGGAGGTACCGGGGCTGCGGGTGGGCGGCCACGAGGTGACCGGGCTGAGCGTGCCGGGCACGATCGGGCCGGCCCGCGAGCCGGGGTGGCCGTACGGCGGCGGGGCAGGCACGGCCGCCGGCGCGGAGGCGGACGGCTCCGGGCGGGCCGCCGGTGCGCAGCTGACCGCGATCCCCTACTACGCCTGGGCGAACCGGGAGCCGGGCGGCATGCGGGTGTGGATCCCGGAGCGCTGACCTGACCCTCAGACTCATTCAAAACTCGGACGAGCGCCGCTGTCACCAGGCCGTGAAGGGAGTTTTGAATAAGCCTGCCTGTTGACCTCAACCTTAGTTGAGGGCGTAGCGTCCGGCGCATGAGCGACTGGGTGCGGGCCACGGCCGCCGGGGACATCCCCGAGGGCGGCGCTAAATCCTTTGCCTACCGGGACAAGCGCATCGCGCTGTTCCGCACGCCGGGCGGCATCTTCGCCAGCGACAACCGCTGCCCGCACCAGGGGTATGCCCTGGTCCGCGGCGACGTGAAGGACGGCGTGCTCACCTGCGCCTGGCACAACTGGAAGTTCGAGCTCGGCACCGGCAGCTGCCGGTACGGCGGGGAGAACATCCGCACCTACCCGGTCGAGGTCCGGGACGGCCAGGTGTACGTGGACGTCACCGACCCGGCCGCCGAGGTGATCCGGCCCGACCTGTTCGCCAGCCTGGCCGCGGCCATGGACGACCTGGACATCGGCCGGGTGGCACGGGACGCGCTGCGGCTGCAGCGGATCGGCACCCCGCTGGCCGACGTGGTGCGGGAAGGGGTCAGGTACGCGGCGCCGCGGGCCGAGTACGGCTGGGACCATTCACTGGCCACACTGACCGACTGCCTGCGGATGAGCCGGTTCTTCGAGGAGTCGCTGCGCGCCCTGCCGGTCATCCAGGGCCTGTCGGTGGCCGCCGAGGACCAGGTCCGGCGGCCCGCGCGGCCGCGGCCCGACCCGGTGGACCCGGTCGCCGGGTACGGCTCGGTCGGCGAGGCGCTGCGCGCCTACCCGGTGCTGGTCGACGCCGAGCGGGCGGACGAGGCGGAGGGCCTGTTCCGCGGGCTGATCGCGGCCGGCGTCGCGCCGCCGGTGCTGCGGCACACGCTGCTGACCGCGGTGACCGACCACTTCCTCGCTTACGGGCATTCGATGATCTTCGTGCAGAAGGCGTTCGAGCTGCTGGACCAGATCGGCTGGCAGGAGGCCGACGCGGTGCTGTCCCCGCTGGTGCCGGAGATGGTGCTCGGCACCAGGTACGACAAGCTGCCGTACATGCGCAAGTTCCTGCGCGCGCAGGCGGCGGCCGGCCCGGACCTGGCGGCGGCGGTGGCGCGGCAGGGCACCGGGCCGTTCGACGCCGCCGGCTACCGCCGGGCGCTCACCGACGGGTCGGCGGAGGAGGCGGCGGGCGCGCTGGCCGGGGCGCTGGCGGGCGGCGCGGCGGTGACCGCGGTGATCGACGCGACCGGCCGGGCCGCCGCCGAGCGGCTGGCCAGGTTCGACATCGACCTGGATCTGGATGACACCAACGACTGCGGCTGGCTGGACGTCACGCACACCCTGACCTACCTCAACGCGCTGCGCTGGGCCTGGTCGGCCGACCCGTCGCCGCAGGTGCTGCGGGGCCTGTTCCACGCGGCCTGGTTCGTGCAGTGGACCGGCCAGTTCGACACGCGCGGCGGCGGCCGGGCGCGGCCCCCGTTGCGGGCCACGCAGGACGCCGCCGAGGTGCACCGGGCCATCGTCGCCCGCGACCCGGACGCCGCGGCCGCGCTGGCCGGCGGCTACACCGGGCCGCGGGCCGAACTGGAGCGGGCGCTGGCCCGGGCGGCCGCGGAGGACCACTCGGCGGCGCCGATCATGGTGGCGCACGTGGTGAAGACGGCGCAGGCCGCGGTGGCGGAGTCGCGGGCGCTCGGCGCCGGGCCCGGCTCCGCGGAGCCGATCGCCGCGGCCGCCCGGTTCCTGGCCAGCCCGAAACGCGAGCGGTTCGTGCTGCAGTCCACGTTCGAGGCCATCACCACCCTGCAGGGGGTGCCGAAGCCCGAGTCCGACCAGGTCAGGCCGGGGTGAGCGGGACGGTCAGGGCTTGTCCCAGGGCCTCGGGTAGGCCGGTGGGTTGTAGCTGGTGAACGCCGGGCTGGTCGGGACCAGGCTGCTGCCGCTGGGGTAGACGTTGTACTTCGCGCCGAGCGCGGCGGCCTTCGCGTTCATCTGCGCCGGGGTCAGCGCGCCGGGGTTCCAGCTGCCGGTGTTCACCCGCTGCACCAGGGCGCGCAGCGTGGTGATGTTCTCCGCGGGAGTGAACGCGCAGTGCCCGGCCCGGCTGACGAACACCTGCTGCAGCATCGCGGAGTCGCCAGCCTTGGCCACGTCGGCGTTGTAGGCCTGCTCGTTCTCCGGGACCACCAGGCCATCGCCGGTGGTGTGCATGGTCAGCACCGGGACGGCCAGCTTGCCGGTGTAGGTGATGTGCTGCACCAGGTACTTGCGGGCCGCCGGGTCGGCCGAGACCCGCGGCGCGGCGGCCAGCTTGGCCAGGTCGCCGTCCAGGCTCAGCCCGGCCTTGTGGTAGAGCGCGAGCACCTCGGACAGGTCGGCGGACTTGAGCAGATCCTGGAAGTAGTTGACGCCGGTGTTCGAGGACGGGTTGCCGCCTGCCAGCTGCTCAAGCTGGGCGCGCAGGTCGAAGGCGAACGGGAAGGTGACCTGGGTGGCCCACAGGTACTGGTTGGCCTCCTGCGCGGTGTAGTCGGTGGGCGCCGGCTGCGCGGACAGCGGGGTGAACCAGCCCGGGGTGTCGGCGAGCGCGGTGGCCAGCGCCAGCCGGGCCCGGCCGGCCGCGGTCTTCTGCGCCTTGGCCGCGGCGTTCAGCGCCGAGATCAGGTTCGGCCCGGGGTTGGTGATGTTGACGACACTGACCGAGGGGTCGATGAGCTGCTGGAAGGCGAACTCGGCGTCCAGGGCGGTGTTCCACGTCGCCACGCCTCCGGACAGCACGCCGCACAGGGGCGCGGCCGCGGTGAACCGGCTGGGGTACCGCTGCACCAGGCCCGCGGTGATCATGCCGCCGAGCGAGCCGCCCCAGGCGATGGTCCGGGACGGCTTCCCCACCAGCGTGCCGAACACGTTCAGCGTGTGGATCTGGTCCGGCAGCGCCGCGGCCACCGCCCACCCGGTTATCGCGTAGGAGGACCCGGCCAGGGCGTAGCCGTGGCTGAGCAGCCAGCCGCCGGTGAGCGAGTCGCTGGAGTCCTGCGCCGGGTTGCTGGTGCCGGGGACGACGTAGCCGTGGCTGTACAGCAGCAGCGTCCCGTTCCACTTCGCGGGCACCTGGATCAGGTAGGTGGCCCCGTCCTTGAACGTCCCGGTGTACCGCTTGACCGCGGCCGGCCCGCTGGCCGCGTGCGGCGCGGCGCCGGCCAGCGCGGCGGGCGCCCCGCCGAGGCTGGCCGCCAGCAGCGCGGCGGGGATCAGCAGGAGCACAAACCTCTTGATGCGACGCATGATCACGCTCCGGGCAGGTCAGCGGGCTCCGCGGGGATGTGCTGGACTCTAGAGGACTATGCGCTGGTTTCGGTAGTCCTTGCCTGGTCGTGTCTCGTAGGTATTGGTGGATGCGGGCGGCGATCCAGGCGGCGTCAGGCAAGGCGGAGGAGGAGTCAATAGCGGAGCTATTGGCGACGACGACAACGCGGCCGGTCGTCGTCTGGGCGCCGATCCGCGCCGCCGAAGACCTGCGAGACACGACCTAAACCGGCGCGTCGGTTCCGCTTCGGATTCGGCCTGGACGGAGGCTCATGCGCGAACTGGATTCCGCTGACGACGTGGCTGCGGCCTGCGGCGACGATTCGCTGTGCGGGTGGGCCGCGCAGCGGCTGCCCGGCCCGGGCCGGGCCTGGGCCGCCGGGTCCGGGGAGGCGGTGCTGGTGGCGTGCCCGGAGCTGTCCCGGCGGGACCGGGCCGTGGTGTGGGGTGAGCCGGCGGCGGCCGCGCGGCTGGCCGGCCGGGTGCTCCCACTGCTCGGGCCGTCCTACCGGCTGCTCGGCCACGGCGACCTGATCCCGGAGCTGTGCCGGCGGCTGCCGGAGCTGACCGCGTCCCACGCGTTCGGCTGGATGGACACCGAGACCGGCGGGCGGTCGGCCGGGCCGGGCGCGGGCGGCGCCGCGGGGGTGGACGCCGGCGCGGGAGTGGACGCCGACGCGGGAGTGGACGGTACTGCGGGCACGGACGGTACTGCGGGCACGGACGGCGGCGCGGGGGTGGCCTGGCTGGCGTCTGGCGACATGGCCGAGGTGACGGCGCTGCTGGAGCGGGCCCACCCGGACTCCTACGCCTGGCCCGGGATGCCCGGGGTGCGGCGCTGGGCAGGCATCCGGGGCGGGGACGGCAGGCTGGCCGCGGTGGCCGCGGACGCGTGGAGCGCGCCGACGGTGGGGTTCATGTCCGGGGTCGCGGTGAGCGGGAAATCCCGCAGGGCCGGGCTGGGCAGCCGGGTGTGCCGGTTCCTGGCCGCGGAACTCGTCGCCCGGCACGGCCGCGCCGCGCTCATGGTGGACGACTGGAATGACGCGGCGATCCGACTGTACCGGCAGATGGGGATGGCGTTCCGGCCGATCCGGGCGGCACGGACCGGGCCGGCCCGCGGCTGACACCGGCTCCTCAGGCGCCGGCGGCCAGCGAATCTTGCCGCCGGCGTCGGCACGTGCGGGCGCGGCGCTCACCCTGGGGACGCCGGGGCCAGCCCGAGCTGGCCCTTGCGCATGACGCCGACCCGCTGGGCGCGGCGGGCGATGGGCGTGTCGTGGGTGACCAGCACCAGGGTCAGGCCGCGTTCCCGCCACAGCTTCTCCAGCAGCGCGATGATCTCGTCCCGGGTGTCCTCGTCCAGGTTCCCGGTCGGCTCGTCGGCCAGCAGCACCTTGGGCTCCTTCACCAGCGCCCGGGCGATCGCCACCCGCTGCTGCTGCCCA
>DASYAV010000211.1:0-5015 GCA_036501145.1 Streptosporangiaceae bacterium | reverse complement strand
CCAGGAAGGGTGAGCGGGCTGGCCGGGCTGCCGGGTTCCCGAGGTTCAAGACCGCCCGGTCCCGGCGCTCGGTGCGGTTCACAACCGGCACCATCCGCGTCGAGATGGACCGCCATCACGTCACCCTGCCGCGGGTAGGCCAGATCAAGACCCACGAGTCGACCCGGAAGATCGCCCGCCGCATCGAGAACGGGACCGCGCGTATCCTGTCCGCTACCCTCAGCGAGGACTCCTCAGGGCGCTGGTACTGCTCCTTCCACGGGGAGAGACCAAGTAAGCCGGAAAGGGGCAATGGGCTGGTCGGCGGCCTGTTAGGGGGCGCCCTTGTAAGAATCGGGCGGCCAGGTGCCAAATTATTGATCTTGGAGTGTTTGCCCGCTGGGGGTGGCGGCGAGGTGGCGGTAGATGCTGGCTCGGGAGACGCCCAGTGCCCTGGCGATCTGTGCAGGGCTTTCCCCGCGGGTGCGGCGGGCCTGGGCGGCGGCGAGTTTGTCGGCGTCCATGACGGTGGGCCGGCCGCCAGTGCGGCCCTGGGCCCGGGCGGCGGCCAGGCCAGCCATGGTGCGCTCGTGGATGATGTCGCGCTCAAGCTCGGCGAAGGCGGCCATCATGGTGAAGAAGAACTTGCCCTCCCCGCTGGGGGTGTAGGTGCCGGCCAGCTTCCCGGTGAGGATGCGCAGGCCGATGCCGCGCCCGTGCAGGTCATCGGCGATGATCAGGATGTTTTTGACGGAGCGGCCGAGCCGGTCGAGTTTCCACACGCACAGCGTGTCGCCGGGCCGCAGGTAGTCCAGGGCGGCGGCCAGGCCGGGCCGCCCGGTCTTGCGGGTGGAGATCTTCTCCTCGAATATCCGGCCGCAGCCCGCCTCGCCAAGGGCATCGCGCTGCAGCTGAGCGTCCTGGGCGTTGGTGGACACGCGGGCCAGGCCGACGAGGTTGTGATGGACCGCTGCCACGCTGGCAAGTGTCTCATTAACCATCTCAGAAGCGGGTAAGGCAGGAGCATGTTGTGAGACGGATTCTGGACGCGGTTGCGGGCCGGGCGGGCACCCGGGGCCTGACGTCTCATAATCCGCCGTTTCCGGGACACCTGCTGGTCCAGGCCACAGCACTCCCGCCGCGGCTCCGTAGGCGATCAGCTCGCCCTGGCTGTGGGCGCCGGTGCGCTGCCGCAGCGCGCTGAAGTGGTCCTCGACGGTCCGGGCGGATATTCCCAGGCACCGGGCGATCTGCTTGCCGGGCAGGCCGCGCGCTGCCAGCCGCAGCACCTCGGCCTGCCGGATGGTCAGGTGCGTGGCCTCGCCGCGCTCTGTGCAGGACATTGCTGCCCCCATCGTTGCCAGCCCCGTTTGGCAAACGATTACAAGTCGACCAGACTACTCCGTCGCGGCCGCCTTGTGAACCCCGTATTTTCCCGGTCTGCCCAACGGCCACCTCACTGCGGCAAGTTCGGTACGTCACATCCTGGCTGCGGCCGCGGCCAGGGAAATAGGAGGCGGGGACATTCATGCCCATGCGGTCGCCCCCCTGGCGCGCAGCAGGCGTCGTCCGCTGCGCCGCAACCGGTTGCGTCAGACCTGGCGAGGCTTCCGGCTAAGTCTGATGACGGCACGACTTTGGCCATGCGGCGGCGCGTGGTGGTGCTGTGCGGGCAGGACGAGAAGGGGGATACCTCCAGCCTGAGATCACATCAAGAATGGAGTGAGGCAAAATGGGTCCGTCTCTAAGGCGAGTCCGCACTCTATGCAGTTCCCTAGCACGGAAACCCCTTCACGTATTCCTCGCCGGGGCAATGGCGGCGCCGGGAGCTCTACTGGCTGTATCGACGCCCGCCAGCGCGGCCGACAGCAGCGTCATCTGCGAGAGTTCCGGGAACCACTACTGCATCGGCGCCCCCAACCTGGTCCTTTATGACCCGGTGGTCGAGACCGTAAGCGGCCGCTATATCAATGACCAGGCTGAGGATGGAGGAGTCAGACTCCAGCTCAACGCGGCTACGAGCCTCTGCGTAGCCGCTGCCAACGACGGCGTTGACGTCGTGCTGCACCCCTGCAGCGGCGGGGAAGGCATCATCTGGTTTCAAGAGGAATCCCCGAACGGCAACCGCTTTGAGAGCAGGGAGTTCTCGGGCAAGTTCCTCTCCGGAGCCAGCAGTGAGAATTCTCAGTATCAGCTAAAGGACCTGGGCGCGAATGGCTGGGAACAGCAGTTCACTATTTCCGGGGTATAGCGACCTGACTTTCAGGATGAGAGGCCGGGAACAATGCCAGCAGCAAAGCAGCCGTAGCTACTCATCCGTGAAGGAGCGGACCGCTATCAAGCGGGGTTTCAGCTCGCGGTTACGCGGCACCGCGCAGTTTCTGGGCATGACGGATTGGCCCGGTGCCCCCCCATTCCCGCGCTGCTGCCGGTTCGTGCGGGCGGCCGGCCGGGTCAACGACTGGGGTTTTAGCCCGGCCGCGTGCGGCGCCACAGGCGTCCTTGACGCGGGTGCTCGCGAGCCGATAAATCGGGGGCGGCAGGAAGGAGGGCCGGGGTGCGCGGGGTGTGCGGTTATCGGTGGGGCCCTCGTTCGTCGGCTCCAGGGGGCAGGACCATCCGTTTTGCTGATTGCTGGTGGGCTGTAACGCCTGCTGCCGCTCCCGCCAAGTAAGAGTGAATGGACGGCGGCAAGAGGAGAACGGCCGTGACGGCATCGGCAGGCCGGGACAGGCCCGGCCACCAGCGGCCGGGGCCACCTGCCCGGCTCGCTTATGACCCGGATGCGTTCGCGTCGTTCTACCGCGAGCATGTGACCGGCGTCACGCGGTTTGTGGCCCGCCGCGTGAGCGACCCGCACACCGTGGCCGATCTGACCGCCGAGGTGTTCCTCGCGGTCATCGGCTCGGCGCACAGCTACCGCCCCGGCCGGGGCTCGCAGGTGGCCTGGCTGTACGGGATCGCACGCAATGTCGTTGCTGGAGAGCGCCGCCGCGCCGCGTACGAATTGCGGACGGCCAGCCGGATCGCCGGGCGACGGCTCCTGGATGACGACGACATCTCCCAGCTGGAGGAGCGCATCGACGCCGAGAGCGCTGGCCGGGCCGCACGCCAGGCGCTGGCAGGGTTGCCGCCGGAGGAGCGGGCGGTGCTCGAACTCGTCGCGATCGACGGGCTGCCGGTCAAGGACGCAGCCGCCGCGCTGGGCATCCGGCAGGGAGCCGCCCGGGTCCGGTTGCACCGCGCCCGCCGCGCCGCCAGGCAGGCCATGGCCCCAGTCGCCGTCCCGGACACACCGCCATCAGAACACGCACCGCCAGCACAAAGGGAGAACCAGACATGAACCGCTTCGAGCAGCCGCCGGTGACAGGTGGCGAGCCTATTCCTCCCGGGAAGATCAGCGCGGATACCGATGCCGCAGGCGGCCGCCTCGCGGGATTCGAGGCGCGCCTGCTGTCTGAGCTGCAGCTGGTGGTGGCCGAACAGGCCGCCGCGGCCGGGCAGCACACCGGCCGGCGAACGCGCTGGGCCAGGACCGGGCGGGCATGGCCACGCCCGGTGATGGTGACCGGTGCCGTCTCCGCCGCGCTGGCGGCGGGCCTGGTGGTCGCGCTCACGGTGACATCCGCCGGCCCGGGAAACCAGCCGGCCGCCACGCACTTCGCGCCCGCCACCACGGTGGTGGCGGTCCTGGACAACGCCGCGGCCGCGGCACTGCACGCACCCGCCGTCAAACCCCGCCCGGGCCAGTTCGTCTACACCAGCATGAGACTGGCGACGACCCAGCCGCGCACAACGCAAACGATCGAGTCCTGGAGGTCGGTGAGCGGGACGCAGGTGGGCGCCACCGTCACGTCCGGACCCACCACCAGGACGACCCGGCTTTATGTGAACGCGTGCGTGAACGGCGCCGTCAAGCCGGTCCGGATCACCGGGCAGCACTGCACCACCCGGCAATTCGCCGCCTATAAGCCATGGCTTCCCACCACGGCGGCTGGGATGCTTGCCTACCTCAAGCAGACCAGCCCCGCGGACGGGCCGCCCGCCCAGAGCATGCTCGAGCAAGGCTTCTACCTGCTGGCGAATCTCGACCTGACACCCGCTCAGCAGGCCGCGGTGTACCACGCACTCGCACAGGTACCCGGCTTGACCGTGGTGCCCAAGGTCACCGACATCCTGGGCCGGGCTGGCGTAGGAATCCGCTCCCATCTCGGGCGAGGGTCGAGCTGGACGGCCATCTTCAGCCGCACCACCTTCCGGCTACTCGGCTCAGACGTGGAAGCGGTGGGGCCCGGCTATGACCGCACGGCCATGGCCGTGCAGGCAACGACCGTCAACAAGGTGGGCCAGCGGCCCTGACCGCGTGCCCCGAGGTGGAGCGCCCCGCGTGCATCTCACACGCGGGACGCTTCCACCGACGTCATCTTGTGCTCGCTCGCGCTCCTGCTGATACGGATCGCGCCTGGCCAACCTCACCTGCAGTACCTGGACCCTGGCGGGACTTTCCGTTCCAATGTTCCCGCCGGGCCGTGACGGCCTGGACGTGAGCGAGCTCGGCGAGCACTGCCCGCGCTACCCAACGCCAAGGCTGCGAGTTCAGCCTGGGTGAAGGCTCAGGCGGCCAAGGGCGGCGCGGTGAAGTCGACCTCCTTGAGCACGGGGTTGAATGCCTCGGGCTGGCGGGTGAGGTCGTCGGTGGCGTAGGCGCCGAACCGGCTGATGTGGGCGCGCAGGTACGGCGACATCGCGCCGAGCTGGCCGGCGGTGATGAGCCAGCCCTCGGCAACCAGCTCGCGGACCACGTCCATGATGTCGAGGGCGTTGTGGAAGATGACCAGGTTGGCCAGCAGGGTGTTGAGCTTGATCAGCTTCTCCTGCTCGGCGGGGTCGTTGTCGGCGAGCACGCCGTTGTTGCCGAAGCCCAGCCACTGGGTGAAGCCGTTGTAGGACTCGACCTTGTTGGTCGCAGCGGTGATCCGCGCCCGCAGCTGCGGATCGGCGAGGAACCGGAGCAGCGCCACGGTGCGGACGCTGCG
>DASYAV010000210.1:0-126237 GCA_036501145.1 Streptosporangiaceae bacterium | reverse complement strand
CGCCAGCGTGATGCGCTGTACGCCCTCTACGGCGGCCGGTGCGGCGCACCAGGCTGCACCCGCCCGATCGAGGTCATCCACCACATCATCCACTGGCTGTACGGCGGCAAAACCAAGATCAGCAACGGGATGCCGTTCTGCGGCTTCGACCACTGGCGGGTCCACGAAGGCGGCTGGCGGCTGTCGCGGCGGCCCGACGGCAGCGTCCTCATGCTCCCGCCACCCCCTGGCTGGCGTCCCGGCACCATCTACCGCCGCGGCAAACCAAACCCCGACACCACGCCCACCGCCGGCTGAAGGCAGCATGCCGTCCGGCGGTCCGGGCAGGCCTCCGGCTAATCTCGTGATCGTGCCGACCGAGATGTTCGAAGAAGCACGGCGCGCATGATGGGAGGCGGGGTCATGAGCGAGACGACACAGGGCGAGACGACACAGGGCCAGCTGACACAGGGCGAGATGACACAGGAGGAGGCGCTGCGCCAGGCGGGTGAGCTGGTGAGCCAATCGCTGAAAGACACGGAAGCTCGCTGCGGGGTGCTGGGCCAGTACATCAACGCCTGCGAGCACAACGGCTCGAGAACCGCGGCCTGGACCGAGGCACTCCGCGAACTTCATGCTCTGCACGGCCGCCGCGTCGGCCTCATGCGCAGGCGCGGCCTGATTCAGCAAGCTCTCGACTGCCCCGTCGGCGAGCACCCGGTCAAGGCGCCGCTGACAGCGCTTCCGGACCGGACCGCACGCCGGGCCCAGCAACTGGTTCAGCTCCGCGCACGACGGCGGTCCTGACCCGCTAAGCCCTAGCTGACCAGCTTGGCCAGGTTCTCCAGCTCATTTTGCCGGCCCATGATCAGCCGCTGCGTCCATTCCTCGTCGTGCATGACCTGCGCGGTCATGATGACTCGCGTCCCGCCGTCCTCTGGAACCAGGTCCACCATCGTGGTGACCCAGTACGGCGGCACGCCCGGGACGTAGTCCACCAGCGAGTCGTAGCCGATTCGCCGCGGCGGGTCCACCTCGGTGAAACGCTTGCGCGAGGTGTTGGCCAGCGGCATCCCGTTGTCCGTCATGAACTGGACCATCTGCGGGTCCCGAGCGGTCATCGTGTGCACGAGTTCACCGCCCGGCCGCAGGTCAAGCTGGCCGACCTCGGTGCTGAACCCGTCCGGCGACCACCACGCCTCGATGCCGTCGCTGGTCGTCCACAGCTGCCAGATCCGGTCTGGCGGCGCCGGGTATGCCCGCTCCAGGCTGATGCCGGGGCCGTCGGGCTCGCTGCTCTGGTCCGTCATGCCGCTCACCGTACGGGGCCGGGCCCCGTCCCGGCCAGCCCGGAAGGCCGGCCGGCGCGCCGGGACCCACGGGATATTCATAATGAACGGCTGCCGCCCGCCCATCGAGCACACCACTAACCCCGTCCGATAGCCGGGCCAGGGATCAGTGCCGCTTAGCCCCGTGCCGCCGCCTGTTCACCGCGCGGCCGGAGCGGAAATTCGGGCACCGCGACGAGGCCCAGCTGGCCGAACAGGGCGTCCCGTGCGGTGGCGGCGCTGGTGTCCTCCGGGCGGTCCAGCTGGCCGTCGAAGCGGATCAGCGCGTCCAGGCTGAGCGCCTCCTCGTAGCGGGCAGCCCGCTGGCGTGCCGTCGCCACGTTCGCCTCGAAGATCGCGCGAGCCTGGTCCGCCTCGCCCTGCTGCGCCAGCGCGTAGCCGCGTATCCGGTTCACCGCCGGCTGCTGGACCGCCGCTACCTGCGACGCCGCCCCGGTGGCGGTGCCGGCCATGGCCAGCGCGTCTGCCGTCCGCCCCTGCAGGGCCAGGCATTCGGCGATCCGGATCTCGGCCGCCAGCACCTCGCCGGGCTCGCCGGCCTTGGCGTAGCCGTCCCGCGCGGCCGCCAGCAGTTCGCCCGCCTGCGCGTACCGCCCGCACCGGGCCGCGGTGCGGCCCAGCACGCTGAGCGCGAACGCGGTCTCCGACAGCGCGCCGGACGCCTGCAGCAGCCGCAGCGCCGGGCGGACCACCTCGTCCGCCTCGTCGTAGCGGCCCTGGTCGGACAGGATCTCGCCGACGTTGCAGGCCGAGATGGCGGCGTTCCACTGGTCGCCGACCTTCTCGAACGTGGCGGCGGCGCGGCGGTAGCTGGCCAGCGCGTCGTTCCAGCGGCCCTCGTAGTAGGCCCGGATGCCTAGCTGGTTCAGCGCCTTGGCCTGCCAGGACAGCTCCCCGAGCTCCTCCCAGATGGCCAGCGCGCGCTCTGCCCACGGCTCGCCGCCGAAGTGGCCGCGCGCCACGTCCCCGGCATCGAGCAGTTGCAGCGCCTGGGCAAGCACATCCCTGGCTTCGGAGCGCTCCGCCGCCTCGATGGCCGCCTCGCAGGCCCGCTGCGCGTCCTGGTACCGGCCCTGCATGTGCCGCACCAGCGCGGTGTGCACCACGAGTTCCGCGTCCTGCCGCCGGGCGGCCGGGTCCACGGCCCCGGCCAGCACCCGGCGGCCGCGGGTGATCCAGCCGAGTGCCTGCGTGAAACCGCTGGTCCGGGAGACCACGAGCGCGGTCTTCAGCCGCAGCCGGGCCAGGCAGGCCGGGTCGGCCGCGATGAGCTTGCGGGCCTCGGTGAAGGCCATGCCTGCCCGGGTGAACTCGCCGAGCCGGCAGCGCAGGTCGCCGAGCGTCTCGGCCAGCCGGGCCGTCTCCTCGGGCACCGGCGGCCGTTTGCTCTTCGCCGCCTCCAGCGCCAGCGACATGAATCGGGCCGCCTCGACGTTGGCGTACACCGCCGCCGCGCGTTCGCCCGCGATGCACGCGTAGTACGTGGCCGAGTCGAAGATCCCGGCGTGGAAGAAGTGTGCGGTGAGCCGCCCGGCATCTTCCGGGTCGCCGGACGAGCGGCGCTCCAGCGCCCGGCCCAGCCGCCCGTGCAGCATGCGCCGCTGGCGGTATGAGAGCCCTTCGTAGGCCGCGTCCCTGACCAGCGCGTGCCGGAACATGAGCCCGTGGCCGACCGGATCGGGTTCCAGGAACGCGGCCAGCCGCTGCCACACGCCGGGGGCCAGCGGCTGCCCGGTCGCCTCGGTCAGCAGCGCGGTATCGACCTGCATCCCGGCCACGGCCGCGGCCCGCAGCGTGGACCGGTCCGGCGGGTTGAGGCGGTCGATCTGTGTGCCGATGACGTCCTGCACCGATTCGGGCAGCGCGCCGTCGCCCTCGCTGGAGGCCACCCGGATCAGTTCGCGCAGGAACAGTGGGTTCCCCTCCGCCCGCTCCGCGACCGCGGCGGCCAGATGCGGCAGCAGCGGCGCGGCATCGGTCTGCCAGGCCAGCAGGGCCGAAGCGCACGCCGGCGACAGCGGCCGCAGTGCGAGCCGGGTGACGCGTGCCTGTGCCGACGCGGTGAACGAGCCGCTTTCGGCCTCGGTGAGCACGACCAGCCAGGGCCGGCTTGGCACCTCGGCCAGCAGCAGGTTCAGCAGGTCGGCGGACGCGTCGTCGATCACCTGCACGTCGTCGACGGTGATCACACTGGGTCCCGGCAGCAGGACCGACATCAGCTCGGTGACGGCTCGTTCCAGCCTGGCGCGCCGGAACTCGTCGGCCAGCGTCGCCACCTCCGGGGTCATCGGCAGCTCGGCGCCGAGCACGGCTCCCAGCAGCGGAAGCCACGGTGCGAGTGCGGGCGCGCGCCGCCCGATCACGTCCGCCAGTCCCGAGGCAGCCGCGTCGGCGCTCACCCCGTCGCCGGCTCCTAGCTCCCGGCCCAGCAGAATGCGGAGCACCGCGCCGAACAGCGCATACGGCGTGCCGGACTCGTACATGTCGCAGACGACCGCGAGCACCTGCTCCGGGGCGGCGCCCGCGAGCAGCTCGGCCACCAGCCGGGATTTGCCGATCCCGGGAGCGCCACTGATCACCACGGCCGAGCCGCGGCCGGCCCGGGCCTGGGCCAGCCGGTCCGACAGCAGGCCGAGCTCGGCGTCCCGGCCCACCAGCGGGGCGTCGGCTTCGTCGCCGGGGCGCGACGTGCCCAGCGGGGCCCCGATCTCGCAGGTGTGCACCGGCTGGGACTTGCCCTTGACCCGGAAGGGCGGGACGGTGACGCAGCCGAACACGGCCGCCGGGCGGTTCATGGTGGCGGTCGTGGCGAGCAGATGTCCCCACTGGGTCTTGCCCGCCACCCGGGCCGCCAGGTTGATTGCGTCGCCCTTGACCGAGTAGGTGCGGCGGAAGGCGGGCCCGAAGGCGCCGGCGAACACCCGGCCCGCGTTGGCCCCGGCCCGTACCGTCAGCACTGGTTCGTCCCCCCGCGCCGCGGCCGCCGCCTGGCCCGCGACGATGGCCCGCAGCGCGCGCAGCAACCGTTCCCCGTCCTGCCCCGCGCTGCGCGGCGCGCCCGCGACCAGCAGCAGCTTCCCGCCGGCCGGGCTGATGTCGGTCTCCAGGAACGTGACGTCGTAGCGCACGCAAGTGTCCTGCGCCAGGCCGATCAGGTCCGCCAGGGCGGCGGCGAGCGCGTCCGGGCCGTGCCCGGCCAGCATTTCGCTGGCGCCGGAGAACTCCACGAACCCCGCCGCCACCCGGCGGTGCTCCCCGTCCTCCTCGCTGGCTCCGGCCAGCACATGGTCACGGATTTGCGGCGGCAGGCAGCCGGCCAAGTCCAGGCCGGACACATCGCGGCTGGCCCGCGGCGCCGGCAGCGGCGCGTGCGGGGCCGTCCGCAGCAGCCGGACCGCGCCCTTGGGCTCACCGAGTACCTGCGGGGGGAGCAGCCGGGCGGTGTCCTGGCTGACCGCGATCTCCCCGGCGTCCGCGGCCGCCTCCACCAAAGCCACCTGCGTGGCGGCCGGGCCGGTGATGATCAGTTCGTGATGCTTGGTGCCGACCAGGAACAGCGGCACCTGACCGGAATGCACCCCGACCGACATACGCAGCGTGGCCGAGCCGAACGTGCCACGGATCTTGCCGGACCGCTTGAGCTGCGCACGCATAAGGCAGGCCGCGTGGCAGGCCACGGCCGCATGGTGGTAGCCCTCGAACAGCAGCAGGATCGCGTCCCCGCCCCACTTGACCAGCCGGCCGCCATAGCGGTAGGCGATCCCCAGCAGGTCGGTGAACACCGCGTCGAGGATGTCGCTCAGTTCCTCCGCGCCGACCGCGCCGACCCGGGCGCACCGCTCGGTCAGCTTGGTGAAACCGGAGATGTCGGCGAAGACCAAAGTGCCGGAGACCATCCGCCAGGACGCACCGGGGCAGTCGGCGAGCCAGTCCGTGACCAGCCCGGGCACGTAGGCGCGCAGCGCGGCCCGCTCCGGCATGCCCTACCACCACCCCGCTCGGCCGCCCGTGCTGCCCGGTCACAGGCAGGCCCGGTCACGGCAGCCATGTCACGGCAAATCGGTGACCAAGCCATCGTAAGCCGCGAGCACCCGGACGGGTGCCAGCGCGTAACGCGCGACGAACCCGTCGATCTCCGCGTCACTGCGCCACGGATCGTGGTGGAACAGCGCGACCTGCCGCGCCTCGGCGCGTTCGGCCAGCGCGACCGGGTACTCGTACGCGGAGTGCCCGAGGAAGCCCAGTTCCGGCAGCTCCGCCGCGGTGTGCTGGGCGTCGTGCACCAGCAGGTCGGTGCCGCGGGCCAGAGCCAGCGCCGCGTCGTGGTAGACGCCGAGGCCGTCCGGCCCGGGCCCGAGCGAGATCGGGTTGTGGTCGGGCAGGTAGGCGAGCGCCCCGTCGGCGTCGCTGATCCGGTAGCCGAACGTCCGGCCGCCCTTGTGCGGGATCTCCCGCGCGTGCACGGTGAATCCCTCGAACTCGTAACTGCCCGGCTCGATCGTGTGGAACGTCCAGCCGTCGCCGAGCTGCTTGGGCCGGATCGGGAAGTGCGGCGGCGAGATGGCCCGGGCCAGCAGCTCTTCCGCCTCCACGCCCTGTTCGGGCAGGTATACGTCCACCCGGTGGCCTTCCTGCAGCCCGTTCCGGAAGAAAGGCATGCCGTGCGTGTGGTCCCAGTGCAGGTGGCTGAGCAGCAGCGTGCCCCGGAATGGCTGGCCGTGCAGCGTCAGCCGCATCTGCTGCAGCCCGGTGCCGGCGTCCAGCACCACCGAGGGGAGCTCGTCCCCGTGCGCTAATCCGATGCAGGAGGTGTACCCGCCGTAGCGGCGCTGGCCGACGCCACTGACCGGCGTCGAACCCCGTGTGCCGCAGAAATAGACCTTCATTACCTACAGCATGCCGCACCGCGCGCCGCATCGCGATGGGCTGACCCCGGCGCGACGGTCGTTGACCCCCGCGACGGCTGGGGGGCAGTATTACACGGGCCTGCGGTGCCGGATGGGGGCCGCGGGGAGAGCGGGGAGGCTAAGGGTCATGATCACGCGTGCGTTCAGGTTCTGCGCGGGGACTTTAACCGCATCGAGGGCGATCCTGGTTGGTGCCATCGCACTGGTGATCGTGCCGTTCAGCGCTGGTGCCGCATTCGCGTGCCACGTGGACGTGGACACGCCGGTCATTGTCGTCCAGCCGTCGACCACCCAGGCCGGCACGGCCATGACGCCCACGGTGGTGGTGCACGTCACCGAGCCGCACGGCACCAAGCCGGACCCCGACTTCAACGGGATGGTCACGCTGACCTACGCGGTCAATCCGGATGGCGCGCCGGAGCCCACCGGCAATGTAGCCAAGGCGACGCACGGCGTGGCCACGTTCCCCGATCTGACGTTCAGCGCGGTGGGTTTCGGGTTCAAGCTCATCGCGTCGATCCCGCACGAGGTCAACGCGCAGCCGTCAGATGCCTTCGACATCGTCGGCCAGCTCATCACCTGCCAGCCGGGCGTGCCCTGTCAGAGCGGCACGGTCAGCAGCGACGGCACGTCCGGCTCCTCGGTGGCCGCCCCGGGTACCACAACCGGCTTCCTGGCCGCCACGGGTGGCGGTTTCCCGGCGCTGTCCTGCACCACGGTCGGCGGCGTGCTCACCTTCTCCGCCAGCAGCGAGCAGTTGATCAGCATCAAGTTCGCCGGCTCCGCCAAGCCGCCCAAGCACCGGCCGCGGCCGTGGCCCAGCGTCTGCTGGGGAGCGCCCGCCCCGTTCGTCACCGCCGACGGCACGACCTCGGTGTTCAACCCGGTCAACGGCGACTACGAGGGGCTGCTGCCGTCCTGCGGCCTGATCCTCAAGCGCCGCCCGCCGCCGTGCGTGCTGTGGAGCGGCTTTGGTTTCGGCCACAGCCTGCACGCCCGGGTGCTGGCTCCGGCTGGCGATCCGCACATCACGTTCTAGGCTTGGTCATGTCGTTCTCCCCGCCGTAACGGTGCTGAAGGGCCCCGCGATGACGACTGACATGACCGGTGTCCTGCGCCGGACCCGCCTGTTCGGGGCGGTCCCGGACGCCGACCTCGCTTCGCTGGCCGGGGTGTCCCGCACACGGGCGTTCCGCCGAGGCCAGATCGTGTGTGCCATGGGCGACCCGGGCGACACCCTCATCGTGGTGCTGTCCGGCCGGGTGAAGGTCGCCGTCCGCTCCGCCGACGGCGGGGAGCTGACCCTCGTGATGGTCGGGCCGGGCGGAACGCTCGGCGAGGTCAGCATCGCGGACGGCGGGCCGCGGTCGGCGGACGTGGAGACGGTGGAGGACAGCCGGCTGCTGTTCCTGCCGCGCACGCTGGTGCAGGATATCTGCGTACGGGTGCCCGCCGCGGGCCAGGCCCTCGCCGGGTCGGTCGCCGAGACCTTGCGCCGCCTCACCGAAGCGGCCTCGGACCTGGTGTTCCTGGACCTGCCACGGCGGGTGGCCAAGGTGCTGCTCAGCCAGTCCCGCGACAGCGTCGGCCTCATCGCGCCGCAGCTGACCCAAGAGCAGCTCGCCCGGCAGGTCGCGGGCACCCGGCAGAGCGTCAACGCCGCCTTGCGGGGGTTCGAGCGGCGGGGCTGGATCGCGGTGCAGGGGCGGGCGGTCACGCTCCGCCAGCCGGAGGTGCTGGCCCGCTTCGCCGGAAGCTAGCGACACGGAGCCAGCGACACGGAGCCAGCGACACAGAGGTCAGGGATACGGTCCAGGTGCTGGCGATCTAGGCGCCCGCGAGATCGGGCCGGCGAGCCCGGTGTCGGCGAGCCAGGTGTCGGCGAGCCGACAGCCAGGCTGTCGGCCGGATGACTGTGCCTGGCCCGGCCGGCCGCGATGCTGGAGTCAGTTAGCTGGGCAGGCCGCCGGCGACGACACCGAGAGCCCGGATCGTGGCGGCGTAACAGCCAAGGCGTGCCTGCCCGGCTCCTCAGCACGGGGGGCACCGGTGAAGGGCGGACAAGTCCGCCCTTCACCGGTTTTCGCGTGCTGCGGGCTCACAGCTCACGCCGCACCATCTCGACCAGGTCCGGGCGCTGGCTGAGCCCGCGCAGCACATCCGGCGGGATGCCGAGCGCCCGGGCGGCCGCCTCCACCACCGCCTGCGCCATGCCCAGCGCCGCGGCCAGTCCTTCGTCCCGCTGGTAGCCGGGCGGCAGGTCGTCCAGTTCGAGCTCGGCGGGCCGGTGGAACGCGCCGTCCGGGCCGGGGAGCCAGGCCGCGGCCGCCGCGGCGGCGCCCATCGTGGATCTGACGTGCTCACGCTGCGCGTCCTGGTAGCCCTGCCGGGCGGCCTTCTCCACCACCCCGGCGACCAGGTGCCGGGCCGGGACGAGCAGCGAGTTCCAGATGTACTCCGACCGGTTCTGGTCCGGGTGGCTGAGCGCGAAGTCCAGGCCGTCGAAATCGGCCTCCGGGTCGAACCCGTCCAGGCCCCGTTCGTGCTGGGCGAACCCGGCCGCGATCACCACGTGCCCGGAGGCGTCCGGTTCGCGTACCCGCGGCCCGGGCTGCTCACCGGCGCCCATGCCGCGCAGCTGAGCCCGCCACGGGCCGTAGGTGTCGGCGGCGAACCAGGCGGCCGGGTTGCCGTCGAAGTAGCTCTCCAGGTCCCTGGACCGCTGGTACACCTGCGGCGGTGTCATCAGCCGCCGCTCGCCGGTGGCGGCGTTCTCCGCGACCAGGAACGTGGTCCGGGTCAGCCGCGCCAGCAGTTCGTCCCGGCGGCCGGCCGGCGCCACGTCCAGCGCCCGGGCCAGCAGTTCCAGGTCGGCCTGGTGCCGTGCCGGGTCGAGCGCGGCCACGTCGAGGCCGTCGTAACCGGGCAGCACGCCGTCCAGCACCTCGGCGACCACGTCCGGCTCGGTGAAGCCGAGCGCCTCCAGGAACGCCTGCGCACCCGGCGATGCGGCCACCGCCCGCCGCACCGTCCGCAACCCGGCCGGGGCCGGGACGTCCAAGGGAAGATAGGCGGCGGGGCGGCCGCCGGGGCCGAACGGCGCCACCTGGCCGCCGCCTTCCAGCCTGATCACCGGGGCCAGCCGCGCCGGGCCGGGCTGCTCGCCCGGCTGGGGTGGCTCCTGCCACAGCGCCGGGCGGCGGTGCAGGAACGCGTAGAACCGTGCCATCCAGGTGTCCGGCTGCCCGGCCAGGAAGTCCTCAGTGGTGGCGGCTACCGCGCCGGCCGCGGTGATCTCCGCCAGGCCTGCCTCGTCGCGCAGGTAGCGGCGGAGTGCGGCCGCGTCCTCGCCGGCCAGCGACTCGTCCGCCCAGGCCACCGGCCCACTCGCGGCGCACAGCTGGCCGAGCTGGCCGGGGGACAGCAGGTCCGGCAGCCCCGGGTCGCCGGCCAGCCGCACCGCGTCCGCGGCCGCGTAGCCGCCGCCCGCCACCGGGATGAGCGGCTCGCTGGCCAGCGCGGCGCGGGCCGCGTCGAACAGCGGCCGCAGCAGCGACCCGGGCCGGAACCGGCCGGGGTCCAGCGGCAGCGCCAGCAGCAGCTCGGCGGTGAGCAGCCCGGCGTCGCGGGTCTCCCGCAGCACGTCGGCCAGCAGGACGGCGGCCTCGCCCGCCAGGTCCTGGTTCCACCGGTCCTGGCCGGGCACATTGTCCCGGGCTGGGGTGGTCCGGTACGGGCCCTGGATGAGGAAGCCGGTGAACGTCTCCCGCTGCGTGCCGAAGAACACCACCAGCGGCGACTCCGCGAGCCCGCGCAGCCGGATGCCGGCGGGCGCCTGTTCGGCGCGCACCGCGATCTCGGCCCGCAGTTCCGGCTGGCCGAGCGCGCCGAGCCCGCGCTGCCAGACCAGCCACTCCTCGTCCTCCCGCGCCCCCTCGCCCCGCCGGGCCAGCACCACCCGCCGCGCCGACCCCACCCCGCCCGCGCCGGTCGCGTCCGTGCCGGTCGCGTCCGTGCCGGTCGCGCGCGTGCTCGTCGTGCTCGTGCCGGTCGCGTCCGTTCCCGTCCCGTCCGTGCTTGTCGCGCGCGTGCTTGTTGCGTCCGTGCTTGTTGCGTCCGTGCTTGTCGCGCGCGTGCTCGTTGCGTCCGTGCTGGCGAGGGCTGTGCTGGCTGCGGCGGTGGTCTGCCGGCGTAGCTCCTGCGCGGGTGTGCCCACGCCGGTGGTGCGCAATCTCTCGATGCCGCGCAGGAACAGCAGGGTGTTCAGGCGCAGGCCGGTGAGCGCTGCGCCGATCTCCGCCACCGCTTCGTCCGGCGGCACCTCGTCGTGATCGAACGGGAAGACCAGCAGCGTGCCGGCGGCGGGCCCGTCCGCCGGGTGCAGCGGGAACGGCCGCACGTACGACTCGATCCGGAAGCACTCGCCCCGGCTGTAGATCCGCGGGTTCCTGGTGTACGCGTAGACCGACTTGAAGCCGATGCCGAACCGGCCGATCGCGGTCAGGTCGCCGGACTTCGCGCTCTGCCCCACCCCGCACACGCCACGCACGTCCGCCTCGTCGAACGGGCGGCCGTCGTGCCAGACCTCCAGCCGGTCGGCGAAGAGCTCGAAGGCCAGCTCGGTGGCCTTGGCGTCCTCGGCGTTCTGGATCAGCTCGAAGATGAAGTGCGTGCGGTCGCTGTACAGCTGGCCGAGCAGATCCAGCACGGCGGTGTCCCAGCCGTACCGGCTGATGTTCTCCTCGCGGATCCGCTCGTAGTCAGTCGCCACCGCCGGCCTCCGCCTGTTCCGGCTTGCGGGCCAGCAGGCACGCCTGCGGCACCCGTTTGGCGTGGGCGGTGGCCACGGTGCCGCAGGACTCGCGCACCGCGGCCAGGTAGCTGCGCTCGGCCATGACCGCGACCATAGGTGATGGCGCATAGGTCATGGTGCATGCGGGCGCCGCTCCGCGCCGATGCTCGACGGGACGATGCCCGTGCTGCGCCGCCAGCGCTTCGGCGTCGCCGAAGTGCGTGACGTGGCCGATCTGCACATCCGTGCGATGGCCGTGCAGGTCGTCCCGGTTGATCCCAGGACCGGTAAGCCCGGCACGCCCATCGTGCTGCCCGCGCCCGCCCGCGATCACGGCTCCAACGGCACGATCACACTCGCCCCGGGCGGCCGCACCGGCTACGTCAGCTACCCGGGCGACAGCACGATCACACCGGTCGACCTCGCCGCCGGGAAGGCCGGGCATCCCATCACGCTGCGCACCGCCCTGCTCGGCGGGTCAGGTTCCGGCGTGTGCGGCCTGGCCGTGACGCCCGGCGGCACAGCCGGCTACGTCACCGGCTGCGGCGCCGTGGACGCCGGCACCGTGCTGCCAGTCAGCCTGCCATCCGGCACGCCAGGGCGGCCCATCCGGATCAACGTCGGCACTACCGGCGGCTCGCTGCGCGGCATCGCGATCACGCCGGGCGGCAGGACCGCTTACCTCACCGAGGTGCAGGCCGCCGCAGGCTCACCGGCGGTCAGCGTGCTGCCGGTCAGCCTGCCGTCCGGTGCCGTGGGCCGGCCCATCCGGGTCGCCGCCGGCACGGTGGACGAGGCCAGCCTGACCCTCGCGCGTGGCAGCGGCACCGGCTATCTCACCAGCCTGGTGGACGCAGGCAGCGGGCAGGCCGTCACCGTCACGCCGGTCAACCTGGCCACCGGCCGGCCCGGCGCCGCGATCCGCATCGGCACCGGCGCCCAGCCGGTCTTCGGCGACACCGGCTACAGCCTCGCGCTCAGCCCGGGCGGTACCACGGGGTACGTCATCTTCGTCCAGGGCCCGCACAAGGCCGGCGCGATCGTCCCACTCGCCCTGCCCGGCGGCCCGCCAGGCCCGCCGGTCCGGCTCGGCACCGGCGTGCAGGGCGCCGCCATCGCGGTCGCCCCCAATGGCACCGCCGCCTACGTCGCCAGCACGGCCGGCCAGGGCGGCCTCCACACCAGGGTCAGTGTGCTGCCCCCCCGCATCCGGCTGACGTCAGGCAAGATCCGCCCGATCCGGCCTAGTCAGCGGCGAACGGCTCCGGGCGGGTGCCGAGCACCTCGACCTGGTCGATGGCGGCCGCAGGGATCGCCCGCGGGTCGGCGGACAGCAGCGTCTGGCCGGCCGCCTCGTCGGTCAGCAGCCCGAACGCCGTCGCGACCGGCAGCCGCGAGGTCTGCGGTGCGGTTCCCGGGGTGCCGAAGCCGGGCCGCTCCGAGCGGCCCAGCACCAGCCGGGCCAGGCTGGGCAGCGGCTCGATCACCTCGATCGGGAAGTCGGTGCCGGCCAGCATGCGCACCCCGGCCGCGGCCAGCGCGACCCACGGGTAGGCGGCGGCCCGGTCCGCGGCCGCCAGCGCCTGCCGGACGTGCTCGGTGTCGGTCACCGCGAACGAGGGCTGCAGGCAGGCCACCGTGCCGGTCTCCGCCATCCGCGCGATGAGCTCGGCGGACTGCACGCTGGCGTGCTCGATGCGCGGCGCGGCGGCGGCCACCGCGGCGCGGTCGCCGGCCCACACCATCTCGTAGGCGTCCAGCACGGTGGCCACCGCGCGGTCGCCGATGGCGTGCGTGGCGATCCGCCAGCCGCGCCCGGCCAGCGGCTCTGCCCGGCGGGCCAGGGTGGCCGCGTCCATGAACAGCAGCCCGTCGCCGCCGCCGTCGTGGAACGGCTGGCACATGGCACAGGTGCGCGGGCCCAGCCAGCCGTCGGAGTAGAACTTCACCCCGTCCAGCCGCAGCCACGGCCCGGCCGCTTCTGCCCGCCTGCTGTCCAGCTCATCCAGGCTGGTCTCCTGGGTCAGCCCGCTGGCCAGGTAGATCCGGACCCGCGCCGGCAACGGGCCGGCAGCGGCCAGCGACGTCAGCGCATCCACGTACCACCAGGAGCGCGTGCCCATGTCGGTGATCTCGACCAGCCCCGCCGCCGCTGCCGCGCCGAGGCCAAGGCGCAGCCGTTCAGTAAGAACGTCCTCCGGGTCGGGCAGGACGGGCTCCAGGACGTCCATCGGGGTGCTGTCGGCCGCGGCCACGGCGCGGTGGAACTCGGCCACGCCGGTCGCCTCCCACGGGGCGGGGACGCCGGCCGAGGCCGCCAGCAGGTGGGTGTGGGCATCGGTGAAGCCGGGCACGGCGGCCGGCGCGGGTGATGGCTTGGCGGACGATGTCTGCATGGCGGGGTTACTCGCCCACGCGGCCGTCGATACGCTCGCGGAGCAGGTCCGCGTGCCCGTTGTGCCGGGCGTACTCCTCGATCATGTGCGCCAGCAGTTCGCGCAGCGAGACCGGGTCGCCCACGCTGTCGGCGCCGACGAAGTCCATCTCGTGGCCGCGGACGAACTCGTCGGCGAAGGCCATCTCGTCGCGCCACGACGCCCACGCCTCCTCGACCACCGCCGGATCGGCGACCGCCCCGTTGAAGTCGCCGTCCGGGTCGGCCTCGGTCTGGTAGCGCTTGGGCGCGTCCTGCCCGGCGAACCGGCGGCGGAACCAGCCGCGTTCCACCTCGGCCATGTGCCGGACCAGCCCCAGCAGCGACATCGTGGACGGCTCCACCGAGCGCCGGGCTAGCCGCTCGGCGTCCAGGCCGGCGCACTTCAGTTCCAGCGTCAGCCGCTGGCCGCGGAAGAATTCGGTCAGCGTCGCCCGCTCGTCGCCCAGCCGGGGCCCTTCGCGCGGGTCGGTAGCGGGATCAACGAACAGGTCAGCGCGGTGCTGTGGCGTAGTCACGCCGCCTGACCCTACGCCAGGGCGCACCCGCCCCGGCAAGATGATTAACCGAACTCGTTCTGGGCATCAGCAGGCCTTGCGTGATCGGAAATGCCACCTGCGCTGAATGTCGAATGGCTGTTGACGAAGCCATGAGTACCAACATTTTCGATACCTTGGACCGATGGCTGGAAGTCCGCCGCCATCACTTGGGAGCTAAAGGCATCACGGTGTCCGCAACCCGTGGGCCGATTGATCGGCCCCTTTCAGCCGTCTGGGTGGACTTCGAGTCGGCCACGAGGGCTGCACGCCTGATTGTCTGGGCCGATGGGCAGGCTGACCTAGCCGTACTAGACCGCGAGAAAGGAGAGGAGCTTCTCAACGAGCATCGCGAGATCACGAGCACTGTAGGACTCGACGACGTCGAATCGAGTGTCCTGGCCCGGCTTGGGTAATAGCTGCGCTCAGTAGTGCGTCTTTGCCGCAGAAGACGTCGATAGCAACGTCGTCTATACAGCGGCGGGGGCGGAAGCGACACCAGTCCCAGTCCAAGTGCGGGCAGTAGCGATCAGTCCGTCACTGGCGGATCTGCGGCGCAGGTGTCCCAGGTGCTCGCCGAGTTGCCGCCCACTGTCCGCGCCCGGATCAACTACGCCAGCCAGTTGGCCCAGTTGTCGCCTGGCGATCATGGTCTAGCACCCCGTGGTTTGTCCATTCGCCCCGGCTGGAGACTGCCCGTCACTCATAGTCGGCAGCCTGCGTGCTAGGCACGCCCAGCCAGCCGGGTAGCGGGCCAAGCAGGCCACAACGGAGGCCACGATGGAGACGTGGGGCGCGGCACTGTACGGGGATCCGTGCCGGGAGTGCGGTTTCGGGTGGGGCTGAGCCCGGCGGAAGCCGTTCATTACATTCAGCGGGTGCCGGTGGAGTATGCCGGGCGGCTGGACGGGTGCACCGGGCGGGAGCGGCATCCGGATCTGGGCTGGACGGCCGGGGGATACGTCAGCCACGTCACCGACAACCTGCGTACCTGGGCCGAGCGGCTGGCCGGCGGCTACCTGGGTGGGCAGTTCGACGTGCCGGGCTACGACCCGGACCTGCTGTCGCGGGCGCGCTGCTACGACGAGATCTCGCTGGCGGGCGCGCTGTGGTCGCTGCGCTGGGCGGCCGACGCCTGGGTGGACGCGGTGCAGACAGCACTGGCTCAGGGTGTGGTGCTGCGGCATTCCACCCGGGGCGCGCAGCGGGCCGAGGACGTGGCGCGGAACAACGCGCACGACGCGCACCATCACCTGTGGGACATCGACCGCATTCTGCGGTCGGCGTCCTGACGGCGCTCGCCCCTACCGGACCCCGGTGTCTGGGCTGAACGTGGGCTTGGCCACGGCGGAGAGGGCGTGCAGCACGGTGAGCGCGTCGCGGGTCGCGGCGACGTCGTGGGTGCGGATGTAGTCGGCGCCCTGCCCGGCGGCGAAGGTCTCCGCGGCCAGCGTGGCCGCGCCGGCGTGTGCGGTGTCCTGGCCGGTGAGGGTGCGCAGGAACGACTTGCGCGACGGGCAGACCATGACCGGCACGCCGAACCGGGCCTTGAGTTCCCCGATCCCGGCCAGGGCGGTGATCGACGGCCCGGGGGTGCTGCCCAGGAAGTAGCCGAGCCCGGGGTCGATGATGAGCCGGTCCCTGGCCACGCCGGCCGCCTCCAGTTCCGCCAGGCGCCTGGCGAAGAACCGGCCGATGTGGTCCCAGACCGCCGCCGGGTCGGTGATGGTGCGGGTGGCTGGCCCGGCGGTCTGCATGGCGTGCATGACGACCAGCCGGCACCCGGACGCGGCCAGCGCGGGGTACACGCCGGGGTCGGGGAAACCGTGGATGTCGTTCAGGCAGGCCGCCCCGCGGGCCAGGGCGAACCGCTGGGTTCCGGCGTGGAACGAGTCGACCGAAACCGGGATGCCGTCGCCGGTCAGCGCGTCGAGAACCGGGGCGAGCCGCTGCTGTTCTTCCGCCGGGGTGACCGGTTTGGAGTCCGGGTGACTGGCGGCCGCGCCGAGTTCGATGATGTCGGCGCCGGCCGTCCGCAGGTCGCGGGCGTGCGCGAGGGCGTCACCGGGGGCGAGGTAACAGCCGCCGTCGGAGAACGAGTCCTCGGTTATGTTGACGATCCCGACCAGGCGGGGCGCCCCGGTCATGTCGGGCCGGTCATTTCAGGCCGCTGACGATCTCGCCCAGGGTGGGCAGTGCGTTCTCGCCGGCCACCAGATACGAGAGGCCGAACCGCTCCCGGCGCTCCTGGAGGTCCGCGCGGATCTGATCCGGGCTGCCGATGAAGATCGTCGGCATCTGCCACACCGTCTCGGCGTCGATCCCGGACCAGCCGCGCTGGCTGATCAGGTCGTCGGTGCAGGCACGGCGGTTGGCGGTGATGATGAACGTGCCGAGCGCGTTGATCTCGATGTCGCCGAACCGGTCCCCGGCGGCCTCCCGGACCACGCCGATCTTGGCGTCGAACGCCGCGGGCAGCCGGTCGCCGGGGTCGTCGCTGTCCGTCGAGTTACGGATCGGGGCCGGCAGCACGCCGACGATGTCGGCATGCCGGGCGGCGAGCCGCAGCATGCGCGGGCCGCCCGCGCCGACCAGCAGCCGGGGCGAGCCCGCGGGCCGCGGCGTGGGGAGCACGTCGAGGTCCAGCCCGTCGATCGTGTAGGAGTCGCTCGCGTGGTGGACCGGTGTTCCGGCCAGCAGGCTCCGGAGGATGCCCAGCGACTCTTCCAGCCGGGTGATGCGCCGCCCGGCGGCATCGAAGGTGATCCCCGCCGCCGCGTATTCCGGCTGGTACCAGCCGGCCCCGATGCCGAGCTCGAAACGGCCGCCGGACAGCAGGTGCAGCGTGGCCGCCTCGTGCGCCAGGACGGCCGGATGCCGGAAGTCGTTCGACAGCACGATCGTGCCGAGATGCAGCCGGGTGGTCACCGCGGCCGCGGCGGCCAGCCCGCTGAACGGCGCCAGCTGCTGGCCGAACGGGCCCGTGGAGAAATGGTCCCGCAGCAGCAGCACGTCGATCCCGCTGTCCTCGACCTGCCGGGCGTAATCCAGCCACGCCCGGCCTGCCCGCACCGACTCGCTCACGATGCCGAACCGCAACCCCGTCATGGTCGGGCACGCTACCGCAGCGGGCCGCCGCGGGACCAAGTCAATTGTCGTCGCATTCCTGCCGATCGCCCGCGCCGCCCGAGCCGCCCGAGCTGCCCGCGCCGCCTAAGCCGCCCGGGACGCCCCCGACTCCCGGGTCGCCCAGCGCCTGCTGGCCGGCCCGGGAACCGATGTGCCGGGGGACGGGGATGCCGGGCGGCAGCGTCGGGTCGGGGACGGGCTGCTGCCAGCTACTCACCAGCGGCAGCTCGCCCGCCCACAGGCCGAGCGCGGCGTCCGGGCTGTCGCCGTCGTCCGGCGGCCCGGTGCGGATCTTCACCGAGGCCTCGGCCAGCGGCAGCGCCAGCAAACGGGTAGCGGCCAGCTCCTTGCGGCTGGGCTGGCGCACGTACTCCCACTGGCCCGGCGCCATGTGCTCGGACAGCAGCCGCAGCCCGGCCAGCTTCCCGGCCTGATTCTCGACCAGCCGTGGCACCCCGTAGATCATGGCGCTGCGGTAGTTAATCGCGTGCTCGAACACCGACCGGGCCAGCACCAGCCCGTCGGTCAGCGTGATCGTGACGCACACCGGGGTCCGCACCGTGCCGAGCGACACGCTGGCCACCGAGCCGTGCAGGTACAGGGTGCTCTCGTCGAACCCGTAGGAGGTGGGCACCACCATCGGCCACCCGTCGATGACCACCCCCAGGTGGGCGATCAGCCCGGCCCGCAGCACCACGTACAGTGACTCGCGGTCGGCCCGGCCCTGCTCGCGCAGCCTGCGGTGCCGGGTGCGCTCGGTCGCCGACAACGGCGGGTCATCTCTCATCTGGCTCCCCGCCTAACTTCCGCCATCGGTTGCCTGCCATCTTCTCTCAGCCCCGGCCCATCCTGGGAGAACGCGGACGGTCCTGGTCTGCGGCCCCGGGCGGTCGGCGCAGCCGTCCAGGCCCTGCGGAATTGTCTTTGGCGGGCGCTACGGTCGGGGGATGGGTGAGATTTTCTTCCGTGGGGATGTGCGTGGCTCGCGGTTCGAGCGGGCCGACCTGACCGGTTCGGAGTTTCGTGCCTGCGACCTGGCGGACGCCCGGTTCCGCGGCGTGGACCTGAGCCGGGTCGTGATGCGCGGCGTCGAACTGGTCGACGCCGACATCTACGGCGAGATCGTGAACCTGACCATCAACGGGGTGAACGTCGGGCCGCTGATCGAGACCGAGCTCGACCGGCGGTATCCGGAGCGGGCCAGCATGCGGCCCACCGACCCGGACGGGTTCCGGGCCGCGTGGGACACCGTCGAGCGGCTCTGGGACGGCACCGTGGCCCGGGCCCGGCGGCTGGACCCCGCGCTGCTGCACGAGTCGGTCGGCGAGGAGTGGTCGTTCACCGAGACCCTGCGGCACCTGGTGTACGCCACCGACGCCTGGATCAGGCGGGCCATGCTCGGCGACCCGTCGCCGTGGGATCCGCTGGACCTGCCGTGGGACGAGATGCCGGACACGCCCGGCACACCCAGGGACCGCGCCGCCCGGCCGTCCCTCGACGTCGTGCTCGAGCTGCGCCGCGACCGGATGTCCACCGTGCACGAGGTCATCGGCGGGCTGACCGAGGAGTCGCTGAACGCCAGCACCAAGCCGGTCGAGGCTCCCGGGTGGCCGCCGCCGCGCAGCTTCCCGGTGCGTGAATGCCTGCTGGTCGTGCTCAACGAGGAATGGGAGCACCGGCTCTACGCCGAGCGGGATCTGGACGCACTGGAGGCGCCGGCCCGTTAGCGGAGCGGGCCGGCCTAACGGGGCGGCCCGGGTAGCGGAGCGGCCGGCCTAGCCGGCCAGATGGTCCCGCCGTGCCCTGGTCAGGCTGGCGACCACCAGGTCGTAGGACTGGTCGATGAGTTCGGTCACTTCGTCGTCGGGCACCGAGCCGTCGAGCGCGACGGTGTTCCAGTGCCGCTTGTTGAGGTGGTAGCCGGGGGTGATCCCCGCGTACCTGTCCCGCAGGCTCTCCGCGAAGTCGGGGTCGCACTTGAGGCTGATGCTGGGCGGTTCCTCGGCCACCGGCACGAGCGCGAACATCTTGCCCGCCACCTTGTACACCGCCACCCCGTCGCCGAACGGGTAGTCCTCCACCGAGCCCGGCTTGGCCGTGCAGGCCGCCATCACCTGGTGCCGCGCCTGGTGCCGCGCCTGGTCCCGCCCCGAACCCGTCATCGGGACACCTTGGCGACGATCTCCACGAGGTTCCCGTCCGGATCGCTCAGCAGGGCGTTCCGGTTGCTGTTGCCGGTGTCGTGCGGCGGCTGCAGCACGGGCACCCCGGCGGCCTGCAGGTCCCGGCAGGCGGCATCGACGTCGTCGGTCCACACCACCAGGACCATCGCCGGGCTGCCCGGGGCCGGGTCCACGCCGTGCACCCGCCGGGCCGCCTCGACCGTGCCCAGGCCGACCGTGAACCCGCCCAGCCGGAGTTCCACGTGCTCCGGCACCCCCTCGGCCGGAGTGCGGAACGTCTCGGTGAAGCCGAGCAGATCGCGGTAGAAGCGCAGCCCGGCTTCGATGTCCTCGGTGTACAGGTTGACCAGCCCGTTGGCGAACATGAACAGCCAATATAAATCACTCGCCCCGGCGCCGCCGGGCGGGCAGACCCCGCACGGTGGTGGCTGCCGCGGCGCGCCCATAGCGGGCCGCCGAGCGCCGGCCCGCCGGGTAAGCACCCCGGCGAGCCGGCGGTCAGACGGTCACTTACTGGCAGAGCCCGGCCGGCATCGAGATGGTGCAATGGTTGCCGACGAAGCTGATGTTGTTCCCGCTGCCGTCCCAGCTCAGGTCGGCCGGCTTGTCGCGGAAAGCGGTATTGCGGGCGATCGTGTCGAACGCCGGATCGCTGCCGTGGAACGGGGCCGCGCTCACCACGACGATCCCGCCGGAGTTGAACTGGCTGCCCACGTTGCCCTTCACGCTGTTGCTCAGCACCTTGGTCTGGGTGGCGCCGACCAGCAGGATGCCGCCGCCCTGCAGCGGCGGGGCATCCTCGCTGGCCGGGCAGAACATGTTGTTGCGGAACACGCTGTTGCTCTGCACGACCGCGTTGCCTGCCCCGCCGCGCTGCCCGTCGTCGAGCACCAGGATGCCCTGGCAGTTCCCGGTGGCCCGGTTGCTCATGACCGTCACCCCACGGGCGTGCCGGATGAAGATGCCGAGCGCGTTCTCCCTGGCGACGTTGTCGCGCACCACGGTGGCCGCGTCCGGCGAATCGCCGACGTAGAAGCCCGCCTCTTCGTTGCCGATGGCGGTGTCGTTGGCGAACAGAGTCTTCGTGGAATCGAATCGGGAGATGCCATACTCACCGTCGTCGGTGGCCACCACGCGCTGGACGGTCAGGCCGTAGGTCCCGTACCCGAAGACGCCGTTGGATGAGAAGCCCGTGACGTACAGACCGGTCACCGTGTCGTTGTAGACCGGAGTGATCACCGCCCCGGTCTTCGTGTTCAGCTTCTTGGCCAGGATGCATACGCCGGTTGGCCCGAAGGCATTCGGCGAGGAACACAGGTTGCGCGGGGGCGTCGGCGGCGGCTTGATGACCGTGCCGCCGAGGAAGTCCCCCGACCCGCGGAGCGTGATTCCGTCCGTGCGGATCTGCACGGCCTGGTGGTACACCCCCGGCTTCACCAGGACGGTGTCACCCGGCTGGGCCTGGTTGACCGCCGCCTGAATCGACTGTCCCGGGCTCACCACGATGGTTGAGCCGGCCGCGGCGGCGGCCGTGGCCGCCGGGACGCTCAGCGCAATTCCTAATCCCAGTGCAATCCCCGCGGTAATTAATTTGCGCATGACTACCCTCCGCTAATAGGGAACAAACGTTCCGTAAGTCATGAGCGGGGTATGCGACGAAATGCAACACTAATCAATTTCGGAGGCAGGGACAACCCCCGGCGGAATAGCCGGGTTCGGGTAACCGGGCGGCTCCACCGGACCTGTAACCGCAGGTCTTGGTCATGTAGCTCTCCAGAAGAGCCAACTATTAAAGGGTCCCGCGGATCGCTTCGAGTGCAACTAGACCGTCGCCACCCGTTACGGCAAGCTGGCCATGCGTTAAAAGCATCCGCCCACGCGTCCACCATCAACTAATGGCGCCACGACGCTTATGAATTGCGCCCCGGTGCGGCTGTGCCGGTGTGGCAGCGGCACCGCACGCTGGCGTCGATGCCATCGCTGTGGCATCACGCCGCCGTGGCCGGGGCTTCCTGCTGGCCCGCCGGGACGTAGACGAGCTCGAGGATCCCGGAGGGAAACACCGTGCTGCTGACCAGGCGCAACGCCACCGGGTGGGCCAGGCCGGTGAACAGCGGCGCACCCTCGCCCGCCGCGGCGGGCAGCACCCACAGCTGATACTCGTCGACCAGGCCGAGCTGGATCAGCGACCGGGCGAGCTGGGTGCCGCCGTGCGCCATGATGTCCCCGCCCGGCTCGGCCTTGAGCGCGGCGATCGCCTCCGCCAGGTCACCGCTGAGAATCGTGGTGCCGGCCCAGCCGGCCGACCGCAGCGTGCTCGAGACCACCGCTTTTTCTGCCTGGTTCATCACCTCGGCGACCGGGTCGGTGGCCGTCGGGAAGTGCCGCATCATCCCCTCGAAGGACACCCGCCCCATGAGATGGGTGCCGGGCTGCTTGAGCCGGTTGACGAAATACTCCTCCTGCTCGTCGTCGGTGATCTCCTCCATCAGCCGGTAGATCTCGGTGTCCGGGTCGATGCTGTTGCCGTCGAGCCCGACCCAGAACTTCAGCACGAGCCTGCGTGTGCTGGCCGCCGGGCTCATCGCTGTGTTCATCGATGGGCCCCGGCCTGCACGTCCCGCTGCAGGTAGCCGGTGAGGTTGCCGAGCATCTCGGCGGTGCCCCCCTCGCGCAGCCTCGGCGCCTGCGGCCCGTCGATGCCGTCCAGGAAGACACCCTGCTCGGTCCAGGTCAGGGTGGTTTTGCCCGCGCCGTCGCCGGCGAACTCGATGGTGGCCACCGAGACCGAGATCCGTTCCCCGTTGGCGTACATCTCGTAGACGTAGACGATCCGCTGCCCCGGGGCGATGTCGTAGTACCGGGCGTCGTACCGCATCTCGGTGCCCTGGTAGACGAAGCCGAAGCGCTCCCGCCCGCCGGACCGGAAATCGAACTCGGCGATGCCGGCCTCGCCCTGGGCAGGTTCGCCCAGGTCCCCGGTGTCGCCCCAGGCTTCCTTGGCCTCGGCCGAGCTGAACGCGGCGAATACCCGGGCCGGTTCGGCCGGGTAGGCCCGCTCAATGGTGAACGTGTCATGGATAACCGAACGTGCGGTCATGGCTTCTCCTTGGCTTCGCTGGGTTCGCTGGGTTCGCTGGATGTGCTGGGTTCGCTGGGGCGGGGTTCGCGGGACGGTCCGTCGGCGTCGGCCGTGCTGGCCAGGTATTCGCCCAGCCGGTCCAGGCGGCGTTCCACGAACGTCCGCCGGTCGGCGATCCAGGACTCGGCCGAGCGCAGCGTGGCCGGGTTGATGCTGCAGGTGCGTGTGCGGCCGGCCTTCCGCGACCGGACCAGGCCGCTGGCCTCCAGCACCTGGACATGCTGGAGCACGGCGGCCAGCGACATGGCCAGCGGCTGGCCCAGTTCGCTGACCGACGCCGGGCCCTGGCTGAGCCGCTCCAGCATCAGCCGCCGGCCCGGGTCGGCGAGCGCGTGGAACACCCGGTCCAGATCGTCCACTTGGTCAAGCATGTGCTTAAGCATGGCGGCCGGCCTGCCAACAGTCAAGCGAATACTTCACTATCTACGCCGGCCAGGACGAGCGCGACCTGGCCCGCGCGGCAGGGGAAGCTGTGGCACCGGGGAAACCCGTTGACGGCTTCCCCTCGGCGGCCAAGGCTGTCGCCATGACCAGCCGCATCTCGCACACGTCGTTCGACGCCCGCGACGCCTACGCCCAGTCAGTCTTCTGGTCCGGCGTTCTCGATTTCGTCCAGGATCCCGACGACCCGAACGAACCCGGGCACGAGATGTGCCTGATCACCTCGCGCGACCTGAGCCAGCTCCTGCTCTTCATCACCGTGCCGGACGCCAAGCAGCTGAAGAACCGGCTGCACCTGGATCTGCGCCCGGTGGAAGGCACGCGCGAGCAGGAGGTCGAACGGCTGCTGGCGCTGGGCGCCACCCAGGTGGCCGATTTCCGGCGGCCCGACGGCAGCGGCTGGGTCACCCTGGCCGACCCCGAAGGCAACGAATTCTGCATCCTGCCCAAGGACCCGAGGACCTCCAGCCCGATCAGCTGACCAGCAGACGGGCTTTCCTGATGAACGGCTGCCGCCTGGCCATGGCTCGCTACGCCAGCGGCGTGGGCGGGGCTGCAGGACAGCGTGCCCCGGGCGCCGCTGCCAATCCATGCCCGCGTCGCCGGGGCCAGCCCGGACAGCACCGGCCGCTGGGGGTAGTGTCTCAAACTTGAACAATTCGTTATCTTGAATCGTTCGTGTCTACGGCGATAGGGTTCGCCTATGACCGCAGCCGATGCCCCGACCATCGCCGGCGAGCTGCGCGGCGCCGGCCTGCGGGTGACGGCCGTCCGCGTCGCCTTGCTCGAGACCGTCCGCAACGGTGACCACCTCGGTGTCGAAGGGGTGGCCGCGGGGGTGCGTGACCGGGTGGGCCACGTCTCGCTGCAGGCCGTGTATGACGCACTGCACGCGCTGTCCGCGGCCGGGCTGGTCCGCCGCATCGAGCCGACCGGCAGCCCGGCCCGGTTCGAGGGACGCGTCGCGGACAATCACCACCACATCGTGTGCCGGTCGTGCGGGGCCGTCGCCGACGTCGACTGCGCGGTCGGCGAGGCGCCCTGCCTGACCGCGTCCGAGGACCACGGCTACGCGATCGACGAGGCCGAGGTCATCTACTGGGGCCTGTGTCCCCGCTGTTCGACCGCACGCAGTACCTGAGCACTGTGACCCGCCAATTCCGGAAGGATTCCCATGACTGAGAACCATGATCCAGTAGTCATCGAAGGCGAGACCCCGGAGAGCGGGGCGGGCGCGCAGGCCGGCGGATGCCCGGTTGCGCACGGCCGCGCCCAGCCCACCATGGCCGACGCCAACAGCGAGTGGTGGCCCAGCCGGCTCAACCTGAAGATCCTGGCCAAAAACCCCGCCGTGGCCAATCCCATGGACGAGAACTTCGACTACGCCGAGGAGTTCGGGTCCCTCGATTTCGCCACGGTGAAGCGGGACGTCGCGGCGGTGCTGACCGACTCCAAGGACTGGTGGCCGGCCGACTTCGGCAACTACGGCCCGCTCATGATCCGGATGGCCTGGCACCTCGCGGGCACCTACCGGATCAACGACGGCCGCGGTGGCGCCGGCTCTGGCCAGCAGCGGTTCGCCCCGCTGAACAGCTGGCCGGACAACGTCAGCCTGGACAAGGCGCGCCGGCTGCTGTGGCCGGTCAAGAAGAAGTACGGCAAGAAGATCTCCTGGGGCGACCTGATGGTCCTCACCGGGAACGTCGCCCTGGAGACGATGGGCTTCAAGACCTTCGGCTTCGGCGGCGGCCGCCAGGACGTCTGGGAGCCGGACGAGGACGTCTACTGGGGCCCGGAGACCGAGTGGCTCGGCGATCAGCGCTACAGCGGCGACCGGGAGCTCCAGGAGCCACTGGCCGCGGTGCAGATGGGCCTCATCTACGTTAACCCGGAGGGCCCGAACGGGAACCCGGACCCGCTCGCCGCGGCCCGCGACATCCGCGAGACGTTCCGCCGGATGGCGATGAACGACGAGGAGACGGTCGCGCTGATCGCCGGGGGTCACACCTTCGGCAAGACCCACGGGGCGGGTCCGGCGGACGCGGTCGGCCCCGACCCCGAGGCCGCTCCGATCGAGCAGCAGGGGCTGGGCTGGAAGAGCACCTACGGCTCCGGTGCGGGCGGTGACGCGATCACCAGTGGTATCGAGGTCATCTGGACAGATACCCCGACGGCCTGGGACAACAGCTTCTTCCGGATCTTGTTTGGCTATGAGTGGGAGCTGACTCAGAGCCCTTCCGGTGCGCACCAGTGGCAGCCGAAGGACGGCGCGGCTGCGGGCACCGTCCCCGATCCGCACGACCCGTCGAAGCTCCGCACCCCGATGATGCTGACCACGGACCTGTCGCTCCGGGTAGACCCCATCTACGAGCCGATCTCCCGGCGTTTCATGGAGGACCAGGACGCGTTCGCGGACGCCTTCGCCCGAGCCTGGTTCAAGCTGACCCACCGCGACATGGGCCCGATCGTGCGCTACCTCGGACCCGAGGTCCCGGCCGAGAGACTGGTCTGGCAGGACCCGGTTCCCGCGGTTGATCACGAGCTCGTCGACGCCGCGGACATCGCCGCCCTGAAGAGCCAGGTCCTCGCCTCTGGCCTCTCGGTCTCGCAGCTGGTCTCCACCGCCTGGGCGTCGGCGTCGTCATTCCGCGGCAGCGACAAGCGCGGCGGCGCCAACGGTGCGCGCATCCGGCTGCAGCCGCAGAGCGGCTGGGAGGTCAACAACCCCGACCAGCTCGGCACCGTGCTGCGCACGCTGGAGGGAATCCAGCAGTCCTTCAACACCACCCAGACCGGCCGGAAGAAGATCTCGCTGGCCGACCTGATCGTGCTGGCCGGCGGTGCGGCCGTGGAGCAGGCCGCGAAGAACGCCGGCGCCGCCGTCGAGGTCCCCTTCTCACCGGGCCGCACCGACGCCACCGCGGAACAGACGGACGCGGAGTCGTTCAGCGTGATGGAGCCGCGGGCGGACGGATTCCGCAACTACGTCGGCAAGGGCGTCCGGCTGCCCGCCGAGTACCTGCTCATCGACAAGGCGAACCTGCTCAACCTGAGCACGCCCGAGATGACGGTGCTCGTCGCCGGCCTGCGCGTCCTCGGTGCGAACTACGACGGGTCGAAGCTCGGCGTCTTCACCGGCACCCCCGGCTCGCTGACCAACGACTTCTTCGTCAACCTGCTGGACATGAGCACACAGTGGCAGCCGACGTCGGAGGACGCGAACACGTTCGAGGGTCGCGACCTGGCCACCGGCCAGGTCAAGTGGACCGGTACGCGGGCCGACCTCGTCTTCGGCTCGAACTCCGAACTGCGCGCGGTCGCGGAGATCTACGCGAGCGATGACGCGAAGCAGAAGTTCGTCCGCGACTTCGTCGCGGCCTGGCACAAGGTGATGAACTCCGACCGGTTCGACCTGGCCTGAGCACGTCGTCCAGGCCGGCCCGCACCGGCCGGCCTGGACGTCCCCGCCCGGGCGCCGCAAGACCCCGCCGCCCGCCGGCCACCCCCGACCGGGGTGGCCGGCGGGCGGCTTTCACTAACTCAGGATCTCGACGTAGCCGTCGGTTCCGTGCACGCGGATCTGCTGCCCGTCGCGGATCAGCCGGGTCGCCTGCTGCACTCCCACGACGGCCGGCAGGCCGTACTCCCTGGCGATCACCGCGCCGTGCGTCATCAGGCCGCCCACCTCCGTCACCAGCCCCTTGACCGCGACGAACGCGGGCGTCCAGCTGGGGTCGGTGTAGGCGGTGACCAGGATGTCGCCCGCTTGGAGATCCGCCCCGGCCATGTCCAGGATGACCCGGGCCGGCCCCTCGACGGTCCCGGCGGAAACGGCCAGGCCGGTCAGCGCGCCGGCCGGGACATCCGCGCGCCGGTACGCACCGGCGACGGCCTCGCCGTCCGAGGTGAGCACCCGCGGCGGCGTGAGCGCCTGATACGACCTGAACGCGGCCTCGCGCTGGCGGATCAGCTGGCCGTCCAGCTGGTTCGTGTGCACGACGTCGTGCAGTTCGGCGAAGGTCAGGTAGAAGATGTCCTCCTTGTCCCGGAGCACGTGGCCCTGCACGAGACGCTCGGCGTCCTTCAGCAGCGCCTGCTTGTACACGAAGTAGCGGCTGATCATGTGGTACTTCGGGTACTCCCGGTATCCGGCGAACGTCCGGATCCGGTCGATCGCCCGCTTGGCTTCCCCGGCCTTCTGCTCCCCGTCCGGCAGCGCCCGCAACCGCGTCAGCAGCTCCTGCTCCTTCTTCCTGGCCTGCCGCAGGCCCTGCTCGAAGCGCCGCTCGCCGGCGCCCGGCTCGAAGTTCCTGATGTTGCCGAGGATCATCGGCACGAGCGTGCTGGGGCGTTCGCTCCACCGCGGTTTCGTGATGTCGATCTCGCCGACGCAGCGCATGCCGTACTTGTCCAGGTAGCCCTGGATGGCGTCGCTGGCTTCCTGCCCGCCCGCCAGCGCGGGCAGCTCCCCCAGGAAGTTCTCGCCGGTGACGTGCTGCAGGAATGCCACCACGTCCGGATACGGGCGGATCACGTCCGCGACGTCCAGCAGCGCCAGCCCCATTTCCGACGTGACGTTGTGCGGCACGGACTGGGTGAGCGTGTCGACCGCGTTCTTCTCGCCCAGCCACGTCTCCAGCTGCTCGTTGAGCCACCAGCTGGCCTGCATCCCCGCCATGATCACCTGGATGCTTTGCGGATCGAACAGGACCCGCTTCAGCTCACCGAAGTCGGCCAGGATGAAGTCGAGCAGCGCCGGCCCGGACTTCGCTGCGATGTCCCGCTTCAGCGTGGCCAGGGAGGCCTGGCTGCGCTCGATCAGCCCGGCCACGATGGCCGGGTCGGTCTCGATCTCGGCGGGCACACTGTACGCCGGCGGCGCACCCGCGTCGCTGTCCGCAAGGTCGGGGATGAAGTCGCCGCGGTCCAGGACGGACCGCAGCGCGTCCCCGATAAGCGGATCGCCCCTGCCCATGACCTCCAGCAGGCTCGCGCGGCTGGCCGGCGAACCCAGCGCCTCTGTGACGTCGACGAACAGCCGCCCGCCGGCCTGCGACATCGGCCGTGGGGTCGTCAGCTGCCATCCGGAGATGCCCAAGGGCTTCATGGCGTCGGTCATCATCTGCTGGTGACCGACCGAGACGTAGACGTGGTTGCCCTGGTCGCTGGCCGCCGGGATGGGGAACAGTGTGGTGATCGGCCGGCTCTGGACGATCTGGAACTCGCCGTCGGCCAGGCACCATTCGATGTCCTGGGGGTAGCCGAAGTGCGCTTCGATCCGCCGGCTCAGCCCGGCGAGCCGCACGATCTGCGCATCGGTCAGCGCCGGCTGCTTCTGCCGCTCCGGGTCGATCGCCAGTTCCCGCGTTCCGCCCGCGGGCAGGGCTTCGATGGCGAGCTGCTTGGCGGCGACCGTCTTGTCGGCGACCGCACCGTCCCGCACCTTGTAGACGTCCGCGTTCACCAGGCCGGATACCAGGGCCTCGCCAAGGCCGAAGCTGGCCTCGATGGAGACGACCTTCCGGTTGCCGGTGACCGGGTCGGCGGTGAATGCGATCCCGGCCGCCTGCGGGAAGAGCATCTGCTGCACGACCACGGCCATGTGCACCTTCCGGTGGCCGAAGCCGGTGCGCAGCCGGTAGGTCACCGCCCGCTCGGTGAACAGCGACGCCCAGCACCGGCTGACGTGCGCCAGGATCGCCGGCCCCCCCACGACGTTCAGGTAGGTGTCCTGCTGACCCGCGAACGAGGCCGTCGGCAGGTCCTCCGCCGTCGCGCTGGACCGGATGGCGTAGGCGGCTTGCGCGCCGAGCCGGGCCACCGAGCCGGTGATCGCCACGGCCAGGTCATCGGGTATGGCGACCCCCTCGATGGTCCGGCGGATCTCCGCGCTGAGCGTGCGGATCGCCTGCCGGTCGTCCGGGTCCAGCCGGGACACCCGGCCGAGCTGATCGGCGGCCCCGGGCGCCGCGGCCATGACCCGCCGGAAGGCGTCCGTCGTCACACAGAAGCCGGCCGGCACCGCAATGCCTTCGATCCGCGACAGTTCCCCCAGGTGTGCGCCCTTGCCTCCCACGAGTGCGGCTTGCGTCTTGTCGATCTCTTCGAGCCCCAGCACATAGCGCCCGGTAACCGGCACCTTCTGATCACCCATTCCCTGGATTCCTGGTCCGGCCTGCGATTATGCGGCACGCCCCGGGTCTTGCCGCAAGCCCGGGGGTGCGCTATAAATTGAAAGTGGCAGGGAGTGGTTACTTCCTTGCCCTTCTTTTTTGCCCGGCGGGAATCAGGCTTGGCGGCCTGGCCCGGGCAGCGAGCCGGTGATGGCCGTGGTCACGATCCGGCCGACGGTGGCCGCGTCCGGCGGGGTACCTTCCGCCCGGGTGTACTGCATGTGCACCGCCCCGACCACCGTTGGTGCGAGCATGCCGATGTCCGCGCCGCTCGCGATCCGACCCAGGTCCCGCTCGGATTCGAGGTAGCCGGCGACCATGGTCATCGCCTCGGTGACCACCGGGATGCCGGCCGGCCAGTCCCGGCTCAGCCGGGCGCGCAGGCTCTCCCGGGTGGCGACAAGGCCGACGATCGCCACCGCGACCGACCCGTACAGAGCGGTCAGCGCCTCGGTGAGGTTCCCGGCCACGGTGCCGGTACCGGCCGAGCCGCGCAGCGCGGCGGCCTGGCTGTCCATCCGGCCCATCCGGTCCAGCACGAACTCGGCGAGGAACTCCTCGAACCCGGCGAAGTGCCGGTGCAGGACCCCCTTGGCGCAGCCGGCCTCGGTGGTGACGGCCCGGCTGGTCAGCGCGCCAGGGCCGTCCCGGAGCAGGATGCGCTCGGCGGCGTCGAACAGTTGCTGGCGCGCGTCGCGGAGGGCGACTCCGGTGGGCACCGTGCTCCCTTCGCTGTGGTTCTTCGCCGGGGGCGAACACGCTAGTCGAGTGGGCACCCGCCCACTTAAGGTGGGCACATGCCCACTCTACCGCCGGAACCAGAGGTCCCCGCTGAGTCAGCCCCGTCCAGGTCGGCGCAGCCGTCCGGGTCAGGCCAGCTGTCCGGGTCAGCGCCGTCGTACCAGCAGCGGCAGGTCGCCGAGTCGTTCGGGACGAATGCCGCGCGCTATGACCGGGCCCGGCCCAGCTATCCCGGCGCCCTGGTGCGGCGGATCGTCGCCACCAGCCCGGGCCGCGATCTCGTCGACGTCGGCTGCGGCACCGGCATCACGGGCCGGCTGTTCCAGACCGCGGGCTGCCGCGTGCTCGGCGTCGATCCCGACCCGCGAATGGCCGACCTGGCCCGGCAGGGCGGCCTCGACGTCGAGGTGGCGAAGTTCGAGGACTGGGATCCGGCCGGCCGCACCTTCGACGCGGTCACCGCCGGGCAGGCCTGGCACTGGGTGGACCCGGTGGCCGGGGCGGCCAGGGCAGCGCAGGCGCTGCGCCCCGGCGGGCTGCTCGCCCTGTTCTGGAACTCGTTCCTGCCCCCGCCCGGCCTGAGCGAGGCGTTCGCAGAGGTCGGCCGCCGGGTACTGCCCGACTCGCCGATGGCCGGCCGCGGCCTGCCCGGCCCGGACGGCTACTCGACCCTGTGCACGAGGGCCGGCGACGCGATGCGGCAGGCGGGCGGGTTCGGCCCGCCGCAGCAGTGGCGGTTCGACTGGGAGCGGCCCTACACGCGGGACGAGTGGCTGGACGCGGTGCCCACCTTTGGCGGCAGCGGCCTGCTCCCGCCGGGCAAGCTGGCCGACCTGACGGCGGGCATCGGCGCCGCCATCGACGCGGTGGGCGGCGGTTTCACGATGGGCTACGCCACCGTGGCGGTCGCCGCGGTGCGGTCAGGCCCAGCCAGCTAAACCGCGCCAGCCGACCGGGTGCCCCGTAGGGTGGCCCGGAGGGCTCGCAGGCCGAGCCGAGGGAGACGGGGAGGACGGCGGGTGGACCGGCAGCCGGTGCTCTACGTGGTCGTGTCCGGCGCCGCACCCGCGCGCGAACTGCCCACGTTCGTCTCCGCCCTCACCGCCGCCGGCTGGGACACCTGCGTGATCACCACCCCGGAGGGCGCGCGGTTCTTCGACCTGGCCGCGATGGCCGGGCTGACCGGCCACCCGGTCCGCACCGGCTTCAAGGATCCGGACGCGCCCGACGTGCTGCCGCCGGCGGATGCGTTCGCCGCCGCACCCGCCACCTTCAACACCGTCAACAAGTGGGCGGCCGGGATCAGCGACACGCTGGCCCTCGGGCTGCTCAACGAGGCGGTCGGCCTCGGCCTGCCGATCGTCAGCGTGCCCTGGCCGAACGCGCCGCTGGCCCGCCACCCGGCGTTCGGCCGCAGCATCGCGACGCTGCGCGAGTGCGGGATCACCGTCATCTACGACCAGGACCGGCTGCCGGGTGCCGCCCCTCCCGGCCGGGACCGCTTCCCGTGGGACGGCCTGCACGCCGAGCTCGCCCGGATACGCGCCGCACTGGACTGACTGCCCTGGCCCGGCGGGCGGCTGGTACGGCCGGAGGCCGGTGCGGTATTCTCGGCCTCAAGTATCTTGATATCAAGGTAAATGCCTGGAGGTGCCGTGATCCATCATGTGCTGCTGACCTGCCCGGCCGGCAGCGAGGACGTACTGCGCGGGTTCTACGCGGATGTGCTGGGCCTCCAGGAGGTGGCCAAGCCGCCGGCGCTGGCCGCCCGGGGTGGCTGCTGGTTCCGCGGTCACGGCATCGAACTGCACCTCGGCGTGGATAAGGACTTCCGGCCGGCCCGCAAGGCTCACCCTGGGCTGCTGGTGCGGGGCCTTGATGAATGGGCTGAACGGCTTCGCGTGGCCGGTGCGCCGGTCCGCTACGACGACGAGTTCCCTGGAATGCGCCGGTTCTACAGCGAGGATCCGCACGGCAACCGGCTCGAGTTCCTCGAGCCCATCACCGCCCAGGCAGGCACCGCCCAGGCAGGCGCCACCTCGGACTAGGAGACCGCCATGACCGGCGAGCCCGGCCCAGCCGCCGCGGGTGTGCCCGAGATCATCCGGGCAGGCACCCGGCTGCGGCCGGTGCCGCTGGTCCCGGAGATCCGGCTGTGGCAGGCCAGCGAGCCGATCGACCTGTGGCAGCGCACCGAGGACGCGGCAGGCCAGGCCGCCGGGGGCCCAGTTCAGGCCGCGGGAAGCCCGGGCCGGGCCGCCGGGGGCCCGGGGCCGGCGGGCCTGGATCCGCCGTTCTGGGCGTTCGCCTGGGCCGGCGGGCAGGCGCTGGCCCGCTACCTGCTGGATCACCCGCAGACGGTGCGGGGCCGCCGGGTTATCGACATGGCCTCCGGCTCCGGGCTGGTGGCCATCGCGGCGGCCCGGGCGGGCGCCGCCGCCGTCACCGGCTACGACATCGACCCACTCGCGGCCGCCGCCATCGCGGTGAACGCCGCCGCCAACGGTGTGACCGTGACGGCGGTCTGCGCCGACGTGCTGGACGGCGACGGCATACCGGCCCCAGGCGCCGATGTGGTGCTGGTCGCCGATGCCTTCTACCAGCGTGACCTGGCCGCCCGGGTGCTGCGCTTCCTGGACAGGGTGCACGCCGCCGGCGCCGGGGTGCTCGCCGGCGACTTCGGCCGGACCTACCTGCCCCGTGCCCGGCTGGTCCCGGTGGCCAGCTACGACGTGCCCGGCCTGCGGGCCGTGGAGGACACCGACGTCAAGCGCACGACGGTCTGGACGCTGGCCGGCTGACCGGCACCGGCCGGGCGCGGGCGGGCCGCCGGGCCGGTGCCGCGCCGGTGGTCATCGGTGCTCCCGTTCCAGCAGCAGCGCCAGGGCCGGGCAGTCGGCGACCGCCCGCCGGGCGAGCTGATCCAGGGCCGGCGGCACCGGCTCCGCGGACACGACCGGGTATCCCCACTCGTCCATGCTGACCCGCTCGGGCAGCAGTTCGGCGCACAGCCCGTGGCCCGAGCACGCGACCGGGTCCACCCGCAGGCGCGCGTTCGTGTTCACCGCCAGTCCTCCCGGGACAGGCCACCGGGGCCGGATCCGCCCGGTGCCTGGGCGGGCAGCGGCAGGAACGGCGCCGGGCCGCTGCCACCCGGGCCCGGCTGCGCGGCGCACCGGCCCCGCACGTGCCGGTCGATCTCGGCGGCGAATACGGTCAGTGCGCTGCGCACCAGCCGGACCGTCCCGTCCGGGTGGTGGCAGGCGCCCCGCCCGGCCACCAGGCCCGACCAGCGTTCCAGGTCGGCCAGGCAGCGGCGGTCCGGGCTGGGCCCGGCCAGGTGGGCGAACGCGGCGGCGATGCGCGGCAGCCCGTTCAGGCACGGCCCGCACTGCCCGGCCGACTCCGCGGCCAGGTAGCCGAGCACCCGCGCCGTCTCGGCCAGCCCGCACCGGTCGGCCGGCAGCGCGGCGAGCACCCCCGCGCCGAGCATCCCGCCCGCGCCGCGCAGCGCGGCAGCGGTCAGCGGCAGCCCGGCCACCCGGTCGGCCGGCAGCCACGCGCCGTGGTAGCCGCCGGTCAGCACGGCCTGCGCCGGGGCCCGGTCCAGCTCCAGCACGGCCCCGGCGCGCGCCCCGGACGGCACCTCGCTGACCAGGCTGACACCGTCCGCGCGGTGCACGGTGACCAGCAGGCTGCCCGGCTCGCCGGCGGTGCCGACCGCCCGGAACCAGGCCGCGCCGAACCGTGCGATCAGCGCGATATGGGCCAGTGTCTCGACGTTCTGCACCAGCGTGGGTGCCCCGCCGACGCCGCGTTCGTACACCCCGCGCCGCTTGAACGTGGGCCGGGCCAGCCCGCCGCCGACCCGGCTGGCCAGCGCCGACTCCTCACCGGCCAGGAACCGCGGCGGCGCGTCCACCAGTTCCGGCGTGATCCGGTCCCAGCCCGCGGCGGCCCGCTCGGCCAGGGCGCTGGCCAGCGTAGGCCACGGCCGGCCGCCGGCCGGCACGTACAGGCAGGCCCGCCGCGCACCCACCGCCTCCGCGGCCAGCCGCAGGCCGTCCAGTACCAGGTGCGGCGCCCAGGCCAGCAGCTGCTTGTCCTTGTCGCTGGCGGGCTCGCCCTCGGCGCCGTTGCCGACCACGACCGGCCGGCCACGGCCGCCCGCGACCGCCGCCATCTTCACCGCGGTAGGGAACCCTGCCCCGCCGCGGCCGGTCAGCCCGGCCCGCCGGATCTCCTCGATCAGCGCCGCGCCGCGGTGCGGCAGCGGGCCGTGCGTCCGCAGGTGCGCGGTGAGATCCTGGTAGGCGGCCGGCAGCAGCCGGGGCAGCCCGGCCGCGGTGCCGGTGCTGGCCGGGGGAGGTCCGGGCGCGGTGGCCGTGCCGCTCACCGCCCCGCCCCTTCCCGCAGCACGGGGATCCCGGCGGCAGGCCCGGAGGAGGACGGTGCCGGGCCTGCCGCCAGTCGTGGTGGCCGGGCAGCCCCGGCCGGCCTGGGTGGCGCGGCCAGCACAGCCGCCCGCCGGCCGCCGGTCACCCGCCAGGTCAGGGCCGCGGCCACGCTCAGCACGCACGCGGCGGTGAGCCCGAGCAGGCCGCCGGACCGCAGATCGGCCGAGCTGGTGACCGAGTGCAGGACGGTCACCGGGTAGGCGGCGTAGGCGAGCCAGTGCACGCCCCGCCACAGCCGCCGGTTCATCCTGGCCCGGAGCAGGCTGGTGATGACCAGCGCGGCGATCAGGTCGAGCGCCACCGCGCCCAGCCCCATCTGGACCGGCTGATAGCTCGAGACGAACGGGACGACCGCGGCGGCGAGCTGGATGGTCACGTACGAGTCGGCCACCGCGGTGAGCACGTGGACGGCCAGGAACACCACCGCGAGCAGGGCCAGGCTGCGGTGCAGCCCGGTGACCGCGAACCTGGGCAGCCCGGGCAGCCGGCCCTGCCGGTTGACCAGGATGCCGAGCAGCGTGACCAGGGTGAACAGCAGCAGGCACACCACACCGGTGGCGCGGCTCGCGTACCACAGCGCGGTGGACGAGGTGATCCCGCTCACGCCGCACCACCCGAACGTGCCGCCTGCGCTGGGATCGCCGCGGAACGGGGCCAGCCGGCGGTGCGGTGCACCCGGCCGCCGGCCGCGACCAGCCGGGCCGCCACCCCGCGGGACGCCAGCCAGGCCGGTGCGCCGTTGCCGCGGATGACCGCGGCCGTGGTCGCGATGTTGGCCAGCACCGCCGTGCCGGCCACCGCGGACACGGTCCGCCACACCGGCGGTGCGGGCATCCCGGTGCGCGGGTCGATGATGTGGTGCATCGTCACGCCGCCGCGCCGCCAGCGACGGGCCGCGATGCCCGACGAGCTCAGCCCGCCTTCGCCGAGCGCGATCACCTCGGCCGGGCCGGCCGGCCGCTCGCCCGGGTGCCCGGTGACGTCCTGGATGCGCACCCGCCAGCCGCCGTCCGGGGGTTCGCCGCCGACCGCGATGTCGCCGCCCAGGCTGACCAGCACGCCGCAGCCGAGCCGGTCCGCCAGCCGGGCCGCGGCCAGGTCGGCGGTGCGTGCCTTGGCCGTCGCGCCGAGGTCGAGCCGGACGCCGCAGGGCACGGTCAGCATCCGGGACCGGCGGTCCAGCCGGACCTCCCGCCAGCGCGGCCGCGGCGCCCCGGCCACCGGGATGGCCGCGCCGTCCGTGGCCACCAGCCGGAAGTCCCGGTCGTAGCCCAGCCGCACCAGCTGCGTGCCCACGGTGGGATCCAGGTCGCCGTCGGTGACCTCGGCCGCGTGCAGCGCGACCGCGACCGCGTCGGCCAGCATGCCGCTCACCTCGACCGCGGTCCCCGCCTTCCGCTCGGCCCGGACCAGCTCGGAATCCTCACGGAACCGGCTGCAGGTCAGGTCGAGCACGGCCAGCTGGCTGGCCAGCAGCCGCCGCCCGGCGTCCAGCTGGTCCGGGTCGGTGACCACCAGCCGGATCGAGGTCCCGATCGCGGCCCACTCGGTGGCCGCCGGGCCGGCCCCGGCGTCCGCGGGGGCGGTCACGACGCCCCAGACGTGGCGTGCACGGCGCCGCCGGACGACCCGGTGCCCGACGACCCCGAGCCCGACGACGCCGAGCCGGACGACCCGCTGCTCGAGGACCCCGTGCTCGAGGACCCCGTGCGGGAAGACCCTGTGCCGGAAGACCCCGAGCCGGACGAGCCGTTGCCCGACGATCCGGCCGACGCGCTGCCCGAGCCGTTGCTGCCCGAGCCGTTGCTGGCCGAGGTGCCGTTGCCGGACGACGTGCCGCTGTGCGTGGAGCCGGGCAGCGTGGCGGCGATGGCCCCGGTGGCCAGCACGCTCGCCACACCGACGCCGGCGGTCACCACGGACAGCCGCTTCATGCCGCGCCGCCGGAGCGCGGCCGGCGACGCCGGCCGGCCAGCTGGGTTACTGGGCATCGGTCATCCTCTTCCCTCGCCGCGTGGACGGGTCACGTTCGTACTCCCGGAACTGTGCCGCCGCGAGCGGAGAGCTAGCTCGTGCGAAGTTCTGAATTGGCTCTGAGCGGCACCAGCGCAGACCTGCGGCCAGCGGCCGCACGGGCTCTCATCGGCCAGTTGGCCTCGGCGGGGCGCGGGTTTACCTACCCTGTTCTGATGACCTCGCCTCTGGATATGACGCTGGACGAGGCGGCCAGCGAAGCCGCCGTGCTCCGGCTGTACCGGCAGATCTTCGCGGTGCTGGCCCGCGAGGCCGGGGCGATGATCGTGGACACCGGCCTCATCGACGTGGACGAGGCGATCCTGGAGGCGTTCGCCGAGGCCGGATCCGACGGGCTGACCCTGGCCGAGGCGACCGCGGCCTGCCCGCGGCATGACCGGGCCACCATCGAGCGCCGGTTCGGCGTGCTCCGCGACTACCGGGCCATCACCAAGGTGGTGGACCGCAAGAACGTGCAGCAGTACCGGGCCGCGTTCGCCCCGTATGTGATGCTGCTGTTCCTGCGCCGGCTGACCGAGCGCGGCGGCCAGTCCGAGCTGCACCAGCTGCTCACCCTCGAGCAGCTCAACGTGACCAAGGCGGACGCGGTGGCCGCCGACGGGCACGCCTCGGTGAGCCGGATGACGAAGATCTTCCGGCTGCTGGCGAACGAGCTGGCCAGCCTGGTCCAGCGCGGCGCGGCCGAGGCGCTGCGGGAGAACGCGCAGCTGCTGTGGGGCAACCGGTCGCTGATCGTGCAGGCCGAGGAGGTGCACGCCACCGTGCTGGGCCGCTGGCCCGAGCTCGGCCAGGAGTGTGCCCTGCTGCGGATCGCGCTGGCCGCCTACGGGGACGCGATCGAGTCCGCCGCGGGCCGGCTGCTGGAGCAGGCGGGCACCACCCGCGCGCTGGGCCTGCTGCCCGCCGAGAGCTGGCTCAGCTTCGCCCGCGGCGCGGAACCCGACGCGCTGGCCGCGGTGCTCGACGGGTTCGTCTTCGACGCACCCGCGCCCTGGTTCTCCGCGGAAGCGCTGGCCGAGGCAGTAGAGTCGGCGCGGCAGGCGGGCGGGACCCGGCTGCGCCCGCCGCGCCCGGAGGGCCTGGAGGACCCGGACGCGCCGGAGCCGGGGGAGCCCGCCGTGGGGGACATGGTGCCCGCGGACGACAAGGCGGAGTTGGCCGCCGCGGCGGAAAGGATGCTGGGCGGCAACGGGAGGGTGAGCGTGGCAGAGGTGCTCGGTGAGGCGGGCGACTGGCCCACCAGCCAGCGGCTGCTGGCCGAGATGATCGCCATCCACCACCACCCCGACCTCGGCTTCGAGCTCACCTGGGCCGACGGCCTGCGCATCGGCACCGGCCGCGCCCCGGCCTGGGCCTCCGCGGGCTGGCTCACCAGGACCGGGGAGCGCTGACCGGGTGGATGCGCAGGAAACCGCCCGCTGGTGGGCCCGGATCCGGGCGGCCGGGCCGCAGCTCGTCCCGGTGGGCGGCGCGTCCCCGCCGGGGCTGACGCCGCTGGCCGAGCCGGGCGGATCGCGGGCCTGGCTGATACCGGTGCTGCCGAATGGCGCGGGCCCGGCCGTGCTGGACGAGCTGGACCTGCCGCACCCGGTTCTGGAGCAGCCCAACGACACCGCCCGCGTGCTCGCCGCCGCGCTGAAGTGCTGCTGGGCGGACCCCTCCGGCCCGCTGTGGCCCGGCGTCAGCGCCCCGTTCGGCCAGGTCGCGGCCACCTTCGAGGCCATCACCGGGCGGGACGAGCTGGTCTCGCACCGGGCCCTGGTCGCGGGCCTGCGCCGGCTGGCCTGGTCCGGCTGGCTGATCTGGGACGAGCCGCAGGGCACGGTGCGCCTCGGCCCGCGGGTGGCCACCTGGCGGCAGACCGAGATGAGCGCGCTGCGCGAACTCTGCCGCTCGATCCCCGCTCTCGATCCCGAAGCCGCGCCGTCCGCTTCCGGCGGGGGTGACGAGTGAGCGCGGACCCTGGCGGCGGCACGGCTGCCGCCAGCGGAAGCATCACCGGTGAGCAGGAGGGCGCCGCGGCGAACCATCCGGTGTTCGAGCCGGTGCTGGCCGAGCTCAGCGAGCGGCACAGGGACGAGGTGCTCGCCGCGTTCGCCGCGGTCGAGCACAGCCCCGAGCCGGTGCCGGAGATCCAGCTCGCCGCGCTGCGCGACGCCACGATGCGGCGCAGCGTGGACGCGCTGCTGGCCCGGGTCGGCCGCACCCTGATCCCGCTCGGCGAGCAGGCCTCGGCCTCGGGCGGCCCGGCCTGGACCTCCGGCTACCGGGACGAGACCGCCGCCGAGCTGGCCGCGGCCGGCTGGCACAGCCTGCCCGCCATCGACCGGGCCGTGCTGGTCCTGGTGCTCGTCCACTCGGTGGCCATCGCGCGCAGCCGCGGCACGCTGCCCGGGGATACCTGGACCTCGGCCCAGCCGACCATGCTCGCCGAGCTTCAGGACACCAGCCGGATTCAGCCCACCGACATGCGATCTGCCCTGCAACGGCTGCGCGCCGCCGGACTCGTTCAGCTGGTGCCCCAGCGAGCCGGCGCCGGGCAGAGTTCGGCCTACCTGCCCGGCCCGCAGCTGCACCGGCTGACCCCGGCGGCCCGGCGGCGGCTGCAGGAGCAGCTGATCCTGGCCGCCGCGCCGAGCAGCCCGCTCGCCGCCGCGATCCGCGCCCGGAACACGACCACGGGGGGACGACCCGCATGAGCACGGAAAACCCGCCCGCCGCCACGGCGCCGCCCGCCACCCGGGCCGCGGGCACCCGCGGGGCCGGCACCGCCGGCGCCAAAACCGCCGGCGGCGCGGGGATCGTCGGCCACCGGGTGCTGGTCGGCGTGCAGATGGTGGACATCTCCCGGCTGTCCACCCATCCGGTCCCGCTGATCAGCCAGGGCCTGATCACCGTGGCCGGCCAGGGCCCCACCGACTCCAACGGGGCCGGCAAGTCCTCATTCATCGCCGGGCTGAGCCTGCTGCACGCCGACGACCAGTGGAAGCTGGCCAGCGGCGCGGCCGGCGCCGCCGAGCTGCTGTTCACCGCGGAACTGGCCGCGCAGGAGACCAGGTACTCCAACGCGGACCACGGCTACCTCATCGGCGTGTTCGCCGACCCCGCGCACCAGGCGCCCGGCGATCTGGCCGGCAGCGGGCTGTCGGTGTGGCTGCGGATCAACCGCAAGGCGCCCTACATCGACCTGCGCTGGCACGACGGCCTGTACCTGCCCTACGGGACCAGCGAGGCCGACCGGGTGGCCCGGGTGGACGAGATGTGGCGGGCGCTGCCGCCGAGCAACGGCCGCACCGACTTCCACGCCAGCCGGATCCGCGACGTGCTGTTCGGCGGCCGGGCCCGGTGCGTGTCGTTCCTGTCCACCTCGGTGCGGTCCAGCGCCACGCCGAACCTGCTCGCCCAGCCGCTCAACGAGCTCAGCCCGGGCCGGATCTTCGACGCGATCGCCAACCTCACCGGGCTGGACCGTGAGCTCGAGGCCGAGGCGGTGCTGCGCAGCAAGGAGCACGGCCACCGGGTGGACGTCGAGGAAGCCGAGCGCGACCTGGGGACCTGGGAGCAGGAGGTCGCGGTGGTGGAGGCCGGCATCATCTCGCGCCGGGCCGCCCGCGAACATCTCGGCGAGGCCCAGGCCGCCTGGCACAGCCGGTGCGCCCGGCACTTCACCGACGGGCTGCAGCGCGCCGACGAGATCCGGGCCGCGCTCACCGAACTGGATCACGACGCCAAGCGGCTGGCCGATGACCTGTCCGCGGTCGGCACGAGCATGGCCGCGCTGAGCGACGATGCCGAGTTCGACCGGCGGTTCGCCGAAGCCAAACGGCACCGCGACGAGCTGGTGGCCAAGGACAAGAACACCGACACCGCGCACCAGGTCGCGGCCAGCCAGATCGAGACGCTGTCCGCCCAGCAGCGCGACCTCGCCGGCCGGGCCCGGGCCGCCGACGGCCGCAGCCTGGAGACGGCCCGGCAGGAACTGGCGCAGGCCCGCGCCGCGGCCGAGCAGGCCGCCGGCGACCGGGGCGCGGCCCGGGCCGCCGAGGCGCGGGCCAGGGCGCTGCTGGAGGCCGCCGAGTCCGGCCAGGACCTGGCCGCGGCACAGCTCGCCGCGCTCGGCGAGGCCGGCATCCCGGCCGCCGCGCTGCTCGACGTGATCGAGCTGGCCGGCGCCGAGCGCGCCGCATGGGAACCGCGGCTGGCCCTGTACCGGGAGGCCGTCGTGGTGCTCAGGGACCAGGCCGCCGCGGCCAGCGAGCGGCTGGCCGGCCTGCCCGGCTCCATGCTGATCCTGGCCGACCCGCCCGCCGCCACGAAGACCGCCGGCAAGACCACCGCGAAGACCGCGAAGGGTGCCGCCAAATCCAAGGCTGGCGGGCCGCTGCCCGCCAGCGCCGACCCGCGCTTCGACCTGACCGCGTTCCTCACCGCGATCGGCGGCCGGGCCGGCCGGCAGCCCGAACTGGCCGACGAGCAGGCCGGCCTGCTCGTCCGGGGTGGCTTCGCCGAGCCGATCACCGGCCGGGCCGGCCGGGTCATCGCCGCGCAGCAGTCCCATCACGAAACGCAGGCGCTGCTGGAGACCGCCGAGGGCCAGGTGGCCACCGTTCAGAAGAATCTCGGCCGGGCCGAAGCCCGCGTGCAGGCGGCCGCGGCAGCCCAGCAGGCGGACGAGGCCGCGGCCCAGATCGACGAGCTGCGGCGGCAGAACGTGGCCCGCGCCGCCGAGCGGGAAGAGCTCGAGCCGCTGCTGGCCGCGGCCGAGAACGCCTACGCGTCGGCGCTCGGCGGCAAGCAGGCCAGGGAGGAGAAGATCGCCAACCTGCGCGGCGAGCGGGGCAGGCTGCGGGCCAGCCAGGACCGGAAGGCCGCCGAGCAGGAGGCGCTGGTCGCCGAGCGGGACGCGCTGGACCTGCTCGCCCGGCAGGCCGCCTGGGGAGACGGCGACGGCGCCGCCCGCGCGCACCTGCTCTCCCTCGGCGGGCCGGAGGCCGAGCGCGGCACCCCGCGGTGGGACGAGGAGTCCTGCCAGCTGCTCGGTGAGGCGGTGCGGCGGTGCTTCCCCGACGGCATGCCGGCCGAGGAGATGCCCGAGGAGATCCGGGTGCTGCTGGTGGACCAGCGCTGGCAGCGGGCCAGCCTGGAAGCCCGGGTGCCGCTGGTGCCGGCGCTGCTGCGGGCGCTGCGCACCCACCTCAACGTCACCGAGGAACACGACACCTACCAGCAGAAGCAGATCGCGGCCCAGCGCACGCAGCGCACCGCGGACCTGGCCGCGGCGCGCACCGGGCTGGCCGAGGCGGCGGAGACCTGCCGGGCGCACCGGGCGTCGCTGGCGCTCGGCATCAAGGCCACGCTTCGTCAGGTCGCGCAGCGGTTCGACGAGCTGGACCAGGCCTACGGCGGCTACGGCGCCGGCCTGGACTATCCCGAGCCCGACCCGCCGGCCGAGCCGGACCGGCCCTGGCAGTGGACGGTGGCGCCGAAGTGGCGGCGCGCCGAGGGCCAGCGGCTGGGCGGCTACAACCTCAAGGCCAACACCGCGCAGATCGACGAGAAGGCGGCCAAGCTGGTCTGCGCGGCGGCGCTGGCCGCGGGTGGTGACCGGCCGCTGCTGCTGATCCTCGACGAGCTCGGCCGCAACCTCGGCAAACAGCACCGCCGGGAGGCCGTGGCGCTGTTCGAGCAGATCGGCAAGGACCGCAACATCACCGTGGTGGGCGCGCTGCAGGACGACATGGAGCGGTACGCGATCGAGTCCTCCGGCCTGTACATCAAGCTGCGGCGCAGCTCGGACGCGATCGCCTACAACGAGCCGCCGGTGGTGGTCGGCGACGAGCCCAACCAGGCCCGAGTCGACCTGCTCCGCGACTGGCTGTCCTCCTACCGCCCGGGCGTGGAGCCGGTGGCCGGCGGGGAGGACCCGCCCGGCCCGGCCGAGCCCATGCTGGCCGGCCTGGAGTAGCCCGCCGGCGGCTGGTTAATGATTTGCGGGCCTCCCGGGGCCCATGCCAGCCTGGCGCCGTGCTCAGTCAGGCCGAGATCGACGCTTTCATCTCCGACGGGCATGTCGCGGTGCGCGGGGCGGTGCCGGGCGTCGTGCTGCAGGACTGCCGGGGGGTCATCTGGTCCGAGCTGGCCCGCCACGGGGTCGCCCGCGACGACCCGGCCACCTGGACCGCGCCGGTGCTGCGGATCAACTGCCCGGACGGCGGGCCGTTCGCCGAGGCAGGCACGACCGCGCCGGTGTGGGAGGCCTGCGACCAGCTCATCGGGGCCGGCCGGTGGTGGCAGCGGCGCGGTGTCGGCGGCACGATCCCGGTGCGCTTCCCCAGCGAGGACGATCCGGGCGACGCCGGCTGGCACATCGAGTCCAGCTTCCAGGCCGGCGAGCAGTGGCGGGTGAACCTCGCCTCCCGTGGCCGCGGCCTGCTCGCGCTGTACCTGTTCACCGACGTGACCGAGGCCGACGCGCCGACCCGGCTGCGCTCCGGCTCACACACCGACGTGCCGCCGATCCTGACCGCCGCCGGGGACGAGGGGATGGACTGGGGGCCGGCCGCGCAGCAGGCCGCGCGGGCCAGCGCGCACCGGCCCACCGTGGCGGCCACCGGCCGGGCCGGGGATGTCTTCCTCTGCCACCCGTTCCTGGTGCACGCGGCCAGCTGGCCGCACCGCGGCCGGTCGCCGAAGATGATGGCCCAGCCCGGGGTCGCGCTGCACACCCAGTTCCCGCTGGGCTCCTCGCCGTCGCCGGTGGAGACGGCGATCCTGAACGGCTTGGCGGCCGGGTGCCGTTCGTGACCGGCGCCGATCACCAGCCGGGCCCGCGCCCCGTCGATTACGACACCGAACTGCGGCGGCACGACCCGCTGCTGCGCCAGGCCTGCGGCATCCAGTCCGGCGACCACGTCCTCGACATCGGGTGCGGGGCCGGGCAGACGACCCGGCAGGCCGCCCGCACGGCCCAGGAGGGGAGTGCACTGGGGGTCGACGTCTCCGCGCCCGCCATCGAGCGAGCCCGCGAGTTCGCCAGGGCGGAGGGGCTGCGCAACGTCACCTTCGAGTGCACCGACGCGCAGGTCCACCCGTTCCCGGCCGGGCGCTTCGACCTGGCGGTCAGCAGGTTCGGCACGATGTTCTTCGACGACCCCGGTGTGGCGTTCGGCAACATCGGGCGGGCGCGCCGGCCGTGACCGGGCTCCTGCAGGCCGCCGGGTTCGCCGACGTCAGCGAGCCGGTCTACTACGGCGCGGACGTGCTCGCCGCGCTCGCCTGGGTCCGCGGTTTCCAGTCCACCCGCGAGGCGCTGGGCCGGATGGACCCGGACGCCGCGGCGCGTGCCGTCGGGCGGCTGCGCGAGGCATTCGCCGCGCACCTGACCGACGACGGCGTCTGGCTCGGCTCCCGCTCCTTGATCGTCACCGCCCGCCGTCGCTGACCGGCCACACCGCTGCTCGCCCAGCCCGGCCAGCCCGGCCCGGCCAGACCAGCCCGGCCCGGCCAGACCGGCGCCCGACCAGCCCGGCTACAGCAGCTCGGCTGACTCGCCTCCCGGCAGGACCAGCACCCGGCCGGCCAGCGAGTCGTCGCGGGCGAGCCGGACCACGGCTGCCGCCACCGTCTCCGGTGGGATCAGCGGCGGCAGCCGGTCCCGCTCGGCGGCCGGCATCTGGTCGCGCTCGGCGTAGGCCCGGTCCAGCCCGATCCAGTCCGGCACGATGCAGTTGACCCGCACGCCCATGGTCTTGCCCAGCCCGCCCAGCGACGTGCTGAACCTGATCAGGCCCGCCTTGGCCGCGCCGTACTCCGGCGACGCGTACGGCTCCTGGCCACGCCCGGCGCTGGAGGAGATGTTCACCACCGCCCCGCCGCCGGCCTGGGCCATCGCGCCGAGAAACCGCTGGGTCAGCGCCATCGGCGCGCGCAGGTTGAGATCCAGCACGGCACCCCACTCCGCCGGGGTGGCCTCGGGGAACCTGCGCCCCGCGCCGCCCCAGCCGCCGGTGTTGTTGACCAGGATGTGCGGCCCGCCGCCCAGGCTGGCCGCGCCGGCCGCGATCGCCTCGACACCCTGTGCCTCGCAGACGTCGGCGTGGACGGCCCGGCTGGACCCGCCGCGGGCGGCGATGACGGCGCTGGCCGCCGCCGCTGCGTCGGCGTCGATGTCGGCCACCACGACCCGGGCGCCGAGGCCGGCCAGCGTCAGTGCGATCACCCGGCCGGTGCCCGCGGCGGCCCCGGTCACCACGGCGACCCTCCCGCTGACCTCCATCCCGTCAGGGTAAGAGCCGCCGCTGACATTCCTCAGGCGTAGGTGACCAGCGAGACCCTCTGGAACGGGACGGGGCTGTCCTGCGCCACGTCGCCCGGCATCACCGGCACGACGGTGATGGTCAGCCGCTCCTGGCGTTGCGCGACCTGGCGGACAGAGTCGGTGACCTCGATCCACATCTTCGCCGGAGTGAGCTAGTGCGGCGGCCGGCGATCGAAGGGCCGCCGGCTGACCGGGCCGACCTGGAGGTTGCCAAGGATTCCCGCGGCGTCGTGATGAACGCAGTAGCCCGGCAGCGGCAGGCCGTGAATGCCGGCGTAGTGCTGATACCCGCGATCGTCCGAGATGCCCTGCATGGCGGCCAGGGCCGCCCGCAAGCCGGCCAGGTCCGCATCGGTCAGCGTGGCTGCGCTCTTCCGTAACCTGACGCCTGGAACAACAACTGGCTGCGCCGGATCCGTCTGCTGACCCGTCAACCCGACGTCACCTCCCGGTGCACAGTGGCGCGAACTCGACGCCGCCACCGTGTCCCTTCCCGCGCTTCCCTCAGCATCAGCCTCATCGGTCCGCTGTGGTTTGTAAAGGGGCGGCCCGGGTCAGGAAGAGAGCGAGCCGGAGAGTATGCGGCGGTGGGGACGCACGGGCCAGAAGGCCGCGGCCAGCAGGACCAGCAACGGCCCGGTATTCGGGTCGGTGGCCTGGCCGGTGAAGATGGCGCCGAAGTTCTCCCCGGCCGCCCAGATGACCAGGGCCGCGCCGACGCCAAGGCATAGCGCCGCCCGGGCCGTGCGCGGAACCAGGACTCCGGCGCCGGTCAGCACGAAGGCGACGGCGATCAAGCCACGCCCAGCGGCCGGGAGGCCGGCCGCCGCCGGCCGCAACAGCAGAGCCGCGAACCCGGCCCACAGGGCCAGCCAGAGCAGCGACGAACCCCGCCTGCCGAGCGGGCCTGCGGCCGCGACGGTCGCGGCTCGCGCGCTCGCTCCGGCACCGGCCGCCGCCGGGGCGCCGCCCGCTGGACCGGGCCAGATCGCGATCGCGAGCAGGGCGTAGAGCAGGGCCGCGCCCGGGGCGCCGGTCAGCGGGCTGGCCGTCCCGTTGAGCAGCCCGCCCGCGCCCTCGGCCAGCCACCACACCCCGAGCGACCAGGCGATCGTGCCGGCCAGCGCGATCCGGGCGGTCCGCGGCCACAGCAGGCCCAGACCGAGCGCGAGCTGGACGGTGGCGAACAGCGCGTTCGACGCCGCCACGTTGTGCATGATGAGCTGGTCAGCAAACCGCGCCGGGGCGGCGATGATCACGGGTTGCCCGGCGGCAGCGGGAGCGAGCACCCCGGTGACGAAGCGCGGGCCGAACATGAACGGCTGATACTGCAGCGCCGCGTCGGCCAGCCACACCAGCCCGAGGGCGATGCGCAGGCCGGCGCGGTGCCGCTGCAGTGTGCTCATCCCCCGTTGAACGGGGTAACCAGCGGGTTCATGCTGGCGTACAGCCCGTCGGGATTGGGGTACCAGACCCAGACGTGCATGGTGTGCAGGTTGGGATGCCAGAAGTTGAACTTGGCCCCGCTACCCGGTGCCGTCGGGGGGCACGTGTCCGGGTTCTTGTCCGGGATGAACGTGCCGTCGAGATAGTGACATGCGGCGGGGAAGAAGCCGAAGGTCGCGTTCGGCAGCGGCGATGTCCGGGGGATTCTGGGGAACACCCATTCCAGGGCGGCGAGCTGCCACTGGTTTCCGCGGTGCTCATAGACCAGGATCGGCGGCTTGCGGACGTCGAAACCGGTCACCTGGGTGTTGATGAAGTGATACCCCATGCCCGGGATCATCTTGGTGAGGATCTGATAGCCGTCGGCCTCGGCCGTGGACAGGCTGGTGGCGTACTTCGCGGTGGCCAGCCGGGCCGCGGCCAGGTCGCCGGTGAGCGACGGGCTGGCCGGGGCAGGCGCGGCTGTCAGCTGTGCAGGCTTGGCCGGAGCGCCGCCGCCGGAGCCCGGGGCCAGCGCGACCGTCCCGGCCACGGCGATCGCCGCGATGGCGCTGAACCTGCCCATGTTCGCTGTTCGCATGATGTGTGTTCCTTTCTTATGAGCCTTCTTGGACCCGGTAGACGTGGTCGGCGACGAGGCCGTGGGCTTTGCGGTGAACCTCCGCCGCGGCCCCGGCCGATGGGGCCTCGACGAGGCAGAACACCCGCCCGGCCGGCTCGTCGACCCAGTACCGCAGGTACTGCACGTCGTAGGGCCCCTGGGTCTGCAGGTCGGCGAGGTGGGCCTTGGCCACGTCGTCCATGGCCACCCCGCCGTCGATCTCGTGAACATCCATGAAGAGCGGCACTGCCTGCGTCTCCTTCCGGTCGCTGGGTTGATCGCAACGACCGTAGGCAGGCAGGCGCGGCGGGCGAATCGGGAAAATTGCCCGGTTTGCCGGGCGGGTTACCTACGTTGCGCGCAGCCGTTACCCAGGTGGTGGTGCCTGGATGATGCTGCCTGGACGGCGGTGCCTCGCTGGAGCTGCTAGGCGAGGGCTCCGATGCCCATCCGGGCCGCCTCCCGCGCGGCCGCTGTCCGCGACGAGACGCCGATCTTGGACAGCACCGCGGAGACGTGGTGATGCACGGTCCGTTCGGATATGCACAGCCGCTGGGAAATCGCCCGGTCCGGCAGGCCTTCGCAGAGCAGGGCCAGCACCTCCTGCTCGCGGGCGGTCAGCCCGGCCGGGGCGGCCCTGGTCGCCGCGCGCGGCCCGCGCGGGATGGCCCGCACCCCCAGCTGCTTCATCCGCCGCCGGGCGGCCGCCGATGCCACCCGCGCGCCCAGTTCGTCGAACGTGCCGAGGGCCTGCCGGAGCTCTGCCTCGTCCGCCGAGCCGAGCCGGGTCAGCGCGGCGTCATACGGCCGGCCCAGCCGCTCCCAGGCCAGCGCGGCCTGCCGCCGGTCTCCGGCGATCTCCAGCGCGAACGGCTCGGGCAGGTCGGCGGGCAGACCGCCCGGCAGGCCGAGCCTCGCCAGCCAGATCGCGGCCGAGCCGAGCGTCCACGGGCTGTGGAATCCGCTGGCACAGGCGTAAGCCGCCGTGGCCTCCGCGGCCGCGGGGCCGGGCTGCCCCGCCAGCCAGTGCATCTCGGCCCGGGCTTCGCGGGCCGGGACGATCCAGGCCGGCTCGCCGGTTCCCTCGGCCAGTGCGAGCCCCTCGTCCAGCAGGTCCCACGCCGCGGGCTCGCCCCGCCGTCCGCGGATGAGGCCCAGGGCGCGCAGTGGGTTCAGCTGGTTGATCGGCGATATCCCGCTGTGTCCCAGCATCTGGCCGGCGATTTCGGCCGCTTCGTCCCACTGTCCGGTCAGCAGCAGCGCGGCGGCCCGCCCGCCCTGTAGGCACAGGCTGAACACGCCCAGCTCGCGGTCTTCGCAGAAGGCGATTCCCTCGGCGTAGTAACGGCCCGCGTCCTCGAACCGGTGCAGCTGGGTGGTGACCTCCTGCAGGCTCGTGTATATCCGCCCGGCCGCTTCCTGGAGATCCGCGTCGAGCGCGATGCGGAGCCCGTCCTTGAGCGGTCCCGTCCCGTCCTTGCCGAGTTCGGCGTGCGTCAGCCCGATGGCATTCAGCGCGTAGCTCACGACGTCGGGCTGGTGCAGCCGCTCGCCGAGATGCCGGGACCTCTCGATCAGGGACAGGCCCTCGTCGACCCGGCCAAAGAGCAGGTGGTTGACGCCGAGACTGGCATACGCCCAGGCCAGTTCCGGGCAGGGGCGCTGCCCCTGGAGTATCTCGACCGCCTCAACGGCCGCCTGCGCGGAGTCGGCACCGCGGCACAGCCGCCACAGCGTCGTGGCGAGCAGCCGGAGATCCGCGCCCGCGCGCACCGCATCACCAAGCTCGCGCCTGCACGCCAGCGCCGCGCGCAGTGCCCGTTCCGTCTCCTCCCACCGGTCAAGCAGCGCGTACTCGGCGGCCAGGCCCTCGTGCAGTGCGGCGAGGGTGGGCTTGTCCTGGCTGGCGGCGAACCGCAGCGCCCGCTCGTACTGCGCGGCGGCCTCCCGGTGCGCACTGAGCGCCGCGGCCCGCGCGGCCGCCGCGCGTGCGTGCCGCCGCACCGCCTTCTCGTCTTGTGCCCCCTCGGCGTGGTGGGCCAGCACAGCGGGATCGGCATCGCCCCGATCCTCGAAGATGGCCACCAGGCTGGCGTGCAGTTCGGCCTTCCGGCCCGGCGTCATCGCGGCTTCCACGGCCATCCGGACGAGCTCATGCCGGAACCGCAGGGTGGTCCCCTCGTCGATGAAGATCCCGGTGCTGAGCATCTCGCCCGCCGCCGCATCCTCACCGGCCAGCATCGCGGACAGCAGGGACCGGTCCACCCTGGTGCCGATCACCGCGGCTGCCTCGACCGCCCGGCGGGTGGCCGGAGTGGCACGGGCCAGCCGCGCGGCTACCGCGTCCCGGACCGTCGGGGGAACGGACGGCCACCCGGCCTCCAGGATCTCGGTCACATAGAACGGGTTGCCGCCGGTGACCCGGTGCAGTTCGGCCGCGTCAACGTCGCGCGGGCCGGCCAGGGTGCGGACGGCCGCGGCCGACAGCGGGGGCAGCCGCATCCGGCGGGTGGCGCGCTGGGTCGCGAGATCGCCCAGCATCACCCGGAGCGGATGGTCCTCGCTCAGCTCATCGTCGCGATAGGTCCCGAGGACCAGCGCCGTCATCCGGCTGAGCCGCCGGCCCAGGAAGCTCAGCAGGTCGATCGTGGCCTCATCCGCCCAGTGCAGGTCCTCGACCACCACCACGGTGAATCCGCGGGCCGGGCCGAGTTCCGCCTGGAACGCGGTGAACAGCCGGTCCCGGGACGCCCCGGCAGCGCACAGCCGGCCCAGTTCGCCGCCGACCTGGCCGGCGATGTCGAACAGCGGCCCGAGCGGGCGGGGGGTTAACAGGCCGTCGCAGGCGCCCCACAGCCAGCGGGGCCGTTTGCCGCGCCGGTGAAACGCCTCGAGAAGCGCGGTCTTGCCCATCCCGGATTCCCCCGAGATCAGTACCAGCCGCCCGTCACCACGCTGGGCTTCCGCCGCATACTCCGCCAGCGTGTCCAGGAATGACGCCCGCTCCAGCAGTTCCACCGCTGCCCCTTTCCCCTAAAAGGATCGTCACCTCCAGGGCTGTCCACGGTCAAGCCGGCGACTTGACAAGAAAAGTCCCCGGATGCAGACTTTATAAGTCCTTACATGGGGACTTAATTCGGAGGTACTGATGCCGAGGACGGGCAGGCGGCCGGGGCCGTCGAGCACCCGGGCCGTGATCACCGCGGCGGCCGCGGAGCGCTTCACCGCCGCCGGTTATGACGCGACGAGCCTGCGGCAGGTCGCGGCCGCCGCCGGCGTCGACCCCGCTCTGGTCCGCCGTTTCTTCGGCGGCAAGGAGCAGCTGTTCACCGCGGTAGCGTCCACGCTGATCGACCCCGGGCTGGCGCTGGCCGCGGTGACCGAGGGGCCAGCCGGAGCGGCTGGCGAGCGGCTGCTGCGGCACTTCCTGGCCTTGCTCGGCGACGTCTCGCAGCCGGGGCCGCTGCTGGGCCTGGTGCGCTCGGCGGTGACCAGCGAGCACGCGGCCAGGCTGCTCCGGCAGTTCCTCGCCGACGGGCTGCTGCGGGACATCGCGGCCTCGCTTCCCCCCGGGCGGTCTGAACTAGGCCCGGCGCTGGCGGCCAGCCAGCTGGTCGGTCTGGCGGTCGCCCGGTACGCGGTGCAACTGCCGCCGCTGACCGCGGCCGGCACCGAGGAACTCGTCCGCGCGGTCGCTCCGGTTCTGCAGTACTACCTCACCGGCTGCCCGATCTCGCCAGAGGTGAATTAAATGAACGGTTGCACCCTCCCGCACGTGCTGGTCACCGGGGCCTCGTCCGGGATCGGCCGGGAAACCGCCCTGCGCCTGGCCGCCGGTGGCTGGCACGTCTACGCAGGCGTCCGTAAGACCGCCGACGGCGCCGCCCTCGCCACAGCCGCGGCGGGGGAGCTCACGCCACTCCTGCTCGACGTCACCGACACCGCCCAGATCGCCGCCGCCGCCCAGGCCATCGCCGGGCATGCCGGGGACAGCGGCCTGGCCGGCCTGGTGAACAACGCCGGCATCGGCATCTTCGGCCCGCTCGAGCTCATCCCGGTCGAGCAGTTCCGGCGGCAGCTGGACGTCAACGTCACCGGCCAGCTCGCGGTCACCCAGGCGATGCTGCCGCTGCTCCGCCGCACCCGTGGCCGCATCGTGATGATCGGCTCCATCGGCACCCGGTTCACCCCGCCGTTCATCGGCCCGCTCGCGGCCTCCAAGAGCGCCCTGGCCACTGTGAGCACCGCGCTGCGGCAAGAGCTCGCGCCTTTCGGCATCCGCGTCGTGCTCGTCGAGCCGGGCAGCATCCGCAGCGAGGCTGTGGGCAAGCTGGACAGCGACGCCCGGCAGGTACTGGGTCGGGCCAGCCCCGAGGACCAGGCCAACTACTAGGACGCCTTCCTGCACCTGGTGGGTTTCTTCTCCGCTCTGCACCACAAGGGCAGCCCGCCCGAGGAGGTAGCCAAGACCGTTGAGCGCGCACTCACCACCCCACGGCCCCGGGCAAGCTACCTGGCCGGTAGGAACGCCCGCAGGATGGCGCTGGCCGCGGCGGTCCTGCCACCCGCGGCCCAAGACGCGCTGCGCCGCAGGCTCGCCCACCAGCCAGCCCGTGGATCACGGGCCGCGCAGCCGGCGCCGGAACTCACCGCCGCTCGCGCCCACGGCCGGTGAGGCTTGCGGCGGCAGATCTCATCCCGCACGCGGCCGGGGGCCTGGCTCAGGTCAGGCCAGCCGCTTTCTGGCCGGCTCTGCAGGTGGAGTTGTCGCCCTGCGGGAATGTGCCGGCGTAATGGCGGATGCCGACGTGGTACCGGACCACGACCGAGATGAGGTCCCAGCAGGCCCCCGAAGGCGGCGCGGCAAGCTTCAGGACCAGGGCCCCGCCGCCTTTGCGGACCGTGGTCAGGGAGATGCCGCCCGGGAGCACGGTCCCGGCAGCGCTCCGCAGCAGCGGCCGCACGCATCCCGCCAGCGCCGACGAGTAGGGGCCGAACGGGCCCAGCGAGGTGCAGTCGTAGCCGGTCATGCGGCCGATCAGCGCCTGCCGCAGAATCGCCGGCGCGGACCTCGCGCTGCTGATCACGCTGACGCCGTCGATGACCGCCACGCCGTGCCCGGCATTGCCGATCGGCACGACATACGCGACGGCGGTGGCCCCGGTCCGCGGTTCGCCCAGCCGAAGTCTCCGCCGCGGACCACCCACAGCGGGCCATTGCCCAGGCCGACTGGCCACCACATGAGGACGGCACCGGCGATCGCCACGGCAACCGCGGCCGCTGCGAGCCAGCGAGGGTGCCGCCTGACCAGTTGGAGCACCGAAACTCCCCCGTATAGAGATCCGCCGTAACGAGTCTGGCACGAAGTGCGTCAAAATGTCACAGCTGGACCGCGGACACAACCACCCGGCCGCCGGTGAGGCGGCATACTCGCCGCATGAGGTTCCAGACGGTGATCGAACTGCACGGCAAGACGGCGACCGGGATTCCCGTCCCGGAGGACGTGGTCGCGGCGCTCGGGCCGGGCAAGCGGCCGGCGGTCGTGGTCAGCGTCGGCAGGCACTCCTACCGCACGACCGTCGCGCCGATGGGCGGCCGGTTCTTCGTGCCGCTCAGCGCCGAGCACCGCAAGGCGGCCGGGGTGGCGGCCGGTGATGAGGTGGACGTCGGCATCGAGCCGGACGCCGCGCCGCGCGAGGTGACGGTGCCCGCCGACCTCGCCGAAGCGCTGGCCGGCGATGCCGTGGCCCGGGAGTTCTTCGAGGGGCTGTCCTACACCCACCGCAAGGAGTGGGTGCGCTGGATCGAGGAAGCCAAGCGCCCGGAGACCCGGGCCACCCGGCTGGGCAAGACCGTGGAGTCCCTCCGCGCGGGCCAGCGCACCCGCTGACCACTCTGACCACTCTGCCCGCCACGTCTGACCGCCCGCGCCCGCTGTCGGCACCGGGGTGGACACTGAGGCATGCGATCATCGCCGGACGCCGTGCGCAGGCTTGTGTCGGGCATCGCCCCCGCTGATGAGACGGAGCGGGCGCACCGCCGCGACGCCCTGGCCTGGCTGGCGGGCACCGGGGACATCTACCGCCGGGCCAGGCCCGCGACGCCGCCGAAACACCTGGTGTCCTATGCGGTGCTGCTCGACCCCCGCGACGCCAGCGTGTTCCTGGGAGATCACGTCCTGGCCGGGCTGTGCCTGCCACCCGGCGGCCACGTGGAACCGGGCGAGGACCCGGCGGACACGGTGCGCCGCGAGGCCCGGGAGGAGCTCGGGATCGAGGCCGGCTTCTCCGCTGTGGGCGACCGCCCGGTGTTCGTCACCGTCACCCCCACGGCCGGCCTGGACGGACGGCATACCGACGTCAGCCTCTGGTACGTGATCGCCGGCCATCCGGGCATGCCGATCAACCTGGACCGGCGGGAGTTCACCGGCGGGCGCTGGTGGACGGCCGCGGACATCGAAGCCGCCGATCCGGCCCGGTTCGACCCGCACCTCGGCCGGTTCATCGCCAAGGTGCGTTCCCCGGCGCCGCGGCCCGCCGCGGAACGGCCGGGCACTCCCGGCTAGCCGGGAGCCCCGGGCGCGCGGCCGGCGCGTCCACCCACTCGAACAGCGTGGCCGCGCGCTCGGCGGTACCGGCGGCCCAGCGCCTCGTGCTCACCAGTCCGAGGGCCACGATGCCCACACCGAGTGTCAGGACCATCCACCAAACCCCGTGCGCCGCGCTCGTGAAAGCCGCGCCACCCCGGGCGGACGCCGCGCCGATGATCGTTCCGGAGATCGCCACGCCCAGCGTGGTGCCGGCCTGGCGGCCGGTGGAGGCCAGCGAGCCGGCCAGCCCGGCCATCGAGCGGGGCATCCCGGAGATCGCCGAGTTGGTGACCGGCGGGTTGACGGCACCGAGGAAGACGCCGAACAGCAGGTAGATGGCCAGCACGGCCGGCACGGGAGTGGCCGGCCCGAGCCACAGCGACACGCCGCCGCCCAGGGCCAGGGCGGTCCCGGCCACCATCAGCGGCAGCAGCGGGCCGCGCCCGCCGACGACCCGCCCGGTGAGCGGGGATATCACCAGGACCGCCAGCCCGACCGGGAGCAGGCACAGCCCGGCCGCCACCGGTGGCAGGCCGCGCACGTTCTGCAGGTACTGGGTGGTGACGAACAGGAACGCACCGAAACCGCACAGCGCGAAGAGGGCCATCACGATCGCCGCTGTGAACGGCACGCTGCGGAAGAGCCGCAGTTCCAGCAGCGGGTCGGCGCGCCGCCGCTCGTAGCCGAGGATGCCCGCCACGCCGAGCGCGGCGGCCGCGAGCAGGCCGACGATCAGCGGCGAGGTCCAGCCGAGCGACGTGGACTCGATGATCGCGTACACCACGCAGCCCAGCACCAGGACCATCAGCACCTGACCGGCCGGGTCGAACCGGCGCACCCGCTCGGCGCGCGACTCCGGCACGAACAGCGCGGTGCACACGATCGCCGTGGCCACGATCGGCACGTTGATCCAGAAGACCGACCGCCAGCCGAAGGCGTCGACCAGCCCGCCGCCGAGGATCGGGCCGAGCGCCAATGCCAGCCCGGACATCGAGCCGAACACGCCGATGGCCCGCGCCCGTTCGGCCCTGCCGGTGAACGTGTTCGCGACGATCGCCACGCTCGCCGGGTTGAGCATGGTGCCACCGACGGCCTGCAGCGCGCGCGCCCCGACCAGCCAGCCGATGCCCGGCGCCAGCCCGCACAGCACCGAGCCGGCGCCGAAGACCGCGAGGCCGACCTGAAAGACGCGCCGCCGGCCGAGCCGGTCGGCGGTGGACCCCGCCAGCACGAGGAACCCGGCCAGCACCAGGGAGTAGGCGTCGACCGTCCACTGCAGGCCGGACTCCGGGGTATGCAGGTCGCGGCCCATCGCCGGCAGCGCGACGTTGACGATGGATATGTCCATCACCACGACGATCATGCTGATGCAGCAGATCGCGAGGACCAGGGATTTGCGGCGCGGGCTCAGGCCGCCGGCCGCGGAAGAATTCAGCACTGATGAGCTCATGCCGGCCACGGTAGAATTTAGAGCGTGCTCGAAGTCAAACAGCAGTCAGCATCCGGCGCCATCCGGCGCAAGCCAGCATCCACCCCCGCCCCGCCCAAGGCGCGCTCCCGCGACCTGCCCGCGGGCGGCGTGACCATCGCCGAGGCCGCCCGCCGCACCGGGGTCAGCGTGCACACCCTCCGCTATTACGAGCGCGCCGGCCTGGTCGTCAGCCCCGTCGACCGGACGAGCAGCGGCCGCCGCCGGTACCGGGAACTCGACCTCAAGTGGATCATCATCTGCACCAAGCTGCGCGCCACCGGCATGCCCATCAGGGGCATGCGCCGGTATGCCGAACTCGTCGCGGCGGGCCCGGGCAACGAGGCGGAACGGCTGGACCTGCTGGAGTCCCACCGCGCCGACGTGCTCGCCAGGCTCGCCGAGATCCAGGAGAACCTGAAGATCATCGATCACAAGATCGACGTCTACCGCGGAAGCCTCGCCGCCGGCGAAGCCGACCGCCTCTGGGCGCCTGTATGGCCTGGCGGGCGTGCGGGAAGTCCAGGCAGCTGACGTAGGGCGGCCTTCAGCCGCGACGCCCGGGCAGCAGGAGGAGAGTGCCCGGGAGCATTGGGCGATTCACCGGCGAATGGCAGCATGCAGTGCCGCATAGGACCGGACGAGCGCCGCCCGCTCTAAGGCGATCAGCGGGCTGTCCCGGTGCCTGCCCTGGGCGACCCACCGATCGGAGATTTCCATGGCCCGGCAACGGTGCACCGCCGCGAGCCGGACATCGTGTTCCGCCACCCCGGACACGAACCCATACAGGCGGGCGAGCGCGTCAACCAGCCTGAGCCATCGCCGCTGGTAGTAGGCGACCCAGTCGGCGGACTCCAGGCTCGCGACGCGGGTAGGGTCGAAGGAGCGAAGCCGATCTGACCGGCCAGAGCGGCTGGTGGGCATCAGCGCCCGCGCCGGCCGTGCGATTCCCAGCGCTCATAAGCACTGGCTGCTTCGTCCTGCGGGGCGTTAGCCTGCTCAACCTGCCGTTCGGCTAGGTGGCCGCCGTGGACGATCAGGTATGCGAAGACGCCTATGAGCGGCACCAGGATGACCAGAGCGGTCCAGGCTGCCTTGCCCCAGCCATGGAGGTCCTGGCGCCTGAATATATTCAGGATGGTCCAGACGACAAGGAAGAGCCACAGGACCCAGACGGAGAACCACATCATGGTCAAGAACGCGTCCAGCAATGGATAGTTCACTTTGCGCTCACCGCCTGGGGGTGCCTGTCCCGCTGCGATCCCGGTCTGGCTCTGATCCTTTCGCCGGTACGCCGCGCATTCCTCACTCCCGGTGGGTGAATGTCGCTGGCGGCGCCATGCTCACAGCGGCGTCATGCTCGCGGTTCAGGGCCGCTTTTGGCGTGGCCCCCCGGAGCGGGGGATTTCCGCCGGGTGAGCCTTCGGTCTGGCATGTCCGGCATTGAGGTGCCTGCATGCCCGGTGGGGCGCTGGGCAAGCAGTTTCGCGTACCGGGCAGCCAGCGGTTCGGCGCTGGCACCGTGCACGATGACGCTGAGCAGCACAGTGACGGTGATGACGGCGACAGCGCTGTCCGCCGCAGGGCTGCCCAGCTCCTCCACCGCGAGCAACGCAAACACCACCGACGCCAGGCCCCGGGGGCCGAACCAGGCCACCAGGAGGACCGTCGCCCGGCCGAGCCGCGCGCCGGTCAGCGCGAGCGCGACCGGCGCCATCCGGACGACCGTCAGGCTGAGGATCGCATACAGCACCATCTGCCAGGTCAGGGTCTTGATCGTGGGCAGCACGGCAACAGCGCCGAACGCCAGCCAGACCAGCAAGGACACCAGCGCGCCCGATTCCTCCACGAACGGGACCAACGGCTTGCCGCGCTGGCCGCCCGTCGTACCGAAGGCGAGCCCGCCGGTGAACGCTGCGATGAACCCGTTGCCGTGTATGGCTACCGCGGATGCGTAGGCACACACCGCCAGGCCAAGTACCGCCGCACCGGCAAAACCTTCAGCCACCCAGCCACGTCGGCGCGCGGCGTTGACGAGCATGCCGCCACCGCCGCCTGCAGCCACGCCCACGGCAATGCCCACCGCCAGCTCGGCCACCGCTGCGGCGGCACCATGCCCAGTCCCGTGGTCGCTCGTTGCCGCTCCCGCCAGTGCGATGGACACAAAGGGTGTGGCGATCCCGTCATTGAGGCCGCTTTCCACGTTGACCAGCCGGCGAATCCTCGCCGGGACCAGCGGGTTGGCCATCATGCCCGCGCCGAGCGCGGCGTCAGTTGGCGCCAGCGCCGCTCCTATCAGCAGCGCCAGCCAGAAGCTGATGCCGGGGAGCGTGAGTGCGAGCAGAGTTCCGAGAGCAATCGTCAGCGGTAGCGCGCCCCCGAGCAACCGCACGTACAGGCCGGAATCGACACGCAGTTCATGCAGGCCGACCCGGGACGCATCAGAGAACAGCACCAGCGCGAGGGTAAACTCCGCGAGTTTCTTGATGAGCTCATTACTGGGTGCGAAGGCCAGGACGCTCAGCGGTCCGTGGGTAAGCAATAGCCCGGCGAGCACGAAGATGATCGGCGCGGTGACGTCAAACCGTTCCAGCCTGGCCGACACTGTGCCCCACGCGAAGATCAGTGCGGCGACGATGGCCAGGTCAGCAACGCTCACGATGTCACACGCCGTTGGGAGATTCCCTGATTCCCCTCATGGATTTGCCTGTCCCGGGTCGTCGCTGCGCCCCATCAAGACCGTGTCGCACCGGCTCAGTGCACTACGCCTGCGGATGCCGGACATCACCCTCCACAGGCGATTTACCGCGGTTTCTGTTCTGTCCTGAGGTGTCCCACCCTCACTGGGTGAGGACATCCGCCGCGTCGCTCTGAATCATGGGCCACCGCATTGGATCGGAGGTAGCGCAGTGGCGAAGAGGGACAAGGGCACGCACGGCCCACACGGTCCGGAGGCGGATCGGCGGCCGGCCACGGCGGGGAAACGGGGCGGGGCTGGGCCGCCGGCGAAGAAGATGAAGCGCAAGGAGTACGAGCGCCAGATGAGGATCCTGCACGGTGAACTGGTCGCCATGCAGGAATGGGTCAAGGCAACCGGGGCCAAGATCTGCATCGTGTTCGAGGGCCGGGACACCGCCGGGAAGGGCGGCCGATCAAGCGGATCACCGAACGAGTGAGCCCGCGGGTGTTCCGGGTCGTGGCGCTGCCCGCTCCCAACGACCGGGAGAAGTCGCAAATGTACGTGCAGCGGTACGTCGCGCATCACATCCCGACGCCGTACTAGGTGCGATTGAAGTCAGCAAGCAGTCAGTAGACCACCAGCTGGCATTCAGGAAATCAGCGGCCTGATGTCAGCGTTCTCTGATGTTCTGTTCAGCCTGAATGCCGACCCTCTTTAGCGCACCGGACCGCGAAACGTAAGGCACTCAGGCAATGACGGCTTACCAGGATCGACCCTGTAACGGCAGCGAGGCCGGACGGGGTGATGCGGGAGGACCGCATCGGTACAGGATAAGAGCGCTGCCCGACGATCCCCGGGGGGCACAGCTGGCGCGGCACACCACACAGGAGGCGCTGGCCACCTGGCAGCTCGAAGACCTGGCGGATACGGCCGTGCTGCTCGTATCCGAGCTGGTCACCAACGCAGTGGTGCACGCCAGGGCGGATAGGGCACCGATCGCCTTAATACTGGAGAGCCAGCGAGGCTGGCTGCGGATCGAGGTTCACGACGCCGATCCACGCCGGCTGCAGCCGCGCCGTCCCGGCGTGCTGGACGAATCAGGATTCGGGCTCTTGCTCGTGGATGCCCTCGCCAGCAAGTGGGGCGTGGACGAGACCGCGACAGGAAAAACCGTCTGGGCGGAACTCGAGACGCGGTAGGGCGGCACCAGCAGGATCTGCGCGGCCGAACCACCGTTTTGGCCGATGATCCCGCGCTTCTCCCCGACAGACCGCAGAACGGTCGCTCTCCGCGACTTCCGCTCTTCACAGGGTGCGGTCGCCCGGTTATGGTGCGTGTATGCGCTTACGTAAGCGCATACACGAACATGGAGGCCGGTGCGAGGCCCGATGCGCGACACGCCCACCGTCTACGAGGTCGCCGAGCGCGCGGGCGTCTCGACGGCCACCGTGTCGCGGGTGCTGTCCGGCCGGGGCCGGGTGCTCCCACCGACCAGGGACAAGGTGCTCGCCGCGGTGGCCGAGCTCGGCTACGTGCCCAGCGGAGCCGCCCGGGACCTCGCCGCCCGCCGGGCCGGCGTGCTCGGCCTGTGCTTCCCCGACCGGGCCGGCGACCAGGATCTCGCCGAGGGCGGCGACTCGATCTACTGGCACGACGAGGTCATCAGGGGGATGGAACGCGCGGCCCGGCGCAGCGGATACGCGGTGCTGATCGCGGCCAGCCACGAGAGCGATGACGTGAACCTGGTGCTCACCGTGGCCGGGCGCTGCGACGGGCTGGTCGTGCTGGCCGACACCGTGCCCGCGCCCATGCTGGAGCTGATCGCCTCCCGCATCCCGGTCGTGCTGCTCGCCGCGGGGCCAGGCCCGGGGGAGGCCAAGCACCTGTTCGATCACCTGTCGGTGGCCAACGAGCGCGGCGCCCACGAGATCACCGCGCATCTCGTGGACCGGCACGGCTATGACCACGTCGCGTTCGTGGCCGGGCCGCCCGGCTCGGCCGACTCCTCGCGCAGGTTCGCCGGGTTCGGCAGGGCGCTGGCCGAGCGCGGCCTGCCGGCCGGCCAGCGCCCCGCCTTCCACGGCGACTTCACCTCCGCCGGCGGCCGCCGGGCCGCCGCGGAAATCCTGGCCGGCCCGGTGCCGCGCGCCCTGGTGTGCGCGAACGACCAGACCGCGGTCGGCGTGATGATGGCGCTGCAGCGGGCCGGGCTGCGGGTGCCCGAGGACGTGGCGCTCACCGGCTTCGACGGGATCCAGGTCGGCGAGCACATCCGGCCCAGTCTCAGCACGGTCGTGCAGCCCATGCGCGGGCTCGGCGACACCGCGGTCCGGCTGCTCAAAGAGCGGATGGCCGGCCCGGATCTGCCGTCGCGCTCGGTCGAGCTGCCGGTCCGCATCCAGATCCGGGCGAGCTGCGGCTGCGGTGAACCCGGCGGTCACGGGGGGTTGACCGCGCCGGGGGCGCGGCGCAGCCGTTCGTCATGATCACGGCCTTTCCCCGACACACCCCGGAGGCACAGATGAGACCCCGAGCCCGCATCGCCGCACCGGTCATCATGGCCGTCGCGGCCATGACCGTGAGCCTGGCCACCCCGGCCAGCGCCACCCCCACCGGCGCCGTCCCCACCGGCACCGGGCAGCCGCTGCGCTTCACGCCCACCCCGCTGGCGCCCGGCGAGCGGCAGCAGCTGATGCACTACGCGGCCGACACCTGGAAGTTCTTCGGCGCGGCGGTCGACCCCAGCACCCACCTGCCGATGGACAACGTCGGCTTCGACGGCGCCCCGCAGGGCCCCTACACCTCGCCCACCGACATCGGCGTCTACCTGTGGAGCGTGCTCGCGGCGCACGACCTCGGCCTGATCTCCGCCGGGGAGGAGATCCGCGACATCGGCGCCACCCTGGGCGAGGTCCAGCGCCTGCAGAAATGGGACGGCTTCCTGCTGAGCTGGTACGACACCGGCACCGGCCAGGCCATCACCGGCCCGGGCGGCACCCCGATCACCACGGTCACCGGCCAGTTCATCTCCACCGTGGACAACGGCTGGTACGCCTCCGGCCTGATCGAGGTCCGGCAGGCGCTGCCGCCGTTCGCCCGTCAGGCCACCGCGCTGCTGGACGCCATGCAGTTCGGCATCTTCTACGACAACGGTGACGAGACCACCAACGTCAACGCCGGCCAGATGTACGGCGGCTACTACGCCGACCAGGGCCCGGCCACGTTCGAGTACGGCATGCTCTACTCCGACCCGCGGATCGCCGCCTACGTCGGGATGGCCAGGGGGCAGCTGCCCGGTGACGTGTGGTGGCGGACCTGGCGCACCGAGCCCGCCCAGTTCGGCCAGCGGCAGACCCCGCAGGGCTCCACGGTGACGGTCACCGACCCGCTCAGCGGCAAGAAGTTCCCGGTCTTCGAGGGCCACTACTCCTACGACGGCATCGACTACGTGCCGAGCTGGGGCGGTGACGTGTTCGAGGGCCTGATGAACGACCTCATCGTGCCGGAGACCCAGGCCGCGCCGCAGGGGTTCGGTGCCAACGACGCGGACTACACCGAGGCCACCATCGACTACGACACCAAGGATCTCGGTTTCCCGGTGTGGGGCCTGTCCCCGTCCAGCACCCCGGACAACACCGGCGACTACCAGGCCTATGGCTCCTGGCAGCTCGGCACCGACGCGTCGGCCACCGACTACCTGCAGACCGCGGTGACCCCGCACGCCTCGTTCCTGGCCCTGAACGTACTGCCCCAGCAGGCCTGGGCCAACATCCAGACGCTGCTGCGCGACTTCCCGCAGATCTACGGCCCGTACGGTTTCTACGACGCGCTCGACCCCAGCACCGGCGCGGTCGGTAACCGGTACCTGGACCTCGACCAGTCGATGATCATGGCGGCGCTGGACGATGTGCTGAACAACCACATCCTGCAGCGGCGCTGGGCGGCCGATCCGGTGGGCAAGACCGACATCCGGTACCTGCGGGCCGAGCGGCTTTCGGTGGCCCCCGAGCCAGGATTCTGACCAGCGGGCGGCAGTCAGCCGACGGCGTTCGTCAGCCGTTTTGCCACATCCGAGACGGCTGCGCGGAGCTCGGGCCCGCCCTCGACGTGGCACGGGACCGGGATCCCGGCCAGCCATTCCCCGGCGTACATCGCGGGGTTGCCGGTGGTGCCGGCCAGCACGCATCGGGTCCCCTCGCCGGTGGGCCGGAGGCGGCCCATCGGCGGGGTGACATACGGTGCCACCTCGCTGTAGGGGGCGTCGAAGACGACCCTGGTGGTGAACTCCCAGCCGGCCCCCAGGTGCTGTTCCAGCAGTTCCACGTAGTCCAGGTCCTCGGGGGCGCGGAACTGCTCGGGGCCGGTGGCGGCCGACTGAATCCGGTCGACGCGGTAGCTGCGGACCGCGCCGGCCCGGTGCGAGTGGCACAGCAGGTACCACAGGCCGTACCGGACGACGACGGCCCACGGGTCAATGTCCTCCTCCCACTGCCGGCCGGCTTCGCTGCGGTAGCCGATGCGCACCCGGCGCTGGGCGGCGACGGCGGCGACGAGCGTGCTGGTGATCTCGGTACCGGGGCGTGTGCGCCTGCGGTGCGGCGCGGCCGAGGCGTGCCGGCGCATGGTGGCGGCCGGCCGGCCGACGTTCTCCGGCAGCGCGCGGATGATCTTGCCTAGCGCGGCGCCGACCGGATCGTCGGCGTCCGCGGCCGCGTGGCTGCCGTCGAGCACCGCCATGACCAGGCCCAGTGCCTCGGTGGCGGTGAACACCAGCGGCGGCAGCCGGATGCCGCGGCCGACCCGGTAGCCGCCGTAGGGCCCCCGGGTCGACTCGACCGGGATGCCGGCCTCCCGCAGGATCGCGACGTAGCGCCGCGCGGCGCGTTCGGTCACGTCCAGCTGGGCCGCGAGCTGGCTGGCGGTGATGCCGGGCTGGGCCTGCAGCAACTCCAGGGCCCGCAACGCCCGCGCGGTAGGGCTCAGGTCGGTTTTCACCCGCCCAGGCTAATCCGGAAGTCGATCGTCCGGAAATACCTTTAGCGTCGGGGAAGCAAGCAAAGACAAAGCAGAAGCGAAGGGGAGAAGATATGGACATCGTGCTGATCGGTGGCCTGTGGCTGGACGGGTCGGCCTGGGACAAGGTCGTCCCGGAGCTGGCGGCCCGCGGGCACCGTCCGGTGCCGGTCACCCTGCCGGGCCAGGGTGACGGCAACCAGGCCGCGACGCTCGGGGATCAGGTGGCGGCGGTGCTCGGCGCGGTCGACGCGGCGTCGGGCAAGCCCATGGTCGTCGGGCATTCCGCGGCCGCCACCTTGGCCTGGCTGGCCGCCGACGCCCGCCCCGGCAAGATCGGCAAGGTCGCCATGATCGGCGGTTTTCCCTCCGCCGACGGCGACGCCTACTTCACCTCGCTGCCGTTCCGGGACGGCGCGCTGCCCTTCCCGGGCTGGGCCGAGTTCGAGGGGCCGGACTCCGCGGACCTGGACGACGCCGCGAAGCAGGCCTTCGCGGCGGCTGCGGTCCCGCTCCCGGAGCCGGTCGGCCGCGGCGTGGTCAGGCTGGCCGACGCCCGGCGCTATGACGTGCCCGTGGTGCTGATCTGCCCGGAGTTCACCCCGGCCCAGGCCAGGGAATGGGTCGGCCAGGGCGAGCTTCCCGAACTGGCCAAGAGCGCGCACGTCTCGTACGCCGACATCGATTCCGGCCACTGGCCCATGATCAGCGCGCCGGCCGAGCTCGCCCGGCTGCTGGCCGAGCTGGCGCAGGAGTCCTGAGCCGGCCGGTCAGCCGACCGCCGCGGGCTCTTCGTCGAGTTGCTCGGGCTCGGCGATGGACTGCCGGAACAGCCTGCTCGGCCACCACACCCACCGGCCGAGGTCGAGGTTGAGCGCGGTGACCAGCACGGATCTGACCACGATGGTGTCCAGCAGCACGCCGAACGCCACCGCGAAACCCAGCTCGGCCAGGAACGTGACCGGCAGCGTGCTGAGCGCGGCGAACGTGCCGGCCAGCACCGCACCGGCCGAGGTGATGACCCCGCCGGTCGCCGACAGGCCGGTCAGCGCGCCGTGCCGCGGGCCATGCTTGACCGCCTCCTCGCGCACCCGGGTCATCAGGAAGATGTTGTAGTCGATGCCCAGGGCGACCAGGAATACGAACACGAACAGCGGGAACGAGTTGTCCGCGTTGCCATAGCTGAACACGTGGTTGAAGAACAGCGAGCTCACGCCCAGCGCCGCGCCGAACGACAGCACCACGGTGGCGATCAGCATGATCGGTGCGATCACCGCGCGCAGCAGCAGCCCCAGGATCAGGAACACCAGCAGCAGGATGATCGGGATGATCACGTTCCGGTCGTGGTCCGCCGCCCGCGCGATGTCCAGGGTGACGGCGGTATTGCCGCCGACCATCGCGTTCGCGCCGGGCACCGCGTGCACCGCGTCCCGCAGCCGGTCGATCGTGCCGAACGCGGCCTGGCTGTCCGGCGGCGCGGTCAGCGTCGCCTGCAGCCAGGTGTGGCCGTCCCTGGTCGCCGGCGGAGTCACCGCGGTGATCCCGGAGGTGGACCTGACCGCCGCCGTCAGCTGCGCCGTCTGCGGCTCGTTGCCCACCACGTACACCGGCTGCCCGGCGCCGGCCGGGAAGTGCTTGGTGATGACGCTCTGCCCGACCACGGAGTCCGGGTGGTGCCCGATGAAGGACTCGGCGGCGGTCAGGCCGCTGGCCTTCAGCCCGGTCAGGCCGATGGCCAGCACGCCCAGCACCACCGCGGTGCCGATCCAGACCATCCGCGGCCGGGTGGCGATCCGCCGTCCCACCCCGGCCCAGATGCCCTTGGTGGTCGGCTCGGGCGAGCCGTAGCTGGGCTTCACCGGCCAGAACATCCAGCGGCCGAAGATCACCAGCAGGGCAGGAAGCAGCGTCATCATCGAGACCAGCGCCACCCCGACGCCGATGGCCAGCACCGGGCCCAGGCTCTTGGTGGAGTTCAGTTCGGCCACGGTCAGCGTGAGCAGGCTGAGGATCACCGTGATGGCGCTGGCCACGATGGCGGGCCCGGCCCGCCGGATCGCCACCGCCATCGCCACATGCCGGTCCTCGTGCCGCCGCAGTTCCTCCCGGTACCGGGCGGTCAGCAGCAGCGCGTAGTCGGTTCCGGCCCCGAACACCAGCACGTACAGGATGCCGGCGCTCTGCGCGTTCACGGTCAGCCCGGCGTGCCTGGCCAGCAGGTAGATGAGCGCCTCGGCGGCGGTCAGGGCGATGCCCGCGGACATCACCGGCAGCAGCCACAAGATCGGGCTGCGGTAGGTGATCAGCAGCAGCGCGATGACCACGATCAGCGTGGCCACCAGCAGGATGCCGTCGATGCCCTTGAACGAGTTCGCCGAGTCGGCCGCGCTGCCCAGCGGCCCGGCGATGTGCGTGGCCAGCCCGTCGGCGTTGGCGCTGGCGATGTTGCGCAGCTTGGTCGCCGCGTCGGATGCCCCGTTCCAGCCCTTCGAGCCGAGGTTGATCGGCACGATCGTCTCGATGGCCTGGCCGTCCCTGGCGAAGAACGGCCCCTGGACCTGGCCGTGCACTACCCCGGGGACCTGGCCGAACTTCGCGGCGTCAGCGACCGCCTTGGCGTGGTCCGCGCTGGTCAGGCCGGACGGGCGGTCGTAGACCACGACGCCGGCGAAGATGTTCGGTGACTGGAAGTGCGACTGCAGGTTGAGGACCTTGGTCGACTCGGCCTTGGCCGGCAGCCAGGCCGAGGAGTCGTTCTTCTCCGCCCCGGTGAGCTTGCCGGCCAGCGGCGCGGCCACCACCACGACGATCAGCCAGAAGGCCAGGACCGCCCATTTGGCCCGGCGCCCGCTGGGCACGCTTAGGATCGCTCGGACTCGGCTCACGGTGATTCCCCCGATGGTCAATCTGCGCCACGATGTCTGGCAGCACTATCCGGCATGCCCGGGGGTAAAGTCAAGATATATCTCGTTCTCTAGATCCCCTGCCCGGTCAGGCCCCTGAGCGCAGAAAGTACCAATTTCTCCCTCGCCCCGTCGCCTTATTTTCCCTGCACACGTGTGCATTCGCGGGCCGTGCCGCCGGCGAATTCATCGCACACGTTTGCACCGTCGGCGGTACCTGCCGACGGCGCTTGCCGGCGCTGCCGGGCGCGGCGGTTTAAGCGAGCGGAACCGGCTAGCTCGGCTAGCCGGCGGCCTCGGTGAGCTCCCGCTGGGTGTCCGCGCCGAGGGTGATGTCCGCGACGGCGAGGTTCTCCTCCAGGTGCGCCAGCGAGGAGGTGCCCGGGATCAGCAGCACGTTGGGCGCGACACCGAGCAGCCAGGCCAGCGCGACCTGCGCCGGGGTGGCGCGCAGCCGTTCGGCCGCACCGATCACGTGCTCGTTCCCCAGCACCGGATTGGGCTGAACGAAGGCCGAGCCCAGCGGGAAGAACGGCACGAACGCGATCCCGTGCCGGGTGCATTCCTCCAGCACCGGCATCGAGGCCCGGTCGGCCAGGCTCAGCGGGTTCTGCACGCACGCGACGGGCGTCTGGTCCAGCGCGCGGCGCAGGTGCGCGGCGGTGATGCTGCTCAGCCCGACGCCCTCGATCAGGCCCTCCTCGCGGGCCTGGATCATCGCGGCGAGCTGCGCGTCGAACCGCGCGTCGGGTTCCGTGCCCTCCAGCACCCGCAGGTTGACCGCGGCCAGCCGGTCCACGCCCAGCGAGCGCAGGTTGTCCTCGATGCCGCGGCGCAGGTCGCCGGGCTCGTTGTAGGGCAGCCAGGCGCCGGTGCCGTCCCGGCGCGCGCCGACCTTGCTCACCAGTGCCAGCTGCTCCGGATACGGGTGCAGCGCTTCCCTGATCAGCTCGTTGGCGACGTCCGGCCCGTAGTACTGCGCGGTGTCGATGTGGTTCACGCCCCGGTCCACGGCGCGCCGCAGCACCGCCAGGGCCTGGTCGCGGTCCCGCGGCGGGCCGAACACGCCGGGCCCGGGCAGCTGCATCGCGCCGAACCCGACGCGGTTGACCGAATGCCCGCCAAGTGAGTATCGCTGCATAGCGCCGAGTCTAGGTAGCGTGAGCAACATGGCTGAGCCAGTGACCCTGATCAACGCGTTCGAGGTGCCCGCCGACGAGGCCGGCCGGTTCATCGCGGCCTGGGAGAAGACCCGGGACTACCTGCGCTAGCCGAGCGACACGGTCCCCGGCCCGGTGATGACGATCTCCTCGTAGAGCAGCGCGCTGTCCGGGCTGCATTTGGCCTTCACGTCGACCTCGTCGACGGTGATGGTCAGGTCGAACCCGCCGGTGATCCTCCGGTAGGCGCCGGTGCCCGAGCCCGCCCGGATCGGCGCGGCCCCGGTCACGCTCACCGCGCCCGAGCAGGTCTTCCTGCTGGTCGGGAAGACCCGGGTGAACTTGCTGATGAACTTTTTGTCCAGGCTGGCCAGGCCGATCTGGAACGAGCCCTGCGACAGCGCCAGTTTCATGTACTGGTTATGTTCGGCGGTGAGCACGCCCTGCCCGGTGACGCTCATGCCCTCGCCGAAGTCGCCGATCACCCCGGTCACGATCACCGTCGCGCCCGCCTCGTCGCTGTCGGCGTAGGCGGTGAGGTGGACCTTGCCGCCGGCCTGCGGGGTGCTGGCCGCCGCGGCCACGGTGCCGGCGGTGACGGCGGATCCCGCCACAGCGACGGCGGCGAGCACGGATACGAATCCCTTCCTGCGCATGGCTGACCCCTTACCGAGACGTCGTGGTGTGCCGACGACGCTACGGACACCATGCGGCCTGCCGGTAGCAGGCTGTCACCCATCTCCACCTGGGTGATAGCCCGCAGCCCTCAGGTGGCGACGTCCGGGTAGGGCAGGGTCCAGTGGCTGAGCCGCGCGGCGTACTCGCGCTGAAACGCCAGCGGCTCGGCGTAGTCCCGTTCGAACAGCGCGATGAACAGCGTCAGCGTGAGGAACGGGTGCGCGCCCAGCCCGAACAGCGCGGCGTAGTCGTGCCCGGCCAGCGCCTGCCGTTCGGTGTCGGTGAAGGCCAGCCAGCTGCTGGCCTCGCCGTCGTGGCAGTTGAGGATCCGGTTGGCCTGCTCGGACTCCCACCAGGCCACCGTTCCCGCTGGATCATCGCGGTACCGCTCGACCAGTTCCGGGCTGCGGTCGACGGTGTAGAGGAACTTGTTCAGCAGGTACTTGGTCACGCCGCCGCACCTCCCTCCGGGTACCAGGTGAAGTAGGCCTCCATGGTGTGGAACAGGTCGAGCGAGTCGGTGTAGTCGGCCTTCACGTTCTCCCCGGCGGCCCCCATCATCAGCAGGAAGTCCATGAAGCCGTGCGTGGCGTTGCCCGGCTCCCACAGGCTGTCCAGGCTCACCTCGGCCAGCGCGGACTGGACGTCGCCCGAGGCGATCCAGCCCACCGCCTTGCGGTCGAACTCCGGGTCCGGCCCGTGCGGGCCGAACTGCCGCGGCCCGCCCAGCTCGAGCGACAGGTGCCCGGTGCCGATGATCGCCACCCGCTGGTCGCTGGGCCACGCCTCCACCATGGCCCGGATGGCCTGGCCGAGCTGCACGAACCGCCGCGGCTGCGGCATCGGCGGGGCGAAGATGTTCGTGTACACCGGCACGATCGGCAGGTCGCCGTCCGGCCGCAGCGTGATGATCGGGCAGGTGATGCTGTGGTCGATCCGCAGCTCGTTGCTGAACGCCAGGTCGAACCCGGCGTCCAGGCCCTCCCGCAGCAGGTGCGCGGACAGCTCCTCGTGCCCGCGCAGCAGCATCCGCGGCAGCCCGAACTCCCGCTCCTCGTTGTAGAAGTTCGCGTCGTAGAACGGTGCCTTCCCCACCAGGAACTGCGGCATGTTGTCCAGCCACAGCTGGTGGAAGTGGTCGCTGCCCACCATGACCAGCACGTCGGGCCGGGCCCGGGTCAGGGTCTGCCGGAACGCCATGATCTTCGCCACCCACTCGTCGGCGAACGGCGGCCGCTCGTCCCCCTCGGCGGTGCTGGCCCGGTAGTAGAACGGGTGGTGGGTGGACGCGATCACCGCGGCGACTGTGGCCATGGCTGCTCCTGGATTGGCCGTCCCGCCGTTCAGGCAGGGGGTGTGTAGTCGATGTTCCGGTCGACAGCCTGATAGATGGACATTCCTACCGGACGGCTTCGTTCCTCCGCCAGCTGCCCAAGCAACCCGGCCGTGCGGGCCAGCAGGGCGAAGCCGCGCAGCAGGTCCACCGGAAGGCCGAGGTCGGCGAGCGCTGCCCCGCAGGTGCCCGCGCCGTTCAGCGGCAGCGTCCGGCCGAGCACCTGCGGATGCACCCGGCCGATCGCCTGGAACAAGCGCAGGTGCGGGCCGAGCAGCCCCTCCTCGGCCGCGATCGCCAGCAGCGCCGGGGTGCGCGGGTCGGTGACCTTGTGCACCGGGTGGCCGAGCCCCGGGATCAGCCGTCCCGCCGCCCGCGCGTCCCGCACCGCGGTCAGCGCGAGCGCGTCCCAGCCCGCGTCGTCGGCGGGCAGTGCCTCGCCCGCACCAGCCAGTGCGTTTGCCAGGAACCGGCCGGCGTCCTCGGTCACCCCGAGGAACCGCGAGCCGCCGCCGAGCAGTCCGGCCGCGATCGCCCCCTGCACCGACTCGGGGGCGCTCAGGTAGGTGAGCCGGGCCGCGATCGCGGTGGGCGTGAAGCCGTGGTCGGCCAGCGCGACCAGCACCGCCTCGAACACCCGGACCTGGGACGGCGTGGGCCGCCGCTGGGTGACCAGCCACATGGCCAGCTCACCGAAACCGACCTGGCCCATCAGGTCGGCGGCCAGGTCCTGGCCGAGCACGGTGATCTTGTCCGCGTCCGAGGTGCCGATCGAGGTGGGGAAGCGCAGCCCGTCGCCCGCCCCGGTCACGGCGCGTCCTCCGGCCCGGCGGCCGCGTCCAGCCAGGCCCGGATGTCCTCGCCGTGCTCGTCGAGCTTCGGCGGCGCCAGGTCGTACCGCGGCGGGGTGACCGAGAACGTGAGCGGGTGCCGCACCGTCGGCATCGCGGCCGCGCCCCGGCCGGCGGTCACCACCGGCTGCAGGCCGACCTGCTCGGCGAACGCCACCCCGCCGTCCACGGTGTTGATCGGGCCGCACGGTATCCCGGCCTTGATCAGCTCCGCGAACCAGTCCGCGGCCGGCTTGCCGGCCAGCAGCGCGGCCAGCCGCGGGCGCAGTTCCTCCCGGTTGGCGGTGCGGCCGCCGTTCTGCGCGAACCGCGGGTCGTCGGCCAGTTCCGGCTCGCCGAGCAGCTCACACAGCTTGCGGAACTGCGCGTCGTTGCCCACCGTCACGATCAGCTCCCCGTCGCCGGTGGGCAGCGGCTCGTACGGGTACACGCTGGGGTGGGAGTTGCCCATCCGGTAGGGCACCGTCCCGCTCGCCACGTAGGCGCTGGTCTGGTTCACCATGCCGGACAGCGCCGAGGCCAGCAGGGCCGCCTCCACGTGCTGGCCCTCACCGGTGGCGGCACGGTGGTTCAGCGCGGCCAGCACGCCGATCGTGGTGTGCAGCCCGGCGATCACGTCGAAGACCGAGATGCCGGAGCGGTAGGGCGGGCCGTCCGGGTCGCCGGTCAGGCTCATCAGCCCGGACATCGCCTGGACCATGAGGTCGTAGCCGGGCAGATCCTTCCCGCCGCCGGCGCCGAACCCGCTGATCGAGGCGTACACGACCGCCGGGTTGGCGGCCCGCACCGAGTCGTAGTCCAGGCCGAACCTGGCCAGCCCGCCGGGCTTGAAGTTCTGCATGAACACGTCGGCCCGCCGGGCCAGCTCCCGCGCCCTGGCCAGGTCGCCGGGGTCGCGCAGGTCGAGCACGACCGAGCGCTTGTTCCGGTTGATGGCCAGGTAGTAGGTGGCCACCCCGTCCTCGGTGGCCGGCGGCACCCAGCGGCGGGTGTCGTCGCCGGCCGGGCTCTCCACCTTGATCACGTCCGCACCGAGGTCGGCGAGCAGCATCGTGCAGTACGGGCCGGCCAGCACCCGGGAGAAGTCGGCCACGAGCACCCCGGACAGTGGGCCCGGGCGGGCGGCGGTGGCGGTGGCTGGAGTCTCGGTCATGAGGTGTCGGGTGTCCTCCGTCCGTTAGCCGGACAGTTGTCCGGCTGCCTTGGCTGGCGCTGGCTGGGGCTGCCGGGCGACGGTGAGCTGCGGGGCCGCCTGGCAGGCCGCCCAGTCCGCGCTGATCGCCCCGGCCGCCTCCAGCAGCCACGGCAGGTACTCGCCGGTGAGCACCTCGACCGGGGTCTCCGCCGCGTGCACCGTGACGTTCAGCGCCGCGATCACCCGGCCCTCGCCGTCCCGCAGGCCGGTGGCTACCGAGCGGATACCGGGCGCGAGCTGCTCGTCGGTGAGCGACCAGCCGCGGGCGCGCACCACGCGCAGCTCGGCCGCCCGCTCGGCCGGCCCGGGCTGCCAGCGCGCGGTGATCCCGGACCGGCTCGGCTCGGCCAGCACCCGCTCGGCCTCGCCGGCCGGCAGCGCGGCCAGCAGAACCTTGCCCAGCGAGGTCGGCATGGCCGGGAACCGGGTGCCGATCGTCACCGCCAGCGTGATGATCTTGGGTACCGCCACCCGGGCCACGTAGACGATGTCCGGGCCGTCCAGCTGGGCGATCGAGGACGACTCGTGGGTCCGCGCCACCAGCCGCTCCATGTGCGGCCTGGCCACCTCCCACAGGTTGTGCGACAGCACGTAGCGCATGCCGAGCTGCAGCACCCGGGGGGTCAGCTCGTAGCCGCGGCCGGCCGCGGCTACGTAGCCGAGCTGCTCCAGGGTGAGCAGGATCCGGCGGGTGGTGGGCCGGGCCAGGCCGGTGGCGGCGGCCACCGCGGCCAGCGACATCACCGGCTGCCGCGGCTCGAACGCCGCGATTACGTCGAGACCGCGGGCCAGCGCCTCGATGAAGTCCGGGCTGGGGTCGCGGCCTGCCATCCGGTCCTCTCTGACGGCCTGGGTTCGCAGCCCTCCCGGCGGCTCTTGACGGTTCTCTTGACAATGGCCGCCCGGGAGGACGACGCTTCCGGTCAGACTACACGTGCCCGTTATGCGGACACATGTCCGCGCGGGCGCCAGGATCTCGTCACCGACCTGGAGGTTCCCATGACCACCGCCGAGCTGACCCCGGGCCGGCCCATCGTGTTCCGGAACGCCACGGTGCTCACCATGGACGACGACCACCACGTGCTCGACGGTGCCGACGTGCTGGTTACCGGGGAGCGGATCACCGCCGTGGGTCCCGCGCTGGCCGTGCCCGACGGCACGGCCGAGATCGACGCATCGGGCGGGATCGTCATGCCCGGCATGATCGACACCCACCGGCACATGTGGCAGACCGCCATGCGCGGGTACGGTGCGGACTGGACGCTGACCCAGTACTTCGTCTGGAACTACCTGAACTGGGGCAAGTGCTTCCGCCCGCAGGACATCTACACCGGCAACCTGCTGTCCGCGCTGGAGGCCATCGACGCCGGGGTGACCACCACGGTGGACTGGTCGCACGGGCTGCGCACGCTGGACCACGCCGAGGCCGCGGTGGACGCGCTGACCGAGGTGCCTGGCCGGTTCGTGCTGGCCTACGGCAACATCCACCAGGCCCCGTGGGAGTGGTCCACCACCCCGGAGTTCCGCGATTTCGCCGGCCGCCGGTTCACCCCCGGCGACGACATGCTCGGCTTCCAGATCGCCTTCGACATCCCCGGCGACCCGGGGTTCCCTGAGCGGGCCGCGTTCGAGGTTGCCCGGGATCTCGGCGCGCCCGTCACCACGCACGCCGGCGTGTGGGGCGTGACCAACGACGACGGTATCCGGCTCATGCACGAGAACGGGTTCATGACCCCGCAGACCACCTACGTGCACGCGGCCACGCTGAGCCAGGACTCCTACCAGCGGATCGCGGCCACCGGCGGGTCGGTGTCGGTCGCCACCGAGAGCGAGTCGAGCGCGGGCCAGGGGTACCCGACGACCTGGCGGCTGCGCGAGCACGACATCCCGGTGTCGCTGTCCATGGACACCAGCGTGTGGTGGAGCGCGGACCTGTTCTCCGCGATGCGGGCCACGCTGAACGCCGACCGGGCGCGCGAGCACCTGGAGGCGCACGCCAACCAGGAGACCGTCACCCACCTGCACCTGCGGGCCGAGCAGGTGGTGCACTGGGCCACCCGCGGCGGCGCGCAGGCGCTGGGCCTGGACTCGGTCATTGGCAGCTTGGAGCCGGGCAAGAAGGCCGACGTGGTGCTGATCAAGAATGACGCCTCGCCGGCCATGTTCCCGCTGCTCAACCCGTACGGCCACGTGGTCTTCCAGGTGCAGCGCGGCGACGTGCACACGGTCCTGGTGAACGGCCAGGTGGTCAAGTCCTGGCACCGGCTGGCCGGCCAGGACCTGGGCCGCGCCCGGCAGGTGGCCGCGCAGACGGTGGAGTACCTCAAGGGCCAGCTGGGTCCCGAGGCGTGGGCCGAGGGCATGCACCCCGACATCCCCGGCACCCGGGTGCTGCACAACCCCTACACGTATACCTACACCGAAGCAGGCGCCGGCGCCCCGGCCGAGCCGGACGGCGAGACTCCCTGACCCAGCCGGCTAACCGCGCCGCCGGACCCTCGCGCGGGCCGCGCCGGCGGTGAGCGCGGCCGCGGCGAACAGGAAGATCAGCGCGGCGAGCTGGCCGCCGGCCAGCGGACCGTTGGCCAGCGGGCTGTCCGCCGCGGTGACCCGGGCCTGGGCCGGGCTGCGCCCGGCCGTGCCCGGCGAGGCGCCGGTGCGGGGGAACACGCCGCCCGCGGGAGTCCGGCCGCTCGCCGGCGACGGGCCGATGGTCGGGAACAGGTGGCCCACCGAGCCGGTCCGCGGCTGCCCCGCCGGCGGCGGCGCACCCAGCGGCGGCAGCTTCGGCAGCGGCGGCGGCGTGCTCCCGGTCATGCCGGAGCCGCCACCCGGCGTGCCCGTGTGGTGGCCACCCCGATGCGAGGCCGCGGCCGAGTTGTGTGGCTTGGGTGTCGGGGTGCCGGAGTTGTGTGGCTTGGGTGTCGGGGTGCCGGAGTTCGATGGTTTCGGTCTGGGCGTCGGCGTGCCCGTACGCGTGGGCGTGGGCGTCGGCGACGGCGAAGGTGACGGGGACGGCCGGGCACGCACCGGTACGCTGGCCGCCGCCGTCAGCGAGGCCGGCGCCCCTGCCGCGGTGGCCGCTCCCTGTGCCGTCGCGGACAGCGTCACCTGATCCCCGCCCGGGGCGGCCGCGGGCACCGTCACCTGGGCGGACAGCCCGCCCGCCTGGGTGCCGCCCGCGGCGAGCGTGCCGAACGCGCAGCGCGGTGTCCCGGCGCCGCTGCCGCTGCCGCAGGACCCGAAGGCCGGCGCAGGGACCGCCGGCGACGCCGGGCTGGATGTCGCCGCGATCCGCACGCTCACCTGGCGCGCCTTGCCGCCGACGGCCCACACGCTGACCAGGTAGCCAGCCGGGGCGCCGGCCCGCACGGTGCTCTCGGCCGCCTGCACCCTGACACACAGCTGCACGCTCCGCGCCGCCGCGGCCGCGCCGGGCCCAGGTGGCAGTGCCGTGCAGGCCGAGGGCGCCGCGGCCGCCGCACCCGTGGCCGCCGCCGCGGCCCCTGCCGCCACGATAAGTACCGCCACGGCGAGTACCGGCACGGTCAGGATGCGGGCTGCGGTTCCGTTATCAGCGGCTTCGGGAAACCTCATGATTGTTTGGACGGTACCCAGCCGGTCCCGGTTCCACCCTTGCGCCGGAAACTACCGGCCGGCGGCCGCCCTCCCGGGCACCGGCCGCGGCGGTCAGCGCATGATGACGCAGTGCTCGGCCAGGCCGCTTACCTCCAGCAGCCTGATCACGACCGGCGGCGGATGACATAGCACCGGGGGCAGCTCGTCGGCGCCGCGGTGGCTGGTCACCAGGGCCCGGAGCGTGCCGAGGTCGGCATAGCTGACCCCGGACAGGTCGAAGATAACCTGCCGGGGGCGGCCGGCCCTGATGCCGGTCAGCTGGGCGGCCAGCGTGGCCTCGGTGCTGAGGTCGAGCTCGCCGGCCAGCGCGAGCGTGACAGACCCGTCACCGGCCACGTCCGGCCGGGCCCCGAATGGCGATTCCGGCAGGGCCACGTCGCTACCCTCCTGTTCCCACGCGCCTGAGCGCGGGCCCCGGGGTGCGCAATCGCGGTAGACGGGAGCGGAGCCGGATGTGGCCAGGCCCGGGCTGCTCACCAGCCGTCTGGCCGCAGCTTACGGCAGCCAGCCCGCCGTACACACGTCTGCCGCGAAACGCGCCGCCCCGGCACGCAATTGCGTCACGCAATGCAAGAGTACCGTCACCCAGCGCCGCGCGACAGGCCCGGAGAAGGACAAGCTCCTCGCCGGACCTGCGCCAGAACGGCTAATTATGAAGAACGGCTGCGCCGCTGAACCGGCCGTGTGCCAGATCGGCGAGTGCGCTGGCCGCGTCGGCCATCGGGTAGCCGACCGTGGTCGGCCGGACGCCCAGCCGCGCGGCCAGGGCGAGGAATTCCTCGCCGTCGCTGCGGGTGTTGGCGGTGACGCTGCGCAGCCGGCGCTCACCGAACAGCTCGGCGTCGTAGTTCAGCCGCGGGATGTCCGAAAGCCATATCCCGGCCACCGCCAGCGTGCCGCCCCGGTCCAGCGCCCGCAGCGCGGCCGGCACCAGCTCGCCGGCCGGGGCGAACAGGATCGCGCCGTCCAGTGGCTCCGGCGGCTCGTCCGCCGCCCCGGCGACGGAGTCGGCGCCTAGCCGGCGGGCCAGCTCCTGGTTGCCCTCGCCGCGGGTCAGCACGTGCACCCGCAGCCCCTGGTGCAGCGCGACCTGGGCGGTGATGTGCGCGCTGCCGCCGAAACCGTAGATGCCGAGCCGGCCTCCGGGCGGCACCGCGGCGCACTTCAGCGCCCGGTAGCCGATGATGCCGGCGCACAGCAGCGGCGCGGCGTGCTCGTCGTCCAGTTCGCCGGGCAGCCGGTAGAGGAACCCCTCGGCGGCCACGCACGCGTCGGCGTAACCGCCGTCGGTGTCCCAGCCGGTGAAGGTGGGCGCCAGGCACAGGTTCTCCGCGCCGCGGCGGCAGAACCGGCAGCTGCCGTCGGTGCCGCCGAGCCACGGCACGCCGACCCGTTCCCCGGGACGGAACCGCCGCGCCCCCGGGCCGGCCGCGTCCACCGTGCCCACCACCTCGTGACCGGGGGCCACGCCTGGCCGCCGCGGCGGCAGGTCACCCTCGGCCAGGTGCAGGTCGGTGCGGCACACCCCGCAGCAGCTGACCCGGACGCGCACCTGGCCGGGTCCCGGCTCCGGCTCGTCCCGGTCGATCCGGCGCAGCGGCTGCTCGTCGGCCGGCGCTGGATGGTCCACCACCCACGTCCGCATGGCCCCACCGTACCCAGCGGCCGCACCCGGACCGGCGTGCAGGCTGGCAGGATGGCCATCCGCCGGCGGCACCGGATGACTGGCGGTAGGCTGTTGACCTCATTCCGGCTGTAACGGCTGCCTTACCCGGTGGTTCTCTAGGGCTCACAAGGGTTGCGGCTTACAATCGGGAATCATTTTCTACCGTGACTGGAGTCGCAATGCGGATTCTTGTGCTCGGCGGCGATGGGTTCTGCGGATGGCCGACGTCGTTGTACCTGTCGGAGCACGGACACGACATCACCATCATCGACAACCTGAGCCGGCGGAAGATCGACGTCGAGCTCGAGGTTGAGTCGCTGACGCCGATCCGCCCGATCGGTGAGCGTCTGCGGGTCTGGCGCGAGGTCTCCGGCCGCGACATCAACCACGTCAACCTCGACCTGGCGAACGAGTACGACAAGCTGGCGGGCCTGCTGAGCGACCTGCGCCCGGACGCGATCGTGCACTTCGCCGAGCAGCGCGCGGCGCCCTACTCGATGCGCGGCGAGCGGACCAAGCGGTACACGGTCGACAACAACGTGCGGGCTACCCACAACCTGCTGACCGCGCTCGTCGCCACCGGCACCGACGCGGCCGTCGCGCACCTCGGCACGATGGGCGTCTACGGCTACGGCTGGTCAGGCAGCGCGCCCATCCCCGAGGGCTACCTGACCGTCAAGGTGCCGACCCCGGACGGCGAGCTGGAGCGGGAGATCCTGCACCCGGCCAACCCCGGGTCGGTCTACCACCTGACCAAGACGCTCGACCAGCTGATGTTCTCGTTCTACGCCAAGAACGACGGGCTGCGGATCACCGACCTGCACCAGGGCATCGTCTGGGGCACCCAGACCGACCAGACCAGCCGGGACGAGCGGCTGATCAACCGGTTCGACTACGACGGCGACTACGGCACCGTGCTCAACCGGTTCCTCATGCAGGCGGCCGTCGGCCACCCGCTGACGGTGCACGGCAGCGGCGGGCAGACCCGGGCGTTCATCCACATCAAGGACACCGTCCGGTGCATCGAGATCGCGCTGCAGAACCCGCCGAAGTCCGGCGACCGGCCGCGCGTGCTCAACCAGATCACCGAGGTGCACCGGGTGCTCGACCTGGCCAAGCTGGTCGGCGACGTGATGGGTGCGGAGATCGCCCACCTGCCGAACCCGCGGATCGAGGCCGACGAGAACGAGCTGGTCGTGCTCAACGACCAGTTCCTCGCGCTCGGCCTCGAGCCGACCAAGCTGTCTGACGGCCTGCTCGAGGAAGGCCGGGACGTCGCGGCCAGGTACAAGCACCGCGCCGACGTGACGAAGATCATCGCCCGTTCGGTGTGGCGCAAGGAGATGGAGACCGCCGCCGACCTGCTGACCGAGCTTCCGGAGTAACCGGGAGCTCCCGGTTCGCGTTCTCGCGGGCCCGTCCCTGCAGGCAGCGGGGCGGGCCCGCGATCGCGTGCCGGGCCAGGCGCAGCCGTTCGTCATAAATCAGCAGGTGATGTCGGCGGAGGTGAGGCGGGCCCAGGCCACCGCCCCGGACAGCAGCAGGTAGCCGCCGAACGACGCCAGCCCGCCGAGCAGCGTGCCGGTGCCGATGGGCACCCGGAGCAGGGCGTCGAACGACGTCCACCAATGCGTCGGCAGATACGGGTGGACCGCCGCGAACTGCGGCAGGTTGTCGGCGATCTCACTGACCACGACGAGCACCGCCAGCGCGGCGATCGCGCCGACCGGATGCTCGGTCAGCGTGGACAGCGCCAGCCCGATCGCGCCGAGCGAGGCCATCGCGGCCGCCACGTACAGCGTGACCAGCAGCAGCCGGCCGATGCCATCGGCCAGCGGCACGGTGCTGCCGGACAGCAGCGTCACCGGCCCGAGCGGGAACAGCGCCGCGCCGGCGGCCAGCGCCACGCCGGTCACCGCGAACGTGACCGCGAGTGCGAACGTCACGATGGCCGCGTACTTCACGGTGAGCACACGGCCGCGCCCGGCCGGGACCGCCAGCAGGCTGCGCAGCGTGCCGTAGCCCGCCTCGCCCGCCACCGAGTCGCCGGCGATAACCGCCACGGCCAGCGGCAGCACCAGCGCCAGCAGCAGGGTGAGCGCGATGAAGGCGAGGAACAGCCCGTTGCCCGCGAGCTGGCTGATGAACGCGACGCTGGGACCGCCGGTGGTGCCGGGCTGCGACGCGAGCCGCAGCCCGACCCCGATCAGCAGCGGGAACAGCGCCACCGCCGCTAGCAGCGCCTGATTGCGCCTGCGGCCGAAGACGATCCGCAGTTCCGACCGGAAGAACCGCAGCCAGGCCCGGACGTCAGCCATCGACATCGAACCCCTCCCCGGTGAGTCCCACGAACAGCTCCTCCAGGCCCTGGCCGCTGCCCCAGGATCCGTGCACCTGCCGGGCCGAGCCGAGCAGGGCGCCGGCCAGCGGGCCGAACGCGACGCCGGGCGGCCGGGCGCGCGCCGGTGCCTGGCCGGCCGATCCGAGTGCCTGGCCGGCCGATCCGGGGGCCTGCTGGCTGCTGGAATGCTCGAACGGCAGCGGTCCGCCGCCTTGCTGCCCGGTCAGCGCCGCCCCGGTCAGCCAGCCGAGCGCCGAGGACGGCAGGTCCGCGACGGTCAGCCAGCCCGAGCCGATCACCCTGATCCCGCTGGCGGCCGCTGCGCGGCCGAGCCGGCTGGCGCTGGCCGGGCTGGCCGGCGTGGCCTGCTGGTTCGTGACCTTCGCCCCGGCGGGCGGGGTGAACGCGTAGTAAGCGGCCGGCGGGCGGGCGAACGAGACGGCGGTGAACCCGGTCTGCACCGCCGGTACGGCGGCGCCCCTGGCGAAGACCTGGACCCGCAGCGGCACGTGGTTGCGGCTGTCGATGGCGATCCGCGCCTCGCCGATCAGCGAGCCCGGGCTCTTCGGCGCGAGCACGAGCTGGTAGGCGGCCTGCCCGGCCACCGTCACGGTGCTGTCCACCCGGACCGCCGTGGCCGGGCCGACACTGGCCAGCGCCTGGCTGGCCGCCTGCTGTGGGGTCAGGGGCACCGGCGGCAGGGCCGGCGCCGGCGTTCCGGCCGGCAGCCGGATGTGCGTGACCGAGTTCGCCGAACTGTCCCACAGCCAGGCGCTGCGCCCGTTCCTGATCAGGTCGTACTCGCTCAGGCTCTGCGGCAGCTCGAGCCGGTAGTGCTCCGGGCCCGAGTACCAGAGCTGCGCCGAATGTGACCCGGACAGCAGCGCCACCGGGGCGGTGGCCGCCCCCAGGATGCCGTCCGGCAGCGCGGGCAGTCCCAGCGATACGGTCTCGCTGACCGTCCCGCTCAGCGGGGGCGCCAGCGCCCGGGTGCGCAGCGCCGCGAGAAGCTGCGCCGCCGACCGGCCGGGCAGCCGCGGCGCGGCCACCGCGCTGGGCGCCATCGACCCGGCCAGCACGCCGCCGGCCACCGCGACGATCGTGGCCGGCACGGCCCACCGGGCCCGGCGCGGCAGGTATGGCAGGTGTTTCATGATCGTTCCGCCTTTCTGTGACTTCCCTGGTGAGGTGGGCGGTCACGCGTCGCGCAGCCGCAGCAGCAGGCCGCCGAGCAGCAGCCCGCCCGCGGCCCAGGCGGCGGCGACGCCGAGCCCCGGCCACGGTCCGATGGGCAGGTTGTGCAGCCCGGTGGTGTCCTGGATGGCCAGCCCGGCCGTCATCGGCGCGATCTGCTCGAGATGCCGCTGCCAGGCCTGGTCGCCCACCGCGGTGGAGATGATCGGGATGAGGAAGAGCAGCCCGAGCACCGCCCCGATGGCCACCGCGGGCTCCCGCACCGCGGTCGCCACGCCCACGCTGAGCAGGGCGATCAGGGCCAGGTAGAGCGCCGTCCCCGCGGCGGCGCGCAGCATCGCCCCGTCGGCCAGCGTCAGGTCCGGGTAGCCGTTGGCCGGGGTGAGGCCGTGCCCGGGCAGCAGCGCCTGCCCGGCGAGCATGGCCCCGGCCACCCCGGCGGCCCCCGCCGCCAGCACCACGGCGGTGACGGTGACCGCCTTCGCGGCCAGCACGCCGAGCCGCCGCGGCATCGCGGCGAGGGTGACCCGGATCATGCCGGTGCCGTACTCGCCGCTGACCGCCAGCACCGCGAGAACGGCCACGATCAGCTGGCTGAGGTAGACCCCGCTCAGGCTGTTGCGGGCCGGGTCGATGTGGCAGCCCGCGGCCGGGCACCGGGCCGCCGCGTCCGCCGCGATACCGGTGCCCGCGCCGGTCACGGCCACCGCCAGCAGCAGCCAGATCGTGCCCGGCAGCGTGCGCAGCTTGGTCCACTCCGCGTGCAGGCTCATGCGTCCCGCCGCCGCAGCGCGATGACGGCCAGGCCCAGCACCACCGCGGCGTACCCGCACAGCACCGCGAACCCGGCCCACGGGGCCAGCGGGTAGTACCCGTTCGCCGGCGTATAGGACCCGGCCACCTGCGGATACCTGACGAGGGTCTGCTGGATGGCGAACCCGGCCGCCGGGGTCACCCGCAGCAGCCACTCCAGGACGCCGGCCGGCAGCAGCAGCGGCATCGCGGCGGCGAAGAAGTACGGCACCACGATCCCCGCGATGAGCGCGGTGACCGCCGCGGCGCCGTGCCGCAGGATCGCCCCCAGGCCCACGGCCAGCACGGCCGTCAGGGCCAGCACCGCCGCGGTGCCGGCCACCACCCGCACCTCGGTCAGCGCGCTCACCGGCAGGATGAAGTTGCCGTTGGCGCGGAGCAGCCGTTCGCCGAGCGCCATCGCGGCGGCGCTGCCGATCGCCCCGGCCACGAAGGTGACCGCGCCGATCACGATCGCCTTGGCCGCCAGCACCTGGCCGCGCCGCGGGTGCGCGGCGAACGTGACCCGGATCAGCCCGCGGCGGTACTCCGCGGTCATGAACAGCGCCGCCACCACGAGCACCGCGATCAGCGCGGCGAACACGCCCTGCAGGGTGGATTCCGGCGCCGTGCCGTCGTCGCCGCTGGCCGCCCCGGCCGCGTAGGGCGCGATGTCACCGCTGCCGGTCACCGTCAGCACCCCGCCGGCCTGGCCGAACCCGCTGGCCGGGCCCGCGCCGCCAGACGGGCTGGCCTGGCCGCCGGCCTGCGCGGGCCCGCCGCCGCCGACCGCGCTGACCGCCCAGCTCCCGCCGGGCCGCTGGCCGCGCAGGCTGACGTGGTCGAACCGGCCGGTGGCCAGGGAGGACTCGCCGGCCCCGCTGGCCCCGGAGATGGACTGCGACGTGGTGTGCGAGGTGCCCGGCGAGGAGGCGAACAGGCCGGCCTGGACGGTGCCTGCCATCGCGGGCAGGTGCACCGTGCCGAGTGCCGTCCAGTGCCTGCCGTCGGCGGAGTCGTACCCGGTGAGCGTGCCGCCGGCCCGGGTCAGCCGCAGCCAGCGCGGCGCGGCGGCCGACGGCGCGCCGGGCAGGCCGGCGATGTCGCCGGTGTAGTCGTACTGCATCCGCACGCCATGCCCCGCGGCGGCCAGCACCGCCGCGTACGGAGCGCCCTGCTTCGTGCCGGCGGTGATGATGATGCCGGCCTTGGTCCACGGCTGCAGCCCCCGCTGGCTGGCCAGCGAGGTGAGCCGGGCGGTGATGCTGCCGTCGCCGGGCAGCGGCTGGTGCGCGAGGTTGTAGCTGTCCTGCACCGCCTCGCCGCCCGGTCCCAGCGGGATGGCGCAGCCCTGGCCCACCGTCGCCGGGCCGTTCGGGGTGACCTGCCCGCCGCACGAGCTGTGGTTGAGCAGCGCGATGCCCACCGTCACCAGCGCGGCGATCACCATGCCGATGACCCAGCCGCGGACGGTGCGGAATTTGATCCATTCGGCCCGCAGCAACTGGCCGAACCCGGCCCGGTGCGCGGGCCGCGGGCCGGCCCCGGCCTGCCGCGGCGCGGCCGTCGGCGCGGTCACCGGGTCACCGTCCCGTCCGCCGGGCCGTGCGCCGTCCCGTCCGCCGGGCCGGTGACCAGGTCGGCGGCCCGGTACACGGTCGCGTCCCTGGTCAGCTCCATGTAGGCCTGCTCTAGCGTGGCCCGGTGCCCGGAGACCTCGGAGAATGGCACGGTCTTCGCCGACAGCAGCGCCACCACTCGCGCGGCGGGCAGCCCGGAGATGGTCAGCCGGTCCGGGCCGCCCGTGGCGACGGTGGCCCCCGCGGCTTCCAGCACCGCCGCCGCGTCCCCGGCCGCCGCCGTGCGCAGTGTCACCTGGTCTCCGGACACCGCCGCCAGCAGGGCCGCCACCGTGGTGTCGGCGATGACCGTGCCGCGGCCGACCACGATCAGGTGGTCCGCGTTGTCTTCCAGTTCGCTCATCAGGTGGCTGGACACCAGCACGGCGCGGCCCTGCCTGGCCAGCCCGCGCAGGAAGCCGCGCATCCAGACGATGCCCTCGGGGTCCATGCCGTTGAACGGCTCGTCGAGCATCAGCACCGGCGGGTCGCCGAGCATGGCCGCGGCGATGCCCAGCCGCTGCCGCATGCCGAGGGAGTAGCCGCCGGCCTTGCGCCGGGCCGCGCCGGACAGGCCGGCCTGCTCGATCACCTCGTCCACCCGCCGGGTGCCCAGGCCCTGGGAGTGGGCCAGCCACAGCAGGTGGTTGCGGGCGCTGCGGCTGGGCTGCAGCGCCGCCGCGTCCAGCAGCGACCCGATCGTCGTCAGCGGCCGCGGCAGGCTGGCGTACCGCCACCCGCCGATGAGGGCGGTGCCCTCGTCCGGTGCGTCCAGGCCGAGGATCACCCGCATCGTGGTGGACTTGCCCGCGCCGTTCGGCCCGACGAATCCGGTCACCTGCCCCGGCTCGACGGTGAACGACATGCCGTCCAGGGCCACCGTCGAGCCGAACCGTTTCCGCAGCCCGGTGACCTCGATAGCCACCTCGCTCATCTGATCGTCCCTCCTCGGTGCTGTGCGGTGACGCGTTGGGTTCCGCGCAGCCGTCATAGAAAATTCGCTTCACCGCAGGTTTTACGCGGCGGCCGGTCTCAGCACGGTGCGCGCCGCTGAGACCTGGCTGATACCTGCGGCCTGGCATTCTTGGAGACGGGCCGGTGGAAGGGGTACCGCGGCTATGCGGGTGCTGGTGGTGGAGGACTTCGAGCCGATGGCCCGTGCCATCGGAACCGGGCTGCGCCGTGAGGGCATGGCCGTCGACGTCGTCCACGACGGGCACCAGGCGCTGGAGCACCTGGCGGTGACGTGCTATGACGTCGTGCTGCTGGACCGGGATCTGCCCGGGGTGCCCGGCGACGAGATCTGCCGGCGGCTCGCGGCCGGGCGGGCGGCCAGCCGGATCCTGATGCTGACCGCCGCGGGCAGCCTCACCGACCGGGTTTCGGGTCTGGACCTGGGCGCCGACGACTACCTGGCCAAGCCGTTCGACTTCCCCGAGCTGACCGCCCGGGTCCGCGCCCTCGGCCGCCGTGCCGCCGTGCCGCTGCCGCCGGTGCTGCAGCACGGCGGCATCAGGCTCGACCCGGCCGGCCGCACCGCGTCCCGGGCCGGGCAGCGGCTGACCCTCAGCGCGAAGGAGTTCGCCGTGCTGGAGTACCTGCTGGCCGCGCCGGGGCGGGTCGTCTCCGCCGAGGAACTGCTCGAGCGGGTGTGGGACGAGGCGGCCGACCCGTTCACCACCGCGGTCAAGCAGACCATGTACCGGCTGCGGGCCAAGCTCGGCGACCCGCCGGTCATCCACACCGTGCGCGAGGGCGGCTACCGGATGGAGGACACGACTTGATGCGCCACGTCCCCCGGCTGACCCTGCGGTACCAGCTCACCCTGCTCTACGGGGGCTTCTTCCTGGCCGCGGGGTTCGCCGTGCTGGCCGTCCCGATCTTCAGCATCCACTCCTCGGCCGCGGCCATGGCCACCCCGCACGACATCGCGCTGATGGAGGCCAGCCAGCAGCGCCAGGCGGTCCGGGCCGTGCTCGTGCTCGTGGCGCTGGTCGCGGTGTCCCTGGTCGTCGGCTGGCTGATCGCCGGCCGGTTCCTGCGGCCACTGCGCACGATCACCGCGACGGCGCGGCACATCTCGGCCAGCAACCTGCACCGCCGCCTGGAGCCGGGCGCCCGCGACAACGAGTTCGCCGAACTCGGCGCCACGCTCAACAGCCTGTTCGGGCGGCTGGAGGGGGCGTTCGAGTCGCAGCGGCGGTTCGTCGCCAACGCCTCACACGAGCTGCGCACCCCGCTCAGCGCCGCGCGGGCGCTGCTCCAGGTCGCGCTGGCCGACCCCGGCGCCAGCCCGGCCACCCTCCGCGCCACCTGCCAGGAGGTGCTGTCACTCGGCGAGCAGCAGGAGCAGCTGATCGCGGCGCTGCTCACCCTGGCCACCAGCCAGCGCGGGCTGGACCGGGCCGAGCCGCTGGACCTGGCCGCGATCACCCGCGACGTGCTGCAGGCCCGCCAGCCCGAAGCCCGCCGCCGCGATATAAAGGTCAGCGCGGCGCTCACCCCCGCCCCGGCCAGCGGCGACCCGAACCTGGCCGAAAGCCTGGTCGCGAACCTGGTGGACAACGCCATCCGGCACAACGTGCCCGGCGGTGAGGTCGAGGTCGTCACCGGGCCCGCCACGCCCGCCGGGCCGGCCGGGGCCGCTGCCCGGATCGCCGTTCGCAACACCGGCCCGGTGGTCCCGCCGACCGAGGTGGACCGGCTGTTCGAGCCGTTCCATCAGCTCGGCGCCGAGCGGACCGGCCACGGCGACGGGCACGGCCTCGGCCTGGCCATCGTGCACGCCATCGCGGCCGCGCACGGCGCCGTGCTCACCGCGCACGCCCGGCCACTGGGCGGTCTCGACATCGAGGTGTGCTTCGCCGCGGCCGCCGACCCCAGCGCGGCCGCCCGGCAGGGCGAGACGCCTCGGCGGCAGGCAGTCCAGGCCGCGCCCGGGTAATGTCGCGGGATGCATGCCGGTCAGCTGGCGGTCTCCGCGGACACGGTGCGCGGCCTGGTGGACGGGCAGTTCCCGGGCTGGTGCGGGCTGCCAGTCCGGGAGTTTCCCTCGCAGGGCACGGTCAACGCGCTGTTCCGCATCGGCGAGGAGTACCTGGCCAGGTTCCCGCTCCAGCCCGCCGACCCCGAGATGACGCGGCGGCAACTGGAAGCGGAGGCCCGGGCCGCCCGCGAGCTGGCTGGCCGCACCCGGTTCCGGACCCCCGAGCCGGTCGCGCTGGGCGAGCCGGGCCCGGGCTACCCGCTGCCCTGGTCGGTGCAGACCTGGCTGCCGGGGACCACGGGCACCGACGAGGACCCCGGCGAGTCCGTCCCGTTCGCCCGTGACCTGGCCGAGTTCATCGCCGGTGTGCGGACCATCGCCACCTGCGGCAGGCGGTTCTCCGGGACCGGCCGGGGCGGTGACCTGCGCACCCACGACGAGTTCATGCAGACCTGCTTCGCCCGCAGCGAGGCGCTGCTCGACGTGCCGCGGCTGCGCAGGCTGTGGGACGGATTCCGCGACCTGCCCCGCGAGGGGGACGATGTGATGAACCATCGCGACCTGATCCCCGGCAACGTCCTCGTCTCCGGCGGCAGGCTGGCCGGAGTGCTTGACGTCGGCGACCTGGGACCGGCCGACCCCGCGCTGGACCTGGTCGGCGCCTGGCACCTACTGGAGACCGGGCCGCGGCAGGAGCTGCGGGCCGCGCTCGGCTGCGGCGACCTTGAATGGGAACGCGGCGAGGCGTGGGCCCTCCAGCAGGCGATGGGCCTGGTCTGGTACTACATCGAGACCAACCCGGTGATGAGCCAGCTGGGCCGGCGCACGCTGAACCGCATCCTGGCCAGCACCCCGCCGGTCTGAGTGGCCGCAGGCCGGCCTGGAGCCGGGCCGCCGGATTGGCCGCCGCTACGCTCGGAAGATGACCAGTACCCAGCCAGGCACCGTCTTCGTCACCGGCGCGAGCAGCGGATTCGGCACGGCGATCACCCGGCGGTTCGCCGCCGCCGGCGCCCGCGTCGTGGCTGCCGCGCGGCGCGCGGAGCGGCTCAAGGACCTGGCCGCCGAACTCGGCCCGCGGGTGCTGCCGGTCACCCTGGACGTGCGCGACCGGGCCGCGGTGGCCGACGTCACCGGCAGCCTGCCGGCCGAGTTCGCGGAGATCGACGTGCTGGTGAACAACGCCGGCCTCGCCCTCGGCCTGAAACCGGCCCAGCAGGCCGACCTGGACGACTGGGAGCAGATGATCGACACGAACTGCAAGGGGCTGGCCTACTGCACCCGCGCCGTGCTGCCGGACATGGTCGCCCGCCGCCGCGGTCACGTGGTCAACCTCGGCTCGGTGGCCGGCACCTACCCGTACCCGGGCGGCAACGCCTACGGCGGCAGCAAGGCGTTCGTGCACGAGTTCAGCCTGAACCTGCGCAGCGACCTGCACGGCACCGGCGTCCGGGTGACCTGCGTCGAGCCGGGCATGGCCGACACCGAGTTCTCCCTCGTCCGGTTCAGCGGCGACGGCGCCAAGGCGGACGCGGTCTACACCGGCATGCAGCCGCTGACTTCCGGCGACATCGCCGAGGCGGTGTACTGGGTGACGACGCAGCCGCCGCACGTGAACGTCAACGTGGTCGAGCTGATGCCGGTCGCACAGAGCTTCGCCCCGTTCCAGGTGGCCCGCGAGGACGAGGCTGCGGGCTAGCGTCGGCAGCCAGGCGGCCGCTCGCCGGCGGCCGCGCCTTCAGTCCGGCTGCAGCGCGGTCCCGGCCGGGTGACCGGCCGGGACGATCTGGGCGTACTGGTCGGGGAACACCATCGCGATGTTCCCGCCGCTGAGCCACCTGACGACGTACGGCGGCTGCCCGTCGCTGCGCAGCAGCCCGACGATCAGGCCGGTCCGCTGGCGGCCGTGCCCGACCAGCAGCCGGTCACCCACCTGCGCGCGCATCAGGTCCCCCGATCCAGCCGGTGCCATCGCCTCCTGGCTTTGCCTCACAGGTTCAGGCTGCCGTGGCCGGCGAACCCGCGTCAGGAGCACACCGGCCCGCATCGGCGGGACCTTCGGCCTTTCCCGTACCCGGACCGGCCCCGGGGGGCGAACGCCCATCCGAATACGGACCTTTGGCCCTAAACAGCGCCCAGTGGCTGAGGTGGACTGACGCTGCGAGAAGGGGCCCGCGGCCAGCACGCGGTACCAGCAGAAACCACACGCATACGTCGCCGCGGACTTCGCGATAAACAGGGGCGGTTCCTTCTCGCCCGCAGGCCTGCGGCGGCCCTGGATCATCGGGGCCGCCGCTCTGAATGCGGGGACTATAGTCCCTAGGGCAGCCGGGGGCTGATCTATATCGTGGGTCAACAGCATTCTTCGTCCCCGGATCCGGGCGCGCGGGCGCGCCGCCCAGGAAGGTGTCCGCACATGAGCCAGCCAGCGGGGGACCGGCGCGTGATCGGGGTTTTCCTGCTGGACGACCACGAGATTGTCCGGCGCGGCGTCCGGGAGCTGCTGCAGACCGAGCCCGACATCAAGGTGGTGGGGGAGGCGGGGACCGCGGCCTCGGCGCTGGCCCGGATTCCGGCGCTGCGCCCGGACGTGGCCGTGCTGGACGTCCGGCTGCCGGACGGCGATGGCGTGACCGTCTGCCGGGACATCCGCTCGCAGATGCCGGAAGTGGCCTGCCTGATGCTGACCTCGTTCGGCGACGACGAGGCGCTGTTCGACGCGATCATGGCCGGCGCGGCCGGCTATGTGCTCAAGCAGATCCGCGGCAACGATCTGGTCGGCGCGGTCCGCGCCGTGGCGTCCGGCGAGTCGATGCTGGACCCGGAGGCGGCCAGCCGGGTCATGGCGCGGATGCGTGACCAGGCCCGGCGCGCCGACCCGCTGTCCGAGCTGACCGCGCAGGAGCGGCGCATCCTGGAGCTGATCGGCGAGGGGCTGACGAACCGGCAGATCGGCGAGCAGATGTACCTGGCCGAGAAGACCGTGAAGAACTACGTGTCGGCGCTGTTCGCCAAGCTGGGCATGGAACGCCGCACCCAGGCCGCCGCCTACGCCGCCCGGGTGTTCCGCGGCGAGGCCGGGCACCCCGAGGACGGCACCGGCCGCTGATCAGCTGCCCGGCCCGGCTGCCGGCCCGCCGGCTGCCGGCGATCAGCTGCCGGGCTGCCGGCCCGTGGGCAGCGGGATCCGCCAGTCGAGCAGGGTGCCGCCACCGTCGTCCGGGTCGATGCGCAGCGTGCCGCCGAGTTCCTTGGCCCGGTCGCTGAGGTTGCCCAGGCCGCTGCGCCGGCTCGTGTCGCCGATGCCGCGCCCGTTGTCCCGGACGGTGAGCACCAGTTCCGGGCCGACGTCGATGGTGATGGCGACCTGGCTGGCCTGCGCGTGCCGGGCCACATTGGACAGCGCCTCGCGCAGCGCGGCCAGCAGGTGCCCGGCGATGTCCCCGGGGATCTGCGTGTCCAGCCGCTCGTCGATCCGTGCCGTCGGCTGGAATCCCAGCGGCCCGGTCATCTCCTCGATGACGGTCAGCACCTGGGCGCGCACCCCGGCCGTCCCCGATGCCGGGCGGGACTGCAGGGTGAAGATGGCCGAGCGGATGTCGCGGATCGTCTCGTCCAGCGCGTCCACGGCCTGGCGGACCCGGCCGGCCGCCTCCGGGTCGCCGATCAGCCCGCTGCTGCCCTGCAGCGACATGCCGGTGGCGAACAGCCGCTGGATGACGAAGTCGTGCAGGTCGCGGGCGATCCGGTCGCGGTCCTCGAACAGCGCCAGCCGCTGCGTGTCCCGGCGGTGCTCGGCCAGTTCCAGCCCGATGCCTGCCTGCGCGGCGAACGTGACGAGCATCTCCACCGCCGAGGGCGACAGCGGCATCGAGCCCCGGTGACGGCCCGCGGTGAGCACCCCCCGCACGTTGCCCGGTGACCCCAGCGGCACCAGCACCGCCGGGCCGAGCTGCAGGTTGTCTCTGGCCACCTTGGCCACCCGCGGGTCGCTGCTGAAGTCCGCGACCGTGATCGGCTTGCCGCTGGCCATCACCAGGCCCGACGCCGAGGCCTGCGCGGGCAGCACCAGGCCCAGCGCCTCGTCGGCGCCGGTCCCCACCGCGTGCTCGACCACCAGCTGGTCGGGGCTGCCCACCGGCAGTGCCAGCACCACCAGGTCCGTGCGGGACATCTCCATCGCCTGCTGGGTGACGAACTCCAGCACCTGCCCGGGTTCCTGCTCCGACAGCAGCCGCTGGGTCACCTCGGCGTTGGCCCGCAGCCACTGCTGCTGCCGCCGCGCCTCGGCGTACAGCTGGGCGTTATCGATCGCCACCCCGGCCGCGGCGGCCAGCGCCAGCAGCAGCGCCTCGTCGTCCTCGTCGAACTGCGCGCCGTCGCGCTTCTCGGTCAGGTACAGGTTGCCGTAGATCTCGTCCCGGATCCGCACCGGTGCACCCAGGAACGACTTCATCGGCGGATGCCCCTCGGGGAAGCCGGCCGACCGGGGGTCGGCGGACATGTCCGCCAGCCGGAGCGGCTGCGGGTTGCTGATCAGCTCGCCGAGCAGGCCGTGTCCTTCCGGCCAGTGGTCGATCTGCCGGATCTGCTTCTCGTCCACCCCGACCGGGACGAACTCGATCAGCTTGCCGCCCTCGCCGACCACGCCGAGCGCGCCGTACTGGCAGTCCACCAGCCGCACCGCGGCCTCGACGATCTGCCGCAGCACCACCTCCTGATCGAGGTGGGTGCCGATGGTGACGACCGCCTCCAGCAGGGCGTGCGCCCGGTCCCGGGTGGCGAGCACGTTCTGCAGCCTGCTCTGCAGCTCGGCCAGCAGGTCATCCAGCCGCAGCTGAGGTATCCGGGGGCGTCCCCCCTGCTCACCCGCGTCCTGACCACTGCCGGACATATGCTCCTCCGGAAATGCCTAAAGCCGAGCAAAGTTTATCCCCACTCGTCCCGGCGAGCCGGGCAATCCGCGTCACCGCAGTCTGTTCAGCTGGGTGGCCGCCCGGCCGGGCGGGGTCACGGTGACCCTGCCCGCCCGCCCACAGATGATCATTATCCGAGACGGCTGCGCCTGGCCGGCGCACCGCCCCGCTGAACGTCTGCGTTACTGGACGCACCCGTTGTCGTTGTCACTCCACAGCGGCTGCATCGCGAACGAGCCGGTGTCCAGCGAGATGGCCTGCCCGGACCCGGTGGCCGCGCATCGGCACGATGCCGAACCGGCCGGACATGTGCACGCGGAACAGCCGGCCGTGCAGCCGCACCGTCGCGCTGGCCCCGCAGGAAGCCGCGGCCTGGGCGTGGGCGGCACTGGCCTGGGCGTGGGCGGCGCTGGCCTGGGCCGGGCGGCGGCCATCCCGGCCGCGAGCACGGCCGCGGCCGCCGCGGCGATCGCGGCGAACCTGCCGCGACGTTGCCCGGACGGGTGTGGCAGAGCGGGGATTTGGCATCTCATTTCGTCACTCCTTGCGGTCAGCCGCTCCCCATTAGTGACATATCATCACGATCACGTGTGAAGCAAGCCGAAACAGGTAAGGAGCGGCTAACCCGGTTAACCCGGCCCGCCCGCCGCCTTACCGGAGCGTGATGACGTTGGCGGTGATCAGGGCGGCCTCATCGGAGGCGAGGTAGGCGATGACCTCGGCGACCTCGCCGGCCGTGGCGACGTGGACGTGGTCACGGCTGCCCGCGACGTACTCCCGGACCGCGTCGGTGACCCAGCCGGTGTCGGTGACCGGCGGGTAGACCATGTTGGCCGTGACGCCGAACTTCGCCAGTTCGAGTGCCGCCGACATCGTGTAGTTCTGCTGGGCGGCCTTGGCCGCTCCGTAGGACACTTCGTCAGGGAAGCCGAGATCGCCGCCGGACGTCAGCCCGATGATCCGGCCCCAGGTTCCCTGCCTGGCGATGTGCCGCCGGGCGAACTCGCCGATCAGCAGGGCCGCGCCCATCGCATCGACGGAGAACTGCCGGGCCCACGTCGCGGCGCTGACCTGCTGGAGTGACCGGCCGAACTGGTCGGCCGCGCCCGCCGCGAACGTGTCGGCCAGCCACCCCGTCGCGTTGTTGATCAGGATGTCAACCGGGCCGAACTGATTCTCCGCGGCGTCGAACAGCCGGGACGGCACCTCCGGGTCAGACAGGTCGGCCTCCACTGCGGCCGCCGTGCCGCCGTTTTCGCGGATGCGGTCGATGACCGCCGCGGCGTCCTGCGCGCGGTGGTCCCGGTAGGCCTGCGGGGTCCCGGGATCGGGCGGGTCGCTGACCCGCAGGAACGTGCAGAGGACGGCACATCCGCGGCGGGCCAGTGATTGCGCGGTCGCCGCGCCGATGCCGTGATTAGCTCCGGTGACGATCGCGGTATGCTTGTCCGTCGCGGTGTGCTTATCCGTCACCGTCGTAAGTCTGCCAGCCGCCCGCGCCGGCCTCTCCGGCCGCCCGCGTCAGCTTCCCGGGCCGGCTACGTCAGCCTCCCGGCCGCCCGCGTCGGCCTCCCGGGCCGGCTAGGGCCAGGCCGGGGCCGGTCCGTCGGGCCCGGCCTGCACCGGCACCTGCCCGTTGGGCGAATCCTGGGCCGGCGCCTGCCCGGACGTTGGGCCCGCAGCCGGTGCGGTCCCGTCCGGGGTGCCCTGGGTCTGGTCCCGCGCGGCCAGCGCCTGGCCCCAGGCGGCCATCATCCGCTGTGCCCACGGCGGCAGTCCGGAGCGCGCCTGCAGAGCCTGCCAGTTGATGCCGTTGGTGATCCCGGACAGCGGGCTGGCCGTGGGTGCCTGCTGCGCGCGGGCCAGTTGCGCCGGGGGTGGGGCGGCCCGGTGCTTCTTCCGCCGGGCCACGGTCCGCGGGTGATAGACCGGCCGGGGCATGTGCAGTGACGGCAGGTCGGCCGATACCCGGGTGACCGACGCCACCGGGTGCGCCCGCACCGCGTGCTGCCCGCTGTTCGCGATCATGATGGTGACCAGCGCACCGATCGACGCGGCGGCCAGGCCGCTGGCCACCCCGCCGGCCCCGGGCGGGATGGCGACCCGGTCCAGCCGGGCCGGGGTCGCCTTGCGCAGCACCACGGGCAGGCCGGGCCGCCTGAGGCCCAGGCCGGGGCGCCTGAGACCCAGGCCCGGCCGCCACGGGGCGGCGGCCTTGTGACGCGGGCGGGTGGTGCGCGGCGGAGCGAGTAGGTCCCCTCGATTGGTCACGCGACGTTACGATACAGAACTGTTTGTGATTAGGCCATGTGATTCGCGGTGAAGTTGAAGGGGGATCGGGGAGGCGGGCGGGACGCCCGCGTCAACCCTCCGGATCACCCGCGTGTTGAACGTATCGCATCTATTCTGTTACTGGCAGTAGTCCGGCGTGCCCGTGCTGCGGGTCCAGCGATGTGGGTGTCACGGACGGAGGCATGGCGGTCCAGCAGGTGGCGATTCCAGGGGAGCGGGCGAACGGCCCGCAGGCAGCCCGGCGGCTGGCGCCGCGGGCGCTGCTCGGCCAGCCGGCGCCGGCCGTTGCCTTCGTGACGGCCGTGCTCGCCTACTATCTTGCGCTGCTCGGCTGGGGGCTGTTCGGCACGCCGCTGCGGGCCGGTGACGCGGTGCTCTTCGCCGCCCTGCTGGGTTGCGGCGCGGCCTGCGTCGAGGCGGCCAGGCGGCTCGGCATCCCGGCCGACGCGTCCCGCGACCTGCTCGTTGTCTGGTGGCTGCCGGTGGTGCTGCTGCTGCCGCCGGTCTATGCGCTGCTCGCCCCGGTCCCGCTGGGTCTGCTGCTCGAGTCCCGGGTGCGGCCGAACGCCAGCCCTCGCTACCGGCGGGCGTTCGGCGTGGCCGTGCTCGGCCTGTCCGGCGCGGCGGCCTCGGTCGCCTTCGGTTACTTCGGCCCGCGCCCGCACGCGGTCCGTGACGTCACCCAGTGGCTGTCCCACCCGGGCCAGGACGCGTGGTTCACCCGGCCGCTCACCGTTCTCGTCGCGGTGGCCTGCGGTGCGCTGTTCTGCGTGCTCAGCGCCGCCCTGCTGGCGATGGCCGCGCACGTGTCCGGGCGGCGGGCCACCCGGCAGCCGGTGCGGTGGGATCCGGAGAGCCTGATCCTCGACGTCACCGGGGTCTGCGTCGGCGTGCTGGTCACCATCGCCTGCGCGCTGAGCCCGGTGCTGCTGTTCGTCGCGCTGCCGCCGGTCATCCTGCTGCAGCGCAGCCTGCTGCACCAGCAACTGCGGGTGGCCGCCCGCACCGACGGGAAGACGGGCCTGCTCAACGCCTCCGCCTGGCAGCGGGAGGCGGACACCGAGATCAGCCGGGCGGTGCGCACCGGGCAGCCGGTGGCGTTGCTGCTCGTCGACGCCGACCACTTCAAGCGGGTGAACGACACGCACGGGCACCTGGCCGGTGACCAGGTGCTGGCCGGGCTGGCCGGGGCGCTGCGCCAGCAGGCCCGCGGCTGCGACCTGGTCGGCCGGTTCGGCGGCGAGGAGTTCGTCGTCCTGCTGCCGGGCACCGATGCGGCGCAGGCTCACGTGGTCGCGGAACGGCTGCGCGGCCAGGTGAGCGCGATGGCCGTCGCCGTGGCCGGCGGCGAGGTCCGGGTGACCGTGTCGATCGGGGTGGCGGTGCTCGGCGCGCACGGCGAGGACGTTCCCGGGCTGCTGGCCACCGCCGACGTCGCCCTGTACCAGGCCAAGGAGGCCGGCCGGAACCAGGTGTGCCTGCCGTCCAGCCCGGCCCTCCAGTTGCCGTCCAGCCCGGCGATTCAGCCGCCCGCCCTGCCGGCCGCACTGCCGCCCGGCCAGCCGCCGTCCCAGATGGTGCCGCCGCAGCGGCCGGCCACCGCACAGCCGCCGGACCCCCCGCCGGACGGCCGGCCCCGTCATCACCGGGCCGCGCACGGCACCGGCACGCCGGGCCGGCCCGGCTGGGAGTCCCTGCGGTCGCTGCGCCGCAAGCGGGACAGGCCCGGCCCGGTCAGCTGACCGGGCCGGGCCTCGCCCCCCGGACCGTCGAACCAGCGCTCACCCCGTGCCGACCACCGGAAAGCCGCTCACCGGCGGGCCGGCGCGGCCTGCCCGCTGCCCGCCATCGCCGCCACCGGGTGCCCGTGCACCGGAATCCGCAGCACCCGGGCGATCCAGCCGGGCAGCCACCAGTTGGCCCGGCCGAACAGCGCGACCATGGCCGGCACCAGCAGGCACCGGATGACCAGGGCATCGACCAGGATGCCCGCACCGAGCCCGGTGGCCAGGATCTTCAGGTCGGTCTCCGGCCCGGTGGACATGGACAGGAAGCTGAACATCAAGATCGCGGCGGCGCCGGTGACCAGGCGGCCGGTGCGGCCCAGCCCCTGGGTCACGGCGTGCCGGGCGTCCCCGGTGCGGTCGTAGTCCTCCCGGATCCTGGTCAGGATGAACACCTCGTAGTCCATCGACAGGCCGAACAGGAACGCGAACACCATCAGCGGCACCCACATGGTGATCGCCCCGGTGGCCGGGATGCCCCAGATCGCGTTCGAGCCGTGCCCCTCCTGCCAGATCCAGGTCAGCACCCCGTACGCCGCGGCCAGCGACAGCAGGTTGAACACCACCGCCTTGGCCGCCAGCAGCACGGACCGGAACGCGCGGGTCAGCAGCAGGAACGTCGCGATGCCGATCACCGCGAGCATCAGCGGGAAGTCCCCGTACACCGAGTTGTCGAAGTCGATCAGCGACGCGCCGTCGCCGCCGACCCCGATCACGTGCGGCTGCCCGATCAGCGCGTTCTCCAGCCGGGTGATCGTGGCTTGCCCGGCCGGCCCGCTGCTTTCCGTGGTGGGCAGGACGCTGACGATCGCGGTGCCGTCCCGCCGGTAGTCCGGGGTGGCCGGCGCCACGGCGCCGTACACGCCGGGCACCCGCGCCGCCTGCGCGGCCACCGCGGCCACCGCGGCGGGCGCGCCGGAGGCGGCCGAGACGAGCACCTCGGCCGGGGTGATCACCCCGGACGGGATGCCGCCGTCGGTCAGCGTGACCAGCGCGTTGTGCGCCGGGCCGGCGGTGGCCTCCGCGGTGCTGCCCGGCTCACCGAGGTGCAGCGACAGGGCGGGCAGCATCAGCGCGGCCAGGATGCCGACGCCGGCCAGCGCGGCAGGCCACCGGAAGCGGTACACGCCGCGCGCCCACCCGGTGAACACCCGGCTGGCCGAACGCTCGGTGCGCAGCCGTGGCCAGTCCAGCCGCGGCCCCACGGTGGCCAGGATCACCGGCAGCAGGGTGACCGCGACCACGACCGAGACCAGCGGGACCAGCACACCGCCGTAGCCCACGCTGCGCAGCATCTGCACCGGCAGCACGATCATCGACACCAGCCCGATGGCCACGGTCAGCCCGGAGAACACCACCGCGCGCCCGGCGTGGCTCATCGCCGTCAGCACCGCGTCCTCGTTGTCCCGGCCGGCCGCGCGCTCCTCCCGCCACCGGCTGACCACCAGCAGCGAGTAGTCGATCGCCACGCCCAGCCCGATCAGCGCGATGAGGAACTCGACGATCACGCTGATCCCGGTGATCTCGGTGAGCCCGCCGACGAGCAGGAACGTGGCCAGCACCGACACCGCGCCGATCAGCAGTGGCAGCAGGGCCAGGAAGCTGGCGAACAGCACGGTCAGCACCGCCAGCGCGCCGATCCCGCCGATCATCGCCTCGGTCATCACGCCGGTGCCCTTGGATGAGCTGGGCTTGCCGTTGGCCAGCAGGTCCGATCCGGTGACGCCGATGTGCCAGCCCGGCGGCGCGGCCCGGGCGATGGCGTGCTGGATGGCAGGCCCCAGGCTGGACCCGCTGAAGCTGGTGGACGGGACGGTGAACACCAGGGCGAAGGTGGAGCGCCCGTCCCGGGTGACGAATGCCCGGTTGTGCGTGGTGGCGTAGTCCGCGATCCGTGCGTGCGGGATGGCCCGGGCCGCGGCGGCGAACACCCGGCCGGTTTCCGCGGCCACCGCCGGGTCGGTGACCCGCTGGCCGGCCGGCACGGTCAGCACCGGCAGGATCGGGCTCTGCGAGCCGCCGTTGCCGTAGCTGCGGGCGATCCGGTTGTCGACCTGGTAGGCCTGTCCCGGCATAGCAAAGCTGTTGGTCATCCGGTGGACGGTGCCGCTGATCGTCAGCACCCCGGCGATGGTGATGGCCAGCCACGACAAGGTGACCAGTGCCTTGTGGCCGAGCACGAATCGGGTCAGGCGGTACATCGTGGGCCTCCTGGGCCTTCGGCGGCGGGCGGGCTCTCCGCCGGCCGCTGCCAGCGTGCCGATCGGGGGTCTACACCGTCGTCGTCCCTGGGCAGTCAGTTGCGGCTGCTGCCGTAGCCGCACACCGGCGGCGGCGTACTCCCTGGCGAGTAGCGCGCCGACAACTCCGGGAGGATGGCCCGCGCGTCCCGCCCCGCCTAGGCTGATCAGGTGGATAACGGCACGGTGCCCCGGTGGCAGAGCTGGCGGACCTGGCCGGTCTGGGACAGGTCCTGGCTCGGCTGGCAGGTCGTCTTGGCCGTGCTGCTCGCGTTCGTGCTGGCCGTCGGGTCCTGGGGCGAGGCGCACCCGCACCAGATCAGCGACAGGCTGCCGCCCGGCTCGGCGGCCGCGCACACGCCAGACGTGGCGATCCTGCTGGTCGTGCTGGCCTGCCTGGTGCTGGCCGGCCGGTACCGCTGGCCGCTGACCGTGCTGGTGATCTCCTCCGCTGCCGTCCTCACCTACACCGCGCTCGGCTACGTGAGCGGCGCCGCCCTGATCGCCCCGCCGATCGCGCTGTACGCGCTGGCGGTCAGGTCCACCCCGCGCCGCGCCATCATCAGCGGGGTGGTCATCATGGGCGCGCTGATGGTGGCCTCCGCGGCGGCCAACCCGTGGCATGAAATCACCGCCGGCGGGTTCTACATCATCCCGGGCCTGTTCGTGCTGGCCTGCTTCGGCGGGATCGCGGTGGCCAACCGCCGCGCCTACGTGTCCTCGATCCAGGCCCGCGCCGAGGACGCCGCCCGGCGGGGGATCGACGAGGAGCGGCTGCGCATCGCCCGCGAGCTGCACGACGTCGTCGCGCACACCATGGCCACCATCAACGTGCAGGCCTCCGCCGCCACGCACGTCGCCGCGCAGCGGCCGCAGGCGGCCATCGATGCGCTCGGTGTCATCAAGACGGTCAGCAAGGACGGGCTGCGCGAGCTGCGGGCCATCCTCAACGTGCTGCGGCAGACCGACGAGCCAGACACCCCGTTCCCGGCGCCGGGCCTGGCCCAGGTGGGCGACCTGATCGCCAGCGCCAAGACCGCGGGCCTGCCGGTCACCCTGACCGTGACCGGCAGCCCGGGCCCGCTGCCGAACGAGACCGACCTGGCCGCCTACCGGATCGTGCAGGAGTCGCTGACCAACGCCATCCGGCACGCCGGGCCCGCGTCGGCCACCGTGTCGCTCAGCTTCACCGGCACCGAGCTGACCATCGAGGTGGCCGACAACGGCCTGGGCTCACCGGCTGCCGCGCAGAGCAGCGGCGGCGGGCACGGGCTGCCCGGCATGCGCGAGCGCGCCGCCACGGTCGGCGGCACCGTGGACGCCGGGCCCGCGCGCGACGGCGGGTTCCAGGTCACCGCCCGGCTGCCGCTGCGCGGCCAGCCGCCAGAGGGCAGCCGCGCCCCGCTCACCCCGGCCACCGAAGGGACCCAGTCGTGATCCGTGTGCTGCTGGCCGACGACCAGGCGCTGATCCGCGCCGGGTTCCGGCTCATCCTGGACGCCGCCGACGACATCGAGGTCGTCGGCGAGGCCGTCGACGGCGCCGAGGCGGTGCGGCTGGCCCGCACCGAGCGCGCCGACGTGGTGCTGATGGACATCCGGATGCCCGGCGTCAACGGCCTGGAGGCCACCCAGCGGATCGCCGCCGACGACGACCTGGCCGGGGTCCGGGTGGTCATCCTGACCACGTTCGAGTCCGACGAGTACGTCTACCAGGCGCTGCACGCCGGGGCCAGCGGCTTCCTGGTCAAGGACACCGAGCCCGCCGAGCTGCTGCAGGCGGTCCGGGTAGCCGCCCGCGGCGACGCCCTGCTGTCGCCGAGCGTGACCCGGCGGCTGATCACCGACATCGCCCGCCGGCCGCAGCGCCCGGCCGCCGACGGCAAGGCCCTCGCCGCGCTCACCGAGCGGGAGCGCGAGGTGATGACGCTGGTCGCGGCCGGCCTGTCCAACGACGAGATCGCGGCCCGGCTGTTCCTCAGCCCGCTCACCGCCAAGACGCACGTCAGCCGGATCATGACCAAGCTCGGCGCCCGCGACCGGGCCCAGATCGTGGTGACCGCCTACGAGACCGGCCTGGTTACCCCTGGTCAGGCGCCCCAGCCCGCCCCCTGAATTCAGCCTTGACGGCTGCGCCTCACCGCCCGCGGCCCGCCACCGCCCGTGCCGCGGCCCCGGCGGAACCCCGGTCTACATGCCGGCCGAGCCGTCGATGGCCTCACGGACCAGGTCGGCGTGCCCGTTGTGCTGTGCGTACTCCTCCACGAGGTGCTGCCACATCCAGCGCACCGAGTGGGCCCGCTCGCGGAAGGTGAAGGTGTCGTCCAGCTCCGCGCCCTCGAGCGCGGCATCGACGGCCCGGCATTCGGCCCGGTAGATCTCGAGGTCCTCCCCGGCGCGGGCCGGGTCGGCCTCCCTGATGTCCGCGTCAGGTAGATCGGGCCGGTAGTACAGGTCGGGTATCTGCTCGCCCCGGTAGGTCTGCCGGACCCAGCCGCGCTCGGCGTCGCTCATGTGCCGGACCAGCCCGAGCAGCGAAAGGGCCGACGGTGGCACCGAGCGGGTGGCCAGCTGGGCCGCGTCCAGGCCGGCGCATTTGCGCAGCAGGGTGGCCCGGTGCCAGTCGAGCCAGTCACGGAGCATCTCCTGCTCGGGATCGTTGCGGCGCTCCGGATAGTCCGCCGGGCGCTCCACGTCAGGCGCGGTCCACGTCACCGCGGCAGCCTATGCCCGCTACCGCCCGCCGGCCACCGGTTAACCGCCGCCTGGCCAGGGTCAGCGATCGTGCGGGCCGTGCGGCCCGTGGCGCCTGTGCGGCTTCGGCGGTTCCGGCGGCCCGTGCCGCTTGTGCGGCGGGGGCGGCGGGATCGTGCTGGTGCCCGGCGGGGGTTCCGGCCAGACCAGCAGCACCGGGCAGGGCGCGTGGTCCACCACGAACCTGACCTCTTTGCCCAGGCTCTTCGGGCCGAGCCGGGACCGGTCGCCGTCCCTGGCCACGATGAGCAGGCCGGCGCCGTCCGCCGCGGCCACCACCTCCCGTTCCGGCCGGCCCTCGCGCTGCTCCCGCCGGCAGGACCGGCCGAGCCGGGCCGCCGCCGCGTCGAGCAGTTCGGCGGCCGACGCGGCCTCGATCTCGGCCACCCGCGGGCCGGGGTCGTCGGTTGGCTGGCCGCGGCCGAACAGGCCCAGGTAGGCGCCGTGCGCGGCCTCGGCCAGGTCGGCCGGGGTGACGTGCAGCAGCGTGATGCCGGCCGCCGCCGGGGCCAGCCGCACGGCCGCGTCCACGCTCGCCTGCCAGGTTCCCTCGGCCACCCAGACGACAATGGGACCGGCCGTCGCCCCAGTCTGCGTCATGCCGCTCACCCTCTCACCCGTGGCCTTTGGACGACACCAGCCACAGCCACAGCGCGCATGCCAGCGTGGCCAGCGCCGTGGCGGCCTGGCAGCAGAACGCGACGCGGAACGCATGGCCGGCGCCGCCGGGCAGGCCGCGGGCGAGCACGACGGCGAATATCGCGCCGCCGAGCGAGCCGCCGAGCCGCTGCAGGATGTTGACCTGGGACGTCGCGTCGGCCAATTGGGCGGGCCGTACGGTCTTGTAGGCGACGATGCCGGCCGGGACCGCGGCGAAGCCGATGGCCACGCCCAGCAGGGCCAGCAGGATCTGCACCAGGACGGGGTCCGGGTGGGCGGGCAGGATGGTGAACGCCGCGGTGGCGGCCACCGCGGCGACGGCGCCGCAGACGGCCACGATTCCCCCGCCGTGCCGGTCGGTGAGCCTGCCGGTGAGCGGCAGCGCCAGCGCGGTCCCCCCGCCCAGGGACAGCAACCGCAGCCCGGTGGTGACGGTGTCGCCGTGCTGCAGGATCTGAAAGTACAGCGGGTACAGCAGGGCGGTACCGAACATCAGCGCGCCGGCGCAGCAGGCGGCGGCGCTGGCGGCGGCGTAGACCCGGCTCCGGTACAGCCTCAGGTCCAGCAGCGGATTCGGCCGGCGGCGGGCGTGCCGCACGAACAGCACCAGGCTCCCGGCACCGAGGGCGAGAGGGATAAGCACGCTGCCCGCGGCTGGCGTTCCCGCCGCGCCCCAGCGGGTGAGGGCGTACACGAGCAGGGGCAGCCCGGTCCCGACGGCGGCGAGCCCGCGCCAGTCCAGCCTGCCCGCGGCGCCGGTCTCACCGCGGGGCACCAGGCGCAGCCCGAGCGCCAGCCCGGCGGCTCCCACCGGGAGGTTGATCAGGAACAGCCACCGCCACGACAGCCAGTGCAGGACCAGGCCGCCGGTGACCGGGCCGAGCGCCGGGGCCAGGGAGACCGCGACGCCCAGCGTGGCCATGACGCGCCCGAGGCGGGCGGCCCCCACCGCCTGGCCGAGCACGGTCTGCCCGGCGGGTATGAGCAGCCCGGCCGCCAGCCCCTGCACGGCGCGCAGCAGGATCAGCACTGTGATGCTGGGCGCCGCGGCACACCACCCGGACGCGGCGGTGAAGGCGGCCAGTGCGGCCAGCCACAGCCGGCCGGTGCCGATCTTCCGGCCCAGCCAGGCGCAGGCCGGCAGCGACGCCGTCAGCGCGAGCAGGTACCCGCTGGATACCCATTGCGCCTGGGCGAGCCCGGCGTGCAGGTCAGCACGGATGGTGTCCAGGCCGATATTGGCGATGGAGGCGTCCAGGCCGCTGGCGAAGGCGCCGAAGACGATGACCCACGCCAGCCGCCACACCGGCCAGCCGATGGCGGACGGCTGCGCGGCGGGCGCATCGCGGCCCGGAGCCTGCCCGCCTTGCCGCGCCGCCGGGGCGTGGCTCACGCCCGCGCCGTCTCCGCTCTGGCCGGGGGGCCGGCCGCGGTGGGCTGGCGCAGCGGTTTCAGCGCGCCTGCCCACGCGATGACCTCGTCGAGCAGCCGGTGCAGGATCTGCTCGTGGCGGCCGGCCGGGGTGCACAGCCCAGGCTCGGTGATGTCAGGGAACGTGAAGTCGTCGTTCAGCGACAGCGCGACCTGGCTGCGCACGCAGGCGACCTTCACCTCGGCCAGCGCCAGCCGCAGGTGCTCAGCCGCGCGCACGCCACCGTTGAGGCCGTAGCTGACGAATCCCGCGGCCTTGTCGTTCCACTCGGCGAACAGGAAGTCGATCGCGTTCTTCAGCGCCGCCGGCACGGAATGGTTGTACTCCGGGGTCACCACCACGAACCCGTCCAGCGAGCCGACGGTTTCCGCCCACCGCCTGGTGTGGCCGTTCCGGTAGTCCCCGATCGCCGCCGGAACCGGCTCGTCCAGCAGCGGCAGCCGGTAGTCCGCCAGATCGACCACCTGGAAGCTGACGTCCCCGGCTCCGTGCGCGCTGTGCCGGGCGGCGGCCTCGTGCACCCACCGGGCCACGACCTCAGCGCGCCGCTGGGGACGGGTACTGCCCACGATGATGCCGATCCGGAGCATCGATTTGCCTCCATCGTCCTTGGCTCGAAGACTGCGTGAACCCCACTCATGGGTTACAGTACAACGTGTACTGTAAGAAGTAAAACGAGCGTTGTACTATGCGAGAGGATGCCATGTCCGCACCCGGCACGGTGCCCGCGCGGCCGCGGGGCAGGATGTCCGACAAGCGCCGGGCGATCCTCGATGGCGCGCTGACGGTGTTCGCCCGCGACGGCTACTCCAGGGCGAGCATCGACGCGATCGCGGCGCAGGCCGCGGTATCCACCCGCACCATCTACAACCACTTCGGCGACAAGGCGCAGCTCTTCCACGCCCTCATCACCGAAAGCGCCACCCGGGTCGCCGAGGCCCAGATCGCCATCATCGACCGGTATCTGCACAAGGTCACCGACCCCGAAGCTGACCTGATCGAGTTCGCCCAGGTCTGGGCGACCCCGGTGCCCGACCATGCCGACCACTTCGCCCTCGTCCGGCACATCAACGCCGACGCGGGGCACATCCCCGAGGCCGCGATCGACGCCTGGCTGCGGGCCGGGCCGCTGCGGGTCCGCCGCGCCCTCGCCGGCCGCCTGCAGCAGCTAGCCGGCCAGGGGCTGCTCCGCGTCGAGGACCCCGACTGGGCCGCCATCCACTTCGTCAGGCTGACCACGGGCGGCCGCCGCGTGCTGCCCGCCACCGCCCTCACCCAGCAGGAGATCACCGAGATGGCCACCGCCGGCGTGCGCGCCTTCCTGCACGGCTACACGGCCCGGCCGGGCGCGGCCGCTGGGGAACCGCCCACCGGCGCGGGCCGCGAGACTCCCGGCTCGCGTTAGCCGTCCAGCGCGGCCTGCATCGCCGCCAGCCCGCGCACGACCGGGTTCTCCAGCGTGCCGACACCGGCCACGATGATCCGCACCGTGTCGCCCTCGGCCAGTGAGAACGGGGCGGCCGGCACCAGGCAGGTGCCGGTGGACAGCAGCGCCCCCTCGGGGTGGATGTCGGCGTGCATCAGGTAACGCACCAGGTCGTCGTAGCGCCTGCGCAGCTGGGCGGTACTGGCCGTGCCCTGCCATATCTCCACGGGGCCCCGGTCGATGGCCAGCCTGATCGTCAGCGCGTACGGATCGGCGATCTCCCAGGCCGGGCGGATCATCGGGCCCACCGCGCACGCCCCCAGATAGCTCTTGGCCTGCGGCAGGTACAGCGGGTTCTCGCCCTCGATGGACCGCGAGGAGACGTCGTTGCACACGGTGTACCCGGCGATCTGGCCGGCGCTGGTGACGACCAGGGCCACCTCCGGCTCGGGCACGTTCACCGCGGAGTCGTCCCGGATCGCGATCGGCTGCCCGCTGCCGGACACCCGCCACGCGGCCGACTTGAAGAACAGCTCGGGCCGCTCGGCGTCGTACACCTGCGCGTACACGTCGGCGGACCGCTCGCTCTCCTCGCGGCGGGCCGCCCGCGAGATCTCGTACGTGACGCCGCACGCCCAGACCTCGGTGCGGCCGTCGACCGGCGCCAGCAAGCTGATCTCCGCCGGGTCGGACTCCGGGCCGGAGGCGTTGCCGAGCCTGTCCCGCAGCTCGTCCAGCGGCAGCGACCACAGCTCGCCCAGCGACCCGGTGCCCTCCAGTTCGGTCACCCGCCCATCGGTGAGCACCCCCACACGTGGCCGCTCCGAGTCGGCCCTGCGGTACCTGAGGATGTGCACGCCAGTCCCTTCCTGTGCCGGTCGAGTTCTGTGCCGGTCGAGTTCAGTGTGAGTCCCGTGGCACGTCGTGCCCGCGCATCCCGCGCAGGAAGCCGAAGTCGGCTCCCTGGTCGGCCTGCAGCACGTGCTGGGTGTACAGCCAGGCGTAGCCCGACGCCGGCATCGGCGGCGGCGACCAGGCGGCCCGCCGCCGCTCCAGCTCGCCGTCCGGCACCTCCAGGGTGAGCGTCCGCCCCGGCACGTCCAGCCGGATCATGTCGCCGGTGCGGACCAGCGCGAGCGGGCCGCCGTCGGCCGCCTCCGGGGTGACGTGCAGCACCACGGTGCCGTAGCCGGTGCCGCTCATCCGGCCGTCGCATATCCGCACCATGTCCTCGACGCCCTGGCGCAGCAGCCTGGCCGGCAGCGGCACGTTGGCCACCTCCGGCATGCCGGGGTACCCGCGCGGGCCCGCGCCCCGGATGACCAGGATGTCGCCGGCCGCGACGTCCAGATCCGGGTCCGCCGCGACCTCGTGGTAGGCCTCGGGGGAGTCGTAGACGACCGCCCGGCCGCGGTGGCTCATCAGCTCCGGCGTGGCCGCCGACTGCTTGATCACCGCACCGCCCGGGCACAGGTTGCCGTGCAGCACCGCGGTGCCCGACCCGGGCGGCTGCAGCGGGTCGCCCAGCGGCCTGATGACCTCGTCGTTCCAGCACTCCGCGCCGGCCACGTTCGCCCCGATGCCGCGCCCGGTCACGGTGACCTGGCCGGAGTGCAGCAGCCCGGCGCCGTCGAGTTCGCGCAGCACCACCGGCAGCCCGCCGGCGTAGCAGAAGTCCTCCATCAGGTACTTGCCCGAGGGCATCAGGTTGACCAGCGTCGGCACCGGGCGGGCCAGCTCGTCGAAGTCGTCCAGGGTCAGCGGCACCTCCAGCCGGCCGGCGATGGCCAGCAGATGGATGATCGCGTTGGTGGACCCGCCGATGGCCGCGTTGGCCCTGATCGCGTTCTCGAACGCGTCACGGGTCATGATCTGGGTGGGCCGCAGATCCTCCTCGACCAGGGCGACCGCCCTGGCCCCCGCGTCCTGCGCGGTCTCGTACCGCCTGGCGTCCACCGCGGGCCAGGCCGCCGAGCCGGGCAGCTGCATGCCGAGCGCCTCGGCCATGCAGGCCATCGTGGAGGCGGTACCCATCGTCATGCAGTGCCCGTTCGACCTGGACATGCATCCCTCCGCCGCCCGGCACTCGGCCTCGGTCATCCGGCCCGCCATGACCTCGGCCTCGAACTTCCACACGTGCGTGCCGGAGCCAATGTCCTCGCCGCGGAACTTGCCGTTCAGCATCGGGCCGCCGGTGACCATGACCGCGGGCAGGTCGACGCTCGCGGACGCCATCAGCAGCCCGGGTGTCGTCTTGTCGCAGCCGGACAGCAGCACCACGCCGTCGAGCGGGTTGGCCCGCATCAGCTCTTCGGCCTCCAGGGCCAGCAGGTTCCGGTAGAACATCGCGGTCGGCCGCATCAGCGTCTCCCCGGTGGCCAGCACCGGGAACTCCAGCGGGAACCCGCCGGCCTGCCACACCCCCCGTTTGACCGCCTCGGCGAGCCGGTGCAGGTGGGCGTTGCACGGGGCGAGCTCGGACCAGGTGGTGGCGATCCCGATCACCGGGCGCCCGTCGAACATCTGCGGCCCGAACCCCTGATTGCGCATCCAGGACCGGTGGGCCATGCCGGTCCTCCCGGACGCACCGAACCAGTGCTGGCTGCGACGGCTGGCTGATGGAGGTGTCATGCTCTCCCTACCTGAGACAGGCCGCCGTCAGCTGGCCCGGCGGCGCGGGCGCCGATCATCAGCTAGATCGTGTCACGGCGGGTCCGCAAGGCCGAAAGTGGCCGCGACCCGGCGGGTCAGCTCGTCCTCGGTGCGGGTGCCGTCGACCTCGATGGCCGCCAGCCCGAGAAGTGCCGTCTCGCCGCGCAGCCGTTCGGTGAACATGCGGTCGCGTTCGAGCAGGTTGTGCAGGGCCTTTTCCGGGTCGCTGGTCTTGCGGGAGATGTCCCACAGGGTGCCGCGGCTGGTGAAGGCGGCGCGGCGGAAGGCGGGCGTGGGCAGCAGCCATACGGCGTGTGCCGGCTCGGCGAGCAGGGGTTTGACCAGGCGGGGCAGCAGCCGGAAGCCTTCGGCGATGATGCCGGGCCGGGCCGGCAGGCCGGCCAGGTCGTCGATAATCGGCTGGAAGAGCTCGCCATCGAACCAGTGGAAGGTGTCCAGCATGGTCCGCGGGGACCGGCTGGCCCAGCGCTGGTCCATGTCCATCGCCTTGAACCGGGCCAGCAGCGGGGCGTCGTGTGGCGTGAAGTGGCGGTCGTGCGCGGCCATGGCGTCGTCGGTGGAGTACACCCGCAGCCCGTGCCGGGCGGCCAGCCGCCGGGCGACGGTGGATTTCCCCGCGCCGCTGCCGCCGCCGATCCAGTAGACGTGCCGCAGCCGCGGCCCGGCGGGTCGTTTCCTCACCTGCATATAGTGGCCCGCGTGACCGAGCCCCGTGACAGCGGCGACCCGCTCCGCCGGTACGCCCGCAGCGGCCGGTTCCAGCTCGGCAGGCCGCGCAACCTCACGCTGGCCACCGGCCCGGACCGGCTGATCTTCGTCCGCGCACTGAAACCCGACAGCCTGGACACCGGGCTGTGGGCGCTCGACCTGCGCTCCGGCCAGGAACGGCTGCTCGCCGACCCGGCCGCCCTGCTGGACGGCCAGCCCGAGACCGTCCCGGCGGCCGAGCTGCGCCGCCGGGAGCGGATGCGCGAGTGGGCCCGCGGCATCGTCGCCTACTCCACCGACGCCGCCGCCCGGACCGCGGTCTTCGCGCTGTCCGGCCGGCTGTTCGCCTGCGACACCGGCACCGGCGACAGCCGCGAGATCCCGGTGGCCGGCCCGTGCGTGGACCCGCAGGTCGACCCGGGCGGCGGCGCGGTCGGCTACCTGGCCGGCCGGGCGCTGCGGGTGGTCACCCTGGACGGCCGGGTCATCCTCGAGCTGTCCGACGCCGACCCGGAGATCAGCTACGGCGCGGCCGAGTTCGGCGCGGCCGAGGAGATGGGCAGGCAGCACGGTTTCTGGTGGAGCCCGGACGGCCGCCAGCTGCTCGCCGCCCGGGTGAACGAACGTGGTGTCGCGTCCTGGTGGCTGGGCGACCCCAGCGACGGCGCCGCCGAACCGGTCCGCCAGCGGTACCCGTTCGCCGGGGCCGGCAACCCGGCGGTGACCCTGCTGCTGGCCGGGCTGGACGGCGTCAGCACGGCGGTGGACAGCGGCGGCACGCTGCCCTACCTGATGGACGCCCGCTGGGACGGGGCCGGCCCGCCGCTGCTGACGCTGCAGGCCCGCGATCACCGGCGCCGCGAGTTCCGCGCCGTCGATCCGGGCAGCGGAGCGACCGAACTGCTGCACGCCGACACCGACCCGGCCTGGCTGGAGCTGACCCCCGGCACGCCGCGCTGGCTGCCGGGCGGGCGGCTGCTGCGCGCCGCGGCGTCCGCCGGCACCCACCGGCTGTTCGCCGGCGACGAGCCGCTGACCCCGCCTGGCCTGCAGGTCCTCGGCGTGGCCGGCACCGGGACCGGTGGCCAGATCGTGTTCTCGGCCACGACCGAGCCGGCCGAGCAGCACCTGTACGGCTGCGACCCGGCCACCGGCGAGGTCACCCCGCTCACCCGCGAGCCCGGGGTGCACACCGGCACGGTCAACGGCACCCTGCTGGCCATCACCACCGAAACCCTGGACCACGACGGGACGCAGGTGCGGGTGCTCGACGGCGGCGAACCGGCCGCCACCGCCGGCTCGCTGCCGCAGCCGGCCTGGGCGCCACAGGTGACGCTGCTGGCCGCCGGCCAGCGGGAACTGCGCACCGCGGTGCTGTTCCCCAGCGACGGTACCCGGCCGCCGGGGCCGCTGCCGGTCCTGATGGCCCCGTACGGCGGGCCGACCCGCCAGGTGATGCGGGCCCGGCGGCTGTTCTACGAGCCGCAGTGGCTGGCCGACCAGGGCTTCGCGGTGATCGTGGCCGACGGCCGCGGCTCCCCGGCCCGCGGCCCGGCCTGGGAACGCGCCTTCCACCTCGACGTGGCCACGCCGGCCCTCGACGACCAGGTCGCCGCGCTGGAGCACGTGCTGCGCCAGTACCCCGGCGAGCTGGACCCCGGCCGGGTCGGCATCCGCGGCTGGTCGTTCGGCGGCTACCTGTCCGCGCTGGCCGTGCTGCGCAGGCCGGACGTGTTCCACGCCGCGATCGCCGGCGCGCCGGTCACCGACTGGCGCTGGTACGACAGCGTCGCCACCGAGCGCTACCTCGGCCACCCCGCCGAGCACCCGGAGGCCTACCATGCCACCTCACTGCTGCCGCTGGCCGCCGGGCTGACCCGGCCGCTGCTGCTGGTGCACGGCCTGGCCGACGACAACGTGCACCCCAGGCACTCGCTGCTGCTGTCCCGGGAACTGCTGGCCGCCGGGCGCGAGCACGAGCTGCTGCTGCTGCCCGGCACCACACACATGGTCCGCGAGCCGGACACCATCGAGCAGCTGCTCCGCGCGCACGTCCGCTTCTTCCGCCGCTACCTCGCCGCTCCGCGTCCCACGTCTGCCTAGCACGACTGCCGCGCGCTGGCTGCCCCGTGCTCAGCCCCCGTGAACGGACGCGAAGGCGCGCGTCAGCGTGCTGGTCTGCGGGGTGCCGAGCCGGATGAACACCGGTGTCTGGGCCAGGCTCGCCTGGTAGCCCTTCAGCGTCGCCGGGCCGGTGATGACCCGGTGGTGCTCGACGTCGAGCCACTGGCCGGGCGGGATGTTCACCGTCCGGCTGTCGGCGCTGGTGACGATGGGGGCGGCGAGCAGCGAGTCGCCGAGCAGCCATTCATCCCGCATCGTGTAGCTGGCCTTATCTTGCGGGTAATCGAAGAAGACCGGCTTCATGATCGGCTCGTCGGTCGCCGCCGTCCGCTTCACCTGCTGCAGGATGTAGGGCGTGAGCCCCTCGTGGCGCAGGATCGCCGTCCGGTACAGGCTGATCGTCTGTGCGTCGTACCGGCCGTCCGCGGGTGAGGTGGATGAGTACATCAACGGCATGAGGGCCGCGGCCTGAGCCCAGCGGACGAGCACCTGCTTGGTGGGTGGCGGCTGGCTGTCTGAGCCGCCGATCATGTCCGTCTCGGCGAACGGGTAGCCGATGGTGCTGATCGCCAGGTCCTGGTCGGCGGCGGCCTGCAGGGAGTCCCAGCCGGTGCCCTTGTCGATCTCACGGGTGACGAATCCGTACCGCTGTGATCCCGTCCAGTGGATGCGGACACCGACCCCCTGCTGGTTGAACTGCTTGGTGAACTGGGCGCCGAGCTTGGTGTAGTCGTCGGCGGTGTACCCGCGGTCCGGCTGGCAGCTCGGGTCGAAGAACCGGGTGTCGAACTTGAACCCCTGCACGTCGTAGGTCTTCTCCAGGTGCTTCAGCTGGCCGGCGAACCATGCCCGGGCGGCCGGGTTGGCGAGGTCGACGATCCCCGCGCCCTTCGGCCCGTCCCACCACGGCACCAGGCAGACCTTGCTGGGGTCGGCGGCCGACATCAGGAAGTAGTGGTGGCTCTTGGCGTAACCGAAGTTGTGCGCATTCGTGTCGATCCACAGCGTGACCCACAGGCCCAGGCTGAAGCCGAGCTTGTGGATCTCGGCGGACATCTGCTTGGGCGTCGGGAACTTGCTGTTGAACGCGAAGTCGCCGTAGGCGCGCATCCACCCGTCGTCGATCTGGATGGCGTGCCCGGGGATGCGGTGGGCCGCGAGCCCGCGAGCGTAGCGCAGGATCGACCGCTCACTGACCGAGGTGTACATCTGGCCCCAGCCGTTCCACAGCGGCGTGCGGTACTGGCCGGGCGTGGCGTTGCTCGACGCGGGCGTGCCGGTGACGCGGACGTAGTCCTGGTAGACGGCGCGCGGGGTCGCCCCGACGAATACCGTCCCGGTGTAGCCGGACGTCTGGGTGACGGCGAAACTGCCGATGCCGTCGTTGCCCCGGTTGATCGCGACGTCCATGACGTTGCCGGTGTGCACATAGAAGCCGGCGGCCGACTCGGTGAACCAGAACGGGTCGGTCATCAGGTACGACGACGGCCCCATCTCGTCGTCGACGACCTGGCCCGAGTCGAGCGGCCAGGGCTGCCGGGTGTACGGCCCGCCGTGCGGAGTCTGGGTCTCGCCCTGGCCGTACCAGTGGCCACCGGATGACAGCACGTAGTTGACGCCGGCCGAGCCGAGCGTCCCGGTCAGCTTGGCCACGGACCAGTGGTAGGTGTACTGGCCGGCGGATGGCGTGATCGTGTACGTCACGTCATGGCCAGGGTCGGTGGTGGCCAGGTCCAGGGTTAGCGCCGAGCCGCTCCAGGATGAGGACCTGACCGAGGTGGCGCGGTAGCTGTTTCCGGCCACGGTGAACTGGACCGGCGCGGCGGTGGCGTCCGCGGCGCTCGTGGTGGCCAGCACCACGCTGCCGTTCCTGGTCGTGGTCACGCTGAACGGATGGGCCTGGACGATGACCCGGTACCCCGGCGCGGCCGGTGAGCCGTGTTCGGTGAGCGTCAGCCGTGATCCGCCGGAGGTGAACTGGGCGCCCTGGTGGGTGGTGCCCCGCGGGCTGCCCGCCGAGGCCGCGGCGGCCGCGGGTATAGCCGTGACCACCAGCGCGGCGCTGAACGCCGCCGTCAGCATGACCGGTCGCCGGGCACGGAACCGGGTGCGGGGTCGCCGTGAACCGGCCGGGTCGTTCATCGTGCCCTCCTCATACGGCGGCAGCCGGGCGCGCCAGCGGCGTGATGACCCGATTCCGAACTGTCACCGATGCCAGGCGTGCGGTGGGACGTGGCCGCCAGGATGGATGATAATGATTGAGAACGCTCGATTAGCGTCATATTCGCGCTGATTTGACCGACTGTCAATGCTGTACCTGCTGGCACACTTGTGCACAGACCGGGCGAGAACCACTCGGCGTGGGCATCTAACCTGTAATGGGCCGAGACGACGAGGCGAGAGGATGCTTTGGTGAACGGAACGCTTACCGACGGTGACCTGGAGCGACTGCGCAAGGATTTCTCGGCCAACCCGACATACCGGCTGGCCCAGAACGCCGTAACCCGGGTGACCGTCGACGACGTCGCCATCGACCGGGAGCTCGTCAGCAGCGTCGACCACTCCATGTCGACGACGCTGGACGACTGGAAGGTCACCAACCAGGCACAGAGTGGCCGCTGCTGGCTGTTCGCCGGCCTGAACCTGCTGCGCGTCGGCGTGATGCGCAAGTGCGGGCTCAAGGAGTTCGAGTTCTCGCAGAACTACGTGATGTTCTGGGACAAGCTCGAGCGCGCCAACTACCTCCTCGAGGCGATCATCGAGACCGCGGACCGCGACGTCGACGACCGCACGGTCGCCTACCTGATGGACGCGGCGGCCAGCGACGGCGGCCAGTGGAACATGTTCGCCGCTCTGGTGGGCAAGCACGGCCTCGTCCCCAAGGGCTACATGCCGGAGACGCAGAGCTCGTCGGACACCGGCCGGATGAACTCGATCCTGCGCTATCAGCTCCGCCAGGGCGCGCGGGCCGTCCGTGCGGCTACCGCCGAGGGGCTTGACGCCGCCCGCGCGGCCAAGGCCGAGATCATGCAGGTCATCCACCGGATCCTGAGCATCCACCTGGGCACGCCGCCGGAGCGCTTCGACTGGCAGTGGACCGACAGCGACAAGAAATTTCACCGGGACGGCGTGCTCACCCCGCAGGAGTTCGCCGCCAGGTACGTGGACCTGCCGGTCAGCGACTACGTCTGCCTGGTCAACGACCCCCGGCCGTCCAGCCCGATCGGCCGGACCTTCACCGTCGAGTACCTCGGCAACGTCGTCGGCGGCCCGCCGGTCACCTACCTCAACGTCGACCCGCAGGTCATCAAGGACATCGCCGCGGCCACGATCCAGGGCGGCGAGCCGGTCTGGTTCGGCTGCGACGTCAGCCAGATGATGAGCAGCGAGTACGGGTTCTGGGACGCCCAGCTCTACGACCTGCCATCGGTCTACGACACCGCGTTCGGCCTGGACAAGGCCGCCCGTCTCGCGTACCACGAAAGCGCGATGACGCACGCGATGCTCTTCACCGGGGTCGACGTGCTGGACGGGGTGACCCGGCGCTGGCGGGTGGAGAACAGCTGGGGCCCCGACCGTGGCAAGGACGGCTTCTACACGATGAACGACTCCTGGTTCAGCCAGTACGTCTTCGAGATCGCCGCGCGCAAGAGCGCGCTGCCCGCCGACCTGCGCAGCGCACTGGACGCCGAGCCGATCGTGCTGCCGGCCTGGGACCCGATGGGCGCCCTGGCCCGGTAACCAGGCGGCACCGGCGGCCGGGCCGGCCGGCCCGGCCGCCGGGTCACAGTTCGTTCTTGTAGATCGCGCCGTCTTTCATGATCAGTTTGACCGTCCGCTCCGGCGTGGTGAGCACGCTGATGTCCGTCAGCGGGTTGCCGTCCACCACCAGCAGGTCGGCCAGCGCACCCGGCGCCACCACCCCCAGCTCGCCTTCGGCCCGCAGCAGCCGTGCCGCGGTGCTGGTCGCCGACCTGATCAGATCGGCGGGCGGCTGGATCTCGCTGCGGATCAGGAACTCCCGCAGCTGCTGGTCGTGCATGTCCGCGAACAGGTCGGTGCCGTACACGATCGGCAGCCCGGCCGTGTGCGCCATCTCCAGCGCCCGCAGCGCCCCGTCGATGACCTCGCCCAGCTTGCCCGCGATGTCGCCGGGCAGCAGCCCGCGCCGCGCCCGGTCGGCCAGCGCCTGGTAGGTGACGATCGTCGGCACGTAGAACGCGCCGTACTTGCGGAACAGCGGGATGCTGCTTTCGTCCATCAGGTTGCCGTGCTCGATGCAGCGCACCCCGCACTCCAGTCCCCGGTTGATCGCCCGGGACGTGTAGGCGTGCCCGGTCACGTAAATGTTGGCCGCGGTCGCCTCCTCCACGATCGCGGTCAGCTCCTCGACGGAGAACTGGGTGGAGTCCACCCGGTCGCTCGGCGAGTCCACCGCGCCGCTCAGGTAGACCTTGATGTGGTGCGCGCCGCGGCGCACCTCCTCCCGGACCGCCCGCCGCACCTCGGGTACCCCGTCGCAGATCACCCCGATGGCCGGCGAGTAGTAGTTGCCGTCGTAGACCTGGCGGCTGGGCGCCCGCCAGTCGCCGGCCCCGCCGGTCTGGCTGAGCTGCTTCCCGCCGTAGAAGATCCGCGGCCCGGTGAAGTACCCCTCGGCCACCGCCCGGGCCAGCCCGTGCTCGCCCGCGCCCACGTCCCGGATCGAGGTGAAGCCGCGGGCGAGCATCCCGGCCAGCACCCGGCTGGCCCGCGCGGCCACGTACGTGGGCGGCCACTCGGCCAGCCCGGACACGTCGTGGTCCACGATGGCCGGGTGGGTGTGCGCGTCGATGAGGCCGGGCATCACAGTGCGGCCGGCCACGTCGAGCCGGGCCGCGCCGGCGGGCGCGGTGACCCGCGGGCCGACGTCGGCGATCCGGCCGTCAGAGACCACCACCGACTGCCCCGGCTCCAGCTCCCCGCGCTCCGGGTCCAGAACCGACGCGTTCACCAGGATCGTCGCTGCCATCCAGGCCCGCCTTTCTCCTGCTCCCTGGCACTCTACGGTCCCGCTGAACGGGATCCGCCTCCCGCCGCACCGCTCCCGCGGCCACGGCTCAGATCGCCACGGTGACGCGCCGCCGCGCCGCCCGTGCCCGGTCTGCCAGCACCGCGGCGGCGGCGGCGGCGAATAGCGCGGCCCCGATCGCGATCAGGGTGATCTGCCAGCCGGGCATGCCGCCGGTGACGACGGTGTGCATCTGCGCGGGGGGTGCCTGCACGACCGCGGTCCGGATCGGGTCACGCGGCAGCGACGCGAGCGCGGCGGGCGCGGCGGCGCCGAGCGCCAGCAGGGCGATGGCGAGCCCGGCCAGCACGACGGCGGACCGGCGTATGCGGTGCATGGGAATCATGGTGGTCTCCCCCGTGGATGCTGCTTTGCGATCGAATGGGTGCCAGTGTGTACAGGCCCGCGGCGCGGCCGCCATACGACGTTCGGCGTATGCCGTGGCCGCCGACGCTGCAGTAGCGTGGGATCACGCGGGGGGAGGAATCGCGATGACGTCTCAGTTGATGGTCGGCCAACTCGACGTGCGCAAGCTGCTGGGGATCGTCAGCGACGACCGCAGCGACCTCCCGGCCAGGGGCCTGCCGTTATCGCTGTTGCGTGACCTGACCGAGGTGGTCCGCTGCGATTCCGTGTCGTTTTTCACGCTGGACACTGCCCGGCGGGCGACTGGGCTGACGCAGGACGTTCCGGCGCAGGACGGCGAGGACGATGACCGGCCGTTCTGGGCGCACTACTGGGACTGCGAACCGTGCAGCTACCCCGACCGCAGCGGCGACCTGCGCAGCGTCACGAAGATCTCGGATTTCTATTCCGACCGGCAGTGGCACAGCACCGGCATGTACCGCGACTATCTCGGTGGCGAGATCGAGCACGAGATCATGGTGTGCCTGCCCTCGGGGCCCGGGCTGGCCGGTGCGCCCGGGCGGAGCGTGCGGGTGATCTTCTTCCGCGGGTCCGGGCCGGATTTTTCCGAACGTGACCGCGGGCTGCTCGCGCTTTTGCGCCCCCACCTGCACGAGGCCTACCTCGCCGCGGAGGGCCGCCAAGGCACCCCCGAACTGACCCGGCGGCAGCGCCAGCTGCTGCACCTGGTGGCCGACGGGTACACCAACGCCCAGATCGGCCGCCGCCTCGGCTTGTCCGAGGGAACCGTGCGCAAGCATCTGGAAAACATCTACGCCCGGCTGCGGGTATCCAGCCGGACAGCCGCGGTCGTCCGCGCGTTCCCGCTCCGGGCATGACAGGCAACCAGCCGGCATCGGTTGAGAACTCCGGCTCGCGGAACGAATCCCTTCACAACGGGGTGTTGCGTGCCGGCGGACGTGGTGGTAGGACGCGAAGGCAGGTCGTGGTCCGCCTGGCGGACCCGAACCGGACGAGGGGGGAGTGCCGTGAGCTTCTCGGTTGAGGGGAACTACTTCGAGGTATGCAACTGCGACGTCAGCTGCAACTGCGTATGGCTGGGGGCCGCCACTCACGACCATTGCGACGTGTTACTGGCCTGGCACGTCACCAGCGGCAGCAAGGACGGGGTGGACCTGTCGGGTCTTAACGCGGTGATGGCGGTGCGCACGCCGAAACGGATGACCGACGGCGGCTGGAAGGTGGCGCTGTACCTGGACGATCGCGCCTCCGCCGATCAGTCCGAGGCTCTGGGCGCGGTCTTTTCCGGTGGCGCTGGCGGTCACCTCGCCAACCTGGGTCCGCTGATCGGTGAGGTCGCCGGGGTGGCGCCGGCGGCGATCAGGTTCGAGACGTCAGACGGCTCGCTGCACGCTGAGGTGCCGGGTGCCCTGTCGATGAGCAGTGAGCAGCTGGTAGGGATGGACGGCCAGGAACCGGCCATGATCACGAACGCGCCATTCGGCGCCGTCACGCAGCCCGTCCGGCAAGCCAGGGCGAAAGACGTGAGCTACCACGGTCATTGGAACGCCGATTTCTCTGGCACCAACAGCTTCGTCACGGATTTCCGTTACGCGGGCTGACCAGGGGCTCGGTCATGGCTGATCACTCCGGTCAGGCGGCTGTTACCCGGCCTGTGCAGGCATTGCCGCCGCGTCAGCTCGCTGTGCCGTGGATCGCGGTCGCGGTGCTGGCGACGGTGGCGTGGGTGGTCACCGTCGTGCTGGCCCGGCGCATGGGTAACGGGCCAGGAACGATGGGCCTGGCGCTGCTGCCCTTCCTTGGCCTGTGGGTGGTGATGATGGCCGCGATGATGCTGCCGTCGGTCGCGCCGGTCGCGGTGCTGTGGACCCGTTTGATCAGCGGCGCCTCGGCGGGCTTTGGGCGTGTTATGCGGATGAGCGCATTCCTCGGCGGTTACCTCCTGGTCTGGGCTGCGTTCGGGACGGTCGCCTTCGCGGCCCTCGGTGGGACCGGCCGGCTGCTCACGGCGTCCCCCACGACGGCGAAGTGGCTGGGCGTGGGCATCTTCATCACCGCAGGCATCTACCAGCTCACCCCCTGGAAGGACTGGTGCCTGCGCCGTTGCCGCTCGCCAGTCGGCGCGCTGATGTTCTACATCGGCTTCAAGGGCCACAGCCGCGACGCCCGCGTTGGCCTGCATCACGGAGCGACCTGCGCCGGGTGCTGCTGGGGCCTGATGATCGTGCTGATCGCGGTCGGTGTGATGAACGTGGCGGCCATGGCGGCGCTGGCGGCGGTCATCTTCGCCGAGAAGCTCTGGCGCTATGGCAAGCCGTTCGGCCAGGCCGTCGGGATGGCGCTGGTGGCGGTCGGCGCCCTCGCTATCTGGTTCCCGTGGCTGCTGCCTGGCCTGCACGTCTCCGCTATGCCGGCGATGTAGCGGCCGGCTTCCTAGTTCATGGCGGCCAGCAGGTCCCGGCAGGCCTGCTCGCAGCGCCGGCAGGCCACGCCGCAGACCCGGCAGTGCTCGTGCATCCGGGCATGCCGTTCGCACTCGTCGCCGCAGCTCTTGCAAATAGCCACGCACGCCTCCAGCAGCGGCCTGGTGACGCGGGGGTCGTAGTCCGCCTGGCGGCTGGCAACCCCGACGGTGGCGGTGCACACATCGGCACAGTCCAGGCACAACCGGATACACCTGGTCATCTCCGTCACGTCGTGCTCGCCCAGGTCGGCGGCGGTGTCGGCGATGCAAGCCTGGGTGCAGTCGCTGAGCGCTTCGATGGCGGCAGCCAGCACGTCGGCGCCGACGGTGCCCGCGTAGGTGTTCAGCATCTGCCTGGCGTAGCTCATGGCCCCTCCTCCGAAGCCGAGGTGTGAATATCCCACGCGGCGCTGCGACCCCGCCTCGCACAACGCCTGCGCCGCTCAGTTATACGGCTCGAAAAGCTCCACCGGGTTTCCCGACGGGTCGTCCAGCAGAATCTGCCTGCCGCCCACTCCGGTCACTGTGTCGTTGCGGAAATGCACTCCCGCATCCCGCAGCCGCTCCACCAGGCCGTCCAGCCCGGACACGCTGAGCGATATCCGGTTCCAGCCGCCAGGTACCGGCATCGTGCCGTCCGGCATGGCCTGTGACCCGCCGCCTGGGCCGTTGCGCACAGGTGAGCTGAGCAGCAGGCAGAGATCTCCCCGCTCGATCATGGCGAACATGGGCGCCGGGTGCATCTTTTCGGTGAATCCGAGGTGCTGGCAATAGAACCCGATCGCCGCGTCCACGTCGTCCACTATGTACCGGACGTTTACCGTTGCCATTCAGTACCTCCCGGACCCGGCCCAGTGTAGATGGCACGCCGGGCGGCCCCCGGCGTACCGGTAAGGTCGGCGGCATGGCCGATGCCGTCGTGGTTCCTGGCGCCATGTTCGGGCCGGCCGCCGGCATGCTCATGTACGCGGGCGCCGCCGCCGAACGGCCCGGTGTGACGCTACACCGGCACTGGTGGTCGGAGCAGCCGCCGAAGCCGTTCCAGCCGCACGTCGAGGGCTGGGTGCGCGGGCAGGCCGGGCCACTGCTCGACGCGGTAGGCGGCAGCCCGTTGCTGATCGCCAAATCGCTGGGGACGAACGCCGCGGTGCTGGCCGCCGAGCGTGGCCTGCCGGGCGTCTGGCTCACCCCCATCCTCACCGCGCCGTGGGTCGCCGCCGCGCTGAGCCGGGCCACCGCGCCGTTCCTGCTCGTAGGGGGCATCGCCGATGAGATGTGGGACGGCGCCCTGGCCCGGCGGCTGACCCCGCATGTGCTGGAGATCCAGGACGCCGACCACGGCATGTATGTGCCGGGCCCGCTCACCGCCTCGATCGGGGTTCTCGGCCGGATGGTCGCCGCCGTGCAGGAGTTTCTGGACGCGATCGGCTGGCCGGGCTCGTGGTGAACCAGCCGCCAGATACCGCCCGGCCCGCCCGGGTCAGCCCGCGGCAGGCGGCCCGCCTGCTCGCCGACCGGGACCCGGTCATCGCCCGGCTCGTCGCCGAGGCCGGCCTGCCCACATTCCCCAAGCCAGTCGAGGCGCACTTCGCTACCCTGGTCAGGACGATCACCTTCCAGCAGCTGGCCGGGGCGGCCGCGCAAGCCATCCACGGCCGGCTGATCGCCGCGCTCGGCGCCGAGGTCACCCCGGAACGGCTGCTGGCCACCTCGCCCGAGGAGTTGCGGGCGGCCGGCCTGTCCAGGAACAAGCTGCTCTCCCTCCAGGACCTGGCAGCCAAGGTGCTGGACGGCACCGTGGTGCTCACCCCGCGCCGCCTCGCCCGGATGACCGACGAACAGATCGTCGCCGATCTCAGCACAGTGCGGGGCATCGGCAAGTGGTCGGCGGAGATGTTCCTGATGTTCCAGATGCGCCGCCTGGACGTCTGGCCCACCGGTGACCTCGGCGTGCGGAAGGGCTACGGCCTGGCCTGGGGCATCCCCACTCCCACCGTCAAGCAGCTGGACGCGCTCGGCGAGCCCTACCATCCCTACCGCAGCATCGTCGCCTGGTACTGCTGGCGGGCCGCCCAGCTCTACGCGGGGTCCGCGCCGACCCCAGTCACCGCCCAGCCGTAGCCAGCAGATCAGCGAAGGGCCGCGGCGGCCGGCCGGTCAGCCTGGCGACCTCGCCGCTCACCCGGGCCCAGTGCTGCTCGCGCACCGAGCTGAACATGGTCGCGAACGCGTAGCACCACCACGGCTCCAGCCCGGTGCCGCCGGATCTCGCCACTGGCCCGCGCCCGGGCGAGGAAGCCCAGGAAGAACTCGGTGAACAGGGACGCCCGGGCGATGGACACCGCGCAGCCGCTGTCGTGCAGCATCTGCTCGGTGTAGCCGTAGGTCAGCGCATAGCAGAATGGCGACCCGGGATCGGCGTCCAGGCCGCTGAGCGCGACGATGTGCCCGACCCCGGCCGGGTCGGCGTAGTTCGCTACCGCCACGCTGACCCCGGGGGAGGATGCGGTGGGCGGCCCAGGACGGCGGGAGACCGCCACCACCTCGTGCTCTCCGCCGGCCGCCAGCAGGCCGGCGACCTGCCGGGTGGTGGCGTTGAGCTTACTCACTGCCCTGACGGACCGCAGCCGGGCAAGGTGACACGGCATGGCGAATGCGCAGCCGTCCAGGCTAAAAAAATTGGATGAACGGCTGGCGCCCAGGCATAAGGAGCAAATTGCACTAATCGGTCAGCGCCGGAAAGCGTGCGGACAATGGTCGGATAATCCGGGGCGAAGTTGCGTCACTCAGACGTAGGCCACCTTTCCGGGGAAAGCGTACTGTCACGGAGTCCCTTCCCTCCTCCCGCGCTTTCCCCAGAGAGAGGTGAGCGGTAAGTGTCACCCAGAAGATCGTTCTTGCGGCTGCCGCGGTCCCGTGGCCGTGCGCTGGTCGCCGCCTGCGCCGTAGCCTTGGCCGGCCTGGCGCTGAGCGTCCCGGCGTCGGCTCACGCGGCGTCCGGCAAGCCCACCCAGCACGCTCCCGCGTCGTCGTTCGCCGGGGCGAGGCAGACCGCCGTCCGGGCAGCCGGCGGCCTGTCCCACCACGAGTCGATCGACTGCGACGGCTGGCCGCCACATCTGCAGATCGTCTGCCCGGACACCTACGACTCCAAGCAGATCCTCGGCGACTACGTCGGCCACGACGAGCCCGGCGTGCACTTCTACTCGCACGCCAAGGGCTCGGGCAACCGGGCGCGCTGGCTGGTGACGATGCCGAAGGAGCCGGCGCCGAGCAGCACCCCCGGCGCGGACAACTACAGCTTCGAGAACCACGTCGCGTTCTGGCTGGGCATGGCGCTGTGCGCCAACCAGTCCTTCCCCGAGCAGCTGACCACCTGCAAGCGGGACTCCGACAGCAACATCGTCAACCCGAAGAAGAGCCAGTACCAGCCCGGGTCCGCCTACCTCGAGCTGCAGTTCTACCCGCCGGGGTATTCGCCGCTCCCGTCGGGCATCAGCTGTGACCCGACGCACTGGTGCGTGGCGATGAACATCTGGTCCTATTACGTCAACCCGGTCACCAACCAGCAGCTGGACAGCGCCTGCCAGAAACAGGTCGGCGGGGTGGAACTGGACAACTTCGCGTTCCTCACCCACGACGGCAGGCCGACCGGGCCACCCAACCCGCTGGACTCCGACGTCGCGACGTTCACCCCGAACAAGGACGTCACCGAACTGGGCGAGGGCGACAAGGTGGCCGTCACCATCGAGGACAGCGCCTCCGGGCTGCTGACCTCGCTGGACGACGTCACCTCCGGGCAGACCGGCTACATGATCGCCAGCGCGCAGAACGGCTTCGGCCAGATGGTGTTCGCCACCGACCCGTCGACGACATGCCAGGTCACGCCGTACAGCTTCCACCCGATGTACTCGACATCGACCCCGCAGACCCGGTCCACCTGGACCGCGCTGACCTACAACATCGCCTACTCCGACGAGACCGGCCACTTCGACTACTGCTCGAAGGTGGACACGTCCAACGGCACCTGCACCGGGAAGGAAGGCCCGCCCGGCGACCAGGAGCCCGCGGACAGCGACGACACCAGCTGCTTCGCACCCAGCCAGTCGCTGCTCGTCAAGATCGGCGGGTGCGTGGGTGGCAACCTCGGCTGGGACGGTACGTCATACCTGAAGGACTGGCCGAATGGCGACCCGACGCGGCCGACCCCGATCATGTTCAGCAGCCCGCTGACCGGATCCCACTACAACATCAACTATTCGGCCAACGCGCTGGTCACGGACCTGCCGCTGAACGAGTCCGGCAGCCCCTACCAGCACTGCGACATCTACAACAACACCGGCTGCACGCACATCCCGATCACCGATGACGGGCAGCCGGCCGCCTTCTACCCGTACTTCTACTCGACCCATGTCGACGGCTGCACGTGGGGCGAGGGTCAGGACTACAAGGGCCTGACGGTCAACGACTTCGGCAAGGTGCACGAGTACGGCACCTATGACTACGGCGTCTACTACACCGGGCCGAAGGGCGTGCCGTACCACTACTCCTCGGAGTTCCGGAAGATCTACCCGGTGAACCTGTGCCCGGCGAAACCGCTGAAGTCGCCGGTTCCCATGCCGAGGACCTGACCACCCCACTGCCGTCCGCCCCGCGGTGCCTTCCGCGAGGCGGGCGGCAGTGCCCCATGATCACGCCCAAGAGTGACCGTGATCGCAGGGCCGCGTGATTACCGCGGGGGCAGTGGCCTGGCCGCGGCCAGCCGGGCCGCCGTGGCGCTGAGCGGCGGTATGCGCAGTTGGGCGCTGGCCGGCGGTGCCCACGATTCCAGCTCGGTGACCGCGGGGTAGCCGTACGGCCCGGCCTTGGGCCGGAACAGCACCCGGATCTTCGTCGTGACCACGGTCGGGCTGGTGACCCGGTTCAGGTCGTCGACCACGGGTTTGGCCGGCGTGTGCACCTGGCCCGGCACGTCGGCCCAGGCGCTGCCCGTCCAGTACTGCAGCACGTAGGACGCCGGGCCGCCGTAGTCCCCGCCGGCACCGGACAGGTAGATGCGGACGTCCTGCACCGGGGTGGGCTTGCCGAAGTCCACGCCCAGCCAGTCGGTGGCGTTCGGTGACTTGTAGTCCGTCCAGCGGCTGACCGGCTCGTACTGGTCGTAGAGGATCTGCCCGTCCACCGCCTGCCACGGGGTGCTCTGCGGGGTGGTGTACGAGGCGATCGGCTTCGGGTAGCCGGTCCCGCTGAGGTTGGCGGCGTCGTTCACCCACTCCTTGTTCCGCGGCTGGTCGGTGGGCAGAACCCGGCTGGCCGGGATCGGCACGGTGAGCCGGTGGATGGTGGCCGACCGTGCGGCCAGCTTCCCGTCCACGTAGACGTGCAGGCCCCGTCCGGCGTGGTACTGGGTGCCGTCCCGGTCCCACATCACCGTGACGTTGTGCCCGTGGTAGGGCACGTTCTCCAGGCAGAAGTACTTCCAGCCCGCCGGGATCTGCGGGTTGACCGTCAGCTCGTTGCCCAGCCCCGGCCGGATCCCGATCAGGCCGCTGATCACCAGGTCGTTGAACGAGGAATGCATGTAGTGCTCGCTGTGGTCCTCGGCGTTGTAGATCCATCCCGGCTTGTCCGGGTTGGCGGCCTCGGCCACCCACGGGTGCCCGTCCTCGAACTGGGTGTCGGCGTAGACCTGCAGCAGGCGGTCGTACTTCGCCCTGGTCACGTACCGCTGGTGCGGGTAGTCGTTGAGCATGTTCGCCATCCCGGTGAGGGTCTGCGACGTGGCGAACGGCCAGCTCGGCCCGTCCCAGTGGCAGCATCCACCGTCCCAGCCGTTGGGCTGGACGGCCTGGTACATGTACCACCGGCTGCGCCGTTCGGTGGTGGTCGGGCCGTACTTCGCCCAGAATCCCTGCCGCTCGAACAGTTGCTTCCACATCGACGCGTCCGAGGCCTCCGGCATGTCGAAGTACCAGGGGATGAACCCGACCTCCTCGCGGGTGTCCAGCAGCTTGTGCTGCGGGTTGTGGTGATCGAACATGTCGTAGATGAATTTCCGCCGCGGATCCCAGAGCCATTTCTGCAGGTTCGTCTGCAGCGCCGCGGCCTTGCCGGTGTACTCGGCGGCGACCTGCGGTTTCCCGCCCAGTTTCGCGATCGTCGCGATCGCGCGGGCGTTGCCGTACTGGTAGGCGTTGAGCGTGGGCCGGAACGTCGGGACGCCGGCGAACGTGTTGCTGCTCTCCAGGGTCGCGGGCTCGTACTCCATCGCGTCGTAGGCGGGGATCGACCAGTACAGCCCCATCGCCTTGTCGAACTGGCCGTTCCACCCGTTGTACTGGCGGATCAGTTCGGGAAGCAGTGCGGTGGCGAACGAGGTGTCGCCGTTGACCTCGGCCCGGGCCAGCACGCCGTTGTCGATCCAGTCCGCGCTGAAGTGGTGCGCGTAGGGAACGCCGGCCCCGGTGAACCAGAATCGCTCGTAGTCGTTCATGTACTGCTGATCGCGCAGCCAGCGGTCCTCGTACATCTGGTGCCCGGCCGCGTCGTTCAGCCCGTTGAAGATGTCACCCCAGCCCACCGGCGGGATGAACTCGGTGGAGATGTAGCCGTTGGCCGGGTCGGTGTACTCCAGGTTCCGCCTGACCACGCTCCAGCGGTAGTAGTAGACCTGCTGGAGTTTGCTGTCCGGCACCTGCAGGAACGGGATGTTCGCCTGGTACCAGCCCTCCTGCGACTTGTACCAGCCGGGATCGTTGAGCGTGGCGTGGCTCAGCAGCGCGTCGTCGTTGAGGAAGTGCGTGCCGGGTCCCACCGAGGGGTAGACGGGCGGTGGCCGGTACCGTGCGCCCAGCGCCGCCGTTCCGTAGCCGCCGCCCGCCGCCGTCCCCCGGCTGGCGCCCGCCTGTGCGCCGCCCGGCTGCCCGGCCAGCAGCGCGGCGGTCACCGCCGCGACCGAGACCACCGCGGCCACGCCGCGCCCCGCGCCACCGCGGACCCCTCGCCTCTGTCGCCCGGCCACGGCCGTTCCCGCGCCACCGCCGAACCCTCGCCTCCGTCGCCGGGTACCTGTTCTGCGGAGTTGCCAGCCGGCAGTTGTGCGCATGAGATCACCTCACAGTTTCGTTCCCGATGCACGGTGTGCGTTCCGGATGCACTGTCGTTTTGGTTCCGATTTGTTCCGGTTACACTGTCGTTCTTAGGCTGTTATTTTGGGCTGCTGTGTTTGGGCGTGCGTTGCCGTTCCTGCCCGGATGTGAGCGCTCACATGCGAAGGTAACCCGGCTTTGCCCGGGACATGTGTTAAGAGTTTCACTGCGTAATTTCAGCCATTTGGCTGTTTACATCCGGGTCGATTTCTGATTTCGCCGCCGACGCGGAGGAGCGATCATGGCGGCCTTTGTTTCCAGCCGGGCGGCCACGCAGGCCGTCCCGGCGGATGCCGCGACCGGTCTGGCCGGGACGCGGTACCGTTCCACGGTGGCCAGCAAAGCCGAACGCCGCGCTGCCGTCGAACGGGTCGGCGCCTACCACCAGTCCCAGCTGACCGAACTGCTCAGCCACGTCGAGACGGCAATTGACCGCTACCGGGCCGGCGGGGTCGACGCTTATGACATGGATGAGACGATCCACCACTATCACCGTGCCGCGGCCGAGCTCTGGAAGTTCTGCTTCGGCCACGGCGGCGGATCCCACGCCGAGTTCATCGCCAGCCTCCTGGACCGCATGGCTACCGACGCTGAAGCCATCGACTGGTGGGAACGCGGCACACCGCGCTCACGCAAATGATCACGGCCAGGCGGGCCTGCCCGGTACGGGCGCAGCGGCGGGCAGACAGTAGCCCCTCTTCCGGGCAGCCATGCGATAGGACTGTTCCATGGAGACGTGGGATGCCCTCCGGGCGCGCCGCAACGTCCGCCAGTACACGGACCAGCCCATCGCCAGAGCAGACCTCGAGCACATCCTCGAGGCCGGCCGGCGGGCGCCGTCATCGCAGAACTGGCAGCCGTGGCACTTCGTGGTCGTCACCGGACGCGAGCAGCTGACCGAGCTGGCCAAAGCCTGGGAACAGGGCGGCAGGCACATCGCCAGTTCGGCGGCGACGATCGTCCTGGTCGCACAAGAACCCGAGGACCAGCGGCGCCACGGCACGCTGCTGTATGACTTCGGGCAGGCGACGGCGTTCATCATGCTGGCCGCCGCTGACCTGGGCATCGGCTCCGGCCACTCGGCCGTCAGGGACCAGCGGCGAGCGCAGCAGGTGCTGGGATTCCCTGACGGCTACCTCGCCGTGTACATGATCGGCCTGGGCTATCCAGCCGATAGGCCACTGCGCCCGCTGAGCCACCCCGACCGCCGGCCGTTCGGTGAGGTCGTGCACTGGCACCACTGGTAACACCCAGAGTTCCCGAACGTCGCTGCCGGGAAGGGGAAGGGCCTGAATCCGCTCAAGCTCTTCGCGTGAGCGCCAGGAGCGCATCCGTCGCCCCTCGGAGAAATTGGTGACCAGGTGGATCGGCTCCACGAGCCGGTGCAGGTATCCATTCAGGTCCTTCCCGACGCGTCGGCTGTGTGGATGGCCGGCTCGTGGGCGGCAGATGGCTTGGGCCGGTCAGGGGTAGCGGCGCGTGTGCTCCCAGAGCCCGCGTCCTGGTGACCAGTGCGTGCCGGTCATCTGGCCGCGTTCCAGGTCCCATTCGATGAGTACCGCCTCCGTCACGCTCAGGAGGAAGACGTCGGCTGCCGGGCGCGGCTGGCCGGACCACCATGCTCCCCGGCAGGCGTCACGCAGCGAGTCGCCGGCGAGCGCCGCCAGCCCGTGAAGCTTCAGTTCGGCCTCGCCAGCATCCGGCTCGCTGACCGGGCTGTGCAGCACGCACCGAGGGTCCCGGTGAAGGTCACGCGCCTTGCCGGACCAGGTCATGGCGCCAAACATCAGCTGGCCGCGTGCGAAGGACGGCTCGACCGGGCTGATCCGGGGCGAGCCGTCCCGGCGGAGTGTGCCGAGCAGGGCCACGCGTGCCTGTTCCAGCCGTGCGCGCCCAGGCAGCGCGATGCGCGGTGCGCCCTGCTCAAGGTCCTGCCACGACGCCATAGGTGTCTCCCCACGGTGAGGGCGGAATTGGTGGTGTCGCGCCGGCCACTATGGGCTGGCGGCGGCCGGGAGCGGCGGCTGCCAGGGCCTGCCGGGCATGAGGTCGTGCAGGACGTCCATGGCGTTCTTGCCGTGCTTGCGGGCGGTGTCGATGTAGCTTCTGATGTCGAGCCGGTCCTGGGTGACGTCGTCGCTGGCCAGGCGGCCGGAGATCTTCTGCTGGGTCTTGAGAGGGCGGACGCCGCGCTCGCTGATGTTGTTGGCCGGCCAGACGCTGGTGTCCGCGGTGAAGCAGAGCACGCTGTCCTTGCGGTCCCGGCAGAATTCCAGCAGCTCACGGCCGGGCCGCTGCTTCGTGTTGTTCTTCGGCCCGGGGACGCGGGGAACGCTGGCCAGGCCGGCCAGGACGGCGTGCCGGAACTCGTGCTCCAGCGGCGCGAGCACGTCGCCGGGGATGGCGGGAAGTCCCTGCTCAACTGTGGCGTGCCAGGCATGGATCATGCCGCGCAGCGCCCGCTGCGCCTGCACCGGCCAGACCGCGTCCGGGTAACTCTCGGCGCAGTCCTCGAAGTCCCTGAGCAGGTGCGACAGGCACGCCTGGTGCCCGGCGACGTTCTCCCAGGTCTCGCTGTAATAGTTCTGGTAGCGGCCGGAGACGACGATCCCGGCGAAGCCCGGCAGGATCCCGGCCTCCTTCATGGTCTCCAGGCTGCGGGTGCCCAGCCAGAACGCCGAGTACTCCCCGGTGAAAGCGCCGTGGACGTACTTCTTCTCCCCGGCCGGCCCGGACCGCAGCGTCGTCTCATCGAACCCGGCCACGGGCGCGGCGGTGATCAGGACGCGGATCAGCGCCACGACGTCCGCGGCCAGGGATGCCGCCCTGGCCAGGCACGAGTGGATGAACCCGTCCGACACGGCGGCGCCGGTGACGTCGGCGATCAGCTGCCGGCACCGCTCTACGGGAACATGCTGGAAGACGACCAGGTAAACCGCCAGGGCACGCAGCCGCGGCCCGGTGGACAGCGCGGAATCCGGCACGCCCGCCGGGCGCGGCGCCAGGTGCGCCCGGCCGCAGGAACACCTCGCCACGTGCAGGTCATGCTGCACCCTCTGCGCCGGCGCAGCCGGGATCTCCTCCTGCTGAAACGACCGGGCAACCCCCAGGTCAGCGGCATCCGCCAGGTCCAGGCCGCACGAGCAGCTGCCTTCCGGGTAATGATCCTCGGTACGGTCGGGGACTTCCCAGGCCATCGACGCGCCCGGGCTGCCCGGCTGCTTCCCCCGCCTTTTCTTCTCCGCCCGCTCCGCCGCACGCCGCTGCTTCCTCGGCGGCTGCCGCCCCGGCTGATCGTCCATCGACGGCGGCACCGAGGAATTCGAGCTGTTCCGCGACGATGCCCGCAGCGCCGCCTCCAGCTGCTCCCGCAAGTCAGCGACTAGCGCCTCCAGCGCGGTGATCTGCTCAG
>DASYAV010000209.1:0-40484 GCA_036501145.1 Streptosporangiaceae bacterium | reverse complement strand
CTTGCCGCAGCTGGTCGCCGATACCCGCAAGATCCTCGCCGACGCCTGGCCAACGGACTAGCGGACTAGCGGACTGAATGACCATGCCGATGGACCCTTGGCCTGCCTAGCGGCTGACCGAGGGACCACCGGCATGTTCTCGGGGCTCACTCAGGACGGTTCGGGCTCACTCGGGACGGGAGGCGGCGGCCACCTTCCCGGCCAGGTGCGTGGGCAGCGGCTCGTGCCGTAGGTAACCGCGGGTGAACGACCCGGTTCCGTGCGACACCGAACGCAGGTCGATCGAGTACCGGGTGATCTCCAGCTCGGGCACCTCCGCGCGGATGAGGGTCCGCCCGGTGCCGACCGGTTCGGTGCCGAGCACCCGCCCCCGCCTGCCCGACAAATCTGACATGACCGCCCCGACGTACTCGTCCGGTATCAGGATCGACACCTCGTCCACCGGCTCGAGCAGCATCGGCGATGCCTTCTCGGCCGCGTCGCGAAGCGCGGCCCGCCCGGCCTTCTGGAACGCCATGTCCGAGGAGTCCACCGAGTGGGCCTTGCCGTCGTACAGCGTCACCCGCACCCCGGTCATCGGATAGCCGGCCAGCACGCCCTGCTCCAGCTGCGCGCGCACGCCTTTCTCCACGGACGGGATGAACTGACGCGGCACCACACCGCCGACGATCTTGTCCACGAATTCGAACCCCGCGGCCGACGGCAGCGGCTCCACCTCGATCCGGCAGATCCCGTACTCCCCGTGCCCGCCGGTCTGCTTCACGTTCCGGCCCAGCCCGCGCGCCTGGCAGGACACGGTCTCGCGCAGCGGCACCCGCAGCTCCACGGTGTCGACGGAGACTCCGTAGCGCGACGACAGCCGTATCAGCAGCACGTCGGCGTGCGCCTCGCCCATGCACCACAGCACGAGCTGGCGGGTCTCGGCGTTCATCTCCAGGCGCATGGTGGGGTCCTCGGCGACCAGCCGGGACAGAGCCTGCGACAGCTTGTCCTCGTCGGCCTTGGATTTCGCGACGATCGCGACCGGCAGCAGCGGCTCGGGCATCGACCACGGCTCCATGAGCAGCGGACGGTCCTTCGACGAAAGGGTGTCGCCGGTCTCGGCGGTGGTCAGCTTGGCGACGGCGCAGATGGTCCCGGCCGGGCACTCGGAAATGGGACGCTGCTGCTTGCCCAGCGGCGAGGTGAGCGCGCCGATCCGCTCTTCATCGTCGTGGTCCGGGTGGCCCCGGGAAACCCGGCCGTGCCCGGACACATGGACGGTCTGATCCGGCCACAGCGTGCCGGAGAACACCCGCACCAGGCTGATCCGCCCGACGTAGGGGTCGGAGGTGGTCTTGACGATCTCGGCGAGCAGCGGCCCGTCCGGGTCGCAGCTCAGGTCGCCGACCGCCTGCCCCGGCACGCCGGTCGCGGACACCGCGCTCACCTGCGGCAGCGGGTGCTCCAGCGGCGACGGGAACCCCTGGGTGATGACCTCGAGCAGCTCCGCCATGCCGATCACGCCGGAGTCCGTCGTGGCGGAGGAGGCGGAGGAGGCGACGGCCAGCACCGGGTAGAAGCTGCCCCTGGCCACGGCCTTCTCCAGGTCTTCGATCAGCACCTCCGTGGAGACCGACTCCCCGCCCAGGTACCGGTCCATGAGGGTCTCGTCCTCGCTCTCCTGGATGATCCCCTCGATCAGCTCGCCGCGCAGCTCCTCCATCCGCGCGCTGTCGCCGTCCTCCGGGTCGCGCTCGGCCCGCTCGCTGCCGGAGTAGTCGTAGAACCGCTGGGAGAGCAGCCCGATGAGGCCGCGGGGAGCGCCGTCGTCCCCGGCCACCGGCAGGTAGAGCGGGGCGACCGAGTCGCCGAACGCGTCGCGGCAGGCGGCGAGCGCCTCGTCGAAGTCCCCCCGCTGATGGTCGATCTTGGTGATCACCACGGCCCGCGGCATGCCGACGCTCGCACACTCCTCCCAGAGCATCCTGGTCAGGCCGTCTACGCCCTCGGCGGCGGACACCGCGAACAGCGCGGCGTCAGCCGCCCGCAGCCCGGCCCGCAGATCCCCGGTGAAGTCGGCGTACCCCGGGGTGTCGAGCAGGTTCACCTTCACCCCCGCGTGGCTGATCGGCGCGAGCGCGAGGTTGACCGAGCGCTGCTGCCGGACCTCAACCTCGTCGTAATCACTGACCGTGCTGCCGTCCTCGACCCGGCCGGGCCGCTGGATGGTGCTGGTGAAGGCCAGCAGCGCCTCCACCAGCGTGGTCTTGCCCGCCCCGGAATGGCCGACCAGTGCCACGTTCCGCACGCCGCCTGGGCTCGTCTGGCCGGCCGCTTGTGGGGCGCCCGCGGCTCCCGCGCCCGATTTATCCGCCACTGGCGTCGCCTCCCGTTAAGTTTCCGTCAGTCTTAGTGCCACCTTTTACCCGTCCGCCGCCTCGCCACAACCCCTTGACGGCAATCCCCCCCACGTCGCCTTCTCCGGGGCGGCTGGTCAGGTGCCCGGATGATACGCCAGTAGTATCGGACGGCCATGCTGAACGCGATACGGCCCGCGCTCGCCCGGGTGCTGGACCCGGTCGGCCGGGCGCTTGCCCGCACCCCCGTCACGCCGAACGCGCTGACGGTGATCGGCACGGTCGGCGTCTGCGCCGGGGCGCTGTCCCTGTTCCCGATCGGGGAGCTGTTCGCCGGCACGATGGTCTGCTGGTTCTTCACGTTCGCCGACATGCTGGACGGGACGCTGGCCAGGATCAAGGGCACCAGCGGCCCGTGGGGTGCGTTCCTCGACTCGACCCTGGACCGGATCGCGGACGCGTCGGTGTTCGGCGGGCTGACGCTGTATTTCATGCTCGGCGGGCACAGCAGGCTGCTCGCCGGGGTGGCGCTGTTCTGCCTGGTCTCCGGCGTGCTGGTGTCGTACGCGAAAGCACGCGGCGAGGGTCTCGGCTATCGTTGTGACGTCGGCATCGCCGAGCGCTCCGAGCGGCTGCTGATCGGGCTGCTCGCGGCCGGCCTGGCCGGGCTGGGCGTGCCCTACGTGCTCGCCATCGGGCTGTGGGCCCTCGCCGCGCTGAGCGCCGTGACGTTCTTCCAGCGGGTGCTGGCCGTCCGGCAGGCGATCATGACGGGGGAAGGCGGGAAGTTATGCCGTCGCTCAGTGAGCGGCTCACCGGGGTGGCCTACAGCCTGGGCTGGAAGCTGGTGTGCCGGGTCCCCGAGTCGTGGGCGCATGCGGCGTTCATGGCCGTGGCCGACATCGGCTGGCGGCGGCAGGGGCCCGGGGTGCAGGTGCTGGAGGGCAACTTGCGCCGGGTGATCGGCCCGGACGCGACCGGACAGGAACTGCGGGCGCTGTCCCGCGAGGCGATGCGGTCCTACGCCAGGTATTGGCTCGAGGTGTTCCGGCTGCCGGTGATCGGCCGCGAGCGGATCCTGGACGAGATGGACTGCACCGGCGAATACGACACGGCGCGCGAGCACCTGGCGGCCGGCCGCGGGGTGATCTTCGCGCTGCCGCACATGGGCAACTGGGAGCACGCCGGCGCCTGGATCGTGGCCTGTGGCGTGGACCGCTTCACCACGGTCGCTGAAAGGCTCAAGCCGGAGTCGGTGTACGACAAGTTCGTCGCGTTCCGGGAGAGCCTGGGCATGGAGGTGCTGCCCGCCACCGGGGGAGTGAGCCGGTTCGGCGTGCTGGCCCAGCGGCTGCGGGCCGGGCGGCTGATCTGCCTGCTGGCCGACCGCGACGTCACCGGCGCCGGGATCGAGGTCGAGTTCTTCGGCGAGCCGGCCAGGATGATGGGCGGGTCCGCCGCGCTGGCCGTGCAGACCGGCGCCGCGCTGATGCCTGTCACACTGTGGTACAGGGACACCGGCTGGGGAGCCCACATCCACAAGGAGATCCCGGTGCCCGCCGAGGGGACCAGGCAGGAGCAGATAGCGGCGATGACCCAGCAGCTGGCCACCGTCTTCGAGGCCGCGATCAGGGAGCACCCGCAGGACTGGCACATGCTGCAGCGGGTGTTCGTGAGCGACCTCGACCCGGACCGGCTGGCCGCGGCGATCGCCCGCGAGAGCGGTGACGGAGCGAGGCCAGCGACGGAGCGGGGGCCCGCGACGGAGCGAGGCCCGGCGAATGAGCGAGGGCGGGCCGGATGAGGATCGGCCTAGTCTGCCCGTACACCTGGAACGTGCCAGGCGGGGTGCAGTCGCACGTCAGGGACCTCGCCGAGGCGCTGATCGACCTCGGCCACCAGGTTTCGGTGATCTCAGCGGCCGACGACGACGTCCCGGTGCCCAGCTACGTGGTGCCGGCCGGCCGGGCGGTGCCGGTGCCCTACAACGGCTCGGTGGCCCGGCTGTCGTTCGGGTTCCTGTCCGCGAGCCGGGTGCGCCGCTGGGTGCGCGATGGCGATTTTGACGTGCTGCACGTGCACGAGCCGGCCGCGCCCAGCCTGTCCCTGCTGGCCTGCTGGGTGGCGACCGGGCCGATCGTGGCCACGTTCCACACCGCCAACCCCAGGTCGCGGATCATGCACGCCGCGGAGCCGATGCTGCAGTCCGCGCTGGAGAAGATCAGCGCGCGGATCGCCGTCTCCGAGGCCGCCCGCACCACGCTGGTGGAGCATCTCGGCGGCGACGCGGTGCTCATCCCGAACGGCGTCGCGGTGCGCCGGTACGCCAAGGCCGACCCGCTGCCCGGCTGGCCGGGATCCGGCGGCGCGATCGGCTTCCTCGGCCGGTTCGACGAGCCGCGCAAGGGCCTGGCCGTGCTGCTGGCCGCGTTCAACGAGCTCGCGCCGCGGCGGCCGGGGCTGCGGCTGCTCATCGCCGGCCGCGGCGACGCCGACGAGGCACTGGACCAGGTCAGCCCGCAGGTGCGCGACCGGGTGGTGCTGCTCGGCATGGTCAGCGAGGAAGACAAGGCGCGCGTGCTGCACTCGGTCGAGGTGTTCTGCGCGCCCAACACCGGCGGTGAGAGCTTCGGCATCGTGCTGGCCGAGGCGATGGCCGCCGGGGCGCCGATCGTGGCCAGCGGCCTGGAGGCGTTCCGCCGGGTGCTGCGCGGCGGGCAGGCGGGGGAACTGTTCACCGCGGGTGATCCCGCCGCCCTGGCCGGTGCGGCGGAGCGGCTGCTCGATGACCCGCAGCGGCGGGCCAGCCTGGCCGCGGCCGCCGCGGAGGCGGTCCGCGCTTACGATTGGCCTGTGGTGGCCCGCGACGTGGTGCGGGTCTACGAGACCGTGGTGTCCGGGGCGAGCCAGGTCAGGGTCGCCGCCGTGGCCGCCCGCCTCCGCTAGGCCACATCCGCCAACCCAGGGGTCTCCTCGTGCTCGCCGACATCTTGCTGATCGCTGCGGCAGCCGTGCTGCTCGCCGTCTACGTGTCCTGGCGGGCGGGCAGGCTCGACCGGCTGCACGCACGGCTCGAGGCTGCCCGCGCCGTGCTCGACGCGGCGCTGCTGCGGCGCAACTGTGTCGCCGTCGAGCTGGCTTCATCGGGGCTGCTCGACCCCGCGACCAGCGTCCTGCTGGCCGAGGCCGCGCACGACGCCCGGGCCAGCGGCAGGCCGCGGGAGCAAGCCGAGAGTGACCTGTCCCGGGCGCTGCGTGCCGCCTTCGGCCAGCCCGGGTTTCGCGACACGGTCGGCGATGCGGGCGGCGCGGAGGAACTGCTGACCGAACTGGAGGCCGCGGCGCACCAGGTGTTCCTGGCCAGGAAGTTCTACAACGACGCGGTGGCCGCCACGATCTCCGCGCGGCGCCGGCTGCTGGCCCGGGCGCTGCGGCTGGCCGGCCGGGCCCCGTTCCCTGAGTTCTTCGAGATCGACGATTCGCTGGTGGCGGGCACGTCCGACGACGGTGTCGACATGCCGCGCCTGACCAGCTGAGCGCCGGCCAGGCGCGGCACGTGCGGATCCGCTACTTAACGGTGATGGTCAGGACCGACTTCGAGCCCTTGATGTAGAGCTGGCCCTTGGCACCCGACGAGGCGTTGAGCACGCAGATGCCGGCCTTCTTGCCAGGCTTCACCGTTCCGATGGTGGTCTTCCCGCTGCCCGACTTCTCCTGGATGGCCTGAGACTTCTTCGTCTTGTTGGTGATGTTGAAGGAGACCTTCGCCGTCGTGCACTTCGTTCCCTTGTGCGTCGCGACGCTGAGCTTGGTCGGGCTCCACTTCGCCGGCGACCCCTGAATGTTGGTGTTCGGAGCGGCCGCCACGGCCACGCCCGCGGACACCAGATGCGGGGCCGCGACCGAAGCGGCGGAGGCTGGTGCGACGAAGCCGGCCACGGCGGTGACGCCGAGAGCGCCGACAGCCGCCGTGCGAACGAGGTGCTTCTTGATCGCGATCAATTCGTCCCCTTCACAGTGAGGCGGGGGCCACCCGCGCTGGGCGGCCCGGTGGCCGCTCCCGCCCGCTGTCCCCCGATGTCCAGGTTCGCCCAACATTGTCAAACGGGGACCCAGTTGGCAAGAGACCGATTCCCAGGGGCGGCGCGCCAGCCGGGCCCGCACAGGCAGGCCGGCGGGCGCAACTACCATGGAAGAGCAGCCACGAATTTCTAGTGAGGTTCAACGTGCCCGAGTCCACATCCGACCAGACCCTGCCCGGCGACTCCCGGCCCGGCCCAGTGCACACCGGCACAGCGCAGACCGGCACCGCGCGGGTCAAGCGGGGCATGGCTGAGATGCTCAAGGGCGGCGTGATCATGGACGTGGTCACCCCGGAGCAGGCCAAGATCGCTGAAGACGCCGGCGCGGTTGCGGTGATGGCGCTGGAGCGGGTGCCCGCCGACATCCGTGCCCAGGGCGGCGTGGCGCGGATGAGCGACCCCGACATGATCGAGGGGATCATCCAGGCCGTATCCATCCCGGTCATGGCCAAGTGCCGGATCGGTCACTTCGCCGAGGCGCAGGTGCTGCAGTCGCTCGGCGTGGACTACATCGACGAGTCCGAGGTGCTCACCCCGGCCGACGAGGCGCACCACGTGGACAAATGGAAGTTCACCGTGCCGTTCGTGTGCGGCGCCACCAACCTGGGTGAGGCGCTGCGCCGGATCGCCGAGGGCGCCGCCATGATCAGGTCGAAGGGCGAGGCCGGCACCGGCAACGTGGTCGAGGCGACCCGGCACATGCGCCAGATCCGCGCGGAGATGCGCAGGCTGGCCTCGCTGCCGGCCGACGAGCTGTACACGGCGGCCAAGGAACTGCAGGCGCCGTATGAGGTCGTCGCCGAGGTGGCCACCGCGGGCAGGCTGCCGGTGGTGCTGTTCACCGCGGGCGGGATCGCCACGCCGGCCGACGCGGCCATGATGATGCAGCTCGGCGCCGAGGGCGTGTTCGTCGGATCGGGCATCTTCAAGTCCGGCGACCCGGCCACCCGGGCCGCGGCCATCGTCAAGGCCACGACGTTCTACCAGGACCCGGACGTGATCGCCAAGGTGTCGCGCGGGCTCGGTGAGCCCATGGTGGGCATCAACCTGGACACGCTGCCACCCGAGCAGCACTACGCGGGCCGGGGCTGGTGACGCGGCAGCAAAGCCCGGCCCCGGCCATCGGCGTCCTCGCCCTGCAGGGGGACGTCGAGGAGCACACCCGTGCGCTGGCTTCGGCCGGGGCCAGCGCGGTGGCCGTGCGCACTCCCGGGCAGCTCGACCAGGTCAGCGGCCTGATCATCCCGGGTGGCGAGTCCACCACGATGTGGAAGCTGGCGGTGGCGTTCGACCTGCTGGAGCCGGTGCGCAAGCGGCTCGAGGCGGGCATGCCGGCGTTCGGCTGCTGCGCCGGGATGATCATGCTGGCCGACCGGATCGTGGATGCGGCCGGCGGGCAGGAGCCGTTCGGCGGGATGGACATGACGGTGCGGCGTAACGCGTTCGGCCGCCAGGTGGACTCGTTCGAGAGCGACATCGCGCTGCACGGGCTGGCCGGGCCGCTTTTGCGGGCGGTGTTCATCAGGGCGCCATGGGTGGAGCAGGCCGGCCCGGGGGTAGAAGTTCTGGGTACGGACTCCGGCACCGGTAGGATCGTCGCGGTCCGCCAGGGCAGGCTGCTCGCCACGGCGTTTCACCCCGAACTGACGCCGGACGTGCGGCTGCATCAGCTCTTTGTCGACATTGTGAAGGAAGATTTATCATGAGCGGTCACTCCAAGTGGGCGACCACCAAGCACAAGAAGGCGGCGGTCGACGCCCGGCGGGGGAAGCTGTTCGCCAAACTGATCAAGAACGTCGAGGTGGCGGCGCGCAGCGGCGGCGGCGACCCGGCGGGCAACCCCACCCTCTTCGACGCCATCCAGAAGGCCAAGAAGAGTTCGGTGCCGAACGAGAACATCGACCGCGCCGTGCGGCGCGGCGGCGGGCTGGAGAGCGGCGGCGCCGCCTATGAGTCGATCACCTACGAGGGGTACGCCACCGGCGGCGTCGCGGTGCTGGTGGAGTGCCTCACCGACAACCGGAACCGGGCCGCGTCCGACGTGCGCACCGCCTTCACCCGCAACGGCGGCTCGATGGCCGACCCCGGCTCGGTCGCCTACCTGTTCCACCGCAAGGGCGTGGTGATCGTCGGCAAGACCGGCCGCAACGACGGGCTGTCCGAGGACGACCTGCTGGCCGCGGTGCTGGACTCGGGCGCGGAGGAGGTCAACGACCTTGGTGAGTCGTTCGAGGTGGTGAGCGAGCCGACCGACCTGGTGGCGGTGCGCAGCGCGCTGCAGGAGGCAGGCATCGACTACGACTCGGCGGAGGCGGCGTTCCTGCCCACCATGGAGGTGCCGCTGGACGAGGAGAACGCCCGCCGGGTGTTCCGGCTGATCGAGGCGATCGAGGACTCCGACGACGTGCAGGACGTGTACGCGAACTATTCCGTCTCCGACGAGGTGATGGAGAAGCTCAGCTGACGGCCATGGGGCCCGCAGGGGAGCCGGGTGACGGCATCGCAGTCCGGCCGCTGCATCCGGAACGGGACATGCGCGCGCTCGTTGACCTCAGGTGCCGGGCGTTCGGGCGGCTGACCGAGGCGGGGCGCGCGTCCTGGGCCGCGGCAAGCGAGCCGGATCTGTGCGAGCAGCGGATCCTGGGGGCGTTCGACGGTTCCCGGCTGCTCGCCATGGCGCGGTTCCAGGACATGCTGCAGTGCTGGCACGGCCGGTCCGTGCCGATGGCCGGGGTGGCGGGTGTCGGCGTGGCACCCGAGGAACGCGGCCGGGGCGTGGGCCGGCGTCTGGTGACGGCGCTGCTGCAGACCATCGCCGGCCGTAACTACCCGCTGGCCGTGCTGTTTCCCAGCACGTTCCCGATCTACCGGTCGCTGGGCTGGGAGGTGGCCGGGACCTCCTACGAGGCGGTGTTCCCCGCCCACGCGCTGCGGTCGCTCGCGTCCACCAGGGAGGCGGTCTCCGGGGTGCGCCGCGCCGGGCCCGACGACGTGCCGCAGGTGCGCGAGGTGCTGCACCGGGTGCACACCGCGGCCCGTGACTGCGGGCCCAGCGTGCCGGGGGAGACGGTGCTCCGGCAGGCACTCGCCGACCCGCAGAACTTCTGCTACCTGGCTGACGACGGCGTGCTCTGCTACACCTGGCACGACGGCCACGACGAGGTGTTCGTGTACTGCGCGGTGGCCGCGTCGCCGCAGACCACCAGGGCTCTGTGGGCCATCGTCGGCTCGAACTGCTGGCTGACCGACACGGTCCGCGCCCGGCTGGCGCCCGCCGACCCGCTGTGGTGGCTGCCCCCCGAACCGGTCGCCGACGCCGTCGATCACGACGACTGGATGCTGCGGGTGGTGGACGCGCCCGCGGCCGTCGCGGCCCGCGGCTTCCCGCTCGCCGCCGACCTGACCCTGCTGCTGCACGTCACCGACGACACCCGGCCGGCCAACGCCGGCTGGTGGCAGCTGAAGGTGAGCGGTGGCCGCGGCTCGCTGACCCGGGCCGGTGAACCCGCCGGGGCCCGGCCGCTCGCGCTCGGCGCCCGGGGACTGGCCGCCCTGTATGCCGGCACGCCGGCCGCCACGCTGCGCCGGGCCGGGCTGGCCAGCGGGGGAGACGAGACGGCTGACGCATTGCTGGACAGCGCTTTCGGCGGCATGCCGTACCTGCTCGACCGGTTCTGAGACCTGCCCGGCACGGATCAGGGACGCCGGATGCGGAGCTACCGCGGCGGCGTCCTGGGCCGTTACGCCGGATGCGGCCGATCAGCCGGCGGGACGCCATAACCGCCGAGGGTCGGCTCGAGCATGGCGAAGGCCCGTTCCGCTTCGGTTGCGAGCACCGCGAAGATCTCTGCCGGGCCCTGCCCAGCGAGGCTGCGCCGGCTGGCCTCCGCGTACAGCACCCGGTGCACCAACGCGAGATGGGCGGCGACCAGCCGGGCCTGCACGCGGTCCTCGCCTGCCTCGGCGGCGATCGCGTCGGCCAGCGCCTGCTCCCGCAGATCCAGGATCTCGCGCATCCGGCCCGCGAGCACCGGGCTCCGCTCAACCATCTGCGCGAACTCCCGGCTGCTGACGCCCAGCGTGGCATCGCGCCGGGCGACCGCGGCGGCATAGTCACGGCGGACCGCGGTGAGCAGGCCTTCCCCGGGACCCCGGGCACTGACCGCGTCGGCCAGCCCGCTGATGATCGCCTCCGCGCGGTCGAAGACCAAGTCCTCCTTGCGTGGGAAGTAGTTGGTAACCGTCATCTTCGACACGCCCGCAGCCTCGGCCACCTGGGAGATCGTCACCGAGTCGAAGCCCCGCTGGGCGAACAGCCGGGTCGCGATATCCGAGATGGCCAGCCGCGTCTCCTGCTTGCGCCGTTCGCGCAGTCCGGCCGCCATGAGCAGCAGGCTAGCATAAAATTATGTCAAACCTAGATAGTGGACTTGACCTAATTTTAGGTCTAACATAATATTCGGCTCATGCTCATCACAACGACCTCCCGCAGCGAAGGCCCCGGTTCCGCGTCCCCGCAGCCCACCGCCGCAGGCTCCGGCGCTGGCGCCCCGCAGCCTGCCCGGCCCGGGCCCGCCCGGCCGGACATGGCCACGGCGCTGCGGCCGCTGCTCATCGACGTGGCCGCCCCGCTCGCCGCCTATTTCGTGCTGCACAACGCCGCCGGGCTCAGCGTGTGGGTCTCGCTCGCGCTGAGCAGCATCATCCCGGCCGTGCGTGCGGTCGCCGGCATCGCCGCCGACCGCACGCTCAACCTGCTCGCCGCGCTGATGCTGGCGGTCAATGTGGCCGGCGTCGCGGTCAGCTTCTGGACCGGCGACCCGCGCATGATGATCGCCAAAGACGCCGTGATCAGCAGCGTCATCGGGGCCGCCATCCTGATCTCAGCCGCACTGGGGCGGCCGCTGATGACCGCCGCGCTCAGGCCGTTCCTCACCAGAGGCGACCGGGGCCGGTCCGCGGCCTGGGACCGGCTCGCCGCCGGGTCGGCCCGGTTCCACCGGTACGAGAGGCTGTTCAGCGCGGTCTGGGGGCTGGTTCTGCTTGCCGACTGCGCGGCGCGGCTGATCGGCGCGTTCCTGCTGCCGGTGGGCACGATGGCCTGGCTGGGCACCGTCTTCGTCGTCGGCGCGATCGTCCTGGCCAGCATCGTCGGCGGCACCGCCGCCCGTCCGATGGAGGCGATGGTGGTGGCCGAGGCCTGCTGAGCCTCAGCCGTGGGCGGCGGCGTCCAGCGCGTCGCGCAGCCGGCCGGCGTGCCGGTCCAGCAGGTCGCTGGCGACCTCCGGGTCGAGGTGATGGCTGGCCACGATGCTGGCCACCTTGGGCCGCCAGCCGCTGGCCACCAGGGCGCGGCGCGCCTCACGCGGCGTCACACCGGTGATCGCGGTCACGATGCGGACCGCCCGCTCACGCAGTTTGCTGTTGGTCGGGCGGACGTCCACCATCAGGCTGCCGTAGGTCTTGCCCAGCCGCACCATGGACGCCGTGGAGATGATGTTCAGCACCATCTTCTGCACGGTGCCGGCGTTCAGCCGGGTCGATCCCGCGATGACCTCAGGGCCCACCGGGATCTCGATCGGGAACTGCGCGAGTGCGCCCAGCGGCGTGTTCTCGTTGCAGGCCAGGCCCGCGGTGACCGCGCCGAGCTCGTTGGCCCGGCGCACCGCGCCGAGCACGTACGGTGTGCGCCCGCTGGCCGAGATGCCGAGCACCGCGTCGCGTTCCCCTACGCCCAGCCGCTGCAGCGCGTCCGCGGCGGCCGCGGGATCGTCCTCCACGTTCTCCTGGGCCGCGCCGAAGGCCTCCTGGCCGCCGGCCAGGATGGCCGCGATCATCCCGTCCGGGACGCTGAACGTGGGCGCGGCCTCGGCCGCGTCCAGCATGCCGATCCGGCCGGCCGTGCCGGCGCCCACATAGATGAGCCGGCCGCCGATGGCCAGGCGCTTCACCACCGCCTCGACCACGGGCGCGATGACACCGCTCGCCGCCGCCACCGCGTCACCCGCCCGGCGGGCCTGCTCGGCCATGAGCTGTACCAGCTCAGGCAGCGGCAGCCGGTCGAGGTCGCTGAACTCGGCACCGGCCTGCTCGGTTGCGAGCCGGGCCAGCCGACGGGCGTCAGGAGCGGACATCAATGCAACCCTTCGCGGGGAAGCAGGTACCGCCCGCGTCTTCATTGGCATTACCCAACGTTATCAGCACGCGGATGGTGACTTTCATACCTAAGACTAGTGGCCGTGGGGGTATGCGGCGGATGTGCTTGACGCGCGATTTACGGCGCGCCAGGCCGTTCATACCGGCAATTATCTACGTGATCGCTGTAAGCTGATCGCCGAGTAACATGCCAGCGGCACCGACCCACGGGCCGGGGGAAGCCAGTCAGGCACGGATGCATCAATTGTGCCAGGCTTTCCGCGGTGGCCTGCCCATCGGGGAGAAGCCCCTGGCCGGTCCGCGGAGGGGTGACCGCTGTGCCGGGTTGCTGCCGCAGTTGCCGGGCAGGGACGGCGGGGCGGTCAACGGGAGCGAATGGAAGGTGGGGCGCGATGGCGGCGAGGCGAGCAGCCACTGCACGGCGTCCAGGGGCCGCGTCCGCGCGGCAGAATGACTCGGCGACGGAGCCCGAGGCCCCAGTCGACGTGGTCGTGCGCATCCGCGCTCTGATGCCGAGCCTGGCGCCGGCCGAGCAGCGGGTGGCCCGGCTGGCGGTCAGCGACCCGGGCCGGGCGGCGCGATGGACCATCTCGGAGTACGCGGAGCGCGCCCAGACGTCCGGGACCACGATCATCAGGTTCTGCCGGGCCATCGGCCTGGACGGGTACCCCGCACTGCGGATCGCGCTGGCCGCCACGGCCGGCCACGGCGCCGCGGGCACCTGGCGCTCGGTGTCGGGTGACATCGCACCCGACGACGACATCGGCACCGTGGTGCGCAAGGTGGGGCACGCCGACGCCCGCGCGGTCGAGGAGACCATCGGGCAGATCGACCTGGCGGTGCTGGTCAAGGTGGTGGACGCGGTGGTGCGCGCCCGGCGGATCGACGTCTACGGCGTCGGCGCGAGCGGCCTGGTCGCCATCGACCTGCAGCAGAAGCTGCACCGGATCGGGAAGATCGTGTATGCGTGGACGGACACGCACATGGCCCTCACCTCGGCGGCCATGCTCGGCGCCGAGGACGTCGTGGTCGGCATCTCCTACACCGGGACCACCCTGGACACGATCGACCCGCTGCGGGTGGCCAAGGCCAACGGAGCGCTCGCGATCGGCCTGACCAACCACCCGCGCTCGGCCCTGGCCGGGGTCGCCGACCTGGTGCTGACCACGGCGGCCAGGGAGACGACGTTCCGGACCGGCGCCATGACCAGCCGGATCGCCCAGTTCACCGTCATCGACTGTGTTTTCGCGCTGGTCGCGCAGCGCAACTTCGAGGAGACCGTGGACGCGCTGGAGCGCACCTACGCGGCGATCGGCAGGCGGCGCACCGCCGGTAAGTAGTCACCCGGGGGTGGCGCGCAGCGGTCGTGCACGGCCTCGCGGAGCCCGCGGATGAGGCCGCGGCCCCGGCCGAAGTGCACGTCGTTGGTGAGCAGCACCGCCCAGCCGCCGCTGGCCGGGTCGAAGGCCAGGCTGGTCCCGGTGAACCCGGTGTGCGTGGCGCTGGTCGCTGGCCAGCGGGTACCCAGCGCGTCCTGCGCGTCGCCGCGCAGCACCCAGCCGAGGCCGCGTCTGCCGCCGGCCCCCGCGGTCTGCAGACGGCACGCTTCCGCCCGCATCGCGGGGGAGAGCAGCTGGCCGTCCAGCCAGCCCAGCTGAAGGTAGCGGGCCAGGTCGTCGGCGGGCGCGAACAGCCCGGCGTGCCCGGCCACGCCGCCGAAGAACCGCGCGTTCTCGTCGTGCACGATGCCGCACAGGGCGGTGCCGCCGGGCTGCAGTTCGGTCGCCGCCGCCTGCTCGGCGTCCGGACCGGTGCCGGGCCGGAAGCCGGTCCTGGTCATCCGCAGCGGGCCGGTGACCAGCTCGGCGACGACGGCGTCCAGCGGTGCGCCGGCGACCGCGCCCACCAGCTGACCCAGCAGCATGAAGCCGATGTCGGAATACACCACGGTGCTTCCCGGCGCATGCTCCAGCCGGGTGCCGAGCATGGCCCGGGCGGCTTCCCCGGGGTCGCGGTACAGCTGCCAGAACTTGATCTCCGCGGGCAGCCCGGACGTGTGCGCCAGCAGCTGCCGGACGGTGATCTCGTCCCGCCGGCCGCCGGTGAAGCCCGGCAGGAACCTCCGCACCTCGTCATCCAGCGCCAGGTCACCCCGCTCGGCGAGCAGCAGCACGGCCGGCAGGGTCGCCGTCACCTTGGTCAGCGAGGCCAGGTCGAACAGCGTTCCGCGGTGCATCGGCCGGGCCGGGCCGCCGAGCACCTGTGCCTGGCCGGCCACCGCCGCCTCGGTGGCGAGCCCAGGGCGGCCGGTGAGGAACACCGCCCCGGGGGTCCGGCCGGCCCGGACCGCCGCGTCGAGCACCTCCTGGACCGCCCGGCCCGGGTTCGCCGCGCCCTGCCCGCCTTCCCATTCCCCCTTCGTCTGCGCCCGGCCTGTCATGAGTCCCACCCGGCCGGCGGCCCGTCCACGCTCGCGGCCAGCAGCGCCGCGCCCACCTCGGGCGGCGCCAGCGGCTTGCCTGCGCCGGTCAGCCGCTGGAACGCCTGCCACAGCGGCCGGATGCTGAACACCCCGCCCGCCGCCGCGACCGGCAGCTCGCCGAACCGCCGCCGCAGCCCGCTGACCAGACCGGCCAGCGCCGCCGCTGCGTCGTTCACGATGCCCAGTGCCACCGGGTCGGGATCGGCTGCCTCGGCGCACCGGCGCACCGCCGGGACCAGGCCGACCAGCGGGCCCCGGTCGCCCGGCGCCCGCTGCACCCGGGTCATCAGGTCATACAGCGAACCGCCCGTCGCGGCGGCCACCGCGGCCGACAGCGCCGTCGGCGGGCCGGTGCCCTCGTCGGCGGCGAGCGCGGCGCGCAGCGCCGCCCGGCCGATCCAGTAGCGGCTGCCCTCGTCGCCGACCAGGTGCCCGTGGCCGCCGACGATCGCCAGCGAGCCGGCCCGGCCGCCGACCGCGACCGCGCCGGTGCCGGCCATCACGACGATGCCGGGGTCGCCGAGGAAGGCCCCCAGCCAGGCCACCGTGGCGTCGGACGCCGCCCGGGTGGGCACGCCGCTGGCTTGCGCCACCGCGGCGCCGAACGCCGTGGCGGCGCCGGGCTGGCGGGCGATGCCCGGCACGCCGATGCCGGCCGCGGCAGGCGCCGCGGCTTGGATCATCTCCGCCATCGGCGGCACACCATCGCCGGACAGCAGGAAGTTGAACGGGCCGCCGGAGTAGCGCTCACGGACCGTCCCGCCGGCCACCAGCGCGGCCCGTGTGCTGGTGCCGCCGGCGTCGATGCCCAGCACCGGCCCGATGCCATCCAGCAGCGCGGCGACCCGCGCGGTGACGTCGCCGTCCGGCGTGCCGCGCCGTGCGGTTCCTGGGGGCTGCTGCCCGGCGGCCTCAGGTGGCCGGGTTCCGCTGTCGGGCACCGCGCTCCCTCATCCGGTCCATGCGCCCGCGGGGCCGGGCGCTGCGTCCGCGCCATCCTAATGGGCGGCGGCCGTCCGGTGGCGGGCCCGGTCAGGCCGGCCGGGCCGGGGCCCTGGGCGGCGCGGCCGGTGCCTCGGGCGGTCCGGCCTGGGTCTCGGGCGGCCCTGCCTCGCCGCCCAGCCGGGGCAGCGTGATAGTGAACCGGGTGCGCCCGGGCCGGCTGGACAGCCGGACGGTGCCCCGGTGGGCGGCGACGACGGCGTCCACGATGGCCAGGCCGAGCCCGGCTCCGCCGGAGGCCCGGGACCGGGAGCTGTCCCCGCGGACGAACCTGCCGAACAGGTCGGGGCGCAGCGCGGCGGGGATGCCCGGCCCGTCGTCGGTCACCGACAGCTCCACCCGCTGCCCGCCGGCCGCGGCCAGCCGCACGGTCACCGTGCTGCCGGGGGGCGTGTGCACGCGGGCGTTGCCGAGCAGGTTGGCCAGCACCTGATGCAGGCTGTGACCGTCGCCGCGCACCATGACCGGCTCGCCGGGCAATTCGAGCACCCAGTGGTGCTCCAGGCCGGCCGCCCGCGCGTCGCTGGTGGCGTCGATGGCCAGCCGGGTCAGGTCGACAGGCTCGGCTTCCAGCGGCCGGCCGGCGTCGAGCCTGGCCAGCAGCAGCAGCTCATCGACCAGCACGCTCATCCGCCGGGACTCCGCGTCCACCCGGCTGAGCGCGTGCGCCACCTCGTCCGGCACCGGGCCCGGGTGACGCCGGGCCAGCTCGGCATAGCCGCGGATCGCGGCCAGCGGGGTGCGCAGCTCGTGGCTGGCGTCGGCGGCGAACCGGCGCAGCCGCGCCTCGCTGGCCGCCCGGCGGGCCAGCGCCGCGTCCACGTGCCCGAGCATCCGGTTGAAGGCGATCCCAACCTTGCCCACCTCGGTGGTCGGGTCGGTGTCCGGCACCCGCTCAGACAGTGTGGCCTGCCCGTCGGCGAGCGGCAGCTCGGTCACCCGGGAGGCGGTGGCGGCCACCCGGCGCAGCGGCCGGAGCGAGGTGCCCACCAGGCCGGTGCCGAGCACCCCGGCCAGCACCAGAACCGCGGCGAACACGGCCAGCTCGGTGACCTCCAGGTTGTGCAGGGTGGACTCCATACTGGCCGTCGGCATGCCGGTGACCAGCAGGCTGCCGTCCGGGCCCGAGGAGGCCAGCAGCCGGTAGCTGCTGCCGAGCGAGGGCAGGTTCACGGTGTGCGGCTGCCCGTCCCTGGGCACCGCGCCCAGCGCTTTTTTCTCCCAGGTGGCCAGGTTGCACTTGCCGCTCACCACGGCCTGGGTGGAGATCCCGTTGGTTATGTAGGCGTCGAGGGTTCCCTGAGCCTGGCCTGGGAACGTCCCGCACGGGCCGTGGTCCCCGTCAGCGTCGTCGTCGGGATGCGCGCCGCCGGACGGCGCGCCATGGTCGTGGTTGCAGGCGTCCGCGTAGAGCCTGGCCGACGCCTGCAGCTGGTCGTCGAGCTGGATGAGCAGGAACCGGTTGGTGGCGAAGTAGGCGGTCCCGCCGACCACCGCACAGGCGATGGCCAGCAGCATGAGCAGCCCGGCGATCAGCCGGCCGCGCAGCGTACGCCGGGCCAGCCATCCCCGCAAGGCCAGCCAGCCCTTCATCAGCCGGCCGGTTTCAGCACGTAACCGACGCCGCGGACGGTGTGGATGAGCGGCTCCCGGCCGGCGTCCACCTTCTTGCGCAGGTAACTGATGTACAGCTCGACGACGTGGGCCTGGCCGCCGAAGTCGTAGTTCCACACCCGGTCCAGGATCTGTGCCTTGGACAGCACCCGGCGCGGGTTGCGCATCAGGAACCGCAGCAGCTCGAACTCGGTCGCGGTGAGCTCGATCAGCTCGCCGCCGCGGCGCACCTCCCTGGCCTCCTCGTCCATGGTCAGGTCGCCGACGGACAGCTCCTCCTCGCTGTGCGTGCGGGTCAGGTCGGCCCGGCGGAGCAGGCCGCGCAGCCGGGCCAGCACCTCCTCGATGCTGAACGGCTTGGTCACGTAGTCGTCCCCGCCGGCGGTGATGCCCGCTACCCGGTCCTCCACGGCGTCGCGCGCGGTGAGGAACAGCACGCACACCCGCGGCTGTTCCTGGCGCAGCCTGCGCAGCACCTCGAGGCCGTCGATGTCGGGCAGCATCACGTCCAGGATCACCGCGTCCGGGCGGAACTCGCGGGCGGCGCGCACCGCGCCCAGGCCGTCGGCGGCGGTGCGCACGTCCCAGCCCTCGAACCGCAGCACGCTGGACAGCAACTCGGCCAGGCTCGGCTCGTCGTCGACCACGAGAACACGTACCGGCGAGCCGGCCTCACCGTGGCCGCCCGCCGGCGCGCCCGCCCGGGCCGGGGTGGCCGGTACCTTGCTGGCCGGCACCGTGGCTCCCGCCTGGCTGGTCATGCTCATAGACATCATGATGCGCGGCCGGCGGCAACGCTTCCTCTGCGCATGCTCTGAAAAACCTCTGAGCCTGAGCTCAGCCGCGGCCCGGCCAGCCCGCCACCGTGCGCACCCGGCCGTCCAGGCCGACCAGCCGGGCGGGCAGGCCGAGCGAGGACAGCCACGGCTCGGCGTGCCGGCCGCGGATCATCGCCGTGCTGCTCGCGGCCCTGGCGAGCACGCAGCGGGCCGCGGCGACGGACACGGTCCGCCAGTATGGCGCGGCTGTCGCTGAGGCGCGCGGATCCAGGATGGAGCGCAGCGCGCCGTTCGCCTGCCGCATCCGGCGGGCGGAGGCGCTGGCCGTGGCCAGCCCGCCGTCGTGGATGGCCACCACGGTGGGCGGCCCGTCACCGTCGGTGCCGGTGGTGTCCTGCACGCGGATCCGCCAGCCGCCGGCCGGCGGCTGGCCGGCCACCGCGATATCCCCGCCCAGCCCCACCAGCACGCCGCAGCCCAGCCGGGCGGCCAGCCGCGCCGCGCAGCGGTCCGCGGCCCACGCGGTCGCGGTGCCGCCGAGGTCGAGACGGAGCCCGGGTGGCAGCCACAGCAGCCGCGACCGGGTGTCCAGCCGCACCTGGCGCCAGTTCGGCAGCGGCCGCAGCAGCACGTCGAGCCCGCCGCCCGCGGTCCCGCCGGTGCGCCCGGTGCCGCCGGCCCGCCCGCCCTCATCCCCGCCGCCAGGCCCACCGCCAGCCCGGTCGGCGGCTCCACGGGTGGTCCCGTCGCCGGCGAGGCCGCCGCTCACCACCGGGTCCACGTCGCCGCCGGTGAGCCGCGCAGTGCGCAGCGCCGCGGCGATGGCGTCGGCCAGCAGCGAGCTGACCCGCACCGGCCCGTGGCCGTCCCGGGCCGGTGCGCCGTCCACCGGGTCGGCCTGGCTCAGCTCGGCGAGCTCGGAGCCGGGCCGGGCACCGCACACCGTGTCCACCGCGATCAGTTCGGCGGCCAGGATCGCGTGGCCGCGTTCCAGCTGGTCCGCTTCGGTGACGACGAGCTGAACCGGGGCACCGAGCGCCGACCAGCCGGCGGACGCGGGTGCCCCTTCGCAGCCCGCGGCCGCCGGCATCATGACGCGGCGGAAATGGCGTGGCTGGGTGCGCGGCTGGTGGTCAGCGCGGTGAGCGGTGGCGCGAAGCCTGCCCGCCGCCTGGCCCGGGCCGCGAGCCCGGCCGCCCGCGCCCGGCGGGACGCCCGGCGCCGCCGGCCGGAGCCGGACCGGGCGGGGGAGGCGTCCTGCTGGCGGGTATCCATCCTGAGCCCCCTGGGGATGTGACGCTGCCTGCTGATGAGCAAAGTCTCTCGCTCCACCCTGCGGGATTCCTCAGTGCATCCTCGGAGGTTGCTGTGAACGCCTTCTAGCTGAACGCCCCGGCCAGGCTGAATCCGCCGAGCACCAGCATGATCGCGCCCGCCACCCGGGTGAACAGGGTGGCCGGCACCAGCCGCAGCAGGTTACGGCCGCCGAACACCGCGGCCGCGCCGACCGTCCACATCGCCACGACGGAGCCCACGCCCACCGCGACCGGGTCGGAATACCTGGCCGCCAGGTTCGCGATGACCAGCTGGGTCAGGTCACCGAACTCGGCCACCAGGATCACCCCGAACGCGATGGCCGCTATCGCCCAGAACCCGCGCGCGTCCCGCTGCGGGGCGGACTCCTCGTCCGCCGACTGGCGGCGGATCAGCAGCACCAGCCCGCTGCCGAGGAACAGCACTCCCACGACGATCTCCAGGGTCTTGTGCGGCAGCAGGCTGAGCAGCCCGCCGGCCACGACCGCCAGCACCACGTGCACGGTGAAGGCCGCGGCGATCCCGCACAGCGCCGGCAGCGGCCGGTACCGGGTGCCGAGCACCAGGCTGGCCAGTGCGGTCTTGTCCGGGAGCTCGGCCACCAGGACGATGGCGAACGCGGTCAGGGCGGCGGCGATGCTCGCCACACGGGCTCCTTCCCCGCCGCACCGGGGCGCGAGGGCGGCTCCGGCACGGCAGCATCAGCTGCGGCCGAAGGTCTCGCCCAGTACCGGTGCGGTCCCCCGGGAGCCGGGCCCAGCTGGCGCCAGCAACTGCTGCCGCAGCGCAATCCGCCTGTGGGCCGTGATGACGGCTGCCCGGCGATGGAGCTACTCCCCTTCGCGTGCTCCCAGTCTACCGGGTGCGATCTTGAGAGGCGTGGCCGGGCACCGCTTCAGTTCCCGGTGTCGGGCAGCGGCAGCTCGAACCAGACCGCCTTGCCCGCCGGGGTGCGCCGGGTGCCCCAGCGCTGCGCTAGCTGGCTGACCACGTGCAGCCCGCGGCCACTCTCGTCGTCGTCCTCGGCGTTCCTCAGCTTGGGCATGGCCGCGGCGTCGTCGAACACCTCGCACACCAGCGCACGGTCGATCATCATCCGCAGCGAGACCTCGCCGCCGGCGTGCGTGAGCGCGTTGGTGACCAGCTCAGACACCAGCAGCTCGGTGGTGTAGGCGGAGTCGGCCAGCCCCCATTCGGCCAGCTGCCCGCTGACCAGGACGCGGGCCCGGCGCACCGACTCCGGGGTGCCCTCCAGCGTCCAGGACACGTGATGCCCGTCCGGGATCCGGCTCAGCCGGGCCAGCAGCACCGCGATGTCGTCACGCTGCTGATCGGAATAGACGCCGTCGAGGGTCGCCTTGCACAGGTCCTCCAGCGGCCGCTCGGTGGCGCCAGGACCGAACACATTGCGCAGCCTGGCCAGCCCGTCGTCGATGTCCTGGCCACGGACTTCCACCAGCCCGTCGGTGTACAGCACGAGCAGGCTGCCGTCGTCCACCTCGAACCGCCTGCTCTCGATCGGCCCGCCGCCGATGCCGAGCGGGGGAGCGGGCGGCACGTCGAGGAACTGGGTGCTGCCGTCCGGCCGGACCAGCAGCGGCGACAGGTGCCCGGCCGAGGCGAACTCACAGCTCCCGCTGACCGCGTCGAAAATGGCGTAGACGCAGGTGGCGAAGTGTGGCTCGCGCTCGCCCAGCGTCTGCATCAGCTCGTCGAGCTGCTGCAGCGCCTCGGCCGGCTGCAGTTCGAGGCCGGCCAGCGTGTGGATGGCGGCCCGCAGCCGGCCCATGGTGACCGCGGCGTGCACACCGTGCCCGGCCACGTCCCCGATGACCAGAGCCACCCGGGCGCCGGGCAGCGCGATCGACTCATACCAGTCCCCGCCGACCTCGATGAGCTTGCTGCCGGGCAGGTAGCGGTGCCTGACCTCGACCGACGAGGGGGCGGACAGGCCGGTCGGCAGCAGGCTGCGCTGCAGGGTGAGCGCGGTGGCCCGCTCCCGGCTGTACCGGCGTGCGTTGTCGATGAACAGCGCCGCCCGGGAGGCGAACTCCATCCCGATCTCGGTGTCGTAGGGGTCGAACTTGCGGTACCCGGGCTTGCGGATGCAGGCGAAGAAACCGAGGTTGGTGTCCCTGGCGATCAGCGGCAGGATCAGCATCGAGGCGCCGGACAGCAGGTCGGCTACCGGCTTGCGCCGCCACGCGCCGGCGATCTCCGCCGCGCTGCTGGCCGAGACGGTGCCCTCCAGCACCGGCTCGCCGCTGTCCATGCAGCCGACGTACGGCGACCCCGGCGGGTAGTGCAGCACCTCGCCGGTGGGGAAGGCGGCGTCCCAGCCCGCGTCCTCGTCGTCATAACCCACCGCCAGCCGGCGCAGCAGATGCGAGGAGTTCAGCGCGTCGGCGGGCAGTTCGTCCGCGCCGACCAGCGACTCCAGCACCGACAGCTCCGCCGCGTTGCAGAAGTGCGGCACGATGACGTCCATCAGCTCGCGGGCCATCTGGTCGATGTCCAGCGCCCCGCCGACCCGGGTGAACGAGTCGTCCAGCAGCGCCCGGCGCATCACCGCCGGGTCGAGGAACCGCTCGTCGCTGGGCACCGGGAGCCTGATCACCGCGAGCGCGGACAGGTCAGGGTCGGTGGCGGTCATCGGGTGCACGATCACCACCGCGTCGGTCATCCGGCCCTTTTCCGCCTTGATGGAGAGCATCGCCGTGCTCTCCCGGCCGGACCGCACCGCGTCGATCAGCCCGGCCAGTGCCTCCCGCTGCTCCACCGAGTCGGCGGTCAGGTCACCGAGTTCGGCGCCGAGCAGCTCACCGGGGGAGCGGCCGAGGAACTTGGGAGCGTGCCGGTCGCACTGCAAGATGCGCCCGGACAGGTCGATACCGAGCGTAAGAGTCCGCGCCGCGGGGCTCGGGACCAGCGACTCGGACGGCTCGGCCGCCGCCGGCGCGGGCGAGCCCGCGCCCGCCACCCCTTCCGGCTGCACGCCGGCCGCCCCAGGTGCCAGCGTCGCCGTCACGTCTGCCGTGTTGGACATCTCTGGTCGGCTCCTGTCAGCCCGGCTCGCCCGGGGGTCCCCCGCTCATTATGTGACACATCCTGCCCGCCTGAGGTGCAATGTGCACTCATCCCCACAAACGCTAAAACCCAATAATCCTGCTAAACGGCTGCGCGGCTGGACTCGCGGTAGACCCACGCCATAGCGATACCCACGCAGGCCGCAGCGACTCCATACATTCCGGCAGGATCGGGCCTTGTTCGCCGCCAGGCCACGGCGAGCAGGCCCGCAATCCTGCATTCCAGGAAACCACGTGTCCGGTTCTCGCCGCCGGTTTCCCCTCAATTACGTTCCGTAACATGTGTATAACGCGTTTGCCATGCGGAATCCTGCAGGCAGTGCCAGACTCCGCATAGGGTCAGTGCCGGCGCATGGGGGTCGCGCCGGCGGGACGGGGGTCTCATGAGCCTCAGCACCGCGCAGGACGATCGCGGGCACGGCTACCAGGCGGTCCCGCTGCCGCGGCGGCCAGGGGATGAATCGGTCCTGGTGGCACAGCTGGCGCGGCGCGCCTGCCCGCGGCCGAGCAGGCGGGCCGCGCTGTACGTGCACTGCCTGGCCGACCCTCAAGTCCAGCCCGACCTGGCCGGCTGGTATCTGCAGCGCGGGTTCCACTTCTACGTGGCCGACATCCGCGCCGCCCGCTCCCGGTCACGGGAAGCCACCCTGGCCGAGTACTTCGGCTGCCTGGACGCGGCCATACGGCAGGTCCGTCAGGCCGAGGGCAACCGGGTCGTGCTGGTCAGCGCGCACCGGGCCGGCGCGGTGATCGCCGCGCTGTGGTGCCACGAGCGGCGCGCGGCCGGCCCGGCGGAGGCACTGATCATGGCCGATCCGGACTTCGGGCCCAGCCAGCACTGGCTGTACCGGCTGCTCGCCATCGGCCAGCCGGCCGCGGCGTCCGCGCCGCGCGGCACCGCCGCCTGGACCGCGCAGCGCCGCCCGGCCGCGGGGACCGCGGATGGCACCCGGCTGCCCGAGGTGCTGCCGCAGGCGCAGCGCAAGCTCCGCCGCGGCCTGGACATCTCCTGCCCGGTGCTGGTGCTCAGCCCGTCGGCGGTGAACGTCGCCGTAGGGCGTCCTTCCGGCCAGGCAGGTGCCGTGGGGCATCTTTCCGGCCGGGCCAGTAGCGTGCCCGGCGCCCGGTACCGGGCGGCGCCGCCGGCCCGGCTCGGCCCGCACGTCACCTCGCTCCGGCTGGCCAGCGCGCCGCCCGGGCTGGCCAGGCCGGGCCGCCCGCGGCCCAGGCCGGACCAGGCCGCCCGCCGCAGCCCGTACGACGAGCTCAGCCGGTGGCTCGGCGCCTACCTGTCCGCCGACGTGCGCGACCAGCTGCTCTTACGCTGAGCCCGCCTGCGCTGCGGGCACGCCGGGCGTGCCGGTGCGGGTTCAGTGCACCATGACGGCGACCTGCGGGTAGCCGCTGGCGCCGTTCGGCTCGGGCGGCTCGGCCACCGCGGTCTGCGCGTGCCCGGTGCCATCGGTGGCCCGCGCCTCGATGAGGTGGTGGCCCGGGATGGCGTCCCACTCCCAGACCCACTGCCGCCAGGTGTCAATCCCCGGCACGGCGGCCAGCCGGGCCTCGTGCCACGGGCCGCGGTCCACCCGGACCTGCACCGCGTCGATGCCGCGGTGCTGCGCCCAGGCCACCCCGGCGACCGGGGTGCGGCCCGCGGTCAGCATCTTGGACCCGTTCGGCACGTCGATCCGGGACTCGGTCTTGATGACGGCCTGCTGCGACCAGCCGCGCTGCGCCCAGTAGGCGCTCTCCGCGGAGAACTTGGTCAGCTTGATGTCGGTGACCCACTTGGTCGCGGACACGTAGCCGTACAGCCCCGGCACCACCATCCGCGCCGGGAAGCCGTGCGACACCGGCAGCGCCTGGCCGTTCATGCCCACCGCCAGCAGCGCGTTCCGCCCGTCCAGCACGGTCTGCACCGGCGTGCCGGTGGTGTACCCGTCCACCGAGGTGGACAGGATCTGGTCGGCCCCGGCGAGCGGGCGCGCCTCCCGGATCAGGCTGGCCAGGCTGGCGCCCAGCCACTTGGCGTTGCCGATGTACGGCCCGGCCACCGGGTTGGACACGCAGCAGAGCGTCACCCAGGCCTCGGTGAGCGGCCGCCGCAGCAGGTCGGCGAAGCTGATCACGACCTCACGCTCGACCATGCCGTGAATGCGCAGCTGCCAGCCGGTCGGGTCCACCTGGGGCAGCACCAGCTCGATGTCCACCAGGTAGAAGGACGGGTTCGGGGTGACGAACGGGCTCAGCCCGGCGACATCCAGGCTGGTGCCGGCGGGCAGCGGCGGCGCCAGCCTGGCCGGCCGCGGGAACCGCAGCTTGGCCCGGGCCGCGGTGACCGCGCCGCGCTCGGCCAGCACCCGCCCCGCCAGGCCACCCACCACGGCCACCCCCGCCGCCACCACCCCGGTGCGCAGGAACAAGCGCCGCTGGGTGTCCGTCGCATCCGTGTCCGGCGCCCCGCGGGCCGGGATGCTGCGCAGCAGGATGACCAGCACGGCCGCGGCGGCCGCCGCGGCGGCGAAGGTCGGGACCAGCCAGGCGGGCGTGGATCCGGGCCGGGTGCCCGCCGCGATCAGGCCGATGACGGCGAACGCCGCGAGCCCGGCGAGGCCGTAGACCAGCCGCCGGGCGCCGGCCAGCCCCACCGCGATCGCGTACAGCCCCAGCAGCACGTAGATGCCGGTGAGCAGGGCGAGCTTGTCGTCGGAACCGAACGCGGAGATCGCGAAGTCTTTCACCGAGGCGGGAGCGAGCCCGACCGCGGCCGAGCCCACGGCGATGACCGGGGAGCTGACCTGTGCGATGAGGCCGGCCACGAACTGCCCGACGCCCACGGCTACGGCGCCGGCCAGCAGGCCGGCTAGGCCGCCGCGAAGCAGCCGGGATCTGTCACGCTCGGATGTCATGATGGAGATTCGGTGCCAGGGGTGTGCGCGGATTGGCCGCGCGGAAAACCAATCCCACTTTATTCCGGTTCCGAATCACAAGCATGGGCGTGGGCATGGCTGACGGAATTCTTCACCCTGGCCTGCCGGAGCAGCCGGCGGCCGCCGGCCTGGCCACCCTGCTCAACCGGGCCGGCCGCGGCGACGAGGACGCGTTCAGCGCCGTCTACGGGCAGGTCGCGGCGACGGTGTTCGGGCTCGTGCTGCGGGTGCTGCGGGACCCCGCGCAGGCCGAAGAGGTGGCCCAGGAGGTGCTGCTGGAGGTGTGGCGCACCGCCTCCCGGTTCGACCCGGCCCGCGGCAGCGCGCAGGCCTGGGTGGCGACGATCGCGCACCGGCGGGCGGTGGACCGGGTCCGCTCGGCTCAGGCGGCGGCGCGCCGGGACGAGGGAGCCGCGGCTCCCGAGGAGACCCATGACGGGGTGGCGGAGGCGGTCGAGGCCAAGCTGGACCGGGAGCGGGTCCGCCGGTGCCTGGGCTCGCTGACCGAACTGCAGCGCGAGTCGATCGTGCTCGCCTACTACGGCGGCTACACCTACCGCGAGGTGGCCGGCCTGCTCGGGGTGGCGCTCGGCACCGTAAAGACCCGGATGCGGGACGGTCTGATCAGGCTGCGTGACTGCCTGGGGGTGGCCTGATGGCTCGCGGGCCCGACGTGCACACGCTGGCCGGCCCGTACGCGCTGAACGCGCTGCCGCCGCGGGACCGGCAGCGGTTCGAGCGCCACCTGAGCGCCTGCGAGGCGTGTGCGGCCGAGGTGCGCGGCCTGCAGGAGACCGCGGCCAGGCTGGCCGCGGCCACCGCGGTCGCGCCGGCCGGCCGGCTGCGCGAGCGGGTGCTCGCCGAGGTGGCCAGGACCCGGCAGCTGCCACCGGTGCCGGACGAGGCGGCCGGGGTCTCCTGGCGGGCCGGCGGGTGGCGCCGGGCCGGCCGCCTGGCGCCGCCGGCGCTGCGGCGCCGCGTGCTGGCCACCCAGCTGGGCTGGGCCCGCCCGTTCGTCACCGCGCTGGCGGCGGTGTTCCTCGTCGCGGCGGTCGTCTTCGGGGTGATGGCGATGGGCACGCAGCACCGGCTGAACCAGGCGCAGAACCGTGAGCACATGCTGGCCGCCGTGCTGACCGCGCCGGACGCCAAGATGATGAGCGCCACGGTGACCGGTGGCGGGACCGCGACGGTCGTCATGTCGCACCGGGAGCGCGCGCTGGCCTTCAGCTCGGCCGGGCTGCCCAGCCTGCCCGCGGGCAAGGCCTACGAGCTGTGGCTGATGGGGCCGCCCGGTGCCCGCTCCGCGGCCATGCTGCCCCGGCCCGCGCACGGCATGACGTCCCCGGTGATCGCGACCGGGCTGCGCGGCGGGGACACCGTGGAGCTGACCGTCGAGCCGTCTGGCGGCGCGGCCCACCCCACCGGCCGGCCCATCCTGGTGCTGGTCCTTTAGCAGTACTTTCCTGGCCGGAAAGGCAACCTACGGCGGGAAGGCCCACTTGGTGGGCGAGCCGGTGAAGTCGCCGCTGCGCAGGCCGAACACCCGCTGCGGCCGGACCCGGATGGTGGCGTTGCGCGCCGGGTCCAGGAAGTCCACCCGCATCTCGGTGCCGTACTTGGCGTTCATCAGGTCGATCACCCGCTGCAGCAGCGGCTGCCCGGTGACGATCTCGGCGGTGCCCTCGATCACCACCGGGTCGGTGGCGTCCTCGGTGGTCACGCAGCACCGGGGATCGGCGGCCAGGTTGCGGGTCTTGCGGGACCCGGCGCTGCTGCTGAACCACAGCACGGCGTCGTCCCACATACCCCAGACCGGCATGGCGTGCGGCCGGCCGTCCGGCCACACGCTCGCCACCCAGTAGTTGCGCGACGTGGTCAGCCGCTCGGCCGCCCAGGACCAGGGCAGCAGCCCGCTTCCCTCGCCCGGGCCGGCGATGCCGTAACCCGGCATGTAGGGCCGGCTAACGTGTGGCATCTGCTTCATGATCCTCATGTGTACCGCGACTGGCCGCAATCGTCGCCCGGATGACCAATCCATCGGTACCGATTTAGCCGCTCCCGCCATCCTGGCGGCTGGTCTGCGCCGTGGGCGGACTAGGTTGGAAGCGTGAAGGCATCTCCCGAGACACAGCTGCGCCTGCTGGAACTGGCGGATCTGGACAGCGAGCTGAGTCGGCTCGAGCACCGGCGGCGCACCCTGCCCGAGGCCGCCGAGGTGACACAGACCGAGGCGCGGGACGCGGAACTGGCCGACGCCATCGTCGCGGCACAGACCAGCGAGCGGGATCTCGCACGTGAACAGGCCAAGGCCGAGGCCGACGTGGAGCAGGTCAGGACCAGAGCGGCCCGGGACCGCGAGCGGATGGAAGCCGGCCAGGTCTCCTCGCCGCGTGAGCTGGAGGGTCTGCAGTCCGAAATCGCCTCGCTGGTGCGCAGGCAGGCCGAGCTCGAGGACGTCGAGCTCGAGGTGATGGAGCGCAGGGAAGCCGCACAGAAGTCCGCCGAGTCACTGACCGCCGAGCGCACGGAGCTGGCCGCCACGCTGGATAAGGTGACCGGCCGCCGCGACGAGCTGCTGGCCGAGATCGCCGGGCAGTCCGGGAAGGCGGCCGGGCAGCGCACGGCGGTCGCCGCGGACGTGCCGGCCGATCTGACCGAGCTGTATGAGCGGATGCGGGCCCAGCACGGCGTGGGCGCGGCGGCGCTGCGCGGCGGCCGGTGCGAAGGCTGCCACCTGGCGCTCAACACGGTCGACCTGAACCGGATCCGGGCCGCGGCGCCTGATGAGGTGCTGCGCTGCGAGGAATGCCGCCGGATCCTGGTCCGCACGCCCGAATCCGGCCTGTGACCGGGCCAGCCCTGTGACCGGGCCAGCCCTGTGACCGGGCCAACGCTGTGACCGGGCCAACGCTGTGACCGAGCCAGCGCCGTGACCGGGCCGCCGGGGCCGCGCCGTCTGATCGTGGCCGCCGACGGCGGGTCCCGCGGCAACCCCGGCCCGGCCGGTTACGGCGCGGTGGTGCTCGACGCGGCCACCGGCGAGGTGCTCGCCGAGGCGCGCGAGAGCATCGGCCACGCCACGAACAACGTGGCCGAATACTCCGGGCTCATCGCCGGTCTGCGCGCCGCCGCCGGGATCGCCCCCGACGCCGCGGCCGAGGTGCGGATGGACTCCAAGCTGGTCGTCGAGCAGATGTCCGGCCACTGGAAGATCAAGCATCCAGACCTGGTCCCGCTGGCCCGCCAGGCCCGCGAGGCGGCCGGCCAGCTCGGGGCAGTGAGTTACACCTGGGTGCCCCGGGCGCAGAATTCACATGCCGACCGGCTCGCCAACGAGGCCATGGACGAAGCGGCCGGGCCGGCCGGGCGGCGCACCAAGGCAGGCGCGAGCCGTTCAATAGAACAATCGGCCGCGGCGCGTACGGTCTGGCGGCCAGACGGGCAGCCACCGGTGACCACCCTGCTGCTGCGGCACGGGGAGACGGCGCTGTCGGGGGAGAAGCGGTTCTCCGGGACGGTGGACGTGCCGCTGACCGGTCACGGGCTGGCGCAGGCCAGGGCGGCCGCCACCTGGCTGGCGGCGCAGGGGAGCGTCGACGCGGTCATCACCTCGCCGCTGAGCAGGGCGCAGCAGACCGCTGCGGAGGTGGCCGCGGTCACCGGGGCGCCGCTGCGGGTGGAGGACCGGTTCCGGGAGGCCGGCTTCGGCAAGTGGGAAGGGCTCAGCTTCGCCGAGGCCAGCGAGCAGTGGCCGGAGGAGATGGCCGCCTGGCGGGCCGGCCCGGACACCCCGCCGCCCGGCGGGGAGAGCTTCGCCTCGGTCCGGGAGCGGGTCACCGCCGCGCTGGACGACCTGCTGGCCGTAGACCCGGGCACGCGGCTGGTGATCGTCAGCCACGTCACCCCGATCAAGGAGATGGTGGCCCGGGCGGTGCTGGCGCCGTCGCCCGCGGCCCTATTCCGGATGCGGCTCGACGTGGCCGCGCTGTGCGAGATCGGCTGGTATCCCGACGGCGCGATGCTGCACTCGTTCAACGACACCCGGCACCTGGCCGGGCTGTGAGTATCATGGCTGCGCGGCGGGCGAGCCGGCCGGGCGGCCGCGCCACGCTGGCCTAGCCAGCGTGGTGAGGAAGGTCCGGGCTCCACAGGGCGGGGTGGTCGGTAACACCGACCCGGGGCGACCCGCGGGAAAGTGCCACAGAAAACAGACCGCCCCGGGGCCTGGTGTCCCGGGGTAAGGGTGAAACGGTGGTGTAAGAGACCACCAGCGCCGCAGGTGACTGCGGCGGCTTGGTAAACCCCACCCGGAGCAAGGTCAAGAGAAGCCGTGGCTGGGAAGCCGCGGCTAGCGCGAGCGTTTGAGGGCGGCCCGCCCGATGCTCGCGGGTAGACCGCACGAGGCTGTCGGCAACGGCAGTCCCAGATGGATGGCCGCCGGCCCGCCTTCGGGCGGGTGCACAGAACCCGGCCTACAGGCCGACTCGCCCGCCGCCCGCACCGTCGTGCCTGAGCACAACTGGCCGGAGTAAGCACCCAGTATCCGGCGTATCAGTTCCTGAGCTTGCGGAGAATGCGGGCGAGGTGGGCCCGGTCTGTCTGGCTTAGGCGGCCGAAGATCCGTTCGGCCTCGGTGCCGCGGGCCGCGTGGATCGCGTCGAGGACGCCGGCACCCTGCCCGGTCAGTTCGACCAGGGTCGCCCGCCGGTCACCGGGGTCGGGGCACCGCCGGACCAGGCCGCGCAATTCGAGGGCATCGACGACCTCGGTGGCCGAGCGCGCGGCGATGCGCAGATGGTCCGACAGCTCCGACAGCCGCAGCGTCCCGTGGCGCCTGAGCACGCGCAGAGCGCGGAACTGGCCGGGGGTGATGTCCCAGGGAGCCAGGCTGTCGTGGGACGCCTCGCGCAGCTCGCGCGCCACGGACCAGAATGCGTCCGACAGCGTCTCATCGCCGGCTGAGTCGCCCCGGCCCGTCATGCGTCGATCTGGGGTCACCGGAATATGTTACCAGCATCTACCGTTGTTACCTCAAATTGAGGTAACAACACTAATGCTTCTACCAGGTCTGGTGCACCCCAGCGCTGGACCGCCCCGACAGAATCGAGCAACTTTGGCATCACCATCCACGAACCGGGATATCAGCAACACGGGTCGGACTCGCGGCCCGAGGACGGTCACCGCCGCGCAGAAGGCACAGGCGCGCGAGGTGTCCCTGCGCCGCATCGGCCGCCTGTTCACCCCATACCGCTGGCAGCTGGCGATCGTCATCGCGATCATCGCCGCCTCCTCCATCGTCGGCCTGGCCTCTCCCTTCCTGCTCCGCGCGGTCATCGACACCGCGTTGCCGGCCAGGAACCTGCGACTCCTGGTCTGGCTGGTGATCGGCATGGTCGCGGTGGCCGCCGTCGCCTCCGCCTTCGGCGTGATCCAGACCTGGATCAGCACCAAGGTCGGCCAGCAGGTCATGCACGCTCTCCGCACCAGCGTCTTCGGCCACCTGCAACGCCAGTCGATCGGCTTCTTCACCCGGACCCGCACCGGCGAGGTCCAGTCCCGCATCACCAACGACATCGGCGGCATGGAATCCGTCGTCACCTCGACCGCGACCTCCATCGCCGCCAACCTCACCACCGTGGTCGCCAGCGCGGTCGCCATGGTCGCCCTGTCCTGGCGGCTGTCCCTCATCTCGCTCGTCGTCATGCCGCCGGCTGTCTACCTGACCCGCAAGGTCGCTGGCATGCGCCGGGCCATCACCACTCAGCAGCAGCGCGAGCTGGCCGACCTCAACGTCACCATCGAAGAGGGACTGTCGATCAGCGGTGTTCAGCTGGCGAAGACCATGGGCACTGGGCCGTCCCTGGTCCGCCGGTTCACCGATTCCTCGGCCCGCCTGATCGACCTGGAGCTGCGCTCCCAGCTGGCCGGACGCTGGCGGATGGCCTCGCTGAGCATCATCTTCGCCGCGATCCCCGCGATCATCTACCTGTCCGCGGGCCTGCCGGTCACCGCCGGCACCGTCTCCATCGGCACCCTGATCGCCTTCACCACCCTGCAGAACAATCTCTTCCGCCCGATCACCGGACTGCTCAACACCGGCGTTTCTGTGATCAGCTCGCTGGCGCTGTTCGCGCGGATCTTCGAATACCTCGACTTGCCCGTCGAGATCGACGACCCCGCCCACCCGGTCGAGATCGACCCGGCCCAGGTCACCGGGCACGTCCGCCTCTCCGACGTCAGCTTCGCCTATCCCGGCGCCGGCGACCGGCCCGCGCTATCCGGCATCAACCTGGACGTTCCGCCCGGCCGCACGCTGGCCCTGGTCGGCGAGACCGGATCGGGCAAGACCACCCTGGCCGGCCTGATCGCCCGGCTCTACGACCCCAGCAGCGGCAGTGTCCGCATCGACGGCATTGACATCCGCGACATCCGGCTGGCCGACCTGGCCGCGATCGTGGGCGTGGTCAGCCAGGAGACCTACCTGCTGCACACCACGGTGCGGGAGAACCTGCGCTACGCCAAGCCCGAAGCCACCGACGCCGAAATCGAGGACGCAGCACGGGCCGCTCAGATCCATGACCTGATCACCGGGCTGCCCGACGGCTACGACACCATGGTCGGCTCCCGCGGATACCGCTTCTCAGGCGGCGAGAAACAGCGCCTCGCCATCGCCCGGACCCTGCTGCGCGACCCACGCGTGCTCGTGCTCGACGAGGCCACCAGCGCGCTGGACACCGAAACCGAACGCGCCGTGCAGAAGGCGTTCGACACTCTCGCCCAGGGCCGCACCACCATCACCATCGCCCACCGGCTCTCCACCGTGCGCAACGCCGACCAGATCGTGGTGCTGGACCACGGCCACATCGCCGAAGCGGGCACGCACGCCAGCCTCGTCGCCGGCAACGGCCGCTACGCCAACCTCGCCGCATAGGCCGGCTCAGAAACCGAACGCGCCGCCCCTGACCTCCGGACGCGCGGCAACGTCACCGGCCGCGATACCCGCCGGGTATCGGGACCGCTCAACAAGTATTGGACTCGGCGGCCCGCGCGAAGGTGGAGTGGGAGGGCAAAACGAAGGCCGGGCCCGGATCCGGTCCGGGGCTGTCCGGCAGCGCCCGGCCCCGGGGGCCGATGCCAGGCGAGCTGAGGTGCGGCGCGACCCCGCCGCGTCCTGGTGATCACCCAGGGATTGGGTCCAGCCCCGTCGGTCCCGAGGGGCACGCATCGCCGCACGTGACTCACGTCACCCCTGGCTGTCCAATCCCTCCCGGCGTCCCGCCCGTACTTGGTCCCGGAACAGACAAGGCGATGGGCGGCCCTGGCGCACGAGTGCGCACCGCCCGCGACAGGAGATGATCAGAATGGTTAAGTCCCTGCTGGCACGGATACCCATGCCGGTCAAGCTGGGCGTGCCGGTGGCCGCGGGGCTGCTGACCGCGGCGTGTGGCACCGCGGCCGGATCACAGGCCGCCGGGACGCCCGCCGGAGGGTCCGGCACGGCGACGGTGATCGCCGCCCATACCGGTTCGGCGGGATCGTTCCTGACGAACGGGTCGGGACGCGCCGTGTACCTGTGGTCAGCGGACAGCATGAACAAGTCCACCTGCTCCGGTGCCTGCGCCGGCGCGTGGCCCCCGGTGACGACGCATGGCAAGCTGACCGTTTCGGGTGGGGCGAAGGCCGCAGACCTGGGCACGATCACCCGGTCCGGCGGCACTAAGCAGGTCACCTACGAAGGTCACCCGCTGTACTACTTCGCCGGCGACTCCGGCCCGGGCCAGACCAACGGCCAGGGCAGCGACGGCTTCGGCGCTAAGTGGTGGCTCGTCGCCCCGTCCGGGATGCAGATCACGGCCGCGGACGCGGCGGCCACAGCCGGCGGCTCCGCCTCAACGGCACCGGCCTCCCCGGGTGGCTCCAACGCCGGCGGCTGGAGCTGACCCTCCCGTGACCACCTTCCTGACCCGCATCACGGGCACCGGCGCTGGCCGGCCGCCGCACCCTCCCGGTGGCCGGCCAGTGGATGGGTCGGCCTTAGCTCGCTGCCTGAGCCGAGACCCGGACGGCCGCCGAGCCGGCCCTCCGGTGTGCCACGAAAGGACATCATGATGAACGTCAGCCACACCAGCACCGCGCTCGGGGCTCACCATTCCGCCTTGCCGGGCAGCTTCCCGGGCCGGGCGGCCCGGCGGCTGGCGCGCGGCCCAGCCAGGATCAAAGGGCCCGCGCTGCGCGGGGCAGTCAGTGTCCTGGCTGTCGCCGGGGCCGCGCTGATGATCTGGTCAGGCGTGATTCACCTGCAGTTGTGGTCCGACGGTTACCGGAGCATCTCCGTTATCGGGCCGCTGTTCCTGATCCAGGGGATCGGGAGCATCGCGCTCGCGCTGGTCCTCGGCGCGTTCCGCCGCGCGTTCCTGCTGGCGGCCGGCGCGATCCTGATGGCCGCCACGGCCGCCGGGCTGCTGCTCAGCGCCGGGGTGGGACTGTTCGGCTACCAGGAAAGCCTGGCTGTTCCCTACTCCGAGAGCTCGCTGGCGGTGGAGTTCGCCGGGACGGCCGTGCTGGCCGCCGCGTCGATCATCGTCCTGGCCGTCCGGGCGCAAGCCCGGCCCGCACGGCCGTAGCGTACCGGGTCAGGCAGGACAGCACCGAAGCCCCACGGACGCCGCGGCTGGGTTCTGGAAATGCCGCAGCGACCAGGGGTTTCGCCGCAATCACAGGGATTTGCGGAAATTCACGACTCAGGTCCAATCCTTTCCGGGGCGCCACGCGTATGTACTGTGTGCAGATAGTGGGAACTTCAGCGGCCCAGCTACCGGACGAGACGCTGCTCGCTGGTCTGGGGGCCGGCGAGCCTGAGTTGTCGCTGGCGTTCGTGCGCCGCTTCCAGGGGCTCGTCTTCGGCGTGGCGATGGCCGTGGTCGGTGATGCCACGACGGCGGAAGATGTCGCCCAGCAGGCGTTCGAGCAGGCCTGGCGGCACGCCCAGGTGTTTGACCCGCGCCGCGGCTCCGTCCGCGCCTGGCTGCGGACCATCACCCATAACCTGGCCGTCGATGTCCTCCGGGCGCGCACGTCGTCGCCCGTGGACCCCGACGACCTTCCCGCTATCCTCACCGCGGTGACCGACACGCCGGAACGGCTCGCCGTCGCGCACGACAACGCCGCGGAACTGCGCCACGCTCTCACCCAGCTGCCAGAGCCGCAGGGCCGCGCCGTGGCGATGGCTGGCATCTACGGCATGACCGCACAGCAGATCGCCGACACCGAGCAGGTCCCCCTGGGCACGGCGAAAACCCGGATCAGGGACGGGATGCAGAAACTCCGGGCCGCCTACCTTCCGAAGGAGGCCGGTAATGAGTGAGCCGAATGAGATGGGCTGCGGCGAATTCAGCAACGTCGCCGCTGAATTGGCGCTGGGTGTCCTGACCGGGCGTGAGCGTGCCGAGGCGACCGCGCACCTGGAGCATTGTGACGCGTGCCGGGAGAATGTCCGCCAGCTGACGATGACCGGTGAGGGAATGCTGGGGCTGCTGCCGGACGTGGAACCTCCGCCGGGATTCGAGGCCGGGGTGATGGACCGGCTGGGCCTGGCCGGGCCAGCCCCGAGCCCGGCCGGCTGGCTCAGCCGGGTGTCTCCCTTTGGCCGCAAACCCGTCCCCCAGACCGCACCCGGCAGGAAGAACCAGGTCAGCCTGACCCGCCGGATGCTGGCCACCGCGGCCGTCGTGGTGGCTGTCGCCGCCGCCGGCCTGGGCGGATGGAGCCTGGGTACCGGCGGATCATCCCCGGCCCGGACTCCGCTGAGCTCCGCCGCCCTGCTGTCTGCCAGCCACCAGACGGTAGGGAAGATCTTCCTCTACAAGGGCAGCCCGCGCTGGGTGTACATGTCCGCGGACCTGCCGGCGGGGAATGGCACGGTGACCTGCCAGGTGCAGAGCCGGGACGGGCACATCACCACCGTCGGCTCCTTCCAGCTGACCGACGGCCACGGCTACTGGGGCAGTCCCGTCCCGGGAACACAGGGCTCGCTCACCCGCGCGCGGCTGGTTAGCCCGGACGGCACCGTGCTGGCCACCGCCAGCTTTCCACAGTGAAGAGGCGCCGGTACCCCAAAACACACACGCCAGGGAGAAAGCCCTCTACTTGTCACCCACGGCCACCTCGCGGGTGAACGCCTGCTTAGCTCCGAGTACGAGGCATTCAGACACCAGGGCCGGTGTGCACTGGACTCTGCTGGCCATCTCTTTGCGGTGGAAGCTCAGGAAGGGCCATCCGTGCGCGGTGCCGGACACTACGTCGCATTCACTCGGGCTCTTCGGCCGGCGTACTTGATGGCCAGCGCGCCGGCGACCAGTCCCCATCGAAGTCCGTGGTCTGCCCCACTTCGATGAGATGACCGTCAGGATCACGGATGTAGCAACGGATCTCGTACTGATGCTGTTTCGGCGGCGTCAGGAACTGAGCACCCCGGGCACTCCATTCGGCGTACACGGCCGCAATGTCTTTGACCCGGATATTAAGGAAGCTGCTGACCCGGTCGGGATCGCGTGGCGTTTCTAGGGTGACTGTCGGCTTGTCGTCGGTCGGGCCTCCACCGGCATTAATGATGATCCAGCTGTTGGACAGTGCGACATAGGTCAGCCCTCCGGGACCGGAGAAGGCCACCCGGCCGCCGAGGACTTCGGTGTAGAAGCGCCGGGAGCGCTCGACATCGTCGGAGACGATGAAATGGGCCAGCACGATTCCTTCTGGGGGCCGTGGCTCGGACATCTCGTACCTCCACTGGTTGTGTCCCTGCTCTGCGGGTTCGGGTGTATAGCAGTGTCCCCGATCCAGTGTGGCCCGTGCCCGTTGCCGTCGGGCGGATCCGCTCGCCGCCTACCGCCCGCCGCCCACTTGGTCCTGAGTGCTACTGGCGGCGTGTCAGCTCGGCTGCCGGGTCCGGCTGCGCTGTACCTGCGTGTCCTGTCCGGGCTGAGCCGCCGCGGTGGGCCACCACCACATCTCCTGCCATGTCGATCCCATGCCGCAGGCTTTTGCCGCGGCCTGGAACTGGAGGGTGTGCGGGTTGAAGCCGATGGCCGTGAAGTCGGGCGAGTGGATGCCGCCGTCGAGAGTCCCAGGGGAGGGATAGCTGGTGATCCCGTGGGTGCGCATGCACTCGGCCTGCTTCAGCACGTGCAGAGCCACCGCCTGGTACCGCGCCTTGGATCCCCCGCCGACGACCGCCAGCTTCAGGCAGGCCCGGAACGCCGCGTCATAGCCGGGGGCGGTCAGCATCCCCGCGGGCGGGCTCGCTGGGTGGACCAGCGAGCCTCCGGGACCTTGCTGGAGGATGGGAAAGTCCGGCACGCCGTGCGAGCGCATGCACCGGGAATAGGTGAGCGACTGCTGGTAGAGCCGGCTCGGCGGCGCCGCGTGCCCGGGGGAGCCGCTGCCGCAGGCCGCGGCCAGCAGTACGGTCCCGGCCGACACCATGGTGATCCAGGCCGCCCTCCACCAGCGGGCTGCCCGGCCGGCCCTGATGGTGCTCATTGCCGCTGTGCCGCCTTTCGTCATGATCCGGGGGCGTAGCCCCAGCAAGCCCGCTGCGCGGCCAGGAATTGCGCCGAATCCGGGTTGACGCCTGGCCCGGGGCTGGTGAAACCGGCCCCGTAGGCGCCGGCGGCCGGGCTGGGGAAGTGGCTGATCCCGTGCCCGCGCATGCACGCGGCCAGCTTCTGCAGGCGCGAGCGCAGCGCGCTGACCTGCGCTGCGGTATATGGGAGCGCGGTGGGCGCCTGCTTCTGGCAGGCCGTCAGCGCCGCCTGCCAGCCCGGGCCGTGCTCCTGCGCCAGGATCCGCGGCGTGATCTTGTATGTGTAGGGGAGATCCCACACGCCCTGGCCCGCCACCTGCGACGGTTCGGGCCAGAACGGCGCCCCGTGCGAGCGTATGCACTGCGAATACGCGTGGTATTGCTGATAACCCGGCGGGTGCGGCGACGGGGAAGACCCGGCCGGGCTGGCACCGCCGCAGGCCGCCGCCAGTACAGCGAGCCCGGCCGCCACGGCAGCCAGCATGCCCGCCTGCCGCCGCCGGCGCTGCGGCGGGCAGCGGTGACCGCCAATGGTTCCGCTCATCACCTTGTCCTTTATTCGCATGACCTGCCGGTCAACCGGCCAGGCACGACGCTAGCGATCAGGTAAGGCAGAACTGTGCGGGCTGCGTGTGAAATCGATTTGAGGCGGACAAGGAGCCGCTGAAGCCGGCTGCGCAGGTTATGCCGCCGATTTGTCTCATTATCTGCGACACTCTGACCAGGAAGCTTGAACGGATCTTGAGCTTTACATGACCTAGTCATTGCATGCCTCGGATACGTGAGATGTACTGCCTCTGGGGGTTTGTTGATGTAACGATCGTGAAGGGGGACAAGATGAAAAAGCTCTTAACGGCGCTGACCGCCGTCTCACTCGGGGGAGCCCTGGTATTAGCGGGAGCCGCCCAGGCATCCACTGGCCAGCCCGCGAGGCAGCATTCCGGACCTACGGTCTCGGTCTTCGCCACCGGCCTGAACAATCCGCGCGGGCTGACGTTCGGTCCTGACGGCAGCCTCTACGTCGCCGAGGGCGGCCTGGGCGGCCATCACTCGACGGTCGGTAAGTGCCGCCAGGCCGCGGGCGCGACCGCACCGTACACCGGAAGCACCCATAACCGGGTGCTCGGCGGCCGCATCTCAAGGGTCAGCCGGGCTGGCGTGGTCTCCACTGTCGTGGACGCGCTGCCCTCAAGCCAGACCACCAAGGCCACGGGGAGCCTGGTCAGTGGTGTCTCCAGCGTCGCCTTCATCGGCCACCAGCTCTACGCGCTGCTGTCCGGCGCAGGCTGCTCCCATGGCGTGCCCACCGTGCCGAACGGGGTCATCAAGGTCGGCCGCTACGGCAAGTGGAAGCTGACCGCGAACCTGAGCGCCTTCCAGAAGGCGCACCCGGTTGCCCACCCTGACCCGGGGGACTTCGAGCCGGACGGCACCTGGTTCAGCATGATCTCCATCGGCAGGGCGCTGTATCCGATGGACTCCAACCACGGCGAGCTCGACCGGGTGAGCCCGGGCGGCGCGATCAGCCGCGTGATCGACATCTCGGCAAGCAAGGGACACGTGGTCCCGACGGCGCTCGTCCACCACGGCGCCACCTACATCGCGAACCTGGGCCTGTTCGATCCCGGCGACCGCGCCGGTGACGAGCACGTGTGGCGGCTCACCGGCCAGTCCACCCTCAAGGTCCGCGCGACCGGGGTGGAGAAGGTGCTCGGGCTCGCCTTCCGCGATAACAAGCTGTACGCGCTGGAGATGAGCACAACCGCAGGTGGCCCGACGCCAGGGACCGGAGCGATCGTGCAGCTCGGGCCGAACGGCCCGGCCAAGACAATCGTCTCGGACCTAACGTTCCCGACCGGCATGACGGTCGGCCCCGATGGCGCGTTCTACGTCTCCAACCAAGGCTTCGGATTTGGCGCCGGACAGGGTCAGATCCTGCGCATCAGGCCTTGACCGCCACGGCGATCCCGGGCCAGACCAGTGGCGGCCCGGGGTCGCCTCTCCCAGCAGCCGTGAAGATCAGGGGCAGCCAACGCGGCCCAGCCGAACGTGCGTCACCGGCTACGGCGCGGCAGCACGCTACGCAGCAGGCGCCTGGTCAGGTGCCGTCGCTCTGGCACGGGCAGTACCCGGCGCACACGGCAGCGCCGAGGTGGCGATTCCGCGGGTGGCCCGCGGACCGAGGACAGCGGCGATTTCCTGATGCACGGCAATCATCCTTTCCGCGGCAGCTGACCCCATCAGCCACCATGCTCAAGGTTTCCGCTAAGCCGGGACAGCCCGCATCCGGCAATTTCCTCAGCTTCTGCCTCTGCCAGGGTTCCTTAGCCGGACCCGTGGGTGCTTAGCCGGCGGAACTCGGTGAGGACCTGGCGCTCCTGGTCGCGCGGGATCAAGCGCGGAGTGCCGGCCGTAGTTTCAGACTCTGCGCTCGGGTAGAGGCGAATCGTCCCATTGACAGGGAGGATCAGATGGCTGCCTGGGTTTGGATCTTAATCGCCATCGTTGTGGTGGTCGTTATTGCGCTGGTTGCGTTCGGGGTCACGAGGCGCAGGTCCTCGACGCTCCGCCAGCGGTTCGGCCCGGAATATGACCGGACGGTCGAGGCGCGAGAGGACAGGCGCGCCGCCGAGACAGAACTTCGGGCGCGGGAGAAACAGCGGGCGCGATTCACCGTCAAGCCATTGCCGGAAGCGGTCCGCCTCCGCTTCGCCAGTGAATGGCGTGAGGTGCAGGAACGCTTCGTCGATCAGCCCTCGCAAGCGGTGGCCGCCGCCGATACCCTCGTCACCCGCGTCATGCACGAACGCGGTTACCCGACGGAGCAGTTCGAGGCCCAGGCCGGCGTGGTGTCGGTCGATCATCCGGACGTGGTGGAGAACTACCGGTTCGGCCACGCGATATGGCAGCGGTCGCAGACCGAGGAGACCAGCACCGAAGACCTGCGCGAGGCGCTGCTGCGGTACCGGTCCCTGTTCGAAGAGCTGCTACGCCAGGACGGCGGCAACACCGCAGGCACCACCGCCGACCAGGCGCGGGCAGCCAATGCCGACGCGGACGAGTCGGAGGCCGGGGAAAGCGGCACTCTCGCCGGTCCAGCGGATCCTGACATGGAT
>DASYAV010000208.1:0-17567 GCA_036501145.1 Streptosporangiaceae bacterium | reverse complement strand
CCAGCCCGCCCAGCGGGGCGATGGTGGCGGCCACGGCGGCCCTGTCGCGCAGCGCCTTGCCGCCGGCCGCGGTCATCGCCTCGGCCGTGGGGTGCGTGGTCGGGTCGAAGGGCACTCCCTCGGCCGGGCAGCAGTGCGGGTCCTGGCACGAGTAGGACCAGTACCGGCCGTTTTCCACCCGCAGCATGTCGTGCAGCGTGATCTCGGCCCGGCGCAGCTCAGCGACCAGCGCGTCGGCCACCGGGGTGACCATCGGGCCGGGACCGTAGCCGACCACGACAGCCAGCGTGAGCTGGTGCCGGGCCAGGATCCCTGCGGCGTGCGCGGCGATCCTGACGGCCGCCCCGCGGTCCGGCGGCTCGGGCAGGTCGTAGCGGAAGGCCACCTCGATCCGGCCGCGCGGCGGGCCCGCCCCAACGACCACCAGGCTCCTGGCCGGGTGGAAGCCGAGCAGGCCGGGAATGCTGGCGAGCAGGCTGGCGGGCGAGCCGACGCGGAGCATCGGCGCGTGCCGCGGCGTCGGGTTCTGGGGGGATGTCGGGTTGTCTGTCATGGCGGCCAGCGTTGCCGCCGGCACCGACGGTTCCGGCGCGGCAGGGACGCGGGAAGCCGCGCCTGTGCATAACCCCGGCTCGGCACCGTTGCTGTCCCCAGGCGCCGCACGCCCCTTGACAGCCGCCCGGTCACGCGCGGAGCCGGGCCCGTCCCGTCGCGCCGCCGCTAGGCGTCCGTGACACGCTGGTAGCTGAGCAGGACGAGGCTGTCCCCGACCGGCTGGGTGCCGAGGAACCGCAGGGACGTGCTGCTGCCGGTCTGCCCGAAGAGGCGTTCACCGCCTCCGGCCACGACCGGGTAGACCACCAGCCGCAGCTCGTCGACCAGGTCGTGCTCCAGCAGCGTGTGCACGAGCCGGATGCTGGCGTAGACGACGATGTCCCCGGCTGTCTGCCGCTTCAGCTTCGGGACCTGGCCGGCCACGTCGCCGCCCAGCACCGCGCCGTTGACCTCCGCCGTGCTGTTCCACCTGGGCTGGTCGAGGGTGGCGGACACGACGTACTTGGGCATGCTGTTCAGCCGGTCCGCCCACTCGCCGCTGCGTGACAGCCAGCGCGTGGCGAACCACTCGTCGCTCCGCCGGCCCAGCAGCAGCGCCTCGGCGGCCAGCGCCTCGGCCAGCTGGAGCCTGGCCCACTCTTCGCGGTCCCGGTCCGTGGTCTGGCCGAACCAGCCGCCATGCTTGAAGCCCTCGTCACCGGTCGGGTCCTGGACGACTCCGTCGAGCGAGATGTTCTCGCTGACGATGATCTTCCCCATGTCGGTTCTCCCTTGGCTGGGGTTCGTCTGCCACCCATGCAGACACCACGGCGCCGGGGAATGGACTGCAGCGGCGGTCTGACCGCACCCGCTATTACAGGGCGACGCCGAGCAGCGCGTCCACCGCGTCCTTGACCAGGTCTCCCCCGCTGCCCGGCTGGCCCGCCGCCCACCGGTCGACCGCGTCCAGCGCGCCGGGCGCGTCCAGGTCGTCGGCGAGCCGCTCACGCAGCTGCGCCAGCAGCCGCTCCGCCGCGTCCCCGACCGCTGCCTGGCCGCGGGCCGCCGCGACCGCCGAACGCCACGTGGCCAGCCGGCGCTGCGCCGTGGCCAGGCCGTCGCCGGTCCAGTCCCAGTCGCCGCGGTAGTGGTGCGCGAGCAGCGCCAGCCGGACCGCGGCCGGATCGGTCCCGCCGGCCACCAGGTCGGACACGAACACCAGGTTGCCCAGCGACTTCGACATCTTCTCGCCACCGAGCCTGACCATACCGGCGTGCGCGTACCGGCGCGCGAACACCGGCGAGCCGTGCCCGGCGAGCGCGACCCTGGTGTGCGAGGCGCTCAGTTCATGGTGCGGGAAGATCAGGTCCGAGCCGCCGGCCTGGACGTCGAACACCGGGCCCAGGTACTCGGTGGCGATGGCCGCGCATTCGACGTGCCAGCCGGGCCGGCCCCGGCCGAAGGCGGAATCCCAGGCCGGCTCGCTGGGCCGCGCGGCCAGCCAGACCAGCACGTCCAGCGGGTCCTTCTTGCCCGGCCGGGCCGGGTCGCCACCGCGCTCGGCGGACAGTTCGGCCATGGCCGCCGGGCTGAGCTTGCTCAGCGACCCGAACGCGGCGTCGGCCGCGCGGGCGAAGTACACGTCCGACTCCAGCTCGTACAGCGAGCCGCGGTCGGCCAGCCAGCCGTTGAACCGCTCGATCAGCGGCAGCGCCTCGACCGCGCCGACCAGGTGGGCGGGCGGGATGACGCGCAGCGCCTCCATGTCCCCGCGGAACCTGGCGATTTCCCGGTCGGCCAGCCCGCGCCAGTCCTCGCCGTCGCGGGCCGCGCGCTCCAGCAGCGGGTCGTCCACGTCCGTGACGTTCTGCACGTAGGCCACATCGTGCCCGGCGTCGAGCCAGGCCCGCTGCAGCAGGTCCCATGCCGTGTAGGTGGCCGCATGCCCGATGTGGGTGGAATCGTACGGCGTGACGCCGCAGGCATACACGGTGGCGGCCTTCCCGGCCGCCGCGACGGCCAGCTCCCCGCTCGCCGTATCCCTGATCCGCGGCTCGGGCCCAGAACCGGGCAGGTCAGGAACGTGCACCGCGCGCCAGGAGTCCATAGACGTCAGGCTATCTTGCCCGCCATTCCCGCCCGAAACCGATAAACCCGGAGCACAGGCCCGGGTCGGCGGTCGTCCGATGACGAGCGGGAGCAGCGGGGCCACGTCGCTGCCGTGGAGGAAGCGCGCGAGGCGGCGGGCCACCGGAAGGGTGGTTACCTCCCGGTCGTGCCGCTACCTCCCGGCCGTGCCGCGCTCGAAGGCGTAGGCCAGGGCGATCAGCCTCGGCTCGGTCCAGGCCGGGCCGGTGAAGGACAGCCCGACCGGCAGCCCGGCCCCGTTGCCGCCGGGCACCGGCACCAGGCCGGCCGGCACGGTCACCGACGGGTAGCCCGCCGCCGCGGCCGGTGTGGAGGAGTGGAACACGTCATGGTCGCCGAGCACGTAGTCGATCAGGCAGGCCGGGTTGGCGGTGAGCGCGATCACCGCGTCCAGCCTGCCCTCGCCCAGCGGCGTGTCCAGCGCGGCCCGGGCCAGCCGGCCGGCCTCGCGGCGGGCCGTCACCAGCTCGGGGTCGGCCGGGTTCCCGCTGGCCGCCTCGGCACGCTCGAATATCTCCTGGCCGAACGGGGCCAGCACGGTGCTGGCGTGCCGGGAGTTGTAGTCGATCAGCTCGGCCAGCGTGGCCGGGTGGTCGCCGGGCAGCGCGGCCAGGTAGCCGTTCACCGCGTGCTTGAACTCGTGCGTCAGCGCCGTGAACTCCGGCTCGTCGATCTGGTCCGCACCCGGCAGCTCCACCGGGTCGAGCACGATCGCGCCGGCCTGCCGCAGCCGGGCCACCGCCGCGTCGAGCACGGCCAGGGTGGCACCGCCCGCTCCCTCCGAGCAGGCCCGCCACACGCCGATCCGCGCGCCGTCCAGCGCGGCCTCGTCCAGGCAGGCGGTGTAGCCGTCGGCCAGCTGGGGCCCGGACGCACCGGCCGGGTCGTCCGGGTCGGCCCCGGCCAGCGCCGACAGCAGCGCCGCGGCGTCGGCCACCGAGGCGGCCATCGGCCCGGCGGTGTCCTGGGCCGGGGAGATCGGCACGATGCCGGACCGGCTGACCAGCCCGACGGTGGGCTTGATGCCCACGATGCCGCAGGCGCTGGCCGGGCAGACGATGGAGCCGTCGGTCTCGGTGCCCACCGCGAGCGGCGCCAGCCCGGCGGCGACGGCGGCGCCGGACCCCGAACTGGAGCCGGACGGGTTGCGGCCGGGGCCGCGCGGGTTGGCGGCCTGGCCGCCGAGCGTGCTCCAGCCGCTGGTGGAGTGGGTGGACCGGAAGTTCGCCCACTCCGACAGGTTGGCCTTGCCCAGGATGATCGCGCCGGCCTGGCGCAGCCGGGTGACACAGAACGCGTCGGCTGACCCGGCCCCGGCCAGCGCGGGCGAGCCGGCCGTGGTGGGCATCCCGCTGACCTGGATGTTGTCCTTGACCAGCACCGGGATGCCGTCGAGCGGCCCGCGGGGCGGCCCGCCGGCCCGGGCGGCGTCGCGGGCCTCCGCCTCCCGCGCCGCGGCCGGGTTGACGGTCATGACGGCGTGCAGGCGCGGGTCGAGCCGCGCGATCCGGTCGGTGTAGAACGCGGTGAGGCGGGCCGAGGTGAGCTCGCCCGAGCCGAGCGCCTGCTGCAGCGCGGCGACCGTGACGCCGTCCGGGCCGCCGCCCAGACCAGGGGGAACTTCGGGAGAATCCGGCATGGCGGCAGAATAGCCGGGCCGGCCCGGTGGGCAGAGACCTAAACTGCGCGGGTGGATATGAGCATGGGAATCCTGGCCGCCGTGCCCGCCGCCACCCGTACCGACCTGCTCGCCGGGCCGGTCGCCGCGGCGCTGGCCGGGCTGGCCGAAGCGGGCCGGGTGGGCGTGGCCGAGATCGACCCTGACCTCGCCGGCACCGCCGCGTTCTGTGAGAAGTACCAGGTCACCGCAGACGAATCGGCCAACTGCGTGATCGTCACCGGCCGCCGCGACGGCGAGGTCAGGTTCGCCGCTTGCGTGGTGCTCGCCACCACCCGCGCGGACGTCAACGGGCTGGCCCGGCGGCGGCTGGACGTCCGGAAGGCCTCGTTCGCCGCCACCGAGGTCGCGGTGGCGCAGACCGGCATGGAGTACGGCGGGATCACTCCGGTCGGGCTGCCGGCGAGCTGGCCCGTGCTGATCGACGCCGCCGTGGCCGCCGCGCCCCGGGTGGTCATCGGCAGCGGTGTGCGCCGGTCCAAGCTGACCGTGCCCGGTGGCGTGCTGGCCAAGCTGCCCGGCGCCGAGGTGGTCGACGGGCTGGGCCGCTGAGATTGCCTGGACGGCTGCGCCGGGTCAGGGCAGCCAGGACACGTGGCCGTGCAGTTCGGCGTAGCCGACGAAGGCGACCGCGTCGATCAGCGTGTGCGCGATGATCATCGGGGTCACCCGGCCCCAGCGCTTGTACAGCACGCCGAAGATCACGCCCATGATGGCGTTGCCGATGAACCCGCCGAACCCCTGGTACAGGTGGTAGGAGCCGCGCAGCACGGCGCTGAACGCGATCGCCCGGGACGTCCGCATGCCGAGCTGGTCAAGTCGCCGCAGCAGGTAGCCGATGACCAGGATCTCCTCGAGCGCCCCGTTCTGCGCGGCGGCGAGGATGAGCACCGGGATGCGCCACCACACCGCGGGCAGGTTCTCCGGGACGACGTTGAGGGCGAACCCGAGCTTGAAGGCGGCGATGTCCAGGGCGAGGCCGGAGCCGCCGATGACCGCGGCCAGCGTGGCTCCCTTGAGCAGGTCCCGGCCGGGTTCCCTGGTGTCCAGGCCGATGTCGGCCGGCCCTTCGCCGGTCCTGGCCAGCAGGTAGAGCGCGAGCGCCACCGGGGCGACGGTGATCGCGATGCTGGTGAGCTGCAGGAACAGGTCGAGAGTGGGGCGGCCGGGGGCCAGCGATCCGTTGAGTGTGGCCTGCTGCTTGCTCAGCGATTTGCTGGCGGTGAGCGAGCCGATCAGCGAGACGAGCGCGTACAGGCCGCTCGCACCGAGCGATACCGCGAAGACGCAGAAGATCTCCCAGCGGATCAGCGGGCGCGTCAGCGGCCGCGCGGCCGTCTTCTCCTGCTGGGTCACCACCCGACGGACTTTAGTCGCTGCCCGGGAGTGCGGGAGGCCGCGGCGAGGGCTGGGGAGGTGGGTGGGGGTGGGCCGGCGGCCCTGCGCGGGCGGGATGCGCAGGGCCGCCGGGTGCCTTTCTCAGCTGATCGGTTTGCTCAGCCGTTGCTGGCCAGGACCTGCAGCCGGCTGTAGGCGCCGTTGAACTTGTCCTGGTCGCCGGGCAGCGAGCCGGAGTCGGCGTACTGCCAGAAGGTGTAGAAGCCCCAGCCGTTGGGCAGCGTGCCGGCGCTGCCGTTGTAGTTGGCGACCCACAGCGGGTCGTTGCCGCCGAACCCGCCGTAGTTGCCCGTGCAGGTGCTCCACCAGTCGGTGGTCGTGTAGATCACCGGGTAGACGCCCTCGCGGTAGGCGTACTCGTTGACAAAGTTGGCGACCCAGGTGGCCATCTGCGACTGGGTCAGGTTGTAGCACTCCTGGCCGTACGGGTTGTACTCGATGTCGAGGGCGCCGGGCAGCGTGAGGCCGTCACCGGACCAGCCGCCGCCGTGGGCCACGAAGTAGTCAGCCTGGGTGTTGCCCTGGGAGTCCGACGGGTTCGCAAAGTGGTAGGAACCGCGGATGACCCCGCAGTCGTACGGGCCCTCGTACTGGTTGTCGAAGTCCGGGTTGGTGTAGTAGGTGCCCTCGGTCGCCTTGGCGTAGACGAAGCCGACGTAGGGGCAGACACCGCTCCAGGTGATGTCGCCCTGGTAGGCACTGATGTCGATGCCCGACGTGATCGCGGCATCGGGACTGATCGCGCTGCCCTTCCAGCGCTCATGGGCGCGGATGGTGGAGCCCATGTAGTCGCGGCCCGGGTGGGTGATCTTCTCCGGGTGCAGCGGGGTGCGGACAAACGTGGGCTTGGGCACCAGCACCTTGCGCCCGGTGGCCGTCATGGCCCAGTGCGCGGACGTACTGGACGTGGCCGGGCCGCCCGGGATGCGGCTGGTGGTAGTGGCCGAGGCAGCGGTCGCGCCAACGGCCATGGTGCCGGCGGCGAGCGCGACGGCGGCCGCGAGGGCGGCGGCCCGGCGCAACCGCACAGGCCTGCGGAGGCGTTCGGGGACAGACACGGGGTCCTCCAGCGGGGGTGAAAACGATTAGAGAGCCGAACGCCCATATGATGGCCCGTATTTACATGTCTTCGCTAGATCTAGAAACTAAATTTCTGAAAACTGGCGGGTTTTACGTAATTTGTGGCTTATCTACCAATTGTGCCCGGCTGACCGCTTCTCCGCCTGTAGGGGTACGACAGCGACGGGCTGGCCTGCGAGGTAAACGGCATCGGGACTGAGCAGGGTGGTGATATCCGCGGTCGGGTCGGCATGGACCGCGAGCAGGTCGGCATCATAACCGGCACGGACCCGGCCCTTGCGGCCGGTCAGGTGGCAGGCGTCGGCGGCGGCCGAGGTGGCGGCGGCCAGTGCGGCCGTCGCCGGGATGCCGGATCGCACGTACTCATCGAGCGTGCAGGGCAGCAGGCCGTGCGGCTTGGCCGGGCCCAGTCCCCCGTCGGAGCCGGCCACGATCCGTGCGCCCGCGGCGCACAGACGTCCGGTAACGGCCTGCAGGGCGGCCTCGGTGATCCCGGCGGCCGCGGCCATGGCCAGGACCTCGGGAGGCACCACGATCGAGGGGTCAGAGCCGAGCGTCGCGCAGACCGCGGTTCTGGCCGCGGCGATTTCCCGGGCCAGGTCGTCGGGGATCCGGGCGCCGCCGGCGGCGACGCAGGAGCAGTGCTCGATGCCGTCCACACCGGCCCGCAGCGCCTGCCATACCGCGGGCAGGGCGTGCGCGTGAGCGGTGACCGGCAGGCCGAGCGCATGGGCCCCGGCGACGGCGGAGGTCAGCTCGGCGTCGGTGAATTGCGGGCGCGCGGTGTCCGTGCCCGGGGTGAAGACACCCCCGCTGGCCATGATCTTGATGACGTCGGCTCCGGCCTGGGCGCGGTGCCGTACCGCCTCGCCCAGGCCCTCCTGGCCGGCCGCCTCACCACCCAGCGCCCAGCAGTGCCCGCCGACACTGGTGATCGGTGTCCCGGACGCGACAACGGCGGGCAGACCAGGTGGTGCGCCGGGACGCCAGGCCAGAACCGCGTCCTGGCGGTCGCCAAGGTCGCGCACCGTGGTCACCCCGGCGCTCAGATGTGTGCGCAGGGATTCCTCGATCACCCGGGCAAGATCGGCACCGTCGGCTTTGCCGAGACGCTCCAGGGCCGCCGGGCCTGCGTCGGCACATAGATGCACATGCGCGTCGATCAGGCCTGGCAGCAGCGTGCCGTCGAACTCGCGAACCGGGCATCCGTCCGGGACCGGGGCAGTGCGCGGCCCCACACTGGCGATGCGCCCTTCGGCGACAACGACCTGTGCGCCGTCCGGGAGCATGCGCTCGCCATCGAACACCCGCGCGGCGCGAATCGCCAGCATCCTCAGCCCCCTACGTTGGCCACGGCCCGTCTTCGCCGGTTTCCAGGTTAGGGGTCACATCTTCGTGGCGGCATCGGCCCTGGCGCGGCGGGACATCACCGGCCGCCGCACCCCAGGCTGGTGCGGCGGCCGGCCGGCGGCTCCTACCTATCGGAGGAGATGATCGAAGCCGCCCTCTTTGACGCCCTCGATGAGGGCGCGCATCTCGGCCCGGCTGTACACCTGCACCGGGCCGCCGGGGAACCGGGAGTTGCGCACCGCGACCTCGCCGCCGGCCAGCCGGGCCAGCTCCACGCAGGTGCCCTGCGAGTTGCTGTGCCGGCTCTTCCGCCAGGACACGCCGGCAAGCCGCGCGTCACGCGCGCTGATCGTCATTCCTGATCTCCTCGAGGATCCCGTTCAGTATGTCGGTGGTCCGTTCCGGTGGCTCGCTCTGCACGCTCAGCCGCTCGATCACCTCGGTGTACAGCTCCACGTCCTCGCGCTTGTCCAGGTAGACCGCGGTGGTCAGCTGCTCGGTGTACACCACGTCCGGCAGGTCGAGCTCGGGGAACCGCATCAAGGTGAACGCACCGGACTCGGCGGCATGGCCGCCGAGGCGGAACGGCAGCACCTGGATGGTCACGTGCGGCTCCTTGCCGGCGTCGATCAGCCGCTCGATCTGGCCGCCCATAACCTCGGGGCCGCCGATGGGGCGGCGCAGCGCCGCCTCGTCGATGACCACCCACAGCCGCGGCGGGTCGCGCCTGGCCAGCACCCGCTGCCGGTCCTGCCGCAGGCTCACCCGGTGCTCTATCTCCTCCGGGGTGGCGCCGCGCCGCCCGAGCTGGACGACGGCCCGGGTGTAGTCGGGGGTCTGCAGCAGCCCGGGGACGAACTGCACCTCGTACACCCGGATGAGCGAGGCGGCCTCCTCCAGGCCCACGTAGACCTGGAACCAGTCGGGCAGCACGTCGCAGTACTTGTGCCACCAGCCCGGCGAGTTGGCCTGCCGGGCCAGATCCACCAGCGCGGCGCGTTCGGCCGGATCCTCGACCCCGTACAGGGTCAGCAGGTCGGCGATGTCGCGCTCCTTGAAGCTGACCCGGCCCAGCTCCATCCGGCTGATCTTGGACCCGGAGGCCCGGATCGTGTAGCCGGCATCCTCGCGCGAGATCCCCTGGCCCTCGCGCAGGTTACGCAGCTGGCCGCCGAGCATGATGCGCAGCACAGTCGGGCCGCCGCCCGGCTGTATCGATACCACGTTTACGCCCCCCAAGCTCACCCGCGCCATAGGCACCGGCCGCTCGTGTCCGCACGCCCAGCGCCAGCGGTTACGGGCTGTTAGCAGACGTAACAATCATGCCACATGCACACACCTTCTGCACGTGCATGTTGCCTTGCACATGCAAGACACATCCGGAATGATAGCCTGCGTGAGGTTTAGTCTCCGTAGTTCTGAATAAGCCCGAACCTGGATAACCCCGAACCTGAATTAGCCCCGGCACCTGAATACACACTGTGCCGTGGTGCATGAGCGATGGCACCGCCAGTCTTCTCTGCGCAGGGATCCCGATGACCGCACATTGGGCAGCCGCTCAGACCGGGACCGAAGGCATGCAGTCCCGGCTCACCAGCCTTCTCGCCGGCGCCGTGCCCCCACGGGGGCTGACGCAGCGCCGGTCTACGGCCGCTCCACAGCGCGCGGCCGCACGGGCCCTCGCCGCCCAGCCGGGCTCCGTCAAGATCGCCAGGGACTTCACCCGGGGCACGCTGCGCAACTGGGGCATGCCGGCGGTGGCCGGCGATGCCGTGCTGGTGGTGTCCGAGCTGGTCACCAACGCGCTGCGGCACGGCGCGGCCGGCCTTGCTGGCCGGCCCGGCATCTGGCTGCGGCTGATGGCCCAGCCGCCTTATCTCATGTGCCTGGTCACCGACGCCAGCCGGGACATCCCGCTGCGCAGGCTGGCCGGCGCCGACGACGTCACCGGGCGCGGCCTGCACGTCATCGAGTCCTGCTGCAGCCGGTGGGGCTGGCACCTGCTCGACCAGGGCGGGAAGGCCGTCTGGGCGCTGCTGCCGCGCGACTAGCGGGCCAGGCAGTGGCAGGCGACGGCGGCCGCGGCGACCACGTTGAGCGAATCCACCCCCGCGGCCATCGCGCCCGGCGCCATCGGGATGCACACCGCCTCGTCGGCCTCGTGCCGCCACCGGGAGGACAGCCCGTCCCCCTCGGTGCCCAGCAGCAGGGCGGACCGCTCGCCCAGGCGCACCGCGGTGACCGGGGTGGCGGACTGGTCCGGGGTCAGCGCAAGCAGCCGGAACGCCGCCTCGCGCAGTTCGGCCAGCCCGCCGTGCCAGTCGGTCATCCGCGCGTACGGCACCGCGAACACCGCACCCATGGAAACCTTGACGGCCCGGCGGTAGAGCGGGTCCGCGCAGCGCGGCGACAGCAGCACCCCCGCCACACCCAGCGCCGCGGCACAGCGGAAGATGCCGCCCACGTTGCCGTGGTCCACGATGTCCTCGAGCACCACCACCCGGCGGCCGGCGGCCAGCACACCGGCGACGGTACGGCCGGGCCGCCTGGCCATCGCGGCCAGCACACCGCGGTGCACGTCGAATCCGGTCAGCCGCTCGGCCACCGGCCCGGGCAGCACGTACACCGGCGCCGGCCAGCCGGCCAGCAGATCGGCCACGCCGGGCAGCCGGCGCTCGGTGAGCAGCAGCGACCGTGGCGGGTAGCCCGCGGCGAGCGCGCGGCGCACCACCTTCTCCCCCTCGGCCACGAACAGGCCGTGCGCGGACTCCAGGCTCCTGCGCAGTTTCACGTCGGTCAGCCGAACGTAATCGGCCAGCCGGGGGTCGGCCGCGTCCCGCACCGCAACGATCTCCGCCACGCCCACAGTGTCCCGCAGCGGGCCGCGGCAAGGCACACGGAAAATTTCCCGGGAATCTTGTGAACCAGCCAGCGGGGCAAGGCGTCTCCAACATGTGAGGCCCGGCGAGAGCGGGGCGCCGGGCCTCGCACACAAACTTGAGGCCCGGCGACAGCGGGGCGCCGGGCCTCAACATAGCTGCGGGGGCCCGGCGAGAGCGGGGCGCCGGGCCCTCGCAGTCAAGGTTCTGGGACTGGCAGGCGATGGCCGCCGTTCCAGCACAGGACTTGAGGTCTGGCGACAGCGGGGCGCCAGGCCTCAAGACTGTTTACGGGGCTATGTTTCCTGGGCCGGAGAGACACCCTACGGCACGCCGCCGGTGTCCAGCATCCGGTGGGCGCGCTTGATCAGCAGCGGCACGGCCCGGCCCTCCCGGTGGAAACCCTCGCCGACGGTCTTGTTCTGCAGGAACCTGGCGTTGATCCCCTCCAGCACGACCGCCAGTTTGAAGCAGCCGAAGGCCATGTAGTAGCCGACGTGGGACAGGTCGCGGCCGCTGTGCGCCGCGTACCGGGCCGCGAACTCCTCCCTGGTCCCGAAGCCGGGAGCGGCGGTGATGTTGGCGCCCACCTCGGCCTCCACCCAGTCGGTGTCCGCGGGGTCGGCCCAGTAGACAAGGCTGAGGCCGATATCGGCCAGCGGGTCCCCGAGGGTGGCCATCTCCCAGTCCACCACGGCGGTGATCCGTGGCTGCGGCAGCGAGATCAGCACGTTGTCCACCCGGAAGTCGCCGTGCACGAGCGTGCCCTCACCGTCGGTGGGCAGCGCGTCCGCCAGCCGCCGGACCAGGCCGGCGTAGCCGGGCACCTCCCGGGTGGCCGACAGATCCCACTGCCGCTGCCACCGGCTGAACTGCCGCTGCATGTAGCCGGCCGGGCGGCCGAAGCCGGTCAGCCCGGCCGCGGCCAGGTCCACCGCGTGGATCGCGGCGAGCATCTCCGCCAGCCGTTCGGAAACCCCGCGAGCCTGCTCCGGGGTGACCATGCTGGCCTGCGCCGTGGTCCGCAGCACCACCCCGTCCACGTACTCCATGACGTAGAACGGTGCGCCGATGACCCCGGCGTCGGCGCAGAACGCCACCGGCCCGGCCACCGGGATGCCGGTGCCGTGCAGCGCGGAGATCACCCGGTACTCCCGGCTCATGTCGTGCGCGGTGGGCAGCACGTGACCGAGCGGCGGGCGGCGCAGCACCAGCCGGACGGGGCCCGCCGGGCCGGGGAACTCCAGGCGGTACGTCAGGTTGGACCGGCCGCCCGCGATCAGCTCCACCGCCGGGAGCCCGGTGGCGGCGGGCACGCCGTTCGCGCTCAGCCAGCGGGCCAGCCCGGCCACATCCTCGATGCCTGGAACCGTGCTGTCTGCCGTCATGCCTCTCCTCGCTTGCCCGGTTCGCACCCTACCTGTGAGCCATTGGCCCTGGCAGTGGGTGGGTGTACGTGCGCAGGGTCCGGGAAATAACAGTTTCATAAAAGAACACGTTGTCCGCCTATGGACTAATCCGCCGCCCTGACGTAGGCAGTTAGAGAGGGTGCGCGAAGGTCTAGACCGCCAAAGAGGGAGTGCCGTGGGTGAAGCGTGGATGCCAGCTGCCGGATACGTCCGGGCATCGGCCGATGGCGGGCAGATGAAGGGCGGTGCACCGCGGGTCGTCTGGTTGACCCTGGGTGCGGATCCGAAGCTGATATCAGCGCACGCGGCAGCCGAGCGGCTGAACCAGTTCGGCCGGCCCCCGCATCTGGTGTGGAACCCGGTCACCGGGGATGTCGTCCAGCTCATCCCGGTGGTGCGGGCCGCGCTGGCGCTGAATGCCGCGGCCGGCCTGGACCAGGAGGCGGCCGCGGACGGCTACCAGGCCGGGCCGCTGGCCGCCATGCCCAGCGACGGTAGTTCCGCCGTGCACACCGAGGGCAGGCTGTGCGTCCAGCTTGGCATCGTCGGGCAGGGCTGGGCGCCGTTCACCGCCGGGCCGGTGACCGGGCTTGAGGCGATCATGGACTGGCTCGACTCGTGGGACATCTCCCGGCGGTGGCCGGCCGGATGCCCGGCGGCCTTCGGGCATGCGCACACCACGCAGCGCAGCCGGCGGTTGTGGGCGCGGGGTGGGCACTTCGGCGCATCCCAGGTGCCCTGCTGCGTGGCAGCGGGCCCCGGCGCCATCGACGTCCAGCGGCTGACCGGCGCGGCCGACGGCCAGCCGGGCGGCGTCCCGCGGCCCCGCTCGCCCGCCCCGGCGCAGCAGCGGCCGGCCCCGGTGCGCCAGATGGACCGGGTGCGCACCGGCAGCCAGCCGGCCGAGGCGCTGGCCGGCGTCGGCTGACCGGGTTCACCGGCACATCCCGAGCAGCACGTCGCGCAGCACGGTGGCCGACGCGGCCACCTGCGCCTCCGGCACGGCGCCGTACCCGAGCACCAGACCCGCCGCCGTAGGCGGCCCGGCGAAGTAGCGGCGCAGCGTGTGCAGCACCAGCCCGCGGCGGCGGGCGGCCGCCACCACCTCGTCCACCTGCCCGCCGGGCAGTTCGAGGACCACATGCAGGCCCGCGGTGTCGCCGCGCAGCGTGCCGGGCACCGCGGGATCGCCGAGGATCGACACGATCGCGTCCCGGCGCCTGGCGTACACCCGGCGCATCCGCCTGATGTGCCGGTCCAGGTCACCGGACTCCATCATGGCGAGCAGCGCGCGCTGGGCGCTCTCGCCGGTCCGGTCGCCCTGGCTCTCCCTGGTGCCGGCCAGCACGGTGACCAGGTCGGGCCGGGCGACCAGCCAGCCCACGCCGAACGTCGGGGTGAGGGTCTTGGCCGTGGTGCCCAGGTAGGCGACCACGTCCGGGTCGAGGCCGTAGAGCGCGGGCAGCGGGGCCACGTCGTAACGGAACTCGCTGTCGTAGTCGTCCTCGACGATGAGTGCCCCCGTCGCGCGGGCCCAGGCCACCAGCTCCTGCCGGCGCGGCACCGGCAGTCTGCCGCCGAGCGGGTACTGGTGGGCCGGCGTCACGTACATCAGCCGCAGCCCGTCCGGCAGGCTGCCGGTCAGCAGGCCGTGTGAGTCCACCGGGCAGGGCGTGACCCGGGCACCCCAGGCGGCCATGACGGACCGGGCCACCGGGTAGCCGGGGTCTTCGATCCCGGCCGTGTCGCCCGCCTGGAGCAGCGCCGGAGCGAGCAGCCCGAGCCCGCTGCCCACGCCGCGGGTGATGAGCACGTGGTCCGGGGTGCAGTCGAGCCCGCGGGTGCGGCGCAGGTGGGCACACAGCGCGGCGCGCAGCGCCAGCAGGCCGCGCGGGTCCGGCCAGCGGGACGGCACAGCCGTGCCGGCCTGCCGCCAGGCCCGCCGCCACGCCGCCCGGTCGAGGCCGGGCACCCAGGGAATTCCGGGCCGCAGCTCGACGAGCGGCGGCCCGCCGTCCGCCGCGTCCTGGACCGCTCCGGCGGGCTGCGGCGGGGCCGGCCACGGCGGCGGCACCGGCCGGGCCGGGCGGGCAGCCGGCCGCCCGGTGGCGGGTGGGGCGCCGCCGGCCGCGCCCTCGGCCACGTAGGTGCCCGAGCCGTGCCGGCCTTCCAGCCATCCCTCGGCGAACAGCTGGGTGTAGGCGTTGGTCACCACGGTCCTGCTGACACCCAGCGTCGCGGCCAGCGCCCGGGACGACGGCAGCCGCTCGCCGGCCCGCAGCCGGCGGCTCAGCACGGCGGTGCGCAGCTGCCCGGTGATCTGCGCGGCGAGCGGGGTGGCGCCGCCGCGGTCGAGCACCAGCGGCGGCTCCACGATGACCCGGGACCCACTGTCGGGCAAAGTGGTCACCTCGTTTCGCGGTGAAGTGGCTCTTGCTGCCAGTCCACTTCAAGCATACCGTCGGGATCATGACCACCGAGACGCCACTGTCTTCCACCTCCCGCACCACGCTGCGGCGGCTGCGCGAGCGGGGCCGGACCAGCCGGGACGACCTGTACGCCGTGCTCGACGCCGGGTACCTGTGCCACCTCGGCGTGGTCTGCGACGGTGAGCCGCGGGTGCTGCCGACCGCCTACGGCCGCCGGGACGACACCCTCTACCTGCACGGTTCGTCGGCCAACCGGACGATGCTGGTGGCCGACGGCGGGCCGGTCTGCGTCACCGTCACCTATCTGGACGGGCTGGTCTGCGCCCGCTCGGTGTTCCACCATTCGATGAACTACCGCAGCGCGATGATCTACGGAACGGGCCGGATGGTCACCGGCGAGGCCGAGCGGCTGGCCGCCCTGCGGACCATCGTGGAGAACATGATCCCCGGCCGGTGGGACGCCACCCGCACACCCAACCGCAAGGAGATGGCGGCGACCGCGGTGCTGGCCGTGCCGCTGGCCGAGGCGTCGGTCAAGGTCCGCACCGGTCCCCCGTCTGACGAGCCGGAAGACTATGAGCTGGACGTCTGGGCGGGCGTGGTCCCGGCCCGGATGGAGTACGGCAAACCCGAACCGGACGGCCTGCTGCCGGACACGATCGAGGTCCCGCAGCACATACTCGAACTGGGTGCGGAGGGGCCGTCGGCGTAGCCGTTCAATATCAAAATCCCCGTGGCCTGGGCGATGTGCGGCCGTCCGAGGCTCTAGGGTGGAATGATGACCGACCGGCTCGTCTGGATCGACTGTGAGATGACGGGTCTCGACCTAGCGCGCGACGCGCTGATCGAGATCGCGTGCGTGGTGACCGACGGTGACCTGAACCTGCTCGACGACGGCATCGATGAGATCATCAAGCCGCCGCCCGAGTCGGTGGACCAGATGCCCGACGTCGTGCGGGAGATGCACACCACGTCCGGCCTGCTGGTTGAGCTGGCGACCGGGATCAGCCTGGCCGAGGCGCAGGACCGGGTGATGGAGTACCTGCGGGGGCACGTCAAGGAGCCGCGGCGGGTCCCGCTGTGCGGCAACTCCATCGCCACCGACCGGTCCTTCATCGCCCGGGACATGCCCGAGCTCGACAACTTCCTGCACTACCGGATGGTGGACGTGTCGAGCATCAAGGAGCTGGCCAGGCGGTGGTACCCGCGCGCTTACTTCGCCAGCCCGGTCAAGCGGGGCGGCCACCGGGCGCTGGCCGACATCATCGACTCGGTGCGCGAGCTGCGCTACTACCGGGAGGCGATCTTCGTCCCCATGCCCGGGCCTGACTCGGCGACGGCGCGGGAGATCGGGGCGCGGCACACCGCGCCGGAGCCGGCCGCGGCGGGCGCGCCGGAGCAGGCCACGGCGGGCGGCGGGCCGGCCTCAGCTGCTAAATCCGGTTCGGACCGGTGACCTGAGCCCGCTATGATTCATGAGGCCGGGCGCACGCAATGGGGCGGGCGCACGGCTCAGCCGGCCGGTTCAGCTGGCCGGCAGCCTTGGTGGGCGTAGCTCAGTTGGTTAGAGCGCCAGGTTGTGGTCCTGGAAGTCGGGGGTTCGAATCCCCTCGCTCACCCCAAAGAAAGTGCAGGTCAGGGGCCCGGCCAGCGGCACAGGTCGGGCCTCCTAACTGCATAATGTCCGATTTTGGGAGCAGATTGGGAGCCGATCTTGGCTCGGGATGTCGGCGGGAGTCGCGCACCCAGAATGCTGGCTGCCATCGGAGCACTCGTCGTAGGCCTTGCTACCTACAGGCGCATCCAGGAGCCCCGGCGAGCTGCCACACAGCAGGAGACACATGCTGCGTCTGAGGTAACTGGGCAAAGGTCCGGTCACGCTCCCCTGACGCCTCGTACAGCGCACACAACGACAGACTCTGAACGACTCCAGGAGTTTGTAAGAGCCGATCGCCCTGCTCGAATAATCCTGGTCCTACTTTTTCAGGTCATCGTTTGGGGATTTCTTTTCTCGAAGAGAAGCACGGAATTTGGGCCCACTAATCTTGTAACATGGTCTATCATTGCCCTGTTGGCGATAGTAGTACTAATAGACGGGCGTGCAGCATTTGGCACCTTCGAGACAGTAATGAATATTGAATACGCTTTCTCGGTTCTGATTGCACTATTCTCGACTCTATATTGGGATTACGGCACAGCCTCGAATTTTTCCACTACCCTTTCACGCCTTGACGCTATCTACTTCGCAGTTGGGACACTGACAACGGCCGGAACTGGAGATCTTGTAGCCAGAAGCGACACGGCAAGAGTGATACAGACCGTACAGATGATACTTGGTCTACTTCTAGTTGTTTTTGCCGTGTCGATAGTCCTCACAGCTCTGACCTCTCGCTCAACGGAAAGAGGTACGCGCTTAGCGAGAGGACAGAAGCCCATCCAGGACAGAGACTGAGGAGTGCTCAGCGATTAGCGCTCTATCATGAAGTGAGACTTCCCAGAGCGTTTGCAGTCCATCATTAACCTCAGCGCGCATGTGCGATGTGATGTGGCTGTAGACGCCGCGCATGCCGGGTACCTCGTGGCCCATCCGCTCGGATTGCAAGACGTAGCGGACGCCCAGCTCGTCAAGCCAGGTCTGGTGCCCGTGTCGTAGCCCGTGAGG
>DASYAV010000207.1:0-68664 GCA_036501145.1 Streptosporangiaceae bacterium | reverse complement strand
GCCGTGCCGGACGTGTCCGGCATCCCGGCGATCACCAACGACCCGGCGGTATTCAAGTTCTACAACGGCCAGAACATCAACACCGTGTTCGCCCAGGCCGACCAGCACATCAACGAGTCGTGGGGCTGGATACCTAACGTCACGGACACCTACAACACGCTGAACAGCGCATTCACCAGTGCCTCGGCGGGCAAGAGCACGTTCACCGGTGCGCTGGCCACCGCGCAGAAGGCGACGGTGAGCCAGCTGAAGAGCGCGGGCCTCTCGGTTGCCGGCGGCTGACGGGCGGCGTCCGCGGTGGCCGTAGTCCCTCCCGCTCCGCGTGCGGCGGCCGGCAGCGCCGGTGGCCGCACGCGGAGCCGCGCCCTCGCCCCGGTCGGGTTCCTGCTGCCGTTCGGGGTGCTGTTCCTGGCGTTCTTCGTGGCGCCGATCGGCTATGCGATCTACCAGAGCCTGTTCAAGACCCAGCGCAGCGGGCTCGGTTTCGGCCCGGCCAAGACCGTGTTCAGCGGGCTGGCCAACTACTCCACCGCGCTGCACGACCCGGCGTTCACCGGGAGCCTGGTCCGGGTGCTGGTGTTCATGGTGGTCGAGACCCCGGTGATGATCATCTTCGCGCTGCTGCTGGCGCTGGCGCTGGACGCGGCCTCGGCCCGGTTCCCCGGCTTCTTCCGCACCATGTACTTCGCGCCGTACGGCGTGCCGGGCGTGGTGGCCTCGCTGCTGTGGGGGTTCCTCTACGTGCCCGGCATCAGCCCGCTGGTGCAGTTGTTCAACGACGCCGGGCTGCACGTCAACTTCCTCGGCTCCGGCACCGTGCTGTGGTCCATCGCCAACATCGTCACCTGGGAGTTCGCCGGTTACAACATGCTGGTGCTGGTGGCCGCGCTGAAGGCGGTGCCGCGCGACATCTACGAGGCGGCGCGGATCGACGGGGCGGGCCCGCTGCGCATCGCCTGGCGGATCAAGATCCCGCTGATCTCCGGCTCGCTGGTGCTGGTCACCGTGTTCACCATCATCGGCACGCTGCAGCTGTTCAACGAGCCGCTGGTGCTCAGCCCGCTGACCGGGAACATCTCCGACAGCTACACGCCGAACCTGGCCGCCTACACCCAGGCGTTCACCAACTCCAACTACCCGGTGGCGGCGGCCGAGGCGGTCATCCTGGCGCTGGCCGCGCTGGTCCTGTCTTTCGCCTTCATGAAGTCCATGCAGAAGATTGGTGCGCGCCGGTGAGCGCCGGTCCGCGGGTCACCGAGGCGCCGGCGCCGAGCCGGGCGGCCAGGGCGCGCCCGGCGCGGCGGCGGGCCGGCAATCACCGCGAGCGCGGGCGGCTGCCGACCCAGGTCACCGTGATGACGTTCCTGTTCATCTGCGCCGTCTACTTCGTGCTGCCGGTGTACTGGGTGCTGGTTTCGGCGACCAAGAGTGCCCCCACGCTGTTCGGCTCGTTCGGGCTGTGGTTCGCGCACTTCCAGCTCGGCACGAACCTGCACGACCTGGTCACCGCGGACAACGGCATCTTTCTGCGCTGGCTGCTGAACAGCGTGATCTACGCCGGGGTCGGGTCGGTGCTGGCCACCGCGATCTCCGCCGCGGCCGGCTTCGCGCTGGCCAAGTATGAGTTCCGCGGCCGGGAGGCGATCTTCTCGGTGGTGCTGGCCGGGGTGATGGTGCCGGGCACCGCGCTGGCGCTGCCGCTGTACCTGATGATGAGCAAGGCCGGCCTGGCCAACAGCTACTGGTCGGTGCTGCTGCCCAGCCTGGTCAGCCCGTTCGGCGTGTACCTGTCCCGGGTGTACGCGGCCGCCGCAGTGCCAGACGCGATCATCGAGGCGGCCCGGATCGACGGCGCCAGCGAGTTCCGCCTGTTCACCCGGGTCGCCGCGCCGGTGATGAAGCCGGCCCTGGTGACCATCGGGCTGTTCACCTTCGTCGGCATCTGGAACAACTTCTTCCTGCCGCTGGTCATGCTGTCGAGCAACAGCCTGTACCCGCTGTCGCTCGGCCTGTACGTCTGGGAGGGCGAAACGTACCGGGCACCGCTGTTCTACCAGCTCACCGTCACCGGTTCGGCGGTCTCCGCCGTGCTGCTCATCCTGGCCGTCATCTCGCTGCAGCGCTACTGGCGGGCCGGCCTGACCGCAGGGAGCACGAATTGACCGACGCACAGGCCGGGGTGGACCGGCTGTGGGCCCGGCTCGGCCGGCTGGGCTACGGCGCGGACTACAACCCCGAGCAGTGGCCGGCCAGCACCTGGGCCGAGGACACCAAGCTCATGCGGGCGGCCGGGGTGAACATCGTCAGCCTGGGCATCTTCGCCTGGGCGCAACTGGAAAAGCAGCCGGGCGAGTACGACTTCGGCTGGCTGGACGAGGTGATGGACCGGCTGCACGAGGCGGGCGTGTCGGTGTGCCTGGCCACCGCGACCGCGTCGCCGCCGCCGTGGCTGGCCCGGCTGCACCCGGACACGCTGCCGGTGACCGAGCAGGGCACCCGGCTCTGGCCCGGCTCCCGGCAGCAGTACTGCCCCAGCTCGGAGCACTACCGGGCGGCGGCGGGCCGGCTGGTCCGCCAGCTCGCGCAGCGCTACGCCACGCATCCCGCGCTGGCCCTGTGGCACATCGGCAACGAGTACGGCTGCCACATCTCCGCCTGTTACTGCGACAACTCGGCGGACGGTTTCCGGCGCTGGCTGCGGGACCGCTACGGCGACCTGGACACGCTCAACGACCGCTGGTCCACGACGTTCTGGAGCCAGCGGTACGCCGACTGGGCGGAGATCAACCCGCCGCGGCAGGCGCCGACGTTCGCCAACCCGGCCCAGCAACTGGACTTCGCCCGGTTCTCCTCGGACGCGCTGCGTGCCTGCTACCAGATGGAGAAGGACATCCTGGCGGAGGTCACGCCGGACATCCCGGCGACCACCAACCTGCTGTCGCTGTGGAAGCCGGTGGACTTCTTCGGCTGGGCGCCCGGGCTCGACGTGATCGCGCACGACTCCTACCCCGATCCGCACGACCCGCACACCATCCCCAGCGCCGCGCTCAACTACGACCTGATGCGCTCGCTGCGCGGGGGCCAGCCGTGGATGCTCATGGAGCAGGCGCCGAGCGCGGTCAACTGGCGGGCGGTCAACGGGCCCAAGCCGCCGGGCGTGATGCGGCTGTGGAGCTGCCAGGCCGTCGCGCACGGCGCGGACGCGGTGATGTTCTTCCAGTGGCGCGCCTCGCGCGGCGGCGCGGAGAAGTACCACTCCGCGCTGGTGCCGCACGGCGGCACGCAGACCAGGACCTGGCGCGAGGTCAGCGAGTTCGGCCAGGAGCTGGCCGGGCTGGCCCCGGTGCTGGGCAGCCGGGTCAGCGCGCAGGCCGCGCTGGCGCTGGACTGGTCCAGCTGGTGGGCGCTCGAGCTGGACTCCCACCCGTCGGCCCGGCTGCTGCAGACCGAGGCGCTGCGCCGCCACCACACCCCGCTGTGGCAGGACAACATCGCCACCGACGTCGTGCACCCCGAGGCCGATCTGTCCAGCTACCGGCTGGTCGTGGTGCCGAACCTGTACCTGATCACCGACCAGGCGGCGGCGAACCTGCGGGACTACGTGGCGGCCGGCGGCCACCTGGTGGTGTCGTTCTTCAGCGGCATCGTGGACGAGAACGACCGGGTCCGGCTGGGCGGCTACCCGGCGCCGCTGCGTGAACTGCTCGGCCTGCGGGTGGCGGAGTTCTGGCCGCTGGCCGACGGGACGGGCGTGGACGCCGCGTTCGGCAGCATTGGCCTGGCCGCAGAGACGCCCTACGGCGGCGACGCGCTGCGCGGCATGCTGTGGGCCGACGAGATCGAGCTGGAGGGCGCCGAGCCGGTCGTGGCCTACACCAGCGGGCCGCTGCCCGGCGTGCCCGCCGTCACCAGGCACGGGTTCGGCGCGGGCACGGCCTGGTACCTGGGCACCTGCCCGGACGACGCGGCGATGCGGCGGATCCTGCGGGAGGCGGCGGCCGGCGCCGGGGTCGCGCCGGTGCTGCCGGGGCTGCCGGACGGCGTGGAGGCCACCCGCCGGGACGGCCCGGACGCCAGCTACCTGTTCCTGCTCAACCACGGCACCGAGCCGGTGACCGTGCCACTGCCCGGGCCGGTGACCGCCGTGTTCGGCGATGGCGAGGTAGACGACGCCAGCGTCCGGCTGGGTGGCCGTGGCGTGTCGGTGGTTCGGCACAGCCGTTCATAATTTTCGATCTTCTCCCGGGCTTACCCCGCCAACCCCCTCACCCTGGAGGAAGCAATGAAGATCCCGCTCAGACGGCACCGGCTGCTCATCACCGGGGCAGCCGCGGCCGTAGCGGTCGCCATCGGCGTGCCCGCCGCCTCGGCCGCGGCCACCGGGCCCGGCAGCGCGAAGGCCGACGTCGTGCATGCCACGGCGGCCGGCACCACAGCGACTGTCAGTGCCACCCCGGCGCAGACCATGGCCGGGTTCGGCGCGTCCGGGGACTGGTGGGTCAACCCGGCGCAGTACTTCCCGGCCAGCGCACAACGGCACATCGCCAGCCTGCTGTTCACCAGCCAGGGCCTGCAGCTCAGCCAGTACCGGTACAACATCGGCGGCGGCGGGACCGGCGCGGACCAGCCGACCGGCGGTGAGTCCGAGCTGGGCTACCAGGACCGCTCGCCGGAGACCTTCTACGTCGCGCCCGGCATCTACAACTGGACCCACGACGCCGGCGGCACCACGTTCCTGCGCTACGCCGCCGCCGACCACGTGCCGGACATCGTGGCCGACGTGAACAGCGCGCCGGCCCAGTTCACCACCAACGGCCAGTCCTGCGGCGGCGAGCTCAGCCCCGGCGACGTGCAGGCCTACGACGGATACCTGACCACGGTGATCAAGCACATCCACGACGCCTGGCACATCACGATCCCCTACATCAGCCCGATGAACGAGCCGGACTACACGCGCAGCGACTGCACCCAGGAGGGCATGGAGGTGCCACCGGCGCTGCGCGCCACCGTGGTCCAGGACCTTGGCCAGGAGCTGGCCGCGCAGGCACCGTACACGAAGATCATCGCGGACGAGTCCAGCGACGTGGGCAGCCAGTTCAACACCGAACTGACGCAGTGGATGGACGTGCCGGGCACCGCGCAGTACGTTTCCGCGCTGGCCACGCACACCTACGACTTCCCGAGCGACGCGACCATGGCGCAGGCATCCACGCTGGCCCAGTCATACGGCAAGCAGCTGTGGGCGACTGAGATCTGCTGCATGGTCTACAACGGCGCCTCGGCCCCGCCCGGGTACGGCCAGCAGTTCGACCCGACCATCACCGGTGGCCTGTCCATGGCGCAGATCATTTACGAGGACCTGACGTCGGGGAACATGTCGGCGTTCGACTGGTGGGTGGCGCTGTCGGCGGCGCAAGGCTGCGACGTCACCCAGGCGAGCTGTATGAACACGGTCAACTCGACCGGGTGGAACGACGGACTGCTGAACTTCGACCCGAACTTCGCCACCGACCACAACTACAACGTGTATCCGACCAAACGGTTCTACACGCTCGGCCAGTTCAGCCGGTTCGTCCGGCCCGGCGCGGTGCGGCACGACGTGACCGGGGCGCCCAGCGGCGTGCAGGCGCTGGCCTTCGAGAACCACGGGCAGTGGCAGGTCGTCGTGCTCAACGAGAACGCCGCGGGCAGCGGGTCCGCCACGTTCAGCCTGCAGCTGCCGAGCGGCGGGACGCTGAAGGCCGGCGGCACGTACCAGACCAGCGCCACCGCCAGCCTCAGCCGGACGGCGAACCCGCCGGTGCAGGGCAGCACGGCCACGCTGACCACGCCCGCGCAGAGCGTCACCACGTACCTGCTCGGGCCGTCCTGAGGTGCACCGCCTCCCGGGGGGGCGCTCCCCGGGAGGCGGCCGCCGGACGCGGTAGCCTGCCGGTCATGGCGGAGGCAGCGGGCAGTCCTGAGGAGGTGCGCGCGGCGCTGGCCGCGCACAGCTACCTGGCCGACGAGGGGCTGGCCACCGTCGTCTACCTCGCGCTGACGCTGAACCGGCCGCTGCTGGTCGAGGGCGCGGCCGGGGTGGGCAAGACCGAGCTGGCCAAGGCGCTGGCCCGGTGGACCGGCGGCGAACTGCTGCGCGTGCAGTGCTACGAGGGCATCGACGCCACCCAGGCCGTCTACGAATGGGACTACCAGCGGCAGCTGCTGCACCTGCGGGCCGCCGAGGCGCGGGCGGCGGCGGGCGGCGCCCCGGTGCCGGCCGGGGTGGAGGACGAACTGTACGCGGAGCGGTTCCTGGTCCACCGCGCGCTGCTGGCCGCGATCACCGCGCCGGCCGGCAGCCCGGCCCCGGTGCTGCTCATCGACGAGCTGGACCGGGCCGACGACGAGTTCGAGGCGTTCCTGCTCGAGGTGCTGTCGGACTATTCGGTGACCGTGCCCGAGCTCGGCACGTTCACCGCCGCGGTGCCGCCGGTCGTGGTCATCACCTCGAACCGGACCAGGGACCTGCACGACGCGCTGAAACGCCGCTGCCTTTACCACTGGGTGGAGCATCCGGGCTTCGAGCAGGAGGTGGCGATCGTCGGGCTGCGCGCGCCCGAGGCCGGCCCGCGGCTGGCCCGCGAGGTGGCGGCCGCGGTGCAGCAGATCCGGCAAATGGGGCTGTACAAGCCGCCCGGTGTGGCCGAGTCGATCGACTGGGCGCAGTCGGTCGCCGCGCTGGGCCGCAGCAGCCTGGACGAGACGACCGTGGCGCGCACTCTCGGCACCGTGGTCAAGTACCGGGAGGACGCCGAGCGGGTGCGGGAACAGGGCGTGGCCGGATTGGTGACCGCGGCGGTGGAGCGGGCGGGTGGGCAATAGCCTGGACGGCTTCGCCGGGGCCCAGCCGGAGCGGCTTGCGGTGGCGTTCGCCACGGTGCTGCGCCGGTCCGGGGTGCGGGTGCCGCTGGCGGCGACGGTCACCTTCGGCGAGGCGCTGGCCGCGGTGGGGCTGGGCCGGCGGGAACCGGTGTACTGGGCGGGCCGGGCCACGCTGCTGAGCCGGCCCGAGGACACCGCAGCCTACGACCTTGCGTTCGAGGCGTTCTGGCTGGACCGGCGGCGGCTGCGGCCCGGCTTCCCGGCCGGGACGGTGCCGGTGCAGGTGCCGCGCGATGGGGACGACGAGCGGCCGTCCGGCGGCGGGGACGACGGGGACGGGCGCGCGGAACGCGTGCCGGTGATCAGCTACAGCCATCGTGAGACGCTGCGGACCAGGGATTTCGCCGACTGCACGGCCGCCGAGCTGGCCGAGGCGCGGCGGCTGATGGCCGCGGTCCGGCTCGGCGGCGCGCAGCGGGCCAGCCGCCGGCGGCGCCGCGGCCGGCGCCGCGACCGCTGGCCGGACCTGCGGCGTTCGCTGCGGCACGCGCTGGCCGACGACGGCGAGCTGGTGCTGCGGGAGCGGCTGGCCCGCAGCACCAGGCCGCGCCGCACCGTGCTGCTGTGCGACGTGAGCGGCTCGATGGAGCCGTACGCGCGGGAATTGCTCCGCTTCCTGCACGTCGCGGTGGCCGGCCGCGGGCAGGTGGAGGCGTTCACCATCGGCACCAGGCTGACCCGGATCACCCGGGAGCTCGGCCAGCACGACCCGGACGCCGCGCTGGCCCAGGCGGCGGCCGCGGTCCGGGACTGGTCCGGCGGCACCCGGCTGGGCGACGAGCTGGCGGAGTTTCTCGCGGACTGGGGCGTGCCGGGGATGGCGCGCGGCGCCGTGGTGGTGATCCTGTCCGACGGGTGGGACCGCGGCGACCCGGAGGTACTGGCGCGGCAGATGCGGCGGCTGGCCTTCCTGGCACACCGGGTGGTCTGGGTGAACCCGCTCAAGGCCACCCCCGGGTACGCGCCGCTGGCCCGCGGGATGGCGGCCGCGCTGCCCTACGTGGACGAGTTCCTGGAGGGGCATTCGGTCGCCGCGCTGGAACAGCTGGCCACGGTCATCGCCGGGTAAAGCCCCGGCCGGTGAGTGTCCGGAACGTGCAGACTCATTCAAACTCGGCTGAGCGCCTGCTAACGGCTGACCGCGAGGGGAGTTTTGAATAAGCCTGGTGGTTAAACTGCCATCCATGCCAGGGTCCTTGCTGGGTAACAGCGTCCGCCGTGTCGAAGATCCAGAGCTGCTCACCGGCAAGGCCAGCTACGTAGGGAACCTCCGTTTCGACGGCCTGGCCTACGCCGAGTTCGTCCGGTCGCCGATGGCGCACGCGCGGCTGGCCGCCATCGACACCAGCGAGGCCGCCCGGGCCCCGGGCGTGCTCGCCGTGTACACGGCCGCCGACCTGAACCTCAAGCCGTTCCACGGCCTCATGACGGTCAACGAAGCGTGTGCCCGGCCGCCGCTGGCCACCGGCAAGGTGCGGTTCGTCGGCGACGCGGTCGCGATGGTGATCGCCGAGACCGAGGTGGCGGCGGTGGACGCGGCCGAACTGGTCAGCGTGGACTACGAGCCGCTGGACGCGGCCGTCGACATGGAGCAGGCGCTGGCCGACGGGGCGCCGGTGCAGTTCGAGGAGCTCGGCACCAACCTGGTGGCCGGCACCCGCGACCCGAACGGCACCGACCCGGATGGCACCGACCCGCTGGCCGGGGCGGCCACCGTGGTGCGGGCCTGCCTGGAGAACCAGCGGGTGGCCGTGGTGCCGATGGAGTGCGACGCGGTGGCCGCCGTGCCCGGCGACGACGGTGACGGCCACGACCTGACCGTCTACGTGTCCACCCAGATGCCGCACGGGTTCGCCAAGGCGATCGCCCGCAATCTGGACCTGGACCCGGCCACGGTGCGGGTGATCGCGCCGCATGTCGGCGGGGCGTTCGGCAGCAAGGCCGGGATGGGCGCCGAGCACGCCGTGGTCATCGCGGCCGCGCGGCGGCTCGGCCGGCCGGTCCGGTGGGTGCAGACCAGGTCGGACAACCTGATGAGCATGCCGCACGGCCGCGGCCAGGTGCAGTGGATCGAGATGGGCTTCGACGCCGGCGGCCACATCACCGGCATGCACTGCCGGATGATCGGCGACTGCGGGGCGTACGGCGGGTTCGGCGGGGCACTGGTGGCCGGCTCGACCCGGATGATGGCGCAGGGCGTCTATGAGATCCCGCGGATCAACTACGACGTAGCGGTGGCGGTCACCAACACCACGCCGATGGGCGCGTTCCGCGGCGCGGGACGGCCGGAGGCGGCGGAGTTCCTCGAGCGGATGATGGACATCGCCGCGGACGAGCTGGACATCGACCCGGTGGAGCTGCGCAGGCGGAACCTGCGGCCGGCCTTCGACAGCCCGGTGCAGACGGTGATGGGCACGACCTACGACACCGGCGACTACGCGGCGGCGCTCGACGAGGCGCTCCGGCGGGCCGGATACGAGGAGCTGCTGGCCGAGCAGGCGGCCCGGCGGGCCGCCGGGTCCCGGCTGCAGCTCGGCATCGGCGTGGCCGTGTACGTGGAGGTCACGGCGGGCGGCGGCGGCGAGTTCGGCGCCGTCGAGGTGCACAGGGACGGCAGCGCGACGATCCGGGTCGGCACCTCGGCCCACGGTCAGGGGCACGCCACCGCGTTCTCGATGATCGTCTCGGAGACGCTCGGGCTGCCGATGGACCGGATCCGGTTCGTCCAGTCCGACACCGCGGTGGTGCCGCGCGGCGGCGGGACCGGCGGGTCGCGGTCGCTGCAGCTGGCCGGGAGCGCCGTGATGCAGGCCGCGGAGCGGGTGCTGGAGCAGGCCAGGTCACTGACGGCCAGCGAACTGGAGGCGGCGGCGCAGGACATCGTGGTGCACGACGACGGCCGGCTCGGCGTGGCCGGCGTGCCGGCCCGCGGGCTGTCCTGGTCGGAGGTCGCGGCGCTGGCCGCCGACCGCGACGGCCAGGCGGGCGACGGTGCTTCCGGGGCTGACGGCGGGAGCGGCAGTGGCGCCGGTGGCGCTGACGGCGCTGGTGGCGGGAGCGGCGGCGCGGGTGGCAATGGCCGGGGCGCAGCCGATGGCGCCGGCGCGCTGGCCGCCGAGCTGGACTTCAACCAGGAGGGCGCGACGTTCCCGTTCGGCGCGCACGTGTCGGTGGTCGAGGTGGACATCGAGACCGGCCAGGCCCGGCCGGTGCGGCACATCGCCGTCGACGACTGCGGCCGCATCCTCAACCCGCTGCTGGTCACCGGCCAGCAGCACGGCGGGATCGCGCAGGGCATGGCCCAGGCGCTGTGGGAGCAGATGCTCTTCGACGCCGACGGCAACCCGATCACCGCGACGCTGGCCGACTACAGCATGCCGAGTGCGGCGGAGTTCCCGTCGTTCGACACCGCGAACACGCAGACCCCGACGTTCCAGAACCCGCTCGGCGCCAAGGGCATCGGCGAGTCGGGCACGATCGGGTCCACCCCGTCGGTGCACAACGCGGTCATCGACGCCGTCTCCCACCTGGGCGTGCGGCACATCCCGATGCCGTGCACGCCGGAGCGGGTCTGGCAGGCGATCACCGCCGCGCAGGCGGGCGGCCCCGGCAGCGAGGCCGGCGGTCAGCCACTGTGGCGCGATCCGCCGCCCGTCTTCGACCGGCTGCCCGTCAAGGCCGAGGACGACGACGCGGAATCCGTCGACATCTGACCAGGAAGCCCGGCACCCGACCAGGAAGCCCGGCACCCGACCAGGAAGCTCGTTCTGGCTGCCCCGGAGTTCCAAGATCATCGTCGACTCTTCATGCAGTAACGTGGGACAAATTATGACAAATCCGGGCACGCCACGGTCGTACCGCATGATAAGTGGGAGATGATCAAGGGCTCGCGCCCATCGCCATGGGGGGCGAGCGCGGGCCGGGAGGGATGCGCAGGGCTCGGCCTTCCGCTAAGTTAGTGCAATAACTAACTCCGGATGGACCGATCAACGCTGAGGGAGGTTGCGGCCATGGCCGAACTGTCCGCGTTCGTCGAGCTCGTGCCGCTGGATCACGGGCTCTGTGTGGTCACCACCCTGCGCCGGGACGGCAGCGCGCAGGCGTCCGTGGTCAACGCAGGCGTGCTGCGGCACCCGCTGACCGGGGCCGACGTCGTCGGGCTCGTGGCCCGCGGCGGCTCCCGCAAGCTGGCCAACCTGCGCGCCGATCCCCGGGTCACCGTCGTGGCCCGGGCCGGCTGGCAATGGGCCACCGTCGAGGGAACCGCGCAGCTCATCGGCCCCGACGATCCGCATCCGGAGGTGGACGGCGAAGCCCTGCGCGTGCTGCTGCGGGACGTCTTCACCGCGGCCGGCGGCACACACGACAACTGGGACACCTACGACCGGGTCATGGCCGGGGAACGGCGCGCCGCCGTGCTGGTGACCCCCAGCCGCACCTACACCAACCCGACGGCCAGCTAAGCGCTCCGCTCCGCGCCGGGCCCCGCCGCTCGCTCCACGATCGCCACGGCGCCAACCCATCGGCGTGGGCACTTGCTGGTGCCACGGCACCTAGAAAGGTCCACGTCATCGGCCGGGGCGCCAGCCGGCGGGTGTTTCGTCAGGTTCGCCGGGCATCAGCGGATGGTGGCGCCTTCGGCGGCGTCGAGCAGGGCGAGCTCGTCGCGGGTGGGCAGGCCCTCCCAGTCGCCGCGCGAGGCGATCGCGAACGCGGCCACGCTGACCGCCCGGTCCAGCCGCTCCGCGGGCTCAAGACCGTCGAGGTGGCCGGACAGGTAGCCGGCCACGAACGCGTCGCCCGCGCCGACCAGATCGGCCACCGGCACCCGGCGGGCGGGCCGGTGCACGGCGCCGGCCGCACTGACCGCGGTCGCGCCCGCCGCGCCGCGCTTGATCACGACCTCGCTGGGGCCCGCGGCCAGCAGCGCGGCCGCGGTCTCCTCCAGGGTGGAGGCACCACCAGTGGTCTCCCCCGCCTGCGGGTGGCCGGCCTCGGCCTCGCTGGCGCCGCGGTCGGCCTGGCTGGCGGTGCGGCCGGGCGCGACCAGGGGCAGCTCGTCTTCGGAGGCCACCAGCAGGTCGGTGAAGCGCAGCAGGGGCGTCAGCGCCGCCCGCGCCTGCCCGGCGGTCCACAGCCGGGACCGGAAGTTGACGTCGAGGCACACCATGACCCCGGACTGGCTGGCTGACTGCGCGGCGGCGCGGACCGCGACCGCGGCCGCCGGGGTGAGCGCCGGGGTGATCCCGGTCAGGTGCAGCACCCGGGGCGCGAGCGCCAGCGCGGCCAGCACGTCATCGGCGGCGACGGCCGAGCCTGCCGACCCCGCCCGGTAGTAGCTCACCCGGGTCAGGTCGCCCAGCCGGGGCTCGAAGATCAGCAGGCCGGTGGGCCGTCCCGAGGTGTCGGTGACCGCGTGGCCGACGTCCACGGACTCGGCCCGCAGCGTGCGCAGCACGAGGGCGCCGAGCTCGTCCGAGCCGACCCTGCCTGCCCAGCTCACCCGGTGGCCGAGCCGGGCCAGGCCGATGGCGACGTTGGACTCGGCCCCGGCCACGGACAGGTGCAGCGGGCCGCCCAGCCGCAGCGGCCCGGCGGCCCGCATCGCGGCCATGGTCTCGCCGAACGTCACGACCTCAGGCGCCGGCGCGGCGCCAGCCCCGCTCCCGGCTCCGGCGGTGCTCCTGGGTCCGGTGCTCCCGGGTCCGGTGCTCCCGGGTTCGGCGGTGGTCACGCGGACTCCTTCACGACGCTCCACCCGCCGTCCACCACCAGGCTGGCCCCGGTCACGTAGGACGCGTCCGGGGACACCAGGAAGGCCACGGTGGCGGCCACCTCGTCGGGCTGGCCGAAGCGCTTCAGTGCGGTTCCGGCCACGCTGGTCTGCCGGTCGGACTCGCCGATGCCGTCCCAGGCCTGGGTCAGGATCGGCCCGGGCAGCACGGTGTTGACCCGGATGCCCGGGCCGTATTCCACCGCGAGCTGCCTGCCCAGCGCGCACAGCGCGCCCTTCGCGGCGGCATAAGCGGAGTGGCCGGGCAGCCCGGCCAGCGCGTGCACCGACGAGGTCAGCACCATCGCGCCGGAGGCGGCGGCCAGCGGGGCGGCGAACGTCCTGATACCGAGCCAGGCGCCCTTGAGGGTCACCGCGAGCTGGCGGTCCCACTCCCCCTCGGTCAGCTCGTGGGCCGGCTTGACCACGCTGATGAAGGCGTTGCTGTGCAGGATGTCGAGCCGCCCGTGCCGCTGCGCCACGTGCGTGGCCAGGGCGGTCCAGTCCGCCGCCGACGACACGTCGCAGTGCTGGTACCCGGCGCGGCCGCCGTCGCTTGTGATGGCGGCCGCGGCGGCGTCGCCGGCGGCGTCGTCGACATCGGTGAGCACGACCGTGGCGCCCTCGGCGGCCAGCCGCCGGGCGGTGGCGGCGCCGATCCCATGCGCGGCGCCGGTGATCACCGCGACCCGGCCGGGCAGCCGGCGGCACTGTGTGCCAAGCCCCCGTGCATCAGACCCCGGTGCTTCGGGTTCGTCCTGATCCCGCCGGCCCACGTTGCCCTCCCAGGAATCGTGTAGCACCGTGCCGCTCGCAGCCAACCGGTGAATTCATCTGGCTGCCCACCGAGCTTCCCCCTCGGTTCGCGCAGCCATGTTAGGACAGGGATCGACAGTTGGGTTATGTCCGGTGGCGCGCGGCGATGAGAGGGCGCACGGGGTAGTGGTGGCGTCAAGATGGCGGGCTGTTGCCGCCGTGACGGCCGCTGTCGTGCTCGGGGTGAGCGCGGGATGCGGATCGGGGGCTTCCCCGCGGGCAGCTAACCCCGCGACGGGATCCGGGCGGGTGGTGGCGAGTCCGGGGCCGGCGCGTGCCGCGCTGGCGGAGACCGGCAGCACGCTGCTTTACCCGCTCTTCAGGTCGTGGGCGACCGCCTACCACCAGCAATTCCCGCAGGTGTCGATCGCGACGGCGGGCACCGGATCGGGCACCGGGATAGCCGACGCGTCCAACGGCAAGGCGGACATCGGCGCGTCGGACGCCTACCTGTCCAGCGGTGACCTGGTCGACAACCCGAACCTGCTGAACATACCGCTGGCGATCTCGGCCGGGCTGGCCGTCTACAACGTGCCCGGCCTCGCTTCCGGGGTGCACCTGAAGCTGACCGGCACCGTGCTGGCGCAGATCTACCGGGGGACGATCACCAGGTGGGACGCGCCTGCCATCGCGGCGCTCAACCCTGGCGCACACCTGCCGGGAACCAGAATCGTCCCGCTGCACCGGGTGGAGAGCTCGGGTGACACGTTCCTGTTCAGCAGCTACCTGGCCACCGGCGATCCGTCCTGGGACAGCCGTATCGGGTTACGGGACCACTGTGGCCTGGCCCGCCGCCGGCGGCGGGAAGGCCGAGACGGGCAATGACGGTATGGTCGCCGGGTGCCGGGCCACACCGGGATGCGTGGCCTACATCGGCATCAGCTACCTGACCCAGGCGCTGGCCGCCGGGCTGGGCGAGGCCCGGCTCGCGAACGCGGCCGGGAACTTCGAGTTGCCCACGGCCGGCACGATCCGCGCCGCGACCGGCAGCTTCGCCTCGCAGTTGCCACGCAACGAGACGATCTCGATGGTGAACGGGCCCGCGGCCGCGGGCTACCCGATCGTCAACTACGAGTACGCCATCGTCAGCTCACGGCAGCCGGACGCGGCCAGGGCCCGGGACCTGCAGGCGTTCCTGCACTGGGCGATCACGGCGGGGAACTCGGCGCGATACCTGGCGCCGGTGCGGTTCCAGCCGCTGGCGGCACCGGTGGCGTCGCTGGCCAACGCGCAGATCGCGAGGATCCGGTAGTGGCCACGGCGACCGGGCAGGCAGCCGCGAACCCCGCGCCGGGAAGCGGGCCGCCGGGGGCTGCTAGCGGCGCGGCGGCCGGGGCGGGGCGGCACGGCGGCAGCACGCCGCGGGTCATCGGGTTGCTGATGGTCACGCTCGTCGTGGCGTCGCTGGCCTGGGGCGTGGTGGGCGCCTGGGTCACCGGCTCGCACGCGTCGGCGGCGTCGGGTGTGCTGAACGCCAGCGAGCCGCTCAGCTTCGAGGCACGCCAGATGTACCAGGCGCTGTCCGACGCCGACGTGACCGCCACCACCGCGTTCCTCACCGGGCCGGACGAGGCGCTGCCCATGCGCCAGCGCTACCAGGCCGACGTCGCGCAGGCCGCCGCGGACCTGTCGGCGCTGCGGGCCGCGGCGCCGTCCGGCCAGTTCGGCAGCAGTCTGCCGGCCGTGGCGACCGGGCTCCCGGCGTATACCGGCTACGTGGCGCAGGCGCAAAGCGACTACGCGCTGGGTTACCAGCTCACCGGCGGGTCGTTCATGCAAGTCGCGTCCGAGCAGATGCACCTGGTCCTGCTGCCCGCCGCGCGCACCGCCTACCTCCAGGCCAACACCGAACTGGCGGCCAGGAGCGCACAGGCGACCGGGCTGCCGTGGATGGCGGTGCTGCTGGTGGTGTCGGTCGTGCTCGCCGTTGTGCTGTGGCGCACCCAGCGCTGGCTGTCCCGGCAGACCAGGAGAACCTTCAACGTCGGCCTGGTCGCCGGGTCGCTCGCGCTGATCGTGGTCACGGTGTGGCTGGCGGTGGCGTTCGCCGGCGCCCGCAGCGACCTGCAGGACGCCGAAACGCACGGCTCGGCGCCCGCCGAGGCGCTCGCCCAGGCAACGATCACCATCCAGCGCGCCAGGGGGGACGAGATACTGAACCTCATCTCACGCACCGGCGCCGCCTCCTTCCTGGGCGACTTCGATGGCGCGCGACGGCAGGCCGGCCCCGGGCCAGGCACGCTGCTGGCCACCGCGGCGGCTGGCTCGCAGGGCGCGGCGGCCAGCCAGGTCGCGGCCGCGGGCCGGGACGCCAGGGCCTGGTACGCGGTGGGCGCCCGGGTGTTCGGCCAGGATGTGGCGGCCAACTACGCGGCCGAGACGTCGCTGGTCACCGGGCACGCCGCGGGCGACGCGGCGCCCGGGTTCGCCCGGCTGGAGGGCGACCTCGGCCGGGCGATCGCGTCGGATCAGGCGGTGTTTTCCAGCCGCGCCCGCGCGGGCGCGGACGGGTTCACCGGCCTGGTGGCCGGGTTCGTGGTGGCGACGGTGATCATGGCGATCGGCTGCGCCTGGGGACTGTCGCAGCGGCTGGCAGAGTACCGGTGAGCGCCGCCGTGGATCACCGGGATCCCGCGCCGATGACCCGCGAGGAGGCGGTGACCGCGGTGGCGGAGGCGACCGCGGAGCGCGACATCATCCGGGCCAACCTGCTCGACCTGGACGCCAGCTTCGGCAAGCGGATGCTGGAGGGTGCCACGCTGACCGGGCAGACCAGCGAGCGCTGGGCGGCGGAGCAGGCCGAGCTGGCCAGGCTGTGGGAGACGTTCACCACGTACTCGGCGGTGCTGGACCGGACCGCCGAGATCGTGGCCAGGCTCGGCCGGTCGCCGGGCGGCAGGCTCGCCGAGATCACCGGCCTGCTGCGCGGGCCGTCGGTGCGGCTGCCGCGCGCACAGGCCCCGCTGCAGGCGCGGGAGCTGACCGCGGACGCGGCCGTCGAGCTCACCGTCTCCGGCGCGGTCGCGCAGATGCGGCGCGGCTACGCCGGCGTGGCCGCGGTGTGCGACGCGGCGCAGGGCGTCTGGGACGGCATCGCCCCCGGGCTGCAGGAGGCGGCCACCCGGCTGGCGGAGGCCACCAAGTACTCCGCGGGCCTGGGCGACCAAGCGCTGGCCAATGCGGTCGGCGCGGCGCAGGCCAACCTGGACGGCCTGCGGGACACGCTGAACGGCGACCCGCTGGCGTTCTGGGCCGGTGGCCGGGCCGACACGGCCCGGCTCACCCGGCTGGCCGGCCAGGTCACCGGCGTGGCGGCCAGGGCAGCCGAGCTGGACCGGCTGCGCCAGCAGGCCGGCGGCCGGATCTCCGCGCTGACCGCCGCCGTCTCGGCCGCCGCCACGGCCCGGCAGGACGCCGCCGCCGCGTGGCAGCGCGCCGCCGCCAAGATTGCCGATGCGGTGCGGCCGCCGATGCCGGACGTGAACGCGCTCGCGGGCCGGCTGGCCGCGCTGGCCGAGCTGTGGGCCGCCGGGCGCTGGGGCCGGCTGGCCGCCGAACTGGACGCGGCCGAGCAGGAGGCGGCGGCCGCCGCCAGTGACTGCCGCGCCGTGGAACGCGCCGCGCGGGCCCAGCTGGACCGGCGGAACGAGCTGCGTGGCCTGCTGGAGGCCTACCGAGCCAAGGCGGCCAGGCTCGGCGCGGCCGAGGATGCCGGGCTGGAGGAGCTGTACGGACGGGCTCGCGACCTGCTGTGGACGGCGCCGTGCGGCATCAGGGCGGCAGCGGCCGCGGTGAGCGGGTACCAGCAGGCGGTGCTGGCCGTGGGTGGCCAGGGAGGACCGGCGTGAGCGAGCCCGCCGCGGCGGCGCGCTGTAACCAGCCGGGGTGCGGCGGGACCATCGAAGGCGGGTACTGCAACCAGTGCGGGATGGCGCCGTCCCCTCCGGCGAGCGCGGCGGCGGGCCAGCCGGCCGGATCGGCCCCGTCGGGGCATTCGCCCTCGTCTGTCTCGGTCGGCTCGTCGAGGGGCTCGTCGGGCTGGTCGCGCTCATCGGTCTCGTCAGGCAGCGGGCCGAGTGGGAGCCAGCGCGGCGCGGGGTCGAGCCGGCCGTCGCGTGGGCGGCTGGGGGCCGGGCTGGTCTCGATACCTCCGGTGCCGGTCGTGGACCCGGCCGGGGCCATGCTGACCGACCCGCAGGTGCCGGAGAAGCGCAGGTTCTGCGGCAAGTGCGACAATCCGGTCGGCCGTGGCCGCGACGGCAGCCCCGGCCGGACCGAGGGGTTCTGCCCGCACTGCGGCACCTCTTTCTCGTTCGAGCCAAGGCTTGAGCGCGGCGAGATGGTGGCCGGCCAGTACGAGGTGACCGGCTGCCTCGCGCACGGCGGGCTCGGCTGGATCTACCTGGGTGTGGATCACAACCTCGGTAAGCGCTGGGTGGTGCTGAAGGGGCTGCTCAACACCAGCGACCCGGCCGCGATCGAGGCCGCGGTGGCCGAGCGCAGGTTCCTGGCCGAGGTCAAGCACCCGAACATCGTCGGCGTCTACAACTTCGTGCAGCACCCGGACCGGCGCACCGGGGAGCCGGCCGGCTACATCGTCATGGAGTACGTCGGCGGGCGGTCGCTCAAGGAGATCCTGGCCGACCGGCACAAGGCCGGGGAGTCGCTGCCGCTGCCGGTCGCGCTCGCCTACGCGGTCGAGGTGCTGCCTGCGCTCGGCCACCTGCATTCCCGGGGGCTGGTCTACTGCGACTTCAAGCCGGACAACGCCATCCAGACCGAGGAGCAGCTCAAGCTCATCGACATGGGCGGCGTGCGCCGGATCGATGACCAGGACAGCGCCATCTACGGCACCCGCGGCTACCAGGCCCGGGAGATCGAAGATGTCGGCCCGTCCCCCTCGTACGACCTCTATACGGTCGGCCGCGCCCTGGCCGTGATGACCTTCAAGTTCGATTACCAGGGGAAATACGTCTACACCCTGCCCGACCCGGCGACGGTGCCCGTGCTGGCGGCGAACGAATCGTTCCTGCGGGCGCTGCTGCGGGCCACCGACCCCGACCCCGGCCGCAGGTTCGCCTCGGCCGCCGAGATGGCCGAGCAGCTCACCGGGGTGCTGCGCGAGGTGCTTTCGGCGGGCGACGGTCAGCCACGGGCGACGTTCTCCACCCTGTTCACCCCCGAAGTGCAGGCGATCGGCGCGCCGGACGCCGCGCTCAGCAACGACACCGCTCCGGTGCTGCCGGTGCCGCCGGCCGCGGAGCTGATCGCCGGACTGCCACTGCCCGTGGTCGACAGCGACGACCCGGCGGCCGGCTTCCTGGCCACACTCGGCACCGTGGACCCGGCGCAGCGGATCAGCACGCTGACCGGCGTCATGGCCGGGCAGCCGGGCATCCCCGCGGCCGTCACCGAGTCGGCCGAGACCCGGTTCGCACTGGTCCGGGCGCTCATCACCGACGGCGATCCGGCAGCCGCCACGAGCTTGATCACGGACGCGGCCGCGGCCGATCCCGGCGACTGGCGAGTCTCCTGGTACCGGGGGCTGCACGACCTGGCCACGGGCAATCCACCGGGCGCGCGCGACGCCTTCGACGTGGTGCTGGCCGCGCTGCCCGGTGCGCCCGCAGCGAAGCTGGCCCTCGGGCTCACCGCCGAAGCCGCCGGGGAACCCGGTCAGGCGGCCGGGCTGCTGCGGGTGGTGTGGACCGTGGACCGCTCGTTCGTCAGCGCGGCGTTCGGCCTGGCCAGGGTGTGCCTGACCGCGGACGACCGGGAGGGGGCCATCGCGGTGCTGACCGCCGTCCCCGAGACGTCCAGCCGGTACGTGGCGGCGCAGGTCGCGGCCGTGCGGATCCGGCTGTCCCCGCCGAGCCCGGGCCTGGTGTCCGCCGACGACCTGCACAAGGCCGGCCAGCAGGTCGGCAAACTGCAATTGGACGCCGCGGCCAGGCACCGGCTGACCGCCGCGGTGCTGCGGGCCGCGCTGAACCGGCTGCAGGCCGGGCAGACGATGAACGGCGGCCGGCTGGCCGGGCACGAAACCAGCGAGCGGGCGGTTCGGCTGGGCCTGGAGGACAGTTACCGCGCTCAGGCCAAGCTGGCCCCCGACCGCGGCCGCCGGATCGAGCTCGTGGACCTGGCCAACGAGTTCCGGCCACGGACGTGGTCGTGACCGGGGACGGGCCGCCAGGGGGGCCCAGCCCGTGCCCCTCCTGCGGCCAGCCGGTATGGCCGGGTGACAACTTCTGTGAGGCGTGCCGGGCCCCGGCGGGCCTGGCCCGGCAGGCGGCCGGGCAGGCGGCCGCCTGCCGGCGCTGCGCATCGGGGCGGATCGGCCCGGACGGCTACTGCGAGTCGTGCGGGTGCAAGGCGCCTGCCGAGCGCGATCACATCGAGGCCGGCCTGGGCCCGCTGGCCGGGATGACCGACCGGGGTCTGCGGCACGTCAGGAACGAGGACGCGATGGCCCTGGCCGCCACGCCGGAGGCGGCGATCGCGGTGGTCAGCGACGGGGTCTCGGACTCGTCCCGGCCGGACCAGGCATCGCTGGCCGCGGTGCGGACCGCGCTGCGCGTGCTGCTCGCCGCGGCGCAAGCGGGCCAGGATGCCGTAGCGGGTCTTTCCGGCCGGGAAAGCATGGCCGAGGCGTCCGCGCGGGCGGCCGCATCGGCGCAGGAGGCGGTGAGCGCACTGTCCGGCGCGCGGCCCGGCGGGACACACAGCACCCGCCCCGCCGACGCGCCGTCGGCCACCTTCGCCTCCGCAGTCGTGACGGCCGGCACGGTGACCGTCTGCTGGCTGGGTGACAGCCGGGCGTACTGGCTCGACGCCGGACAGCCCTCAGCCGCGAAACAGCTCAGCCGCGACGATTCGCTCGCCGCCGAGATGGTGTCCGCCGGCCTGCTGTCCGAGGCCGAGGCGACGTCGGCCGAGGCGCACGTGGTGACCGGCTGGCTCGGCGCGGACACCGGCCAGGCCGCCCCGCACGTCGCCAGCTTCACACCACCCGGCGCCGGGGCCGTGCTGGTGTGCACCGACGGGCTGTGGAACTACGAGCCCGAGGCGGAGAAGCTGGCGGTGCGGGCGCTGCCCGCCGCGCTGCGAGATCCGCTCGGCGCCGCCCGTGACCTGGTTGACTTCGCGCTCAGCGCGGGCGGGCGGGACAACGTGACCGTGGTGCTGGTCCCGTTCCCGCTGGCCGGGTCCGCGGGACCGGCCCGGACCTACCCCGACGATCTGAAGGAGATGGACGATGAGTGAGTCCGGGTTCACTGTCGAGGTCGACCAGAACGAGTACCTGCCCGACGGTGGCAAGGACGTGAACGCCGTCGTCACGGTGACCGCGCCGGACACCGCGATCGGCGGCAGCAACGAGCAGGCGGCCGAGATCATCATGATCGACTGCTCGGGGTCCATGGCCGGCGGCAAGATCGTGGCAGCGCGGACGGCCACGGTTGCGGCCATCGACGTGATCAGGGACGGCGCCTCGTTCGCGGTTATCGCGGGTGCCGGGCGGGCTCAGCAGGTATTTCCCGGCCGTGGCAGGGTGGCCGTGGCGGACGCGCGGTCGCGGGAGGACGCGAAGCGTGCGGTGGCCGGGCTGCGGGCGGGCGGCGGCACCTCGATCGGCGAGTGGCTGCGGCTGGCCGCACAGACGTTCCAGTCCTGCCCGGCGGCGCTCCGGCACGCGATCCTGCTGACCGACGGCCAGAATGGCCAGTCCGAGCACAAGCTCGACGAGGCCATCGGGGCGTGCGAGGGCCTGTTCACCTGCGACTGCCGTGGGGTCGGCGCCGACTGGCGGGTCGCGGAGCTGCGCAGGATCTCCACCCGGCTGCTGGGCACGGTCGACATCGTGCCGGAGGCGGCCGGCCTGGCCGCGGACTTCGCCGCGATGATGGCGAACGCGATGGGCAAGCAGGTCGCCGACGTGGCGCTGCGGGTCTGGACGCCGCAGCACGCGACGCTGCGGTTCGTGGAGCAAGTCGCGCCCTCGGTGGAGGATCTGACCGGGCGCCGGACCGCGTCAGGGCCGCAGGCCGGCGACTACCCGACCGGCGCGTGGGGCGCGGGTGAGAGCCGGGACTACCACGTGTGCGTCGAGGTCACCCCGGCCGGGATCGGGCAGGAGATGCTGGCCGCACGGGTCAGCCTGGTGGCCGGGCCCGACGTGCTGGGCCAGGGCCTGGTGCGGGCGATCTGGACCGACGACGAGGAGCTTTCGACCCGGATGAACCGGCAGATCGCGCACTACACCGGGCAGGCCGAGCTGGCTGACGTGATCCAGGACGGGCTCGAGGCGCGCAAGCGCGGCGATGAGGATACCGCCACCGCCAAGCTGGGCCGCGCGGTCGCACTGGCCAAGGAGTCGGGTAACGACGGCACGGCCAGGCTGCTCGCGAAGGTGGTCGACGTGGTGGACGCGGCGACCGGCACGGTGCGGCTGAAGAAGAAGGTCGACGACGCCGACGAGATGGCCCTCGACACCAGGTCCACCAGGACCGTACGGACGAGGAAGTAGCGGCTATGCCAACCTGCCCGAACGGCCACGACTCGGCCGCCACGGACTTCTGCGACTCGTGTGGCATGCGCATCGGCGGCCCGCCGCCCGCCGCGGCCGGCGGCGCGGCGTCCGTGGCGTCCGCCGGGGACGCCAGCGGGCCGGGCGCGGATGCCGGCGGCCCGGCTGGGGGCGCCGGCCCGGTCCCGGCGGAACCGTGCCCGGTGTGCGGAGCGCCCAGGACCGGGCAGTTCTGCGAGGCCTGCGGCTTCGACTACATCACCGGAAAGGCGGGCACGGGTTCCGTGCCGGTCCCCGCCGCGGCGCCGGCCTCCACCCCAGCGCCGGCCTCCCCCGCAGTACCGGCCTCTCCAGCAGCGCCGGCCTCCCCCACAGCAGAGAGCGCGGCCACGCCTGGGGGAACGCCGGACGCGGCCAGCGCGGCGCCGGCCTGGACGGCCGTGGTCAGCGCCGACCGGGCCTACTTCGACAGCGTGATCGCGGCCGGCGGGCCGGACGCGCAGACGATAGAGTTCCCGGCCTACTGCCCGGAGCGGCGGTTTCCGCTGACCGGCCGCGAGATGCGGATCGGCCGCCGCAGCGCGTCCCGTGGCCTGGAGCCCGAGATCGACCTGACCGGTCCCCCCGCCGACCCGGGGATCTCTCACCTGCACGCGGTCCTGATCACCGAGCCGGACGGCAGCTGGGCGGTGCTGGATCCCGGCTCATCGAACGGCACACAGGTCAACGGCGGCGAGATAGCGGCCGGCGTCCGGGTACCGCTGCGGGACGGAGACCGGATCAGCGTCGGCGGCTGGACGGTGCTGACCATCCAGGCCGGCTAAGCGCCGGGCAACCGGGCGGCGATGCCGTCGAGCAGGCACTGCAGGCCGAACTCGAACCGCTCGTCCCGGGTGTCCGGGGAGTCGGGGTCGATGCCTTCCTCATACATCCGCAGGAAGTGCGGGAACCGGCCGGTGTCCTTGAGGGCGTGCACGTGGCTGTCCACGATCTTCTCCAGTTCCGCCCTGCCCACCTCGGCGGCCGCCACCGCGTCGCGTTCCTCCACCTTGCGCTCGCGGAACTCGCGCAGCACCGCGCCGATGACGTAGGTGTTCAGCGTGCCCAGGACGTTCAGCGCCGTCCTGGTCTCCAGGTGCAGCTTGTCGAGCACGGCCAGCGCGCGCTCCAGGTTGCGCAGGGTGTTCGGGCCGAGCGGCGGCCGCCCGCCGATGAAGTCCATCAGCCACTCGTGCCGGTGCAGCACGTCGCGGTGCGCGACCGCGATCGCCCGCAGGTCGGTCCGCCAGTCCCCGGTCGGCTCCAGGAACTCGAACTCGCCCTCCACGTAGTCGAGCATCAGGTCGAGCAGCTCGTCCTTGGACGACACGTGCCAGTAGAGCGACATCGCCCCGGCGTTCAGCTCACGCGCGATCCGCCGCATGCTGATCGCCGCCGCCCCCTCGGCGTCGGCGACCTTGATGGCGGCCCGGACGATCTCGCTCCTGGACAGCGAGCGGACCCGGCGGGGGGCGGCGTGCCCGCGGTCCTGCAGCTCCCTGAAGTGCTCGTGCAGCCGCTTCTCCCGCCGGTCGCGGCCGGGCTGGTACGGGTTGAAGAGCTGCCACAGCTCCTCGTCGTCGGACGCCACGGCTGCTCCCTTCCGGCTGCTGACCGAGGACCACCGTATATCCGATTGCCCTCTCGTACAGCGTACTGCTACGGTACAGCGTACGAGCTAGTACGGCGTACGAGAACGAGGCAACCGTTGGGGGAAATCATGGGAGACACTCCGGCCATCCAGGCCGAGGGCCTCGCCAAGAGGTTCGGGAAGACCAACGCGCTGGCCGGGCTGGACCTGCAGGTCCCGCAGGGAAGCGTGTTCGGGCTGCTCGGGCCCAATGGCGCGGGCAAGACGACGGCCGTGCGGGTGCTCAGCACGCTGCTCCGCCCGGACGGCGGTTCGGCGCGGGTGCTCGGCTCGGACGTGGTCAGCGCCGCGCCTGAGGTGCGCCAGCGGATCGGGCTGACCGGCCAGTACGCGGCGCTGGACAACTACCTGACGGGACGGGCCAACCTCGTCATGATCGGTGAGCTGAGCCGGATGCGCCGCCGGGAGGCCAAGCGGCGGGCGGGCGAGCTGCTCGAGCGGTTCGACCTCAGCGAGGCGGCGGGCCGGGCCGTCAAGACATATTCCGGCGGCATGCAGCGCCGCCTCGACCTGGCCGCGAGCCTCATCGGGCGGCCAGAGCTCGTCTTCCTCGACGAGCCGACCACCGGGCTGGATCCGCGCAGCAGGAACATGCTGTGGGGCATGATCCGCGAGCTGGCCGACGAGGGCCGGACGCTGCTGCTCACCACGCAGTACCTGGAGGAAGCGGACCAGCTGGCCGACCGCATCGCGGTCGTTGACGCCGGCCGGGTGATCGCGGAGGGGACCTCCGACGAGCTCAAGTCGCTCGTCGGCGGCGAGCGGATCGAGCTCACGCTGAGCCCGGGTGCCGACTTCACCGCCGCCGCGGCTGCGGTCCGCGCCCGCGCGGCGGGCACGGTCGACGTGGACACCGGGCGGCGGAAGGTCACCGCGCCGGTGGCGGCCACCGCCGGCCTGACGACCGACCTGGTCCGCTCGCTCGACCAGGCCGGGGTCCGGGTGGACTCGGTCACCGTGCACCGCCCCTCGCTGAACGACGTGTTCCTGAAGCTCACCGGCCATGCGGCCGAGGACGAGCAGGACACCGGCACCGACACCGACCGCGAGCTGGAAGGAGCCGTGGCATGAGCGCCCCCACCGTCGCACTGTCACCGCGGCCCCGCGCCCGGGACCGGCGGTCCCCGCTGGCCTGGACGATCAACGACATCCTCGTGCTGACCAGGCGAAGCCTCGCGCGCATCGCGCGTGAGCCCGAGTCGCTGATGGACGTCACCGTGATGCCGGTGGTCTTCGTGCTGCTGTTCGCCTACGTGTTCGGCAGCGCCATCCACATCCCCGGCGGCGGGAACTACCACGAGTACCTGATCGGCGGGATGCTCGGCATGGGCCTGGCCGGCACCGCCCCCGGCACGACGGTCGGGCTGGTCACCGACATGAGCACCGGCCTGATCGACCGGTTCAAGTCGCTGCCGATGTCGCGCGCCGCGGTACTGGCCGGCCGCACCATCGCCGACCTGCTCACCCAGGTGATCGGCCTGGTCGTGGTGGTCGCGGTGGGACTGGCCATCGGCTGGCGGGTGCACACCGGGCCCGCCGACGTGGCGGCCGCCCTCGGGCTGGCCCTGCTCCTCGGCTACGCCTTCACCTGGATGGGCGCCTGCCTCGGCATGTTCCTGCGCAGCGTGGAGGCCGCGCAGGCCACCGGCTTCCTGCTGTTCCTGCCGCTGACCTTCATCTCCAACGCGTTCGTGCCGACACAGGGGATGCCGGGCTGGCTGCAGGCGTTCGCGAACTGGAACCCGCTGAGCGCGCTGGCCGCCGCGTGCCGCCACCTGTTCGGCAACCCGAACCCGGCCGCGGCGGTACAGGTCTGGCCGATGCAGCACCCGGAGCTGACGGTGGTGCTGTGGGCGGTCGGCCTGGTCGCGGTGTTCGCGCCGCTCAGCGTGCGGCTGTACCGGCGCAAGGCGCTGTAGCCGGGGGCCTGCAGCGAAGCAGCGCCCGCCGCCGGGCAGTCCGGCGGCGGGCGCTGCTGTTACGTCCGGGGTGGCCCGGCCGGGGGTCAGCTGCCACTGACGCCGGCCGGCTCCAGGACCGCGCCCTGGTCCGCGCCGGAGGCGCGCACGATCCTCGGGCGCATCCGGCCGAAGTAGACCGCGGCCGAGACGAACCCGACGACCACCGGAATGCCCAGGGTGAGCAGGGCGAGCAGCTTCTTGCGCTGGTATCCGGCGGCGGCCCAGGCCCCCTCGGGCCGGCCCGAACCGTCGATGTAGGCCCAGAGCGGCAGGCCGACGAGCGCCACGATGCCCATCGTGATGGCCAGCGCGTCCGCGCTCATGCCGAACAGCTTGAGCGCGCTGGCGGCCAGCACGAACGCGATGATCGGCCGGAGCAGGATGTTGGAGGCGCGGGAGGACAGCCAGGCACCCACGATCACGCCCGGGATGCTGCCGACGGTGATCGACGCGGTTAGCCCGAACTCCAGGCCGCCGAACAGGGCGTGCCCGACGGCGGCCGACGCGACCAGCGGCATCGACTGGACGATGTCGGTGCCGACCAGGCGGCGCATCGACATCTGCGGGTAGAGCAGCATCAGCAGGACGATCATCAGCGAGCCCGAGCCGACCGAGGTGATGCCGACCAGCAACCCGCCGACTACGCCGATGGCCACGGTGAGGGCCCGCCGCACCACGATCGCGGGCTCGGCCTGCTCCAGGTCGGCCGCCTTCTTCTGCGCCCTGCTGTCCAGCACGAGCTTGATCATCAGCGCGATGGCGGCCAGGAACACCGCGCCGCCCATGACGTACTCGATGTTCTGCTGCATGGCCTGACCGGAGCCGAGCGCGTGGTCGATGAACACGCCCGCGAAGGCCGCGGGGACCGAACCCACCGACAGCCAGCCGACCAGGCCCATGTGCACGGTGCCCTTGCGGTAGTGAATCGCCCCGCCGAACGGCTTCATGATCGCCGACGCCACGATGTCGCTGGATATCGCGGCGCTCGGCGTCACGCCGAACAGCAGGATGAGGATCGGCGTCATGAGCGCGCCGCCACCGGCGCCGGTCATGCCGACGAGCAGTCCGACGATGACGCCGGCAATCACGATGTCCAGGCTCACGGGAACCTCCGCCCGAATGTCGGTGGGTCGCGTGCGGCTGCCGGGCCCAGCCGCAACGCCGTGCTGCCCCGGGGGGCGCAGTGCCGAGCGATTCTCCATCTAGTCAATCTGAAAACTAGAAGCTTTTCAAGGCTTAATCTACCGATGAAGACGTAAAAGCGCATCCTCCCTGCTCAGAACAACTTTGGCGATGTTTTCACGATTTTATCGGTCAATAAAATCGCTAGAACCCCGTCACCTAGCGCGGCCTGACCTGCTCGGTATTTCCAGATCTAACCTATCGCTAAACTCGTCTATTTCCGCAAGCTCAAAGCGCGCGCAGTCATGCCATGTGTTCAGGGTGTCAGGCGGCTCGTGCTGTGCGCCGGAGTCAGGGCTGCCGGCCGGGGCCCGCGGCGTAGGCGGGCTCCGGAACCCGGGTGGCTTCCTCGGCGGAGGCGCGCAGGATCCGGGGACGCTGCCGGGCGAAGTACACGGCGGCGGTGACGAAACCGACGCCGACCGGGGTGCCCAGGCTGACCAGGGAGAGCGTCTTGCGCCGCTGATGGCCGGCCGCCCGCCAGGCCGCATCCGGCCGGCCCCAGCCATCGATGAAGGCCCAGGCCGGCAGGCCGGCCAGCGCCACGATCCCCATCGCGATGGCCAGCGGTATGGACCCCACGCCGAAGAGCTTGAGCGCACTGGCGGCCAGCACGAACGCGACGATCGGCCGCAGCAGGATGTTCGAGGCCCGCGACGACAGCCAGGCGCCCGCGATCACCCCCGGGATGCTGCCCACCACGATCGCGCTGGTGACGCCCAGTTCCAGGCCGCCGAACAGGGCCTGCCCGATGGCCGCCGATATGGTCAGCGGGATCGACTGGACGATGTCCGTGCCGACCAGGCGGCGCATCGACAGCCGCGGGTAGAGCATCATCAGCAGCACGACCATCAGCGAGCCGGCGCCGACCGAGATGATGCCGACGAGCAGCCCGCCGAAGAGGCCGATGGCGACGGTGCTGGCCCGTTTCACCCGGATCTCGGGTTCGGCCTGTTCCAGGTCGGCGGCGTTCTTCTGGGCGATGGCGTCCACCACCATCTTGACCACCATCGCGACGACGGCCAGCATGACGGCGGCGCCGGTAGCGTACTCGAGGTTGTGCTGCACGGCCTTGCCTGAACCGAGCGCGTGATCGACAAACGCCCCCGCGAAGGCGGCCGGCACCGATCCCACCGACAGCCAGCCGACCAGGCCCATGTGCACGGTGCCCTTGCGGAAGTGGATCACCCCGCCGATCGGGCGCATGACCGCGGAGGCCACGATGCTATTGGAGATCGCGGCGCTCGGCGCGACGCCGAACAGCAGGATGAGGATCGGTGTCAGCAGCGCCCCGCCACCGGAGCCGGTCAGGCCGACGAGCAGGCCCACGATCAGTCCGGCTATTACGATGTCCAGGCTCACGTGAACCTCCGCCGGTAAGTCGGTGGTCGCGTGCGGCTGCCAGGCCCAGTCGCACGTCGTCCCGCCCCGGAGGGCGTGGTACTGAGCTTCCAGGGGATTTTTCCAGCTATTCCATCTAAAAACTAGCGGAGTACAAAATCTAATCTACCGGCGAAGCCGTGAAATCACGTCTCCCCTGGTCAGGTCGGCTTTGCTAGTGTTCTTTCAGATCTTGTCGACCAGTAATATAGCTAACTGGGCCGCTCGCTGACGGCCGCCAAACCGGCGAACCGGTTAACACGAAGAATTGCGGTTGCTATTTGCGGGCGACGGCGCAGTACGCCCAGCGCGAGCCGTCGCTGTCGGCGAGGTCGATGTCTTCGGCGCCCCAGTTGCCGAGATGGGTGAGGGCGGGCTCGGCGCCGGGGTAGGGCGGGACGATCTCCAGGCCGCTGAAGAACCGCCGGATGCCGGCCTTCGGCCGCAGGTGCGCGTTCTGGCTGGCCCGGGTGTAGGTGGTGGTGATGGCGTCGGCGGTGCGCGGCGGGACGTAATCGCTGGTCCCGTGGGAGATGGCCAGGTAACTGCCCGGGGCGAGAGCTTCCATGTAGCGCCGGACGAGCGCCCAGGGGTTGTCGGTATCCGGCACGAAGTGCAGGAGCAGGGTCATCAGCACGCCGGCCGGCTGGCTGAAGTCGATCAGCCCGCGTACGTCCCTGTCGGTCAGTATCGTGTCAGGCTCGCGCAGGTCAGCCTGGATAAGCGTGGCTGCCGGGTTGCCGGCCAGCAGTTCCGGCGCGTACGCGGCGACGACCGGGTCATTGTCGACGTAGACGACGTGGGCGCCGGGCTGGATCTTCTGCACGACGTCGTGGGTGTTGCCGAAGGTGGGCAGGCCGGAGCCGATGTCGAGGAACTGGCGCACGCCCTGCTGGGCGATCCACCGCGCGGCGCGCTGGTGGAAGCCGCGGTTGGCGTAGGCGGCGTCTTCGAGTTCGGGCATCTGCGCACGCAGCTTCTCCACGGCGCCCCGGTCGGCCGGGTAGTTGTGCGTGCCGCGGAGCATGTAGTCATACATCCGCGCGGGGCTGGGCACGGTGGGGTCGACCCCAGGGGGTGCCTGCTCGTCGGTCATCGGTCTCCCTCGCAGTCCGCGGACGCCATTCTGGCACGGCCCTGCCGCCGGCGTGCCGGGTGCCGGCGACGCCAGGACCGGGCTGGGCCGCGGGGCGCCCCTCAGCTGAGGGTGGCGGCCTGGCGGCGGAGGGTGGCGGCGATCGCGGCGGCGGCGGCGCCGGGGTCGGCGGCGCCGGTGATGGCGCGGCCGATGACCAGCAGGTCGGCGCCGGCGGCCAGCGCGGCCTCGGGGGTGGCCACCCGGGCCTGGTCGTGCGCATCGGTGCCGGCCGGGCGGACGCCCGGGGTGATCAGCGTGATGCCCGGGCCCACCTCGGCGCGGACCGCGGCCACCTCCTGCGGCGAGCAGACCAGCGCGCCCGCGCCCGCCCCCACGGCCAGCGTGGCCAGCCGCCGCACCCAGTCGGTCACGGTGCTGGTGATGCCGATCCGGTCCAGGTCGGTGTCGCTGAGCGAGGTCAGCGCGGTCACCCCGGCGATCGTCGCGGCCGGCGCGGCCTCGGCGGCGGCGCGGATCATCGCCGGGCCGCCCGCGGCGTGCACGGTGATCAGCTGCGGCCGCAGCCGGGTGACGGCACGGACGGCGCCGGCCACGGTGGCCGGGATGTCGTGCAGCTTGAGGTCGAGGAAGACCTGCACGCCGCTGGCGCCGCGGATCGAGGCGACCGCCTCGGGGCCGTACCGCATGTACAGCTCGAGCCCGATCTTGACCGTGCTCACGTGCGGGGTGACCAGCCCGGCCCAGCCGGCGGCGGTCTCCAGGTCGGGCGCGTCGAGCGCCACGGCGATGGGTGCGGGCTTATTCACGGATGCTTGTCCTTTGCCGGAGTGCGTGGTCGGGATGGTGGGCCAGGCCGATGGCGTCGGCCAGCCGGTCGATGCCGCTGGCCTGGAGTTCCTCACCGAGCTCGCGGAGCACGCGGTCGCAGGCGCCCGGGTCGTGGAAGATCACTGTCCCCAGGCTGACCATGGACGCGCCGGCCAGGATCAGCTCGAACGCGTCCCGGCCGGTGCGCACCCCGCCCATGCCGATGATCGGCACGTCGGGCAGCGCCTGCTTGATCTGCCAGATGCAGCGCACCGCGACCGGCCGGATGGCCGGCCCGGACAGCCCGCCGGTCAGCCCGGCCAGCACCGGGCGCAGCGTCCGGGTGTCGATGACCATGCCGAGCAGCGTGTTGATCAGGGACAGGCCGTCGGCGCCCGCAGCCACGCAGGACCGGGCGATGGCCACGATGTCGGTGACATCGGGCGACAGCTTGGCGAACACCGGGATGTCGTACCGGGTCCTGGCCCGCACCTGCTCGATCACCGCGGCCGCGGCCCCGGCGTCGCAGGCGAACACGGTGCCCCGGTCCTCCACGTTCGGGCAGGAGATGTTCACCTCGATCGCGGTGACCCCGGGCGCGTCGGACAGCCGGTCGGCCAGCTCGGCGTACTCGGCCACGCTGCTGCCGGCGATCGACACCACCGCGCGGGCGCCCTGGGTGAGCAGCCAGGGCAGGTCGCGCTGCAGGAAGCTGTCGATGCCCGGGCCCTGCAGGCCGATCGAGTTCAGCATGCCGCTCGGCGTCTCGGCCATCCGCGGGGTGGCCCGGCCGGCCCGCGGCGCCAGCATGATCGACTTGGTCACGACCGCGCCGAGCCTGGCCACGTCGCTGAACCGGGCCAGCTCGCGGCCGGCCGCGGCGCAGCCGGAGGCGGTCAGGATCGGGTTGGGCAGCTCCACGTGCCCGAGCTTGGTCCGCAGGTCAGGCCGCATGGCACCGTCCGGTGAACTCACAGGGGAGGGGCGGAGTGCCGAGGCCCGGGTCAGCCGGCATGGCCGTACCCGGGCGCTCTCGCTTGGCCTGGCGCTCTCGCTTGGCCTGGCGCTCTCGCTTGGCCTGGCGCGCCGAGCGTGTCCGGCGGGATCGTGCCGACGTCGTCCCAGCGCACGTCGTCGCCGCGGAACACCGGCCCGTCCACGCAGGAGCGCAGCATCCTGGTCACGCCGTCGGCACCGCGGACCGGCAGCACGCAGGTCATGCAGACCCCGATGCCGCAGGCCATCGACTCCTCGACCAGGGTGAACGCCGGGATGCCGTAGCGGCCGGCGAACTCGGTCACGGCACGCAGCATCGGCATCGGGCCGCAGGCGTAGATCACCTCGGTGCGGGCGTCATGGATGACCCTGGGCAGCGGGTCGGTGACCACGCCGCGCAGGCCCATCGAGCCGTCCTCGGTGGTGACGGTGGCGGTGCGGCCGGTGCGGCGCGCGGTGAGCGCGCCGAACACCCGCTCCGAGCTCGCCGCGCCGAGCAGGAAGTCCACCCCGCAGCCGCGGGCGCGCAGCCGGGCGGCCAGCGGGAACAGCGGCGCGCTGCCGTAGCCGCCGCCGATCAGCAGGCAGCTGGCCGGCTCGCGGGGCTGCGGGAACGGGCGGCCGAGCGGGCCGGCCAGGTCCACGATGTCGCGCGGCCGCCGCCGGGCCAGCCACTGGGTGCCCGGGCCGTGCGCGTCGATCACGATCTCCACCGTGCCGCCGTGGTCGGGACCGACGTCGTAGATGGAAAACGCCCGGCGCAGCAGCATGGACGACTGCGGGCCGCCGACCGCGACGGCGACGAACTGGCCGGGCCGGAACGCCCGGGCGATCCGCGGCGCGGCCACCGTCATCACGTGGTAGGCGTCCACCTGGCGCACGGTCAGCACCGGCCCGTGCGCCTGCACCGGGCCGTATTCCTTCTTGCCGTTCTCGTCGGTCATGGTCACCGTGTCTTGATCAATGCTGGTGTCACTCACTGTGCTTGATTCACTGGTCGCGCAGCCGGGCCGCGTGCTCCTGGAGGGATGCCACCCCGACCTCGCCGCGCTGGATCGCCTCGATGCCCTGCACCGCCGCGGCCAGCCCCGCGGTGGTGGTCAGGCAGGGAATGCCGCGCCGGACGGCGGCGGTGCGGATCTCGTAGCCGTCGATCCGCGGCCCGCTCTGGCCGGGGGTGCCGAACGGGGTGTTGACGATGAGATCCACCTCCCCGGCGAGCAGCCGGGTCACGATGGTGGGCTCGCCGTCCGGGCCCGGCCCGTCGCTGTGCTTGCGGACTACCGTGGCCCGGACCCCGTTGCGGCGCAACACCTCGGCGGTGCCGCTGGTGGCCCAGATCTCGAAGCCCAGGTCGGCCAGCCGCTTCACCGGGAAGATCATGGACCGCTTGTCGGAGTTGGCCACCGAGACGAACGCGCGGCCGGTGACCGGCAGCGCCCCGCCGTAGGCGGCCGCCTGCGACTTGGCGTACGCGGTGCCGAACGCCTCGTCGATGCCCATGACCTCGCCGGTCGAGCGCATCTCCGGGCCCAGCACGGTGTCCACGCCCTGACCCTTCGTGTCGCGGAACCGGCCGAACGGCAGCACCGCCTCCTTGACCGCGATCGGCGCGTCCAGCGGCAGCGTGCCGCCGTCGCCCTCGCCGGGCAGCAGGCCCTCGGAGCGCAGCCCGGCGATCGTCGCGCCGAGCATGACCCGGGCCGCGGCCTTGGCCAGCGGGGTGGCGGTCGCCTTGGACACGAACGGCACCGTGCGGGACGCCCGCGGGTTGGCCTCCAGCACGTACAGCACCCCGGAGGCCAGCGCGTACTGCACGTTCAGCAGGCCGCGCACGCCGACCCCGGCGGCGATCAGCTCGGTGGCCTCGCGGACCCGGCCCAGGTCGCCGCGGCCCAGGGTTATCGGCGGCAGCGCGCAGGCCGAGTCGCCGGAGTGGATGCCGGCCTCCTCGATGTGCTCCATCACGCCGCCGAGGAACAGCTCGTCGCCGTCGTAGAGCGCGTCCACGTCGATCTCGATCGCGTCGTCCAGGAACCGGTCGATCAGCACGGGATGCTCCGGGCTGATCTGGGTGGCCCGCTGCACGTACGCCTCGAGCGCGGCATCGGCGTAGATGATCTCCATGCCGCGCCCGCCGAGCACATACGACGGCCGGACCAGCACCGGGTAACCGACCTCGTCGGCCACCGCCTTGGCCTCGGCGTAGGACGAGGCGGTGCCGCTACGCGGCGCGGCCAGGCCGGCCTGGGCCAGCACCCGGCCGAACTCGCCGCGGTCCTCGGCCAGGTCGATGGCCTGCGCGCTGGTGCCGACGATCGGCACCCCGGCCGCGGTCAGATCCCGGGCCAGGCCGAGCGGGGTCTGCCCGCCGAGCTGCACGATCACCCCGGCCACCGGGCCGGACGCCTGCTCGGCGTGCACCACCTCGAGCACGTCCTCCAGGGTCAGCGGCTCGAAGTACAGCCGGCCGGAGGTGTCGTAGTCGGTGGACACGGTCTCCGGGTTGCAGTTGACCATGACGGTCTCGTAGCCGGCGTCGGCGAGCGCGAACGAGGCGTGCACGCACGCGTAGTCGAACTCGATGCCCTGGCCGATCCGGTTCGGCCCGCTGCCCAGGATGATCACCTTGGGCCGGTCGCCGGTGGGCACCTCGGTCTCGTCGTCGTAGGTCGAGTACAGGTACGGGGTGCGGGCGGCGAACTCGGCCGCGCAGGTGTCCACGGTGTGGAACACCGGCCGCACGCCGAGCGCGTGCCGCAGATCCCGCACCCGGGTCGCGGTCATCCCGCACCGCCCGGCGATCTGCGCGTCGGAGAACCCGGCGCCCTTAGCCCCCCGCAACGTCTGCGCGTCGAGTGCCTGGCCAGGCGTCAGCCGTTCAGAAAATTCCTCGATGTATTTGATCTGGTCGATGAACCAGGGGTCGATGCCGCTGGCGTCGGCCAGCTCGGCCACGGTGGCCCCGGCGCGCAGCGCCTGGTGCACGGTGGACAGCCGGCCGTCGTGCGGGGTGGCGCAGCGCTGCGTCAGCGCGGCCCGGTCGCCGGGCGGATCGGCCCAGCTCAGCTCGGCACCGCGGCGCTCGGTCGAGCGCAGCGCCTTCTGCAGGGCCTCGGGGAAGCTGCGGCCGATCGCCATCGCCTCGCCGACCGACTTCATGTGCGTGGTGAGCACCGGGTCGGCGCCGGGGAACTTCTCGAACGCGAACCGCGGCACCTTGACCACCACGTAGTCCAGGGCCGGCTCGAAGCTGGCCGGGGTCTCGCCGGTGATGTCGTTGCGGATCTCGTCCAGCGTGTAGCCAATGGCCAGCTTGGCCGCGATCTTGGCGATCGGGAAGCCGGTGGCCTTGGAGGCCAGCGCGGAGGACCGGGACACCCGCGGGTTCATCTCGATGACGACCATCCGGCCGGTGCCCGGGTGCACCGCGAACTGGATGTTGCAGCCGCCGGTGTCCACGCCGACGGCGCGGACGATGGCGATCGCGGCGTCGCGCATCCGCTGGTACTCGCGGTCGGTGAGCGTCATCGCCGGGGCCACGGTGACCGAGTCGCCGGTGTGCACGCCCATCGGGTCGACGTTCTCGATCGAGCAGACGATCACCACGTTGTCGTTGCGGTCGCGCATGAGCTCGAGCTCGAACTCTTTCCAGCCGAGGATCGACTCCTCGAGCAGCACCTCGGTGACCGGGCTGGCGTCCAGCCCGGCGCCGGCGATGCGGCGCAGGTCCGCCTCGTCGTAGGCGATGCCGGAGCCGGAGCCGCCGAGCGTGTAGGACGGCCGGACCACGGCCGGGTAGCCGAGCTCTTGCGCGGCGGCCAGGGCCTCGTCCAGGCCGCGGCAGATCTGGCTGGCCGGGACCTCCGCGCCGAGGCCGGTGACGATCTCCTTGAACCGCTCCCGGTCCTCCCCCGCCTTGATCGCCTCGATGTCCGCGCCGATCAGCTCGACGTTGTACTTGGCCAGGATGCCTTCCTCGTGCAGCGCGACCGCGGCGTTCAGCGCCGTCTGGCCGCCGAGGGTGGGCAGCACCGCGTCCGGCCGCTCCTTGGCGATCACCTTCTGCAGCACGTCCAGGGTGATCGGCTCCACGTAGGTGGCGTCGGCGAACTCCGGGTCGGTCATGATCGTCGCCGGGTTGGAGTTGACCAGGCTGACCCGGATCCCCTCGGCCTTGAGCACCCGGCAGGCTTGGGTGCCGGAGTAGTCGAACTCGCAGGCCTGGCCGATGACGATCGGCCCGGAGCCGATGACCAGGACCGAGTGCAGGTCGGCGCGGCGGGTCATCGGGCCGCCTCCATCTGGGCGCAGAATTCGTCGAACGCGCCGTCGGCGTCGTGCGGGCCCGGTGCGGCCTCGGGGTGGTACTGGATGCCGAAGGCGCGGCCGCTGGCCAGCCGCAGGCCCTCCACCACGCCGTCGTTGAGGTTGCGGTGCGACACCTCGGCCGGGCCGTACGGGGTGGCGAACGGGCCGTCGCCGTCGCTGCCGCCGGCACCGGCGCCGCCGCCGGCGCCGGGTGGCCGCACGGCGAAGCCGTGGTTGTGGCTGGTGATCTCGACCCGGCCGGTGGCCAGGTTCCTGACCGGCTGGTTCACGCCGTGGTGGCCGAAGCGCAGCTTGTAGGTGCCCAGTCCCAGCGCCAGGCCGAGTACCTGGTTGCCCAGGCAGATGCCGAAGACCGGACGGCCTTCGGCCAGCACCTGGCGCATCGACTCGACCGCGTAGCCGACCGCGGCCGGGTCGCCGGGCCCGTTGGAGTAGAACACCCCGTCCGGGCCGGTGGCCAGGATCTGCTCCGCGGTGGCGTCGGCGGGCAGCACGGTGACCTGGCAGCCGCGCGCAGCCATCCGCAGCGGGGTGGCGGTCTTGATGCCGAGGTCCACCGCGGCCACCCGGTAGCGGACCGGTGCCCCGTCCGGCGGGCTGACCGTGTACGGCTGCCGCGTGCTGACCTCGCGGGCCAGGTCGGCCCCGGTCATCTGCGGGCTGGCCACCACCCGGTCCAGCAGTTCGGCCTCGCTGCCCGGGCTGGTGCTGACCGCCGCCCGCATGGCGCCGCGCTCGCGCAGGTGCCGGGTCAGCGCCCGGGTGCCGGTGATCGCGATCCCGGTGATGCCCTGGCTGGCCAGTTCGTCGTCCAGGCTGCGCTGGGCCCGCCAGTTCGAGGTGATCCTGGACGGCTCGCGCACCACGTAGCCGCTGACCCAGATGCGGCGGGACTCGGGGTCTTCGTCGTTGACGCCGGTGTTGCCGATGTGCGGCGCGGTCATCGCGACGATCTGGCGGCAGTACGACGGGTCGGTGAGCGTCTCCTGGTAGCCGGTCATGCCGGTGTTGAACACCATCTCGCCGAAGGTCTCGCCGTCGGCGCCGAACGCGCGGCCGGTGAAGGCACGGCCGTCCTCCAGCATGAGCACCGCGGGCCGGCTGGCCGGCGGCTGGGTGCCCGTCTGCGCGCCGGGCATCAGGCCAGCTTTCCGTCGAGCACGGTGGGTTCGCCGCGCAGGAACGTGGCGACGACCCGGCCCGGCAGCAGCAGGCCGGCGAACGGGCTGTTCCGGCTCTTGGACGCGTGGCTGGCCGGGTCCACCGCCGCGGACGCCGCCGGGTCGTACAGCGTCAGGTTGGCCGGGCCGCCCGGCTTGACGGGCCTGCCGTGGCCGGCCAGCCGCCCGATCGTGGCCGGCCGCAGCGACATCCGGTCGGCCACGCCGTCCCAGCCGAGCAGGCCGGTGTCCACCATTGCGTGCTGGACCACGCGCAGCGCGGTCTCCAGGCCGGTCATGCCGAACGCGGCCGTCTCCCACTCGCTCTCCTTGCCCTCGAGCGGGTGCGGCGCGTGGTCGGTGGCCACGCAGTCGATGGTGCCGTCGGCGAGTCCCTGGCGCAGCGCGGTGACGTCGGCCTTGGTGCGCAGCGGCGGGTTCACCTTGTACACCGGGTCGTAGCCCTCGGCCAGGTCGTCGGTCAGCATCAGGTGGTGCGGGGTGACCTCGGCGGTGACCCGCCAGCCCTTCGATTTCGCCCAGCGGAGGATTTCCACCGAGCCCGCGGTGGAGACGTGGCAGACGTGCAGCGCCGAGCCGACGTGCGCGGCGAGCAGGCAGTCGCGGGCGATGACCGCCTCCTCGGCCGCGGCGGGCCAGCCGGCCAGGCCGAGCCTGCTGGACACCTCGCCCTCGTTCATCTGCGCGCCCTCGGTGAGCCTGGGCTCCTGGGCGTGCTGGGCGATCACGCCGTCGAAGGCCTTGACGTACTCCAGCGCGCGGCGCATCAGCCGGGCGTCGGACACGCACTGGCCGTCGTCGGAGAACACCCGCACCCGCGCGGCCGAGTCGGCCATGGCGCCCAGTTCGGCCAGCCTGGCGCCCTGCAGGCCGACGGTGACCGCGCCCACCGGCTGCACGTCGCAGTGCCCGCCGGTGCGGCCGAGCCGCCAGACCTGCTCGACCACGCCGGCCGTGTCGGCCACCGGATCGGTGTTGGCCATCGCGTGCACCGCGGTGAACCCGCCGAGCGCGGCGGCCCTGGTGCCGGTCTGCACGGTCTCGGCGTCTTCGCGGCCCGGCTCGCGCAGGTGGGTGTGCAGGTCCACCAGGCCGGGCAGCGCGATCAGCCCGGCGGCGTCGATGACCCCGGCCCCTTGGGTGTCCAGGCCGGCGCCGATCTCCGCCACCTCGCCGTCGCGGATCGCGATGTCGGCGGGGTCACCGCCGAGCGGGCGCGCGCCCTTGATCAGCCAGCCGGTCATGCGGTCACCTCCGCGGCGTGGGCCGGCGCTGGGCGGGCCGGTTCCTGGCCGCCGAGCAGCAGGTAGAGCACGGCCATCCGGATGCTCACCCCGTTGGCCACCTGCTCCACGATCGTGGACCTGGTGCTGTCGGCGACCTCGGCGGCGATCTCGACGCCGCGGTTCATCGGGCCCGGGTGCATGACGATGGCGTGCTCGGGCAGCATCGCCATCCTGGCCGCGTCCAGGCCGTAGCGGCGGCTGTACTCGCGCTCGCTGGGGAAATAGGCGGCGTTCATCCGTTCCCGCTGCACCCGCAGCATCATCACCACGTCGCTCTTGGGCAGGGTGGCGTCGAGGTCGTACCCGGTCCCGCACGGCCAGCCGCCGACGTCGTAGGGGTGCAGGGTGGGCGGCGCGACCAGCGTGACCTCAGCGCCCAGCGTGCTCAGCAGCAGCACGTTGGACCGGGCGACCCGGCTGTGCAGGATGTCCCCGACGATCGTCACCCGCAGCCCGTCCAGGCCGCCGCCGGTGCCAGGTCCGCACAGCCTGCGCCGGATGGTGAACGCGTCGAGCAGCGCCTGAGTGGGGTGCTCGTGCTGGCCGTCGCCCGCGTTGACGATGCTGCCGCGGACCCAGTTGGCCAGCCGGTGCGGGGTGCCTGACGCACTGTGCCGGACCACGACGGCGTCGGCACCCATCGCCTCCAGGGTCAGCGCGGTGTCCTTGAGGCTCTCCCCCTTGGCCACGCTGGACCCCTTGGCGGAGAAGTTGATCACGTCCGCGGACAGCCGCTTGGCCGCCGCCTCGAACGAGATCCGGGTCCTCGTCGAGTCCTCGAAGAACAGGTTGACCACGGTGCGGCCGCGCAGCGTGGGCAGCTTCTTGATCGGCCGCTCCTGCAGTTGCGCGAGCTCGTCCGCGGTGTCCAGGATGAGCAGGGCGTCGTCCCTGGTCAGGTCGCCGGCCGAGATCAGGTGGCGGTTCATCGCCGGGCTCCTTCCTGGCGGCCTGGTTGTTCGCGGCGGCCGGGTTGTTCGCGGCGGCCCCGGGCCGCGGAGCCGGGCGCCTCGCCGAGCAGCACGGCATCCTGGCCGTCCACCTCGGTGAGCAGCACCCGGACCACCTCCCGCTGGCTGGTCGGCAGGTTCTTGCCGACGTAGTCGGCCCGGATCGGCAGCTCCCGGTGGCCGCGGTCGACCAGGACGGCGAGCCGGACCGCACGCGGCCGGCCCAGGTCGTTGAGCGCGTCCAGGGCGGCGCGGACGGTGCGGCCGGAGTAGAGCACGTCGTCCACCAGCACCACGGTCTTGCCCTCGATGCCGGCCGCCGGCAGGTCGGTGTGCCCGAGGGCCCGGGCCGGGTGCAGTCTCAGGTCGTCGCGGTACATCGTGATGTCCACCGAGCCGGCCAGCACGGGCCGCTCCTCGACCTGTTCCATGCACCGGGCGAGCCGGGCGGCGAGCGGCACACCCCGGGTCGGGATGCCGAGCAGGATCACGTCGTCGGCGCCGCGGTTGCGTTCCAGGATCTCGTGCGCGATCCGGGTCACCGCGCGGCCGATGTCGGCCTCGTCGAGCACGGGCTTGTTGCCGGTGGAGACCGAAAGGTCAGCAGGCATGAAGATGACCCCCTTCCCCGCCTCGCAGGACGGACTTAAAGGACGCCTGTCCCGGTAACGGTAGCAGGCAGACGACGCTGCCGGCGCACGCCACGCGTGTGTGTTCCCGCACACCAGGCGCGGGCAGGGACGGGTTTGGCCACGGGCGCGCCGCCACCGGCCGGCCGCCGCAGCGGGCCGGCGCCACGGGCCGGCCCGGCGGGCCCTGGCCGGTGTCACCGTGCGCGCACGCCACGCCGGTTTTCACCGGCCGGCCACCCGCGCACCGCCTGGCCACCCGCGGCGCGGCCGAATCGCCTGTACCACAGGGCTTAGCGGGTCCTGACGGCGGGCCGGCCCGGCGTCCCAAGACGGGTAACTTGAACCAGTTTTGGGCATTCGACTTGACCTAGCCGCGCTCGCGGCTTACCGTCACTGTCCGTAACCATATACTTTTCTCATTCAACCGGCTGGGGGGCCGAAGATCATGCCATCTGAATACGCCAAGACCCTCGGGGCCAGACTGCGAGCCATCCGCACGCAGCAGGGGCTTTCGCTGCATGGCGTCGAGGAGAAGTCACGGGGCCGCTGGAAGGCCGTCGTGGTCGGCTCTTACGAGCGCGGCGACCGGTCGGTCACCGTGCAGAAGCTCGCCGAGCTGGCCGACTTCTACGGTGTGCCCGTTTCCGAGCTGCTGCCCGGCGACGCTGCACCGGCTCCGCTTGCGCCTTCGCCCAAGCTGGTCATCGACCTGGAGCGGATGGGGCAGCTGCCCAAGGACCAGGCCGGCCCGCTTGCCCGCTATGTGGCCACCATCCAGAGCCAGCGCGGCGACTACAACGGCCGGGTGCTGTCGATCCGGCAGGAAGACCTGCGCTCGCTCGCCGTCATCTACGACAAGTCGCCGGTGGACCTCACCGAGGAACTGATCAACTGGGGCGTGCTCGACTCCGAGGCACGCAGCGCGGTCGAGTCGTTCTGAGCGGACGTCCTGACCGGGCGGGATCTGCCCAGTCCGGCGGGACGTTCTGAGGCCACGGGGCGCCTTTGGGCCTGGCGGCGTCCCGGCGTGGGCCACGGCCCTGCGGAGCCGTGGCCCCTTTAGCCCATTTGCCTGGGCCCGGCTACCCGGCCGAGCGCAGCGGAAGCAGCGGCGCCGACGGCACGCCGAGCACGGACTCGGCCAGGGACAGGAAGACTTCCGCGTCCCGCAGCAGGTCATCCGCCTCGCCCGCGCTGACCGCCCGGGACAGCCCGGCCTCGGCCGCGGCACGCTTCCCCGCCCCGGCCGCGAAGAACGCGGCCCACTCGGTCAGCGTCGGCTCCACCCGCGGCAGCAGCTCCCACACGCTGCGCGGGCCGCGCCGCCGCTTGCCCTGGCCAGGATCGGCCCGGGCCGCGACGACCGCCGCCGCGGCGCGCAGCGCCGCCAGGTGGGCGGCGACGTACCTGCCGCCCGGGTCCGGCGTGTCGCCGGCATCCGCCAGCCCGTGCCGGGCCGATTCCAGAAGTGCGAGCGCCGAGGGCGCGACCCTGCAGGGCCGGTTCGCAGGCGCTGGCAGGCCCCTGTTCATCGCCACCTCCTTTGCTGAGCGAAGCTGATGGCCAGGCGAGGCGCTTCCCCTCACCTCGCCTGGCCGCACCGGGCCGGCCCAGAGGGGTTCGCGGACCGGCCCGGCAGCTCTGGCCTGGCTCTATTCGAACATAAATTCGTTCGAGTGTCTACTCGAATCTGTACCTGAGTTCGAAACTAGCGGGTGGGTCCGACAAAACCGGGCGGCCGCCCGCCCCGCCATGACCTGCGCCAGGCCGCTTGGCGGCTTGGTGACCCAGAGCACGCCGTGTCGTCTAGGCTGGCCTGGGTGCGGACAAATGCCGACCTGCGCGAGCCGTGGCCCGCGCTCGGGGAACTGGATGCCACCGCCTTCGGCCGGCACCTCGACGAGCTGACCGAGGTGTATGCGGAGGCGATGGGCGTGCCCGCCATACAGCTTCCCGGCCGCCGCGCGGTGATGGAGGGCCACGCCGTCAACCCGGCGTTCCGGGCCATCACCGTCACGTCGCCGGATGACGCGGGACGGCAGATCGTCGCGTTCGCCTACGGCTTCCACGGCGAGCGGGGCCAGTGGTGGCATGACCTGGTGCGCGCGGCGCTGACCATCACCTCCGGCTCGCCCGCCGCGGCCGCCTGGCTGGGCGATTCGTTCGAGGTCGCCGAGGTGCACGTGCGGCCGCGCTACCAGCAGCGCGGCATCGGCAGGCAGATGCTGCACCGGCTGACCGGCGGGCTGACCGAGCGCACGGCCGTGCTGTCCACCATGGACAGCGAGTCCCCGGCGCGGCGGCTGTACCGCAGCCTGGGCTTCACCGACCTGCTGACCCGGTACCGGTTCGCCGGGGTGGCGGACAGCTATGCCGTCATGGGGGCCGCGTTGCCGCTGCTGACCGCGGGGTCGCCGGGCGGCCGGCCCCGCAGCCCGAGGAACTGATAGATCTCCCTGGTCGCGCGGGACCCGTTGAGCGTGTAGAAGTGCAGCCCGGGCACCCCCTCGGCGAGCAGCCGCTCGGACATCCGGGCCGCGTACTCCACCCCGATCTGCCGCATGGCGGGCCGGTCGCCGTCCCGCTCGCGGATCCGCGCTCCGAGCTGTTCGGGGAACCTGGCCCCGGACAGCGTCACGATCCGGTCGATCATCTGCACGCTGGTGATCGGCATGATCCCGGCGATGATCGGCACGTCGCAGCCCAGCGCCACGACCCGGTCGCGGAACCGCAGGTAGTCCTCGGGGTAGAAGAACAGCTGGGTGATCGCGAAGTCGGCCCCGGCCTGGCACTTGCGCACGAAGTGGGCGGCGTCGGTGTCGATGTCCGGCGACCGCGGGTGCTTCTCAGGGAAGGCCGCGACGCCGACGCAGAAGTCGCCTGACGCCCTGACCAGCCGGACGAGATCCTCGGCGTAGCCGAGCCCCTCCGCGTGCCGCACCCACTCCCCCGCCGGGTTGCCGGGCGGGTCGCCGCGCAGCGCGAGCACGTTGCGCACCCCGACCGCGGCGTAGGACCCGATGACCCGGCGCAGCTCGGCCACCGAGTGGTTGACCGCGGTGAGATGGCCGACCGGGGTGAGCGTGGTCTCCCCGGCTATCCGGCCGGTGACCCGCACCGTGCGGTCCCGGGTAGATCCGCCGGCCCCGTAGGTGACCGACACGAATGTCGGCGCGAGCGGTTCCAGCTGGCGGATCGCCAGCCACAGCTTGTGCTCGTCTTCGGCCGTCTTGGGCGGCATGAACTCGAACGAGAACGACCGGCCGCCCGCCGCCAGCAGGTCGCGGATCGCGGGCGCGTGCTGAATACGATGCGGCATGCGCCCAGGGTAAACCGGGCCGGCTCCAGCCGGGCTGGGGATATTCTCGCGATCATGCCGGACCGGGGGGCGGTTGCCTATGTGAGCGGCCAGGTCGGCCGGGTGCTCGCCGAGTTCACCGGGCGGCAGCGGGCGCTGGCCGGCTCGATCGCGGCCGAGATGCTGCCCGCGGTCGATGCGGTGGCCGGCCTGCTGTCCGGCGGCAAGCGGCTGCGGGCGGCCTTCTGCTACTGGGGCTGGCGCGGTGCCGGCGGTGCCGACTGCGACGGGATCCTCACCGCCGCGGCAGCGCTGGAGCTGCTGCACGCGAGCGCGCTGGTGCACGACGACGTGCTGGACGACAGCGACACCCGCCGCGGCCGGCCGAGCCTGCACCGGGTGTTCGCGGCCCGGCACGCCGCCGAGGGCTGGCGCGGCAGCGCGGAGGCGTTCGGCCGTGGCTCCGCGATCCTGCTCGGTGACCTGCTGCTGGCCTGGTCCGACGAACTGTTCGGCGGCAGCGGCCTGGATCCGGCCGTGCTGGCCAGGGGCAGGCCGGTACTGGACGTGATGCGCACCGAGGTGATGGCCGGGCAGTACCTGGACCTGCTGGAGCAGGCCGGCCAGGGCGGCGGGATGGCGGGCGCGCTGCGCGTGGTGCGGTACAAGACGGCGAAGTACACGGTCGAACGCCCGCTGCACCTGGGCGCCGCGCTGGCCAGTGCTGATCACGTCAGCGCTGAACACGGCAGCGCCGGGCACGCCGGGCCCGGTTCCGCGCTGGCCTGGGGCTACAGCGGCTACGGGCTGCCGCTCGGCATGGCGTTCCAGCTCCGCGACGACGTGCTGGGCGTGTTCGGTGACCCGGCGGAGACCGGCAAGCCCGCGGGCGACGACATCCGGGCGGGCAAGCGGACCGTGCTCGCGGCCATGGCCCGGGAGAAGGCCACGCCCGCCCAGGTGTCCGCGCTGGACCGACTGCTCGGCGATCCGGCGATCGGGGCGGACGGCATCGCCGAGTTCCGCGGCCTGCTCACCAGCACCGGCGCGCTGGCCGAGTGCGAGGCGATGATCGACCGGTACGTGACCGAGGCACTCGCCGTGCTGGACACGCTGCCGGTCCCGGCCGAGGCCAGGGCGGCCCTGGCCGAGCTGACCGCCGCCGCCACCGCGCGCCGCGGCTGACCCCCGCCACCGGCCCCGCACGACCGCGCCGCCGGCCCCGCACGACCGCGCGGCCGGCCCGGCCGGCCGCACCTCCCGGCATGGGCGCGGCTGGCCCCGCCACCGGTGGCGGGGCCAGCCGCTGTTCGCCGTCAGCCGGTTATCAGCTGGCGGCCAGGAAGATGAACGCGTCGATGTCGACCCGCGAGTGACCCGCGGTGCCGAGCACCTTGATGAGCAGCTTGTGCGTGCCCGCTGCCCCCTGGATGACGGCGACGACCCGGGCTGGCCTGGTCGCGGCCGAGAAGGTGTTGTAGGTAACCGGCGACCCGCTGTCCAGCTTCACCGAGGCGGACCCCCGCGACGGGGACTGCGTGGACAGCCACGCGACGTTGCTGCCGGTGAACTTCAGCGTGGCCGTCTTGTTGATCAGGCTGGCGTGCTTGACGAACCCGCCATCGGACCCGGCGAGCTTGGCCCGGGTCCAGCCGGTGGAGTAGGTGATCTTGGTGGAGTTCTCCTGGGCCTGGGTCAGCTTGTAGGTCTTGCTCGGGGTGCGCGCGCTGGTGTTGCCGGCATTGTCGGTCGCGCTGACCTCGAACTGGTAGCTGTGCCCGATGGCCAGGCTCTTGGTGATCTGCGGCGTCGTGGTTGCCGGGACTGTGGCGACCTGGGTGAACGCACCGCCGTCCTTGCTCTGGTAGAGCGTGTAATGGTTGATGCCGCTGGTCGCGTCGGTCCCGTTCCACTTCAGCGACATCGGCAGGTTGATTCCGCTGAGGCTGACGTGGTCCAGGAAGCTGACCACGGGCTTGGCCGTGATCTTCGGCTTCACGTTGTCGTAGCACAGCGGGCCGTCGGTCTGGTCACCGGACTGCAGGCCCATGTTGTCCCACGACTCGACGTTGACCGTGTGGCAGCCTTGCCCCTCGGCCTTCAAGTCCAGCGAGCCGCTGCTGGAGTTCACGAACTCCGGGCCGTTGTAGAACGAGTTGCCGGAGCCCGGGGTCGCCTCGCTGGTGGGGTCGCCGGGGTCGGTGTTCCAGGCGTCGCTGAACCCGGCCACCCCGCTGGCCGGGAAGCCGCCCCCGGTGTCGGCGACCGAGATCCCGACGGTCTGGTCGGTGTTGTACCACGTCCCGGAGCTCGGCCCGGAGAACGTGACCACTGGCCGGCCGTCGTCGGCGAGCAGGTGCCAGTTGAACGCCCAAGCGAGCTGCAGCATGTTGGCCGAGCCCCATCCGGTGACGAGGTCGTAGCCGGTGCCGGCGCAGTAGCCGGTGCCGACGTTGTTGCTGTTGCAGCCGGACGTGATGTCGTAGTACGGGTTGTGCGGCGCGCCGTCGATCCCCGTCTCATACAGCGGGTAGTTGGCGTTGCCCATCGGCGCGCAGGCCGACGAGCCGGAGCCGCAGATGTTCCCCTCCGACAGCAGGTACGAATCCTCCTGGGCGAAGAATCCGGCCAGTTCGGGCGCGACGATGCTGGTCCCGCCGTTGCCGCCGAGGCTCCCGCCGAAGTAGTAGTTCTGCGGGGTGTGCAGCCAGTCCGCGTTCAGCGAGATGTCGGGGACGGCCCGCGAGCCGCTGCCGCACGGCTGGTCGGACTGGAACGACGGGGCTGCGAACACCGAGCTGCAGCCACCGCCGGAGCCGCCGTCGTTGGAGCTGCAGCCGTCAGGCCCGCCGGACCAGGCGACCTCGCTGTTGTAGACCGGGCCGGAGCTCAGACCTAGCTCGGTCCCGCCGGCGCCCACCACATCCGGGCTCGACGCCGGGAAGCTGACCGACAGGTTCGCGCAGTTGTCGTAGGCGCCCCGGTCACCCGACGCGGCGGTCAGCGTCCAGCCCTGGCCGACCATCTCGTTGAAGATGGCGTTCCGGCTGCTTATCTCGCTCGAGCTGCACCCGTAGGGTGGCTCGGTGCAGCTCCAGCTGGTGCTGAACACCCTGGCCACGTTGTCGGTGACCATCTGGTTGTACATGTCGGTGAACGTGGAGTCGTTGAAGTTGGCCCCGTCGTACAGGTACACCTTCGAGGTGTCCTGGAACGAGCCGAAGCTGTTCGACATCGCAGTGGACCACTCCATGTCCATGGTGCCCTCGGCGTCACAGCACGCCGGGGTGCCGTCGATGTTCACCTCCTGGATGGCATAGGCGAGGTAGGGGTACTGGCTCTGGAATCCGGTCATGTCACTGAGCTGCTGCGAGCCGAACGTGGCGATGGCGATCGTGGTCTGCGGCGGTGACTGACCCGCGTTGCCCAGCGGGTTGCAGCAGTGCCCCTGGTTGTACAGCGCGCTGTAGTCGTAGGCCTGTGAGCTGTAGATGTCGGTCGGGTCGTAGGAGCCGTTGGTGATGTTCGGCTTGCCGCTGCGCCCGGCCCGCCCGGCCCGGGCGGACCGCTCGGCCGCGAGCAGCTTCGCGTGGCTGCCGTTGGCCGCCGCGTGCACCCCGTTGGCCCGCACCGGTCCCGGCACGTAGGCCGGGCTGGCCGGCTCGGCCGCCGTGGGCGACGCGGGGAACATGGTCTGCAGGCTGCTCAGACCCTCGACCGACTGCACGATGCCGGTCAGCGAGGCCGGCAGCACCGGGGCACGGTTGTTGGCGAAGAACGTCTTGGCGCCCAGCCGGTAGCTGTTGATCTGCACGCCCAGCGCCTTCTCGATGGCCCCAACCCGCCCGGCCAGGTCCACGATCAGGCGGTTCGGATACACGTGAGTGACGGTCAGGCCGGCCTTCCTGGCCCAGGAGAGCACGGACTGCTGGGCGGCGGCGCTCGGCCCGAACCGGTCCGTCCACTGCGCCACGCTCAGGTAGCGGTGGAACAGCGGCGAGCGCTTGTCCTGGACCTGCCGGAGGAATTGCTGTTCGGCGGCCATGTGCGGGGGGCGCAGCCCGATGGCGAGCCGGATGGTCTGGGACGGGTTGTAGGCGCCGAGGCTGCGCGCCGATCCGTTCTGGACCGGCATCGGGACCTGGGCGACGGCGGCCGGCGAGGGCTGGGCCCCGGCGGCGGCCATGGCGGGCTGCACTAATCCGGCGGCGGTGCCAACCGCTAATAGCCCGACGGCCAGCGGCTTCCACCGCACAGAACGCAGCAGAGTCATGCTGATCACTCCTTTTTCGGCAGGGATTACTGGGATAACTGACGGCGTCCAGCCGTCAGCGGAGAGAGTCAGATGGGTGTTTACGCAGGCAACGACATAGAGCGGGCCCCCGTTCGACCAGCCATTAGCACCCCGGAGCCGATGATCCTTTTACCTTGACTTGGGGTCTGGTCCGTGTCAAGGGCCCATTTTGTCGCATTTCTTCCCCCGTCCCCGGTCGGCCTGTCGCTACTTCGCGGAGTCGGTGACCGGTGGCCCTGATGCGCCGCCCGTCAAAATTTTTCCTTGACGGCTGGCGCCTGGCCAGGGCGCTCAGGCCAGCCGCCGGGCGAACTCCCTGGCGGCCAGGGCCGGGTCGGCGGCTTCGGTGATGGCCCGCACCACCACCACGCGGCGGGCCCCGGTGCCGAGCACCTGGTCCAGGCTGGCCAGGCTGATCCCGCCGATGGCGAACCACGGCTTGCCGGTGCCCAGGCCCGCGGCGTAACGGGGCAGCTCAAGCCCGGCCGCGGGGCGGCCCGGCTTGGTCGGGGTGGCCCAGACCGGCCCGGTGCAGAAGTAGTCCACCTCCGGCTGCGCCACCGCCGCGGCGGTCTGCGCCGGGGCGTGGGTGGAAAGGCCGATCACCGGGGTGGGCCCGACGATGTCCCGGGCCACCCCGGCGCCGAGATCCTGCTGGCCGAGGTGCAGCACGTCCGCTCCTGCCGCCCGGGCCAGGTCGGCCCGGTCGTTGACCGCGAGTAGCGCGCCGTGCCTGGCGCAGGCGCGGCGCAACACCTCGAGGCAGGCCAGTTCCTGCGCCGCCTCGAGGCCCTTCTGCCGGAGCTGGACGATGTCCACCCCGGCGCCGAGCACCGAGTCGAGGAACTCCGGCAGGTCACCCTGCCGCTGCCGGGCATCCGTGCACACGTACAGCCGCGCCGCCGCCAGCCGGTCCCGCGGATCTTCCGCCATAGCCGCACCCTATGAAAGCCGCACCCGGCCACGGCGGCCAGCCCGCGGCCGGAGCCGGCCTGCACCCGTTGCCAGGGGTGTCCGGCACCGCCGCGCCGTGCCAGGCTGGCGGGATGCGCATCCTCCCCCGCCGCTGGGTGGCCGCGGCCGCCGGGCCGGCCGTGCTGATCGCCGCCCTGGCCTGCACCTCCGCCGTGGCCCGGGCCGCTGGCCAGCCCGCTCGCACCTTCCGCGATGCGTCATGCCTGGTGTCGACCGTTCCTTTGTATAGCCCTGCCATGTGGAAAGCGGCGGCGGGCAGATCCCCGGAGGCGGGCGTGGGCATCGCCAACTGGGGTTCGAACACGCAGAACGGCGGTGCCGGCGGGCCTGGGAAGACCAGGAACGCCGCCGATGCCGCCCGGATCTCCGCGGCGCAGGCGGACGGCACCCGGATCCTCGGCTACATCGCCACCGACTACGCCAGGGGCGCGGCCGGCTACGGCCGGATGAGCATCGAGACGCAGATGACCGACTGGCACCGTTGGTACGGCGTGACGGCGTTCTTTCTCGACGAGGCGCCGACCGCGACCACGCACCAGCCGTACTACGCCGCGGTGAAGGCCTGGGCGCACCGGCACATCGGCGCCTCCGCGCAGGAGTGGCTGAACATGGGCACCTACCCGGCGGCCGCCTCCTGGATGCGGGACGCGAACACCATCATGGACTGGGAGGACAGCGCCGCCCCGGCCACCCCGCCGGCCTGGGTGCACAACTACCCGGCCAGCCGGTTCGCGATGATCATGAACGCGGTCCCGGACACCGCCAGTGCCATCGCGGCGGCGGTCACCGACATCGAGCACGCGCATGCCGGGGCCGGCTTCGTGACCTCCGACGTGAGCTACCAGACGCTACCCAGCTGGAGCTACTGGACCGCGTTCAGCACCGACGCCGCCAGCCCCGGCTGCACCCAGTAGCGCTATGTAGCACCACTTAGCACTCAGTGCTACACTTGGCGTATGAGTGCCGGTTCCGAGATTACGCAGCGGGATCTGCGGACCAGGTCCCGGGAGATCATGGATGCGGTCGAGCATGGTCAGTCCTTCATCGTGACTCGCGACGGCCACCGGATCGGGGAGTTGATCCCCCTGCGGCAGCGCCGCAGGTTTGTCCCCCGGCAGGAGTTCGCCGCCATGTCGCGCAATGCTCCCGCCATCGATCCGGAGGCATACAGAGCCGACCAGGACGCAGCACTCGATCACTCAGCTGGCGCATATGAGTGATGAACAGACCCGGCAGGGCCTGCTCGACACCAACATCCTGATCCTGCGCGCCTGGATCGACGCTGCGGAACTCCCCGACGAGATGGCGATCAGCACCATCACGCTGGCGGAATTGTCAGCCGACCCGCACGAGGTCCGTCCCAACAACGAGCAGGACAGCTACGACGAGCACGCCGAGCGGGCCCGGCGCCTGGAGATTCTGCAACGCGCGGAGAGTGAGTTCGACCCGGTGCCGTTCGATGCTGAGGCGGCCCGGATCTTCGGCCGGATAACCGCAGCGGCGATCGCCGTCGGCCGCAAGCCCCGGCGGCGGATCGCCGATCTGATGATCGCCGCGACGGCAGTCGCCGCCGGACTGCCGCTGTACACGGCCAACCCCGGCGACTTCGTGGGTCTGGCGGACTTGCTCCGTGTCGTCTCAGTTACCCGGCCAAGCGTCCCGCACGACCGGCCAGCCCGCTGACCTCCGGGCTCACACGGGCTCTCACACGGGGCGGGGCGATCGTGGGTCTGCCACACATCCTGATGGAGGGAGAAGCAGATGCCACTGGTAACCGTGAAGGTGATCGAGGGAGTATTCAGTCAGCAGCAGAAGCAGGAGATGATCAGCAAGATCACCGACACTATGGTGGAGATCGAGGGCGAGAGCCTCCGGCCGGTCACCTGGGTGCTCGTGGAGGAGGTCGGCAGTGGCGACTGGGGCATCGCCGGCAACGGCCTTACCACCGCTGACGTGCACGCCCTGCAGCATCAGCCGGCCCCGGCCGGGGCCGGCTGACTCCGGCGGGCGGCGCCCATGAAGGTGCGGCTGCTCGGCCGTCCGCGGATCGAGGACGAGGCCGGGCAGTCGTGCCCGCCGCCACGGGGGCAGAAGTCGTGGGCGGTGGCCGCCCGGGTCGCGCTGGCCGAGCGACCGCTGACCAGGCGCGAGCTGGCGGCCGAGCTGTTCCCGGAGGCCGATGACCCGCTCGGCGCGCTGCGCTGGTGCCTGGCGGATCTGCGGCGCGGCTTGGGGGACGCAGAGCTGCTGCGCGGTGATCCGGTGAGCCTGGCCGGCAGCTCGCTGTGGCTCGACGTATGGGCTTTACAGGACGGCACGCTGCCCGCCGCCGACATCGGCGGGGAGCTGCTGGCCGGGGCCGAGCCACGCGGCTGCCCGGCGTTCGACATCTGGCTGATGATGGCCCGCGGGCGGGCCGCGGCCAGATCGATGGAGGAACTCCGCCAGGCTGCGCTGCGGCTGCTGACCGCCGGTGATGCCGAGGCGGCCGCCGAGACCGCCGGGCGGGCCGCGGCGCTGGATCCGCTCGACGAAGACGCCCAGGAACTGTTCCTACGCACGCTGGTGGCCGCGGGCCACCCGGCCAGGGCCGCCGTTCACCTGGCCTCCTGCGAGGCGGTCTTCGCCCGGGAGGGCCTGACCGCGTCGGCCGCGCTGCGCGCCGCGGCCCGTGGGCCCGCGCCGGTCCCGGCGGCGGGGCTGCGCGCGGGCGTGGTCGCCGGGTCGCTGCTGCGGGCCGGGACGGCGGCGCTGGATGCGGGGTCGGTGGACGCCGGGATCGAGACGCTGCGGCGGGCCGCCGAGGACGCGGCACGGGCCCGCGATCCGCTGCTGCACGTGGATGTGCTGCGGACGCTCGGCTCGGCGCTGGTGCACTCGGTCCGCGGTTTCGACGGCGAGGGAGCGGTGGTGCTGCACCAGGCCCTCGCCGCCGCCCGGGCCGCGGGCAGCCGGCGGCTGGCCGCGGACATCCTGCGGGAGCTCGCGTTCGTCGACGTGCAGGCCGGCCGGCACGCGTCGGCGGCCCGCTCGCTGCGGGAGGCCTCGGCGCAGGCCGAGACGGCCGGGGACGCCGCGCTGAGCGCCGGCGTGCTGGCCATCAGCGGGATGAACGAGGCCGACCAGGGCCGGCACGACGTGGCCGTGACGCTGCTCGCGGAATCGGCACAGATCGCGCAGGCGGCCGGCGGCCGGCGGCAGCAGGCCTGGTCAACCGGGGTTATGGCGCGCTCACTGCTGTTCGCCGGGCGTGCCGAGGAGGCCCGGGCCGCCGCCGAGCGCAGCATCGCCATCTGCGACCGGGAGCGGTGGAACGCGTTTCTGCCCTGGCCGCAGGCGCTGCGGGCGCACTGCCTGGTCGCCGCCGGGCGGGCTGGTGCGGCCCGCGACGACGCCGAGCGGGCGTTCGCGCTGGCTTGTGAGCTGGGCGACCCGTGCTGGGAGGGCATGGCCGGGCGGGCTCTCGCGCTGCTCGCGTTGCGGGCCGGCGACGCCGGCGCGGCCGCCGGGTGGATCGCCGACGCCCGGAAGCGGTGCGACCGGCTGCCGGACCGCTACGTCTGGGTGTCCGGGTTCGTCGGGCTGGGCCAGCTGGAGATCGCCGCCCGCTGCCAGCCCGGCCTCGTGCCGGGCCTGGCCCAGCGACTGTACCGGGACTCGGTGGCCGCCGACCTGCCGGAGTTCACCGCCTGGGCGCTGGTCTATCAGGCCGAGGCGGGCGAGGAGGCCAGCGCGCCGCTGGCCGGGGCGCTGGCTGCCGGGATCAGCAACCCGGAGTTGCGGGCCCGGGCCGCGGCGCTGGCCGGCCCGGGCGGCTGACCGGCCGCCGGTCAGTGCGCCGGGTGATCCGCGAGCGGCCGGCCGAAGGTCACGGCGTCCCGCACCGCAGTGGGCGCGAGCGTCGCGTACTCGGCGTCCGGCCGCACCCCCAGCGCGTCGTTGACCGTGGAGAACGCGATGCGCAGCGCCACGTACACAGTGACGGCGAAGATGCCGGCGTCAGACAGGCCGGCGTCCCGCAGCGCCTGCACGTCACCGGCGGCGGCCGCGTTGGGATCGCGGGCGACCTGGCGTGCCCACGCCGCCATCGCCTGCTCGGCCGGATCCAGCCCGGTGTCCGCGCCGCTGAGCACGCCGGCCGCGAGCGATGGACTGGCCTGCCCGGCGAGCCTGGTCCCCCAGGCCAGCGAGCAGCACGAGTCACCGAGCGAGGACGCGCACGCGGCGATCAGGATGCCGCGCTGCCGCTCGGTGAGGGACGCGCCCGCCGCGACGCTGCCGAGCAGCTCGAACAGGCCGGTCATCGCCTTTGGCTGGTAGGCCCACAGCCGGGAGGCGTTCATCACGAAACCCACCTCGGCCTCGTCCTCGTCGAAGATGGCCCGGGCCGCGCCCGTCACCTCCGCGCGGCGCAGGAACTGGGTTGCGCCGCTCGCGTCGCTGTCTGTCGTCATCGCGTCCCCCTGGGCCGATGGCGGGGTCCGCAGCCAAGCTAACCCGCCTGGCCGCCCCCGGCCAGAGTCTGCTGTCGAGGCCGGCCTGATCGGCCAGCAGCGCCAGATCGGTGAACGATGCGTGTACCGCCCCGGCGACCAGCCCGCCGAGGAAAGGAAGATTGCCGTGCATCAGGAAATCGCCGCTGTCCTCGGTCCGCGGGCCACCCACGGAATCGCCACCTCCGCGCTGCCTTGTGCGCCGGTGCTGCCCGTGCCAGAGCGACGGCACCTGGCCAGACGCCTGCTGCGTGGCGTGCTCCCGCGCCGTGGCCGGTGACGCACGCCGTCACCGGCGGGCCAGGTACTGGCAGGCGGCTAGGTGATTACAGCACCGATCGCCTTAGCCGCGTTGCAGCGGCAGGACGTGGTCGGCCAGAACACCGAGCATCCGGTGATCTTCGGCGCTGGGGCGGAGCTGGCTCGGTGTGCCCGGGTAGGTGTCGAACAGCACATGCGTGGCCCCGAGTTCTGCAAGCTCCTCGATGTCTCTGCGTATCTGGTCCAAGGTGCCCTGGCCGGCGAGCCGGTTGTCGTCATCGAGTGGTTCGCTGGTGAGCCGCAGCGGGAGCCGCGGGGCTAGTGCCGGCAGTGGCCGGCCTGCCGAGTCGGCGGCACGGCGCAGCGCCGGTACCCCACGCTCGCGCAGCCAGGAGATGCGCTGGTTCAGGGGATGCCAGGCGTCACCGAACCGGACGCTGCGCCGGATGGCGGCCTCGCTGGCCCCGCCGACCCAGATCGGCAGGCGGCGTACCGGATGCGGGCCGGTCGAGACGCTCTCGCAGGAGACGAATTTCCCGTAAAAGGAGATCGTCTCCTCGGTCCATGCCCGCGTGATCACCTCCAGGTATTCGTCCGTGACCGCACCGCGAAGGTGGAAGGGCAAGCCAAGGGATGCGTATTCCTGTCGCATCCCGCTGACACCCACGCCAAGGATGAACCGTCCGCCCGTGAACCGGTCAATATTGGCCGCCAGGCGGGCGATGTGCAGCGGGTGACGGTATGGCACGATCGCGACCGTCGTGCCGATCTCGATCCGCGCTATCTGCCCGGCCAGCCAGGCCAGGGTGGCGAACGGGTCGTAAAAGGGTGCGGGGTACTGTTCCGCCACGTCGGGAGTGATCGCGACGTGGTCGGAGATCATCGCAAAGTCGAAGGTTCGCTCTTCGGCGAACCTGGCCCACGCCAGCAGGCTCGCCGGGCCCGCCCCCGCCCCGAAGTTGAGGATGTTGACGCCGAACCGCATACTCGCCTCCCAGGGGATCCCGATGCGAACGATCAGCATGGCAAAGCCGATAGCAGCCGTTCGCGCGGGTGGGACATCAGGGGCCCCCGGTCGTCGGCAGCGCGGCCTGGCCGTGGGTGGCCACGCATCAGGCTTCGGTCGCGCCCACGTACGGGTGGCGGGATAGGCCCCACACGCCAACCACGCGCGGTGCGCGGCTGCCGGTGCTGCCGCGCAGGTACCGCGGCCGGGTGTCACCTGGAACCGGCCCGCTTGTTCCGCGGGTCGTCTTCCGGGGCCAGGTATTCGAGACTGATCGGCCCGAGCGCCGTCACCTGGGTAACGTACTCACCGGATTTTGCCCAGTGGAATGCGGGGTGCCGCCGGGCAGGACGATGACAGCACCCGGCGGGTAGGCCTGCAGTTTTTCGCCGTCGAACTGTTCACCCAGGCCGATGTAGAACACACCAGAGATGACCGTGTAGACCCGATCCTCGTGGTGTCTGTGGGGCATCAGCTTGACGCCGGACGGCAGCTTGACCCGGACCACGTACGGAGCGGGCTGCGATGTATCGCCCACAACGACGGCGAGACGGGCCGACGGTGGGAACGCCGGGAACGGCTCCCAGTCGATGTCCTCGGGCAGAACCGGCCTGAAGACCGCCTGGTCTAGTTGGTGGGTACTCATAGCAGCGAACCTCCCGTACTCCGTGACGGACTCACCTGATGCCGTTGAGGTTCGCTGCTTCGCTCCAGCGTGACCTGTCGCGCCCGTGGGAATCCCTGGCCGCCTGGCCGCGATCACCGGCCCTCACCTGCACTTGGCCGGACAGACTGACCCTGGACCGGTAACCAGGGTGCAGCCCAGGGGTTTCCGCGGGGTGATCATGTGCCTCGCGTGCGATCGTTATGCCATCAACTAGAGGCTTTCAACGGAGGTAGTGCGATGCGTCCTGACATCAGCCCTGGCGGCATCTTCCCTGATTATGCTCTGCCGGATCAAACCGGAACGGTGCGTAGGCTCAGCGAGCTTCAGGGCCGCGATCCGCTCATCCTCACCCTTGGCGCGCGGCAACTACTGCCCCAAAGAGCACCGGCAGCACCTCGAGTTAGCGGCCAACTACCCGAAGATCGCGGTGGGCTACACCCAGGTCGCCACCATCGCTACCGACGACCATCACACCCTGCAGGAGTTCCGCGCATCGGTGGGCGCCCAGTGGACCTTCCTGTCCGATCCCGGCCGGACCGTCCAGCAGGATCTGGACATCGCCGAGTACACCGACCCCGAGCACAACCCCATGATCCCGCACACGCTGGTGCTCAAGCCGGGGCTGGTCATTCACAGCGTCTATAACGGCTACTGGTTCTGGGGGCGCCCGTCGTTCTACGACCTGTGGCATGACCTTCGTGCCGCCACCGGCGAGATCCGCCCGGACTGGGATCTGAGCACCCCTGGGCTCCGCAAAGCCTGGGACGCGGGCGACTTCTCGCACTTCCACGGCTGGGACAGGCGTTCCCCCGGGTCGATGCCGACCTCGTATGACCAGCCGAGCAAGGGGTGAACGCGATGCGCACACCGGTGTGCGAGCTGCTTGGGATTGAACAGCCGATAGTCCTGGCGCCCATGGTTGCGGTTCCCCAGCTGGCCGCGGCGGTTTCGAATGCCGGCGCGCTCGGCATGCTGACGCTGACGTGGTCAGAAGACGCCGGAGCCGTGGTCCGGGAGACGGCGGCGCTGACCGCGCGGCCGTTTTGCGGCAACCTGGTTCTCACCGAAGATCATCACCGTCGCCTTGACCAGGCCCTTGACGCCGGGTTGCGGATCGTGTCGTTTTTCCTGGGTGATCCCGCCGGCTACATCGAGCAGGTGCACGACGCCGGGGGCATCGCCATGCATACGGTCGGCAGTGCCGAGGAGGCACGGCGGGCGGTCGCGTCCGGCGTGGACGTGGTCGTCGCGCAGGGCTGGGAGGCCGGCGGGCACGTGTGGGGTACCGTCGCGACACTGCCGCTGGTGCCCGCCGTGGTGGACGCGGTGACGCCGGTGCCGGTGATCGCGGCGGGCGGGATCGGTGATGCTCGCGGGGTCGCGGCGGTGCTCGCCCTGGGCGCGCAGGCCGCGTGGCTGGGCACGCGGTTCCTGCTGGCCGAGGAGATGCCGATCCACGAGGACTACCGGCGCCAGCTGATAGCCGCAGCCGAGACCGATCCGCAGATGTACCCCAACCTGTACTCGGCCGGGTGGCCCGATTCTCCCCACCGTGCGCTCCGCAACTCAACCGCCGACGCATGGCAGGCCGCGGGCCGCCCTCCGCTCGCGCAGCGGCCAGGAGCGGGCGACGTGATCGCGCACTTCGCCTCCGGCGAAGCAATCGTGCGTTACGAGCCCGCGCCACCGATGGCCGGAACCACTGGTGACATCGAAGCGCTCTCGATGTGGGCCGGACAGGGCGTTGCGCTCGCGCGGGAGCGGCAGTCAGCGGCGGGCATCGTTGCCGAGCTCACCTCCCGGCTGTAAGCGGTGCTGCGGGACAGCCCCATATTCGCAGCAGTCAGGCCCGCCGCCGAGCTCAACAAGCCAACAGCAAAGATGTGCCATGAAAGCCATCACCGTTAATGACCGTGCCGCCGGAGCCGGTGGTCTGTCCCTGACGGACATGCCCTACCCCCACGCGGCTGAGAACGATGTCGTCGTGCGGGTGCATGCCGCGGGGTTCACTCCCGGAGAGCTCGACTGGCCGGGAACCTGGTCCGACCGGGCCGGCCATGACCGGACGCCGAGCGTGCCCGGGCATGAACTCTCTGGCGTCGTCACCGAACTGGGATACGGGACCACAGGCCTGACCGTCGGCCAGCGGGTGTTCGGACTGGCCGACTGGACCCGAAACGGATCACTGGCGGAGTACGCCGCCGTGGAGGCCCGTAACCTCGCTCCGCTCCCGGCCGATGTGGACCACGCCGCGGCGCGCCCCGGCTCAGCGGCCAGCGCTCTGGCCGCCGTCGATGTACAGGATCTCGCCGGTGACGAACGGGGCGGATTCGAGGTAGAGAATGCCGGCCACCACGTCGCTGACCTGGCCGACGCGCCCGATCGGATGCAGCTTCGCGAGGGCCGCGTAGGCTTCCGGCGGGTTCGGCGGCGTCTCGATCACGCCCAGCGAGACGGCGTTCGCCCGGACGCCACGGGACGCGTACTCGATCGCCAGCGACCTGGTGGCGGCGACGAGACCGCCCTTGGTGAGGGTAGCCAGCAGCGCCGGCGAGCTGGAGTTCGCATGCTCGACCATCGTGGTGGAGATGTTCACGATGTGTCCGCCGCCGCCCTTGAGCATCGCGGCGACGACGCGCTGGGTCACCAGGAAGAAGCCGGTCAGGTTGACCCGCACGATCAGCTGATAGTCGTCGATCGTGTAGTCGGTGAACGGCTTGCCGATGAAGACGCCCGCGTTGTTCACGAGCGTGTCGATGCGGCCGAATCGTTCCAGCGCCCCCGTGACGATGCGGTCGGCCGTCGCGGGCTGGGAGACGTCCCCCGCCACGGTCAGCACGGCAGGGTCATCGGATGGCTTGATGTGCACGGAATTGGCGACGACCGCCCAGCCCTGCGCGCGGTACCCGGCCACCAGTCCCGCTCCGATGCCCTGCGAGGCGCCGGTGACAACCGCGACCCGGGGGCCGTTCCCGCTCATGACCGCCTCACCCGCGGCGCGGCCGGCCCGTGCGTGGTCATGGTCTCGAGATATCCCATGGGCTACGCCTCCTGTTCTGCTGACAAGAGTGGCTTCCCGCGCAGCTTTTCGCACCCGGAAAAGGTCCGCTGGTCAGCGCGTCGTTGCCCGCGGAAGGTAGTACCGTGTCGGACGGTCAGCGGGGTGATATCTGACGCCTGCTTTCATGTCTGGAGTTTCACAGCTCGTTCAGCGAGGAGCGTCATGGCCAAGGAAACCGAGACCCGGACAGGACGCTGCCCGGAACACGGCGACGTCGCGGCGACCCGGGAGATTCCCAAGATGGGTTTCCCTTTCGTCTACTTCGCGATAACACGCGCCATAGCCAGGCGGCGGCCGTTCACATGCCCGGACTGCGGGAAGCCGGTAACCATCTGACGCGCCGGGCCGCCGGACCACGCCGGGTCAGCCGGGCAGGCGGGAGCTGATCAGGGCGCGTTCGGCGGGGCTGCTGGCCAGTTCCAGCGCGCGGCGGTCGGCGGCGGCCGCGTCGGCCGGGCGGCCCACGGCGCGCAGCAGTTCCGCCCGGGTGGCGTGGAACAGGTGGTAGCCGTCCAGCGCGCCGCGCAGCTCCTCGGCCTGCGCCAGCGCCGATTGCGGGCCGGCGGTGGTGGAGGCGACCGCGATCAGCCGGTTGAGCCGGATCACCGGGGTGTCCTCGTAGCGCAGCAGCAGGTCATACAGCGCGACGATCTGCGGCCAGTCGGTGGCCTGCGGGCCCGCCGCCTCGGTGTGCACGCCGAGGATCGCCGCCTGGATCTGGTACGGCCCGGGCCTGCGCAGGCTGGCCGCCCGGCGCAGCAGCCGGTTCGCGTCGGCGATGGCCGCGGCGTCCCACCGGCCGCGGTCCTGGTCGCGGAGCCGCACGATGCGGCCGCCGGTGTCGAACCTGGCCGCCGAGCGGGCCAGGTGCATACGCATCAGGGCGAGCAGGCCCAGCGGCTCGGGCTCGCGCGGCATCAGCCGGGTCAGCAGCCCGGTAAGCTCCTCGGCCTCCTCTTCCAGCCAGCGGCGCTCCGGCACGTCGGCGTGGCTGCTCAGGTAACCCTCGTTGAACATCAGGTAGAGCACGGCCAGCACGGCCGGCAGCCGCTGCGCCAGCTCGGCGTCGCCGGGCATCCGGTACGGGATCCGGGTGGCGGACACCTTCCGCTTGGCCCGGGTGATCCGCTGCGAGATGGCCGCCTCGCCGCTCAGGAACGCGCTGGCGATCTCGGCGGTGGTCAGCCCGGCCACCGCCCGCAAGGTCAGCGTGATCTGCGCCTCCGTGCTCAGTGCCGGGTGACAGCACAGAAACAGCAGGCGCAGCCGTTCATCCGGCTCGGCCTGCGGCACCGCAGCAGCGCCGCGCAGCGGATCGGCGGCGATCATGGCCAGCTTCTCCCGGCCCCTGGCCTCGCGGCGGAGCCGGTCGATGGCGCGGTTGCGCGCCGTGGTCTGCAGCCAGGCCGCCGGCCGCTCCGGCACACCTTCGGCCGGCCAGCGGGCCAGCGCCTCGGCCAGCGCATCCTGGACCGCCTCCTCGGCGACGTCGAAGTCGCCGAGGAGGCGGGTCAGCGCACCGACGAGGCGGGCGGCCTCGTGCCGGAAGGTGGCGTCGATCCTGACCCTGGCCCCGTCGGGGTCAGCGCCGGGCCGCCTTCCGGCGGTGGTCACCGCCACCAGGCCTGGGCGTTGTCCCGCACCCGCACGTCCTACTCCATCTCGATGACCGGCCGCACCTCGACCACGCCGCCCCAGGGCCAGGACTTGGCCAGCGCGAGCGCCGCGTCGAGATCCGGCACGTCGACCACGCCGTAGCCGCCGATGTGCTCCTTGGCCTCGATGAAGGGGCCGTCCACGATCGTCACGTTGCCGTGGTCGTGACGCACCGTGGTGGCCGTCTCGGGCCCCTGCAGTTGCTCACCGTTAACGATCTCGCCCGCCTGGGAGTGCTGCCCCCACCAGGCACCGATCTTGTCGTAGAGATCCTTGTACTCCGTCTCCGAACGCTGACGGGTTTCCTCCGTGTCCACGAACAGCAGGACATACTTCATCGCTGGCTCCTTCCGGGCCGTTTACCGTACCCATACGACGAACGGCGGCCAGGGCAAACCGACATCCCCGTGCCAGCAGTTTGCCGGACACACTCCGTAGCGAGCCACTGGCTGTATGCACGGAAAAAATGAACGTGCAGGTGCGATTGCGACGACACACTGTTACCAGACATAATGGCTAAACGATGACGACTGCTCCCGCGCAGGTCTGCGACCCCGCTGAGCTGCCATATGTCACCGGCTGCCCGCTGAGCCCATCACCCGATGCGGCCGGCCGGGCCAGGTCCTTCACCCGGCATACCCTCGCCTCGTGGGGGCTGGGTGAACTGGCCGACGACGCGGAGCTTGTCGTCACCGAACTGCTCGCCAACGCTATCCGGCACGCCTGGCCCGGCGGTGAGCGGGTGTCACCGGAAGCCGCCGCGCTGGCGCTGTGGCTGCTCGGCGACACCGACGGCCTGATGTGCGTGGTGACCGACCCGAGCGACACCGTCCCCGCGCTGCGGCAGCCAGGGCCGTCCGGCGAGGACGGCCGGGGCCTGCACATCGTGCACGCGCTCAGCGACCACTGGGGCTGGAGCGCGCTCAGCCAGCAGGGCAAGGCGGTCTGGGCGATCCTGTTCCGGGACTGACCCGGGCGCAGCACGGCTTCCGCGGTGACGCACCCGGGACAGTCCCGGTGAGGCCTTCGCGGCCACGGGCGGGGGCGACGCGGCAACGAAGGCGGCAGGTCAGAACGCCAGCGCCTGCGCGCGGCGGTTGACCTCCGTGCGGCGGTGCTCGGTCATCGCCCTGATCGGCGTGCCGGGCAGCGACTCGTCGTCGGTGAACAGCCAGCGCAGCGCCCGAGGTTCGTCGAACCCGCAGTCGAACAGCAGCGTCAGCGTGCCATGGAGGCCCTTGACGATGTGCCCGCTGTCCAGGAACGCGGCCGGCACGCACATCGTGCCGTCCGGGCGCTGCACCGCGAGCAGCTTGCGGTCACGCAGCAACTGCCTGACCCGGCCGATCGGTATGCCGAGCTGGTCGGCGACGTCGGGGAGCGGAAGCCATTCGCCGACGAGCGCGTCGGCCACGGCATCAATCTGTGCCACGCTCCGAATGTCCCACACGGCGGCCCGCCGCAAACCCGCAACCGCCGGTTATCCGGCGCGCCGCCGGGTGGTCACCCGGCGGTGGCGTCCCTGATCGGCACCGCGGGGTCGGCCAGCCTGCCCGGGTCCACCGGGGTCCCGGCGGCGATGACCCGCCGGCCCTGCACCAGATCCCGCGGCCGGTTCACGGTGAGCACCGCGGCCAGCCGGTGGCCGGCCAGCCAGCAGACCGCCCAGTCGGCGCCGGCCGGGTCGCCGCGCCACAGCGCCCGGCCGGCGCCGTGGTAGCCGGCGTACTGCAGCATCCGGCCGAACTGCTCGGACCAGAAGTAGGGCACCGGGTCGTAGCTCTCGTCGCCGCCGAGCAGGTTGGCCGCGGCCACCTCGGGCGCGTGCAGCGCCACGTCCCAGTGCTCGAAGCGCAGCCGCCTGCCGTAGCGGCGGGACACGAACGACGCGCAGTCACCCACCGCGTACACCCCGGGCACCGAGGCGCGCAGCCCCTCGTCGGTGGCCACCCCCGCCTCCAGCGCGATCCCGGATCCGTCCAGCCAGCCGGTGGCGGGCCGTACGCCGACCGCGGTGACCACCACATCGGCGTCCAGCCAGCCGCCGCTGGCCAGCGCCAGCCCGCCAGGCTCGACGGACTCGACGGCCTGGCCCAGCAGCAGCCGCACACCGGCCGCGTCGTACCAGGCCACGGTCTTCGCGCCGACCTCGCCGCCCACCGCGGCCTGCAGCGGGGTGGCGGCGGCGTCCAGCACGGTGACCTGGCAGCCGTGCGCCGCCGCCGCGGTGGCCAGCTCGGCGCCGATCCAGCCGGCCCCGGCGATCACCAGCCGCAGCCCTGGCCGGAGCAGGCCGCGCAGCTCCAGCGCGTCGTCGAGCGTGCGCAGCACCCGCTGCGCGCCGGTGCCGGGCAGCGTGACCGGGGTGGCCCCGGTAGCCAGCACCAGGCGGTCGAACCGGTACTCGGCCCGCCCGGTACGCAGCACCCCGCCGCCCGCCCTGCCGCCCGCGCCGTCCGCCTGGCCGCCCGCGCCGTTGCCGCCCGCGCCGCTCGCGGCCTCGCCGAACTCCACCGCGGCCGCGCTCTCGCCGGGCCGGAAATCCACCCGCAGCTTGCCGAAGTCGGCGCGCAGCGAGGTGTCGTCCAGCTCGCCCAGCATCACCTTCTTCGACAGCGGCGGCCGGTCGTACGGCACGCGCTGCTCCGCGCCGATCAGCGTGATCGCGCCCGGGTACCCGCGGGCCCGCAGCTCCTCGGCGGTACGCAGCCCGGCCAGGCCGGCGCCGGCCACCACAACCCTCTCGATCGTCACGAGCACCGGATTCTCGCAGGGATCACCGGCCCGGCGCCAGGAACCGGCCACCCGGCGCGGCCGGCGGGCCGTCCCGTAATGTAGGCAGCGACGCGCGGGAGCCTGGTGTGGACCGGGCTGAGAGGGAGGCTGGCAGCCTCCGACCGCCGAACCTGATCCGGGTCATGCCGGCGAAGGGAGCGGACCCGACAATGACATCAGCCGTGATCATCGGCGGCGGGGTGATCGGCCTCGGCGTGGCCTGGCGGGCCGCGCAGCGCGGGATGGCGGTCACCGTGGCCGACCCGGCGCCCGGCCGCGGCGCGGGGCACGTGGCGGCCGGCCTGCTCAACCCGGTCGGCGAGGCCGGGCACGGTGAGGACGCACTGGTCCGGCTGGGCCTGGACTCGCTGTCCCGCTACCCCGGCTTCGTCGCGGAGCTGGCCGCGTTCACCGGGCGGGACGCCGGGCTGCGGATGACCGGCACGCTGCAGGTCGGGCTGGGCCCCGGCGACATCGCCCAGCTCGGCGAGCTGCGGGCGCTCCGGGAGTCGCTGGGGTTGCCGGCCCGTGAGCTCACCGGCGCGCAGTGCCGCGAGCTGGAGCCGATGCTCGACCCGGCGGTGCGCGGCGGGCTGCTGACCGGCGACGACGGGTCGGTCGACCCGCGGCTGCTGACCGCGGCGCTGCTGGCCGCGGCGGACCGGGCCGGGGTGCGGCTGATCCGCCAGCGCGTCACCGAGGTGATCACCCGGGACGGGCGCGCGGCCGGGGCCAGGCTGGCCGGCGGCACCGCGGTCGAGGCGGACCGGGTGGTGCTCGCCGCCGGCTGGAGCTCGCGCGGCATCGGCGGCCTGCCGCCCGGCACCGCGCCGCCGGTCCGGCCGGTGAAGGGCCAGATCCTGCGGCTGCGGCCCAGCCCAGCCGGTGCCAGCCTGGGTGGGGACGGCCCGCTGCTGAGCCGCTCGGTGCGTGGCCTCGCGCACGGCTCGGAGATCTACCTGGTGCCCAGGACTGACGGTGAGCTGGTCATCGGCGCCACCCAGGAAGAGCTCGGCCCGGACACCACGGTGACCGCGGGCGGGGTGTGGGAGCTGCTGCGGGACGCGCGGGCGCTGCTGCCCGGCATCTCCGAGCTGGAGTTCGCGGAGGCCAGCGCCGGGCTGCGGCCGGGCACCCCGGACAACGCGCCGGTCCTCGGGCCGTCGGCGCTGCCCGGGCTGGTGCTGGCCACCGGGCACTTCCGTAACGGCGTGCTACTCACCCCGGTCACCGCGGACGTCATCGCGGACTGCCTGGACACCGGGCGGCTGCCGGCCCTGGCCGCCCCGTTCGCGGCCACCAGGTTCGCCAGGACTCCCGCGCCATGACCGTGACCGTGAACGGGTCGCCCCGCTCCCTTCCCGGCGGCGCCTGCGTCGGCGACGCGGTCCGGCTGGTCACCCGGGCCAGCTCGGGGGTCGCCGCCGCGGTCAACGACCAGGTGATCAGCCGGGCCGGCTGGGACAGCACGCCGCTGGCCGAGGGGGACCGGGTCGAGGTGCTGACCGCGGCCCCTGGCGGCTGACAGCGGAAACACGAGCAGGAGGGCAGCTGATGGACGATCCGCTCGTCATCGCGGATGCGGAGTTCAGCTCGCGGCTGATCATGGGCACCGGCGGCGCGCCCAGCCTGGACGTGCTGGGCCGCGCGCTGACCGCGTCCGGCACCGAGATCACCACGGTGGCCATGCGCCGACTGCGGCCGGGCGCGGCCGGCTCGGTGCTGGACCTGCTGGCCGGGCGGGGCATCCGGCCGCTGCCGAACACGGCCGGCTGCCACACCGCGGCCGAGGCGGTGCGCACCGCCCGGCTGGCCCGCGAGGCGCTCGGCACCAGCTGGGTCAAGCTCGAAGTGGTCGCCGACGAGCGCACGCTGCTGCCCGATCCGGTGGAGCTGCTGACGGCGGCCGGGCAGCTCATCGCCGACGGTTTCACCGTGCTGCCCTACACCAGCGACGACCCGGTGCTCGCGCTCCGCCTGGAGCAGGCGGGCTGTGCCGGCGTGATGCCGCTGGGCGCCCCGATCGGCTCCGGTCTCGGCGTCCGCAACCCGCACAACATCGAACTGATCACTGAACGGCTGCGCGTGCCCGTGGTGCTCGACGCCGGGGTCGGCACCGCCAGTGACGCGGCCATCGCGATGGAGCTGGGCTGCGCCGCGGTGATGCTGGCCACCGCGGTCACCCGGGCCCGGGATCCGGAGCGGATGGCCGAGGCCATGCGGCACGCGGTGCAGGCCGGCCGCCTGGCCAGGCTGGCGGGCCGGGTGCCGAAACGCCGCTACGCCCTCGCCTCATCCCCCGGCACGGAAAACTAAAGGGACTCCCGAGGGCAACGAGACCAGCCATTACTCAGGCAAAGGGGGGCCAACCACCAATACACTCGTGCGCAATGGACACGATGGACCGGATGCCCCCTGGGCCGCCGTCCGGCCAGTTGCTCGACGGACGGTATCAGGTGACGTCGAGCATCGCGCACGGCGGCATGGCCACCGTGTACCTGGGCGTGGACACGCGGCTCGACAGGACCGTCGCCATCAAGATCATGCACGCCGAGCTGGCCGCCGACGAGGCCTTCGTGGCCCGGTTCATCCGCGAGGCCAGGTCCATCGCCCGGCTCTCCCACCCGAACGTGGTCTCGGTCTACGACCAGGGCTCCGACGGCCAGCACCTGTACCTGGCGATGGAGTACGTGCGCGGCCGCACGCTCCGCCAGCTGCTCACCGAGCGGGGCAGGCTCAGCCCGCGCGAGGCGCTGGACATCATCGAGAGCGTGCTGGCCGGGCTGGCCGCGGCGCACCAGGCCGGCATCGTGCACCGGGACGTCAAGCCGGAGAACGTGCTGCTGGCCGAGGACGGCCGGGTCAAGGTGGCCGACTTCGGCCTGGCCCGGAGCACGTCGGGCACCAGCCACACCAAGACCGGCGTGCTCATGGGCACCGTCGCCTACCTGGCGCCCGAGCAGGTCACCGCCAGCGCCAGCGACACCCGGTGCGACGTGTACGCGGCCGGCGTGATGCTGTTTGAAATGCTCACCGGCCGCCAGCCGCACGTCGGCGAGTCCGCGCTCGCGGTGGCCTACAAGCATGTGAACGAGACGATCCCGCCGCCCTCGGACGTGCTGCCCGGGCTGCCGCAGGCGCTGGACATCCTGGTCGCGATGGCCACCAGCCGCGATCCGCGGCTCCGGCCGGCCGACGCCGGCCAGTTCCTGGAGGCCGTCGGCCGGGTCCGGCACGGGCAGCCGGTGTCCTGGCCGCCGCCGCTTCCGGCCGCCGGGCCACCGCCGCCGGGCGGGCCCATGCCCCAGCCGGGCGGGCCCATGCCGCAGCCAGGCGGGCCCCCGCTGGTGCCTGGGTTCGCCCCGGCCGGGCCGCCGCCGCACGCACCCGGGCTTCAGGCTCAGCTGGCCGGGCCGCCGGTGCCCGCGCCGCGGGCGGGCGGGGCGCAGGCACCCGAGGGTGTGGTGACGATCGCCGGCCAGTGGGGCGCGCCGGACCCGTTCGGCCCCCCGGCCGTGCCCGGCGAGCGGACCGCCGCCCATATGGCCCCGGCCCAGCACACGCTGATCGTGGACCGCCCTGGGACCGCCCCGCCGCGCGAGCCCCGGCTGCAGCGCTGGCTGTTCAGCCGCAGGCTGATCTACCTGCTGGCCGTGGTCGTGGTGCTGGCGCTGGTGGGCGGCGGGACCTGGTGGCAGCTGTCCGGCCGGTACACCAGGGTGCCCGGGGTGGCCGGGCTCAACCTCACCGCGGCCGGCAATGAGCTGCGCGCCCAGGGCTTCAAGGTGCGGACCGGCCAGTCCCGGCTGGACAACGCGGTGGCCAAGGGCAGCGTGATCAGCACCGCCCCGGCGGTGGCGGCCCGGGTGCGCAAGGGCAGCATGATCGAGCTGATCCCGTCGGCCGGGCCGCGGATGATCACCGTCCCGCAGGTGAGCGGGCAGCCGCTGGCCAATGCGCAGGCCGCGCTCCGGCAGGCCGGGCTGACCCCGGGCAAGGTGACCAGCCAGGTGTCGGCCACGATCGCGGCCGGCGTGGTGATCAGCACCAGCCCCGGGTCCGGCGCGTCCTGGCCGCAGCCCAAGCCGGTGGGCATCACGGTCAGCGCCGGGCCGCCGCTGCCGAACTTCGTCGGCCAGCAGCAGTCGGCCGCGCAGGCCTGGGGGCAGGCGAACGGCGTCTCGGTGAACGTACAGAACGACAAGGCCAGCAGCCAGCCGCAGGGCACCATCACCAAGCAGTCGCCGGGCGAGAACACGCCGGTGACCAAGGGTGAGGTGATCACCGTCTACGTTTCCCCCGGGCCGCCGGAGGTCGCGATACCGGGCAACCTGGACGGGAAGGGCCTGCTGCAGGCGTACAAGGTGCTCCATCAGCTGGGCTTCCAGGTGACCACACAGCGGGTCGGCCCGTTCGGCAAGACCGTGTTCAATTACAGCCCGACCGGCCAGGCCCCCAAGGGCAGCACGATCACCCTCTACTACGGCCTGCCTAATCTCTGACTCGCGCGGCGGTCGGGGAATGACGACGGGCCGGGCGGGGCGGTCGCCGCGTGCGTTATGCTGTGCCCGTGCTTAGGCAGTTCTGGTTTTGGTATGGCTACCGGCCCGAGGCTCGGCCGGTCGCCCGCCAGTTGCTGCACTGACGAAGCGACCTGATCAAAGCCCCGGGCCGGGAACGGCGCCGGGGCTTTTTTGATGCCGGCAGACAGAATCCGCAGGAGGAAACGATGGTTGTGGTGATGGGCGCGGAGGCCAGCGAGACCGATATCGACTCGGTCGTGGAGCTGGTGCGCACGGCGGGCGGCGAGGCATTCGTAAGCCGCGGGGTGTCCCGCACGATCGTCGGGCTGGTCGGTGACGTCGAGCAGTTCGAGACGCTGAACCTGCGCAGCATGCCCGGGGTCAGCGACGTGGTGCGCATTTCGGTGCCGTACAAGCTGGTCAGCAGGGAACATCACCGGGCACGTTCGGTCATCACGGTGCGCGGCGTGCCGATCGGCCCGGACACGCTGACCGTCATCGCCGGCCCGTGCGCGGTGGAGACGCCCGAGCAGACGCTGGCGGCCGCGCAGATGGCCAGGGCCGGCGGGGCTTCGCTGCTGCGCGGTGGCGCGTTCAAGCCGCGGACCTCGCCGTACGCGTTCCAGGGGCTGGGCGAGGCGGGCCTGAAGATCCTGGCCGACGTGCGGGCCGAGACCGGGCTGCCGATTGTGACCGAGGTGATCGCCGCGGCCGACGTGGACCTGGTCTGCGGGTACGCCGACATGCTCCAGGTCGGCACACGGAACATGCAGAACTTCCCGCTGCTGCAGGCGGTGGGCGAGGCGGGCAAGCCGGTCATGCTCAAGCGCGGGATGAACGCGACCATCGAGGAGTGGCTGATGGCCGCGGAGTACATCGCGCAGCGCGGCAACCTCGACATCGTGTTGTGCGAGCGCGGCATCCGGACTTTCGAGACGGCCTACCGCAACACTCTCGACATCAGTGCGATCCCGCTGGTGCACACGCTGTCGCATCTGCCGGTGATCGCCGACCCGTCACACGCCGGCGGCAGGCGGGAGCTCGTCGTGCCGCTGGCCCGCGCGGCGATCGCTGCGGGCGCCGACGCTGTCATGGTCGACCTGCACCCCGAGCCCGGCATGGCGCTGTGCGACGGCCCGCAGGCCCTCGTCGATGTCGACCTGACCGAGCTGGCGAAGGCCGTCCGCGAGATCCCACCGATGCTCGGCCGCACCGTGGTCAGCCCCGGCTGACGACTCGGGATCAGCTCGCAGGTCAGCTCGTCAGCGCGCGCCGGATCACGTCGGTGGCGCGGTCGACGCCGTCGCGGTCGACGTCGAGGTGGGTGACCAGCCGGACCCGTCGCGGCGCGATCGCCGCGATGAGCACCCCTTCGTCGGCGCAGGCCGACACGAGCGCAGCCGCGTCGATCTTCGTGTCGGCGAGGTCCAGGACCACGATGTTGGTCTCGACGCCTGCCGGATCGACAGCGGTGGGGACGGCATCGGCGACGCCGGTGGCGAGCCGGCGGGCGTGCTCGTGGTCCTCCGCCAGCCGGCGGACGTGGTGCTTCAGGGCGTAGCGACCGGCCGCGGCCAGCACACCGGCCTGGCGCATCGCCCCGCCGAGCCGGTGCCGGAGGTCACGGGCCGCGTCGGCCATCGCGGCGTCCTGCATCACCACGAGCGATCCGACCGGCGCGCCGAGCCCCTTGCTCAGGCAGACCGACATCGTGTCGAACAGCGCGCCGTACTGCTCGAGGCCGACGCCGGTCGCGATGTGGGCGTTCCAGATCCGGGCACCGTCACAGTGCAGACGTGCGGGGTGTGACGCGGTGAGCGCGCGCAGCGACGTCAGCTCGCCGAGTGGATAGACGGACCCGCCGCCGCGGTTGTGGGTCTGCTCGACGGCGACGGCGGTGGTGGTGACCGTGTGGTAGCCGGGCGAGCGCAGCTGTGGCTCGAGCATCGCGGCGCTCAGCAGACCACGATCGGCCACGATCGTGCGGGACTGGATCCCACCGTGCGCGGCCAGGCCGCCCGCCTCGTAGTTCACGATGTGCGCGTCGGCGTCGCTGACCACCTCTTCGCCGGGCGAGCAGATCAGCCGGAGCGACACCAGGTTTCCCATCGTGCCGCTCGGC
>DASYAV010000206.1:0-8237 GCA_036501145.1 Streptosporangiaceae bacterium | reverse complement strand
GCGTACATGCCCACGCCGACCAGCAGGGCCCCCGCGTTCGCGGTCCACACGCCGCGCAGCCGCATCGGCCCTGGCAGCACGAGACCGAGACCGCCGCCGATGCCGAGCAGCGACGACACCAGGCCGATACCCCCAGGGACCCGCTCGCGCGGCAGCCGGTCCCTGATGATCGCGAACGCCAGCGGGTAGATGCCGCCCGCCGCGCCCTGGATCACCCGGCCGACGACGAGTTCAGCAAGGTTGCCCGCGACCGCGCAGACCAGCGTGCCGGCCGCGAACGTGGCCAGGCTGGCAAGCATCATGCGCTTCACCGGCTTGGCGCCGGCGTCCTGGTCGGCTGCAGCGCGGGTCACAGGACGGGTCAGGAGTAGGGCAGAAGCGTTCACGAGGGGTCTCCGAGTTGCCGGTGGCCGACGTGAAAGCCGTCCTGGCCACATCCGACCTGACCGCCCGCGACGCGATCCTGGCTGGTCACCTCGACCGGATGCGCGAGCAACTGCGGCAGACCGAGGCTGCGGTCGATTCGCTGCGCCGGATGCTCGAAGGCAGCCAGACGGCCACCGCGATCGAAGAGCGGCTGCTCAAGGCCAGTCCCGCGATCTCCGTCGCCGCGGACGTGACGAAGGAGAACGTCGCGCCCTGGTGGCGGGACGCCCTCGCCAGGCTGCGCGCGATTGCCGACGCGGCCGGGCTCGAGCAGAGCGGACCGGTGGGCGGCCTGTTCGACGATGAGCTCTTCACACAGGACGCCGGGCACGCGCGGGTGTACCTGCCCGTCAGGGAGTCGCCGGCGCTCGATGGCACGGGTGTGCGCTGGGAGCTTCCCGCCGGTCGGTTCGTCGTCGCGCTGCACGCCGGCCCGCACCGCGACGTCGACCGCACCTACGCGGCGCTCGGCACCTACGCCGGCACGCACGGCCGCGACGGCACCGGCCCGGTGCGGGAGCGGTACCTGGACGACCCCCTCGACACCCCGGACGCCACCCAATGGCGGACCGAGGTCTGCTGGCCGCTGGCTCCCGCAGGCGCCCGGGCGAACTAGGACGGGCTCGCGGCAATGGCCACGCCGCGATGTTGGTTGCCGGCTGCAACCTAGGCGGCGGCTTGGTCGTACTTTGCTCGTGACTTCCTCGCCGACTGAGGTAAGCGTTTCCGGTCACCGACGGGTTAACGGGTGTGAGCCAAGACAACGGCGAGTTCGCCGAATTCTTCGCGGCTAGCTGGGACCCGTGCCTGCGGGCGGTGGCCGCGAGCGTCGGCGACATGACGCTGGCCGAAGACCAGACCGCCGAGGCGTTCGCCCGGGCCTGGGCGGCTTGGCACAAGCTCAGCCATCACCCGGCCCCCAGGGCCTGGATAGTGCGCACCGCGCTGAACGCCGGGGCGTCGTGGTGGCATCGGCGCCGCAGGGAAACGGCGCTGGCCAGTCATGACATCCCGACGGCCGGCAGCCAGGGGACTGGCCTGGATGCCGCGGTGCTCGCCGCGCTGCGACGCCTGCCAGCCCGCCAGCGGGAGGTGATCGCGCTGCGTGTTTTCCTCGACCTGGACATCGACACGACAGCCGGGCAACTCGGCATCGCGGCGGGAACAGTCCGGGCTCACCTGTCGCGGGCCATGACGGCCCTGCGTAGCGAACTCGCCCCCGCCACGAGCACGGAGATCGAACGATGAATCACCATGAACACCCGGACGACAGCGTCCTGACCAGGCAACTGCGCGATTCCCTGACTGAACTGGCCGCGCCGGGGCCGCCGCCGCTGGCGGCGATCACCAGCAGGGGCCGCGCACACCAGCGGCGGCGGCGCGCAGGGTTCGCGGCCTTCGGCGGTGCCAGTGTCGCCGCGAGCGGCGCGCTGGCGCTCGGCCTGATCGGCGTCCTGAGCGCGGCTCCCGCAGTCGGCACCGGCACGATCGGGACCCCGGCCCCCACCCGCAGCACGGGGACGATCCAGACGGCGGCCTTCACCCTCACCGGCAACGCCGACGGCACCAGCACGCTGACCTTGACCCGCGGCCAGCTGCTCGATCCCGTCGCGCTCCAGCAGGCGCTCGCGCGACACGGCATCCGCGCCCTGGTCAAGGTCGGCAGCTACTGCTGGTCCAGCCCGGCGGCACCCGACCCACGCAGCGTCGGGGTGCTGTCGATCCGGCTGCACGTCCAGTTGCCCGCGGGTCCAGGGCCGGTGCCCGGTGGCGGCCCGGAGCCGGGTGACGACCGGCTCGGCGCTGACACCAAGACGCTGATTAACCCGGCGGCGATGCCCTCAGGGACCGAGCTGTTCTTCGGCTATTTCAACAGCGACCACGAGCTGTGGTTCGACCTCATCTACGCGAAGTCCTACACCTGCGGCAGCGGCCAGCAGCCGCCCGCCACCCCATAGCCGGAGGGACACACGATGAACGACGAAACAGGCGGCCGGAGGCCGCGGCGGATAACGGCATCGCGAACCGGGCTGGTGGCCATCGTAGCCGCTGCTGCCTTGCTGACGGCCGCGTGCAGCGGCGGTTCGGCGAGCTCTGCGGACGCGGGCACCTCATCCACTTCGAATGTCACACCTGCCTCGTCCAGCTCAGACGGCCCAGGCGCTTCAGGTGCCTCGACAACAGGTAAATCCAGCCGCTATCAGGATGGAGTCGCTTACGCGCAGTGCATGCGCGCCCACGGCGTGCCCGACTGGCCCGACCCGACCGCGAACGGCGGCTTCATCCTGACGAACGTACCCGGCATCGGGCATCACGGGGCGCCTGACAGCCCGCAGATACAAGCGGCTATGCGGGCGTGCGAATCCCTCAACCCGGCTGGGTCCGTGACAGCCCAGCAGCGGGAACAGGCACTCAACAATCTGCTGAAGTACTCCGCGTGCATGCGCTCGCACGGGGAGCCGGACTTTCCCGATCCCACGGTCGGCAGCGACGGCAGCGTCACGCTGAACGTCAAGGGCCGCGGCCTCATCGGCGAACTCCAGTCGCCGCAGGGGCAGGCCGCGCAGCAAGCCTGCAAGGCGCTGGAGCCGGACGGCGTCTCTGGAACGAGAGCGGGCTCGTGATGAGCGGGACGGTTTCGCGGGGCCAGGACGTGTCGGCTGAGGCGGCTAAGGCGGCCGGGTCGGCCGAGGCGGCGGCCCGACGTGGCCGGGTTCGCTGGGCGCTGGCGGCAGGCCTTGTGGTCCTGGCGGCGGCCGGGACGGGAGCCGCGTGGTACGCCGGCGCGTTTTCCTCCGGTGCCTCAGCAGGGAGCGGGGGATTGCTTCCGCCGGCCACGCAGGCGGTGACCCGGCAGGACCTGTCAGCGACCACGCCGGTGAACGCGACGCTGGGGTATGCCGGGTCGTACACCGTGCGGGGACAGGGCGGGACGCTTACGTGGCTTCCGTCGCCTGGGCAGGTGATCCGCCAGGGCCAGGTGCTGTACGAGACCGGTAACGGCTCCCCGGTGGTGCTGCTTTACGGCAGCGTCCCGGCGTGGCGGACCCTGGACTCGGGTGTCACCGGTGCCGACGTGTCCCAGCTCAACCATGACCTGGCGGCCCTCGGGGACGCCGCTGGCTCCCAGCTCAGCGCGGCGGGCTGGGATGACTTTTCCGCGGCGACCACAGCCGGCGTGAAGGAGCTGCAGTCGGCGCTGGGCATCTCCAACCCGTCGGGATCGCTGTCGCTCGGGTCGTTCGCGTTCGAGCCGGGGGCGCTGCGAGTCGCCATGGTGACCGGCAGCCTGGGCGGGCCGGCGTCCGGGCCGGTGCTGACCGCCACCTCAGACCAGCACATGGTGATCATCGCCCTCGACGCATCCCAGCAGGACGAGATCAAAGCAGGGGACGTGGTGAGCATCACCCTGCCGGACGAGACCAGCACGCCGGGCAAGGTGGCCTCGGTGGGCACTGTGGCGACGACAACCGGGTCGGGGCCGTCCGCGACCACGACGATTCCGGTGACCGTGACGCTGACGGACCCAGCGTCGGGCGGGACCCTGGATCAGGCACCGGTGACGGTGAACATCGTTACCGCCACCGTCCCCGGTGCCCTAGTGGTCCCGGTGGGGGCGCTGCTGGCCCAGTCCTCGGGACGATACGCCGTTGAGGTGGCCGGCCTGGGGAGCAGCCGGCGGCTGGTACCGGTGACGCCCGGGACCTTCGACGACGCCGACGGGCTGGTGCAGGTCACTGGGGCGCTGCGGCCTGGCGAGCGAGTCGTGGTGCCGTCGCCATGAGGGCCGGCCCGGGGACTGCCCTGGCTGCCGGGACGGCTTCGGCCTGGCTTCCCGCGTCGGCGCCGGTGCTCGAGCTGGAGCGGGTGTCGAAGATATATCCGGGATCGTCACCGGTGCGGGCGCTTGACGGGGTGAGCCTGGCGGTGCGGGCGGGAGAACTGGTCGCGGTGGTCGGCCCGTCAGGATCGGGCAAGAGCACGCTGCTGCACCTGATGGGCACCCTGGACCGGCCCACCGCGGGGACGGTGCGGGTGACCGGGATCGACGTGCCGCAGATGACCGATCGTGAGATCTCGGCGCTGCGGGCGTCCCGGATCGGTTTCGTGTTCCAGCAGTTCTTCCTCGCCGAGCATCAGCAGGTGCTCGACAACGTGGCCGACGGGCTGCTGTACGCGGGTGTTTCGCGGGCCAGGCGGCGGCAGGCCGCGGCCGCCGCGCTGGCCCGGGTAGGGCTGGCGCACCGGGCGGGGGCCCGGCCGACCCAGTTGTCGGGCGGGGAGCGGCAGCGGGTGGCAGTGGCCCGGGCCATCGCGGGCCGCCCGCCGGTGGTGCTGGCCGACGAGCCGACCGGGAATCTGGACTCTGCCACCGGGGCGTCGCTGCTGGCGCTGCTGGAAGAACTCAACGCCGCCGGCACCACGATCATCGTGATCACCCATGACCAAGCGATCGCCGGCCGCATGCGGCGCCGCATCGAGATGCTCGACGGGCGCATCGTCACGGACACGCGACCGGCGAAGGGAGGACAGTCGTGACCATCACGACTGGGCGGCCGGCCGCTCCGGCCGCGGTTCGCCTGCGTGCGGCGGACCTGGCCGGGCTGGCCGGCGTGGGATTGCGGACCAGGAAGCTGCGGGCGGCGCTGTCGGCGCTCGGCATCGCGATCGGGGTGGCGGCCATCGTCGCGGTGCTAGGGCTGGCTCAGTCCTCGCAGGCGGGGCTGCTGGCCGAGATCAGCCAGCTGGGCACGAACCTGCTGACCGTCAGCAACGGGCAGAGCCTGAGCGGGGGCCCCGCCGAGCTGCCGTTCGCCGCCCCCGGGATGATCGGCCAGCTTCCTGGCGTCACCGCGGTGCAGTACACCGGGGCGGTCACGAGTGCCAGTGCCTACCGGAGCCCGCATATCCCCTCGATCAACACCAACGCGCTGACGGTCGCCGCATCCAGCCTGCAACTGCCCGCGGTGGCGGGCACGTCGGTCGCCCGGGGCAGCTACCTCAACGCCGCTACCGCCAGGGAGCCGATTGCGGTGCTGGGCGCGGCGGCCGCGCAGCGGCTCGGCTTCGACCGGGTATGGCCCGGGATGCGGATCTGGCTGGGAGGCATGTGGTTCTACGTGACGGGCATCCTTAATCCCGTCGTGCTGGCTCCCGAGATCGACTCCTCGGTCCTGATCGGTTTCCCCGCCGCCGAGCACTACCTTGACTTTGACGGGCACCCGTCTGAGATCTACGTCCGCACTCAGAACACGCCCGCGGCCGTGAACGCCGTTGACGGCGTACTGGGAGCGGAGGCCGACCCGGAGAACCCGGGGCAGGCCAGCGTGTCCCAGCCGTCGAACGCGCTAACAGCGCAGGCGGACACCGCTGGCGCGTTCGACACGCTGTTCCTTGGGCTGGGAGCGGTCGCGCTGCTAGTGGGCGCGATCGGAGTGGCGAACATCATGGTCATCTCGGTACTGGAACGCCGCCAGGAGATCGGGCTGCGCAGGGCGCTGGGCGCCACCAGGGGTCACATCAGGATCCAGTTCTTGTCCGAGGCGATCGTGCTCGCCGTGGCCGGCGGTATCACCGGGGTCATCCTCGGTGCCGTCTCGACCGCCGTCTACGCCCACGTGAAGGGCTGGGCGATCGTCATCCCGCCCGAGGCGTGGGCTGGCGGCCTGGCTGCCGCCCTGCTCATCGGCGCCCTCGCCGGGCTGCTGCCCGCCATCCGCGCCGCCCGCCTGTCCCCGACCCAGGCCCTGTGGACGCTGTGAATTCAGGTCGGCCACTAGCGGCGGCGATTTTCGCCGCCGGCTGGAACCTTCGTGCCGGGTTCTTCGTGCTTTGGTTGCGAACGGGAGGAGACCCGGATGGCAGCCGACCGGAGCACAGCTGAACTCGAGCGCTTCCTCGCTGAGCGCGCCGATCATCTGCTGCGCACGGCCGTGCTACTGGCCGGGAACAGGGAGGCCGGCGAAGACCTGCTGCAGACGGCGGTCGAGCGGCTGCTGCGGCGGTGGGGCCGGATCGACGGAGACCCAGAAGGCTACGTCCGCCGGACCCTGTGCAACCTGGCGATCGACGGCTACCGGCGCGCGGGCCGGTGGCGGCAGAAGGAACGCCTGCTGCGCACGGAGCTGCGGCAGCCGCAGGACGCGACCGGCGACGTAGACCTGCGCGACGCCCTGGTCCGGCTGCTGTTGCAGCTGCCGGCCAGGCAGCGCGCCGTGCTCGTGCTGCGCTACTGGGAGCAGCTGACCGACGCCGAGGCGGCGGCGGTTCTCGGCTGCTCTGAGGGCACGGTGAAGTCCTCGGGCTCACGTGGCCTGGCGCGGCTGCGCGAACTCGCCGACGGCTGGAACGACACGGCGGCCATGTGCGGCCGGAACGGAAAGTGATCATGAGCACCGACGTCGAGGATCTGCTTCGCGAAGGCATGGAGCGGTTCACCGCCGATCTCCGGGCGCCCGCCGGATTGGCCTGCCAGATCGCGCGGCGACGCCGCCGTCGGCGGCGGCTGGCGCTGTGCTCGGTGACCGGAGCGGCGGCGGCGCTGACTGCGGGCGGCGTGGCCCTGGCGGTTGTCGTGGTGCCCAGCCAGCAGCGCACCGGGATCGAGCTGACCGCGGACGTCGTCAAGCGCGTCAGCAGCGCGCTGACCGCCGCCGATCCCGGCGACATCGCGCAGATGTCGGTCACTACCAGCAGCACCTCGCCATACGGCGGCAAGGCCACGACGACAACCGCCGAGGAATGGTCCTACGGCGACCAGTGGCGCTCGGTCACGTACTCGTCGCCCGGGCACCCGCTCTACGACGAGGGCTACACCGCCTCGGCTGGCTCGTCTGTCTACACCCTGGTCAATTACTCGACGCGGTCCTGGACCAAGCGGCCGGGCCTGGGCCGCCCGGCCGCTGCCATACCGTTTTCCGCCCTGCCCGCTTCGCGCGGCTGCCGGCCGGCGATCGGGGCCTTCCCGTTGCTCTACAAGTTCGGGCTGCCGGGCATCGGGCTGCCCGCCAGTTCGCTGCCGTCGACGGTGGCGAGGTCCCTGCGGACCGCGGTCTCCTGCGGAACACTGACCGTGGCCGGCCGGCAGAGCGTCGACGGGATCGAGGCAATCAAGCTGACGAGCCGCCCGGGCAGCTTTATCTCCGAGACCATCTGGGTCAGCCCGAGCACCTACCTGCCGGTGCGCGTGGTCGTCCGCTCGGCGTCCGGCGCGCCAGCCGTCCAGCAGACAGCGGACATCACCTGGCTCTCGCCGACCGCACAGAACCTGGCCAAGCTCACCGTGCCCATCCCGGCCGGGTTCCGCAAGGTCTCGCTCTCCGCGGTCGCCGCGCCGACCTTCAAGCAGATCTCGCCAGCGCTGCTGCCTCGGCCCAAGGCGTTCTGCCTGATGCCTGCGGTCAATGCCTGCGGGAACCCGCCCTTCCCGGCGGTCCGCCGCTAGGCAGCGGTTACCGGTAAATCCGGCTGGGCTGCGGGCGGCCCGAACCAGGTAGTTAGCGCTTCACGGAGCCCCGGGCTGGCTGGATCCCCTGCTCCCGTCCAGGCGACATGTCCGTCGGGCCGGATCAGCACGGCAGCGGGAGCGGTGACCGTGCCGAGTACCGGAAGCTCCCATGGGCCAGCGTATTTGGCGTCGACCAGCCGGACCCGGTCCGCCCAGGGCGTGATGTCGTAGCCGCCAGGCTCGCTGAGGTTGAGCAGCACGGGCCGGGCGTCGTGCAGCAGGGTGAAGACCCGCACCGGGCCGTCGGCGGTGACCAGGTCGAGATCGGGCATGCGGCGCCCGAGCAGCGGGTGCCCATCGCCGA
>DASYAV010000205.1:0-6238 GCA_036501145.1 Streptosporangiaceae bacterium | reverse complement strand
ATCGCGGCCATCAAAGACGCCGGCTACCTGCACGTCCCCGAAGGCCGCCGCGACCACACCACCCCAGCCGAAACCCTCAATCTCCACGGCTTCGATTAGGACAGAAACAGACAATCACGGAACGCGCCGGAGCCCTGGGCGCCCGCCGGGACCTACTCAGCTGTGGAAATGGCCGTGGCCTGGGACCAGACTGCCTGCCAGGTCTCGTCCCTGAGCTGGTAGCAGTCGGTGTGCCAGCAGATGAAGCCCGGTCCGTCATCGAAGCTGATCCGGGCCTTGTACCGGAGAACCGCGACGTCCGCACCTGCCAGCAGCGCCATCTCGGAAACGGGCTCGAACGCCCGGTAACGCAGCCTCCCGGAGGCGATCGCGCCGAGATAGTCGTCCTTGGTCATCTCCGAGCCGTTCGGGGTGACGAGCCAGTAGCCGTCGGCATGCAGCGGGCCGGCCGTGGCCGTGTCCCCGCGCGCCAGCGCCTGCACCCGCCGGCGCTCGATGGCGGGCAGGAGCGTGGCGGCGGAAGTCATTGCGGCTGTTCCTCTCTTCGGGGTTCTCCTCGGCGTCCGGTCGGCGCGAGCGTAGTACAGCGGCCCAGCGGTAGCCTGGGGCCCGGCCGCGACTGGCGAGGGTGGATAACCACCGAGGAGCGGCCGGGAACCGATGGGCGCGCCGACCGCCTGGGCGCCTCCGTCAGCGATAACCCGCTGAGGAGGCCAGGTGGAACTGCGTTACGGAACGAACCCACATCAGGCGCCCGCGCATGCCGTGCCGGTCACCCCGGAGGTGTGGCCGGTACGGGTGCTGCACGGGCAGCCCTCCTACATCAACATGCTGGACGCGCTGAACGGCTGGCAGCTCGTGCGCGAGGCGCGCCAGGTCCTCGGCAGGCCGGCGGCCGCGTCCTTCAAGCACGTCTCGCCGGCCGGAGCGGCCCTGGCGGGGCCTCTTGATGACGTCACGGCGGAACTGTACGGCGTCACCGGCGGCCAGGCGGGCGCGCTGGCCAGCGCGTATCTGCGCGCCCGGGATGCCGACCCCAAATGCTCCTACGGAGATTTCGCCGCCGTCTCGGATCCGGTCGCCGCCGAGCTGGCCGGCCTGCTCGGCGGTGTGGTCTGCGACGGCATCATCGCCCCCGGCTACGCGCCGGGCACGGCCGGGCGGCTGAGCAGGAAGAAGAACGGCCGTTTCCTGGTCATGGAGGCCGACGAGGCCTTCGAGCCGCCGGCCCGGGAGGAACGGGAGGTCTTCGGCCTGCGCCTGGCCCAAGACCGCGACACCGCACCGTTGTCCGCCACGCTGCTTGAACACGTCACCGGCGGGTCGCTGCCCGCCGCGGTGCAGGCGGATCTGCTGCTCGGCCTGGCGGTGCTCCGCTACACGCAATCCAACTCGGTGGCCTATCTGCGGGACGGGATGACGATCGGCATCGGCGCCGGCCAGCAGTCCCGGGTCGACTGCACCCGCCTGGCGGGCGCCAAGGCCGGCATCTGGTGGCTGCGGCGGCACCCGGCCGTCCGCGCCTTGTCCTTCCGGCCCGGCGTGCGCCGGCAGGACCGGATCAACTGGCAGATCCGGTTCGCCGAGGGCGGCCTCACCAGCGACGAGGCCGGACGCCTGGCCGACGCACTGTCCGGGCCTGCCGGTGAGCTGACGGCCGGCCAGCGTGCGCAGTGGCAGCGGCGGCTGGCCGGCGTCGCGTTCGTCTCCGATGGTGCGCTGCCGTTCCGCGACAACGTCGACCACGCCCACCGCCACGGCGTCGCCTATATCGCCGAGCCGGGCGGGTCCATCAGGTCGCAGGAGGTGGCGGACGCCTGCCGTGAGCACGGGATCACGCTGGCCCGCACCGGCCTCCGGCTGTTCCACCACTGACTGCGGGAATCCGCTGCACACCATGGCCGCCCGGGCATGGGGTAGGCGCAGGTCCACCATGGATATGGGGGCTAATCCCATAGCGCGCGGCGCCGCAGGCAGGTCAATATGGAGTGTCCTCGATCACGTGGGAGAGTGAAACAGCCGGTGGACAACAAGAATGAGTTCTGGGGGCAGGTCAGCGCGATCGCGGTGAGCCCGGTTGCCATTGCCGCCGGGTTCGCTAAAGGCGCCTACGACGCCTCGACCGACAACGGGCCTTTCGTTGATGGCTTCAGTGGCGCCGCGGGCCCGATCATCAGGGCTGCCAGAGACTTCGGCGAGGAGCACGGGACGACCATCACCAAGGGAGTGGTGACCGGCGCCGCCGGCACCGTCGGCGCCCGGATCATGCGCGAAGGGCTGAAGCGCGTCATCGGCTGAGCCGGGACGGCGACCTCCAGGTTCTCAGGGCTTCGCCGCGAAGAGCTGCCAGCGGCCCGGCACGCCTTTCAGCTCGTGTTCACCGCGGTCTTCGAACCCGATGCCCGATCCTGCCACCAGGTCGGTCATGGTGCGGGAGACGAGCACCTCACTGGGGCGGGCGGTTTCCTCCACCCGCCGTGCGATGTGCACCGCGATCCCGGCGACATCGCCGTCGCCGCGGAGCTCGATCTCGCCGATGTGCAGCCCCGACCGCAACGTGAGCCCCAGTCCGTGCACCTCGGTTGTGATGGCGGCCGCGCACCGGATGGCCCGGGCGGGCCCGTCGAAGGTGGCGAGCGTGCCATCGCCGGTGGCTTTGACCTGACGGCCGCGGAAGGCGTCCAGTTCGCGCCGCATGGCCAGGTCGTAGGCATCCAGCAGGGCCCGCCACCGGCGGTCCCCGAGACGGCTGGCCTGCCCGGTGGAGTCCACGATGTCGGTGAACAGCACCGTGGCCAGCACCCGTTCGGGCTCGTGCCGCCGCTGCCCGGTGAGGAACTGCTCGACCTCGTCGTGTACCGGGCCGTCCGGATCGGCCCAGCTGAACAGATCCTCCCCGGCCACCTCGGCGAACCGCGCCCCCGGGATCAGCGCGGCAACCTCACGCGCCAGTCCAGCGGGGATCAGCGGGTTGCCGGGCTGGTGGATCACCAGGGTGGGGACGCGCACGGCGGGCAGCACCCCGGTCAGGTCGGTCCGCGCATTGAGCTCGATCAGCTTGCGCGCCATGGCGGCCGTCGTGGAGGCGCGCTCATACCTGGTCCACCATTGGCGGAACTGCGTGTCACCGGCCCTGCTGGGGGCGAACACCGGGAGCATCGTGCCCTCACCCCAGTGGTTCTCGACCATGTCGAGCATCGCCCGCAGGACGTCATCGGTGAGTAGCCCCTGGCCGGCCGCGGCCACGTTGACCAGGATCAGCGCGCTCACCTGGTCGGGATGGCTGGCCGCGTACATCGCGCACAGGCCGCTCTCGACCGCGCCCAGCAGCGCGGGCCGCTGCACCTGGGCTGCCGTCATGACCGCAGCCAGGTCGTCCACCTGCTGCTCGAGAGTGGGTGTGCCGGCGGCCGGATCCGACAGCCCGGTGCCGCGGCGGTCGAAGCGCACCAGCCGGCAGAAACCCGCGTACCGCAGCAGCGTTCTCACCACCGACGGCTCTTCCCACTCCAGATCCAGGTGTGAGGCCGGGCCGCCCACCGATACCAGGTTCATCGGCCCGTCACCGATCACCTGAAACGCCAGCCGAGCGCCATCTGGCGTACGGGCGTACCGAGTCGGCGGAGCGCTGGTCACGCAGGCATCCTAGGCCGCGGCCTGGCGCCGTGGACGGTGCGCGCCCTCCGGGCCGATCGTCACGTGTTCCTGGCTCTCGCCCGGCCACGCGGCAGCCGTTATTCTCAATAGCGGGTAAATGCTCGTCAAACGGTGATCAGCATGACCCGGACCAGCATCAGGTTAAGGCGCTGGATCGCCGCCGGCGGTAGCGTGCTCCGGCGTCTCCTGCGCCGCCGCGGCTGACTGCATGGCCGTGGGCACCTACCTGGACGGCAGCCAGGACCTGGCCATGGCCGAGCACTGGAACGGCACCGCCTGGTCGGTGACCGCGCAGGTGCCGCACGGCGCCACTACCGGCAAGATCAAAGTGACCACGCCGGGCGGCACCGCGACCAGCGCGACCAGCTTCAAGGTGACCTGACCAGACCCCGGGCCGAGCTGGCCGGCCCGCGCCCGCGCGGGCAGCAGCACCGCGACGCGGACCGCCTTATCGTCGACTTGGCCGTTACCAGGTGCGGTGAGCAAGTACCCTCCGGATGTGCGGTGACATCCAGCGTGAAGGGAACTTAATGCCGGGGTCAAGCAAGGGTATGGCCATCGCCGGGAAGACCGGTTATGCGGTGTGCTGTATCTTCGCCGCGCTGATCTTGGCCGGGAGCGGATTCGCCTATTACGTCAGGGCCCAGGTCGACGCCATCGGCGGCTCGTCCGCCATCAGCGGAGGCCCGTCGACCGGCCCGATGAACATCTTGCTCATGGGTCTGGAGAGCCGCACCGATTACAACGGCAACATCCTGCCGCCCGATCTGCTCCGCGCCCTGCACGCCGGCAGCTACCAGCAAGTCCTGAACGGCACCGGCGGCCAGGACACCAACACGCTGATCCTCATCCACATCTTCGCGGGCGGGAACAAGGCGGTCGGGTTCTCGATCCCGCGTGATGACTGGGTCACCTTCCCCAAGCCCTACGACGGCCAGTCGCACGGGAAGATCGACGAGGCCTACGGCCTGGCCTGGGCGCAGAGCCTGAGCAAGACGGCCAACGCGAAGATGAGCAAGGACCAGCGCTACCTGCTGGCCAACGAGGCCGGCCAGTCGGCCGCGATCCACACCGTCGAGGCGCTGACCGGCGTGCACGTCGACAACTTCGCCGAGGTCAACCTGGCCGGGTTCTACGAACTGGCCAAGTCCTTCGGCGGCATCGAGGCGTGCGTGAAGTCCTGGAACCACGGCCAGAACCTGCATGACGTCAACTCCGGCTTCAACCAGCGGCACGCGGGTTACCTGCACCTGTCGGCCGGGCAGACGCTGGCGTTCGTCCGCGAGCGGGACAACCTGCCCAATGGCGACCTGGACCGCACCCACCGGCAGCAGTCCGTCATCGACTACGTGATCTGGAAACTCGAGCATCAGGGCGTCTTTGCCAGCGTCGGCCAGCTCACCAACCTGCTCGGCGTGGCGAAAAGATACCTGATCACCGATTCCGGCTGGAACCTGCTCGATTTCGCAACCGAAATGAAAAGCCTGACCGGCAGCCACATGACCTTCATAACGGCGCCGGTGATCACCACGGACGGTCATATCGGCAATCAGGACGTGAACCTGATCGACCCAGCCGCGATCAAGAAGGAAGTCCAGCGCACCTTCTACCCGCCCGCCTCGAAGCCGTCGGCGCCGAAGACGCAGCAGTCGAAGGTGCCGTCGCTGTCGCCCGGCCAGACCACCGTGGACGTGCTGAACGGTGGGGCCCCGGCCGGGATGGCCGGTGCCATGTCGCACGCGCTGACGGCGGCCGGCTACCAGGCGGGCAAGGTCACCAACACCAGCCCCCAGTCGAGCACCCAGGTGCTGTACGGCGCGGGAGCGGAAGCGAGCGCGAACAAGATCGCCGGGGCTTTCGAGGGGCTGACCGCCACCGCAAGCTCTTCGGTGGCCGCCGGTCATGTGGAGCTGCTGCTGGCCGCCGACGCCACGTCGGTGCCCGCCAACCTCGGCACCGCCACCGCGCCGCCTCCCTCGCCGTCCACCAGCCCCACGTCATCGTCGAACGACGGCCAGGCCGGCAAGCCAGTGCAGGTCAACGCCAACGCGAAGTACGGCATCCCCTGCGTGTACTGACCGTGAGCTAGCAGGCGGCTGCGGCTGACTGGGTATCTTGATCAAAACCAGGGGAGCGGAGCCCGCCCGGGAGCCCTGGCCACAGATCTGGAGGCGCTATGAGCACGAGCAGGTGTTTGCTGGGGCTGCTGCGTCCCGCCGCACGCGCTCTCACCGGATCCACCTACGTGCTGCTCGGGTTCGACGCGCTGCGGGCGCCGGGCGGCCGGGTCGATCTGGCCGCGCCGGTGCTGGCGACGGTGCGCCGGGCCGTGCCGCTGCCCGACGATGACGAGCTGCTGGTGCGCGCCAATGCCGCGGTCATGGTGCTGGCCGGGACGACGCTGGCGCTGGGCAAGGCGCAGCGGCTGTCCGCGCTGGCGCTGGCCGGCTCGATGATCCCGACCACGCTGGCCGGGCACTCGTACTGGGCGCTCGAGGACGAGGCCGAACGCAAGGCCCAGCGGATCCAGTTCCACAAGAACCTGGCCATGCTCGGCGGGCTGCTGTTCGCCGTCCTCGAA
>DASYAV010000204.1:0-32406 GCA_036501145.1 Streptosporangiaceae bacterium | reverse complement strand
AGCGCGTCGCCGGCGGCCGCCCGTGGCTCGTGGCCGGGGTGCTGGTCGCCGTGCCCGCGCTCGCCGCGGGCGTGACGATCGCCGCGCTGCCCGCCTCGGCGACGAGCGCGGCGAGCACCGTGACCGTGAGCCGCGCCAGCTGCGCGCCGGACTGGTCCGCCGCCCAGCCGGGCACCCAGACGATCACGGTGACCAACAACTCCGGGCTCGCCGGCGAGATCAACCTGGACAACGCCGCCGGCGCGGTCGTCGGCGAGATCGAGACCATCGGCCCCGGCACGTCCGCGCCGCTGACCGCGACCCTCGGGGCCGGCACCTACACGATCAAGTGCCTGATGGGCTCGCAGCCGACGACCGCCTCGCCACCGGTCACGGTGTCCGCGAACGGCACCACGACGGCCGCCGCCCCGGTCGCGGTCAAGCCGGTCACGCTGGGCGACCTGACCCCGCCGAACAGGCTCTACCAGGGCTACGCCGCCGCCCAGCTCGCCGGGCTGGCCACGGCCGTCACCGCCGTCGAGGCCGACCTCCGCAAGGGCGGCCTTCCCCAGGCCAAGAAGGACTGGCTCACCGCCCAGCTCGACTGGGAGCGGGTCGGCGCGTCCTACGACAGCTTCGGCGACCTGGGCCTCGCGGTCGACGGCCTGCCCGACGGCTATCCGGGCGGCGTGCGGGACCCGCACTTCACCGGGCTGCACCGGCTCGAGTACGGCCTCTGGCACGGCCAGAGCACCGGCACGCTGCGGACGGTCGCCACCACACTGGCCAGGAACGTCGCCACCGTCCGGAAGAACCTGACCTCGGCCGACCTGGCCGGCGATCCGACGAACCTGCCGGTCCGCGCACACGAGATCCTCGAGGACGCGCTGCGCGATCACCTGTCCGGCATGGACGACGAGGGCGGCGGCGCCGCGTTCGCGCAGACCGACGCCGACGTGCGGGTCACCCGCGCGCTGCTCGGCTACCTGGCACCGCTCATCAACGCCCGCCAGCCCGGCCTGCTGGCCACCGCCGGCCGCCAGCTGACCGCGCTGCAGCAGGCGCTGGACGCGACCCGCACCGGCACCCGCTGGCACCCGCTCGGCCAGGCCCCGCTGCTGGCCCGCCAGCACGTCAACGCGGCCATCGGCGCGGTGCTGCAAACCCTCGACGCCGTCCCGGACCTGCTCGAAGTCCCGCCGACCCACTGAGCCGCCCCACTGAGCCGCCCCACTGAGCCGCCCCACTGAGGAGAGAGCGAACCCCCGTGAGCCTGAGCCGCCGCAACTTCCTGAAAGGCACCGTCTCCGGCGCCGCCGGCACCGCGCTGGCCGGCGGCGTGCTGATCGGCGGTTCCCGCGCCGACTCCGACGCGGCCACTACCGGCGGGCCCGCCGAGGCCGCCGCCTACCCGTTCCACGGCGCCCGCCAGGCCGGCATCCTCACCCCGGACCCGGCCCGCAAGCAGGCGTTCAGCTGCGTCGCGGCGTTCGACTGCATGGCGGCCGACCGGGCCGGGCTGGCGAACCTGATGCGCGAGCTGACCAGCCGGGCGCGGTTCCTCACCGGCGGCGGCACGCCGCCGGACCTCGGCGTCGGGCAGCCGCCGTCCGACAGCGACGTGCTCGGGCCTGTGGTGCCGGCCGACGGGCTGACCGTGACCCTGTCGGTGGGGTCGAGCCTGTTCGACGGCCGGTACGGGCTGGCCGCGCGCAAGCCGCGCAAGCTCGTGCCGATGCGCACGTTCCCGAACGACTCGCTCGAGCCCGCCTGGCTGCACGGCGACCTGCTGCTGCAGTTGTGCGCCAACCACCCGGACACGATCCACCACACGATCCGCGACATCACCCGGCACACCCGCGGCGGCATGCAGCTGCGCTGGAAGATGGAGGGGTACAACTCCCCGCCGCGGCCGTCCGGCACGTCGCGGAACCTGCTTGGCTTCAAGGACGGCACGGCGAACCCGGCCGGCCCGCTGGACAGCGCGCTGGTCTGGGTGGACGACCCGGCCGAGCCGGCCTGGGCGCACGGCGGGTCCTACCAGGTGGTCCGGCTGATCCGGATGCTCGTGGAGTTCTGGGACCGGGTGTCGATCAACGAGCAGGAGAATATGTTCGGCCGCCGCCGGGACAGCGGGGCGCCGCTGGACGGCACGAGCGAGTTCGACAAGCCCGACTACGCGGCCGACCCGCACGGCTACGTGATCCCGCTCGACTCGCACATCAGGCTGGCCAACCCGCGCACCAGGGCGACCGCGGACCAGCGGCTCATCCGCCGCTCCTACAACTACGACCTCGGCGTGGACGAGAACGGCAACATCCAGGCCGGGCACATCTTCATCTGCTACCAGGCCGACGTGCACCGGCAGTTCGAGACCATCCAGAAAAGGCTGATCAATGAGCCGCTGGTGGACTACGTGCAGCCGTTCGGCGGCGGGTATTTCTTCACGCCGCCCGGCGTGCGCGACGCGGCGGACTGGTACGGCCGCGCACTGCTCGCCTAGCCCTCACCGCCACCAGCGCTGCCCCGGCCGCCGCGGGCGGCCAGGTCGAGACCGGTCAGCTCGACGTGGTGCCCGGCAGCGCAGCGCAGCTCGGCGTGTACCGGCTGGTCACAGTCGTGGTGCCGCAGCTCGACCCCGGACGGGCCCAGCCAGCCGTCTCCCCACTGCATGAGCGCCACCAGCGCGGGCAGCAGGTCGGCGCCCTTGCGGGTCAGCCGGTACTGCATCCGGGTCCGCTGGCCCGGCTCCCGGTAGGGCTCCCGCTCGACCAGGCCGTGCCCGGCCAGCTCGCGCAGCCGGGCCGCCGCGACCGGCTCGCTCAGCCCGGCCCGCTCGGCGAAGTCGGCGAACCGGGTGGTGCCGTAGCACGCCTCGCGCAGCAGCAGCAGCGCCGACCGGGTGCCGACCTGGCCCAGCGCCCGGTCGATCGGGCAGTTCGCCGCCGACCACCCGCCCCGCGGATCCAGCGGCCCGGTCATCCTGATCGCGGCCGCCCCGCCGCCGCTGCCCGGCTGGCTGTCTCGGTCCGGCTGGCCGCCACTGTCCGGCCCGCCGCCGCCCGGCTCACCGCCGTTGCCCGGCAGCACCCCGCCCTGGGGTTCGGTCTCGCTCCCCGGCATGATCCTTTCCCTTCCTGGCTTGTGTTTATCTTAGCCAGCCCGTTATCGTCTGGCTATGGTCAGACTAAGCCAGCCGGCGGCCCGGCCGGTCCCGGGGCGCCCGGCGTCGCCGCCCCAGGTCCTGCTCATCGTGTCCGCGGGGGTGGTGCTGGCCAGCCTCGACCTGTTCATCGTCAACGTGGCGCTGCCCGCCATCGCCCGCGACTTCCACGGGGCCAGGCTGAGCGAACTGTCCTGGGTGCTCAACGGGTACGCCATCGTCTACGCCTCGCTGCTGGTGCTGTTCGGCCGGCTGGCCGACCGGTACCGGCGCGACCTCGGCTTCCTGGCCGGGGTGGCGCTGTTCACCGTGGCCTCGGCCATGTGCGCGGCCGCCACCGGGGTGGCCATGCTGGTGGTGTTCCGGCTCATCCAGGCGGCCGGCGCGGCGCTGCTCACTCCCACCTCGCTCGGCCTGGTGCTGGCCTCCTACCCGCCGCAGCGGCGCAGCGGCGCGGTCCGCGCCTGGACCGCGGCCGGCGGCGTCGCGGCCGCGCTCGGCCCGGTCGCCGGCGGCCTGCTGGTCGCCGCGAGCTGGCGCTGGGTGTTCCTGGTCAACGTCCCGGTCGGGCTGGCCGCGCTGGCCGTGGGCTGGCGCAAGCTGCCGCACATCGCCGGGCACCCGACCCCGCTGCCGGACGCGGCCGGCGCGCTGCTCGTCACGGCGGGCATCGGGCTGCTGAGCTTCGGCCTGGTCGAGGGCGGTGACTGGGGCTGGGCCTCGCCGGCGACGGTCAGCGTGCTGGCCGCGTCGCTGGTCCTGCTCGGCCTGTTCGCGCTGCGCTGCCTGCGGCACCACAACCCGCTGATCGAACCCGGCCTGTTCCGCCACCGCCCGTTCGCCGGCGCCTCGATGGTCGCGCTGCTGTTCTCCGCGTCGTTCGGCGCCATGCTGCTGTCGGTCGTGCTGTGGGAGCAGAACGACTGGGGCTGGTCGGCGCTGCGGGCGGGCCTGGCCATCGCGCCCGGCCCGCTGATGGTGCCGCTGTTCTCGTTCGCCGTGGCGGGCCGGCTGATCGCCAGGTTCGGCGCGGCCGTCGTGGTCACGCTCGGCTCGGCCGTCTTCGCCGCCGGGCTGGCCTGGTGGGCGGTGGCTATCGGGCTGCGGCCCGACTACCCGGGCGGCATGCTGCCCGGCATGCTGCTGACCGGCGCCGGGGTCGGGCTGACGCTGCCCACGCTGATGGCCACGGCCGCCGCCGCGCTGCCGCCCTCGTCGTTCGCCACCGGGTCGGCGGCGGTGAACATGATCCGGCAGATCGGGCTGGCCGTCGGCGTGGCCCTGCTCGTCGCGGTGCTCGGCGCGCCGGCCAGCCCGGCCGCGCGGCTGGCCGCCTTCCGGCACGGCTGGTGGCTGGCGGCCGGCCTGGCGGTGGCCGGCCTGCTCCCCACGGTCGCCCTGCTCCGCCGCGGCCAGCCCGGCCCGGCGGTCAGACGGTGAGAATGGCGCCGTAGGCGTCCCGCTGGCCCGCGGTGTCATCGTCGAACCACAGGCCGTCCTCGCCCAGATAACGGAAGTGCATCTTGGTCCCGGCCGGCACCCTGACGATCGCGCTGCGGGTGCCGTTGGTGCGCTTGCGCAGTGGGTGGGCGTACGGGTTCCAGTCGTTGAAGTCGCCGACCACCGACACCGCCCCGGCCGGCTGGCCGGTGGGCAGCACGAACGTGACGCGGACGTTCTCCTCGCGGTCTGGCTTACCGGTCTTTATCATCGAATCCCCCAGGGCAGCCTGATGCCATTCATGGTGATCAAAACGGGAATGAGCCGATGTCACGGCCCGCAACCGCAACCTGCCGCACGGTTGTATCCGCACCGTATCGGCAGGGAAACAGCTCCGTGAACAAAACCGGCCGGGACGGCCGGCATGGTCGTCCGGGACAGCCGGCCCGGCTACAGTCCGCGCAGGCCTTCGCCCTGGTCCGGGGTCAGGCTCCAGCCGCGGTTGGCCACCGTGTAAGCGGCATCGTCTTCGCCTTCGGCCTCGGCCCGGGCCAGCAGGCCCCGGCCGACCAGTACGTCCAGCGACTCGTCCAGCGTCTTGTCGTCGAGGTCGACCACGGACCCGATCTCGCTCCTGGTCAGCGGGCGGCCGGTGTACTCCAGGTTGGCGGCCGTCTCGTACACGGTGGTGTCGACGTCGGTCAGGCTCATCGGCTCTACGTAGCCGGGGCGGTGGTTGGCGGTCATCGCAGCACCTCCAGGACATCGCCCTACCCGCAGAAACAGGTGCTACACGATCCCGCGCCGGGCGTTGCGCCGCCACGCGCCAGGGCCGTGGGCGAACGGCTGCCGCAGCTGCGCGGCCCGGTCGCTCCACACCGGCCGCGGCCGGTGGCCGGCCCGCTGCACACCGGGCGCGGCCGCGGCGCTGAGCACCGCCACCAGCGCCGCGATCTCCTCCGCGCTGGCCTCACCCCTGACCACCCGCAGGAACGGCACGTCTGCCATCAGGCCGGACCCACGGTCAGGACTTCCCGACGCCGATGCCGAACTGCCGGTGCACCCGTTCCCAGAACGCGTCCCGCAGCCACTCCCTGGCCTCCTGGTAGGGCCGCAGCGTCTGGCCGAGTTCCTTCTCCGCCTCCACCAGCAGTTCCTTGTCGATGACCGGCGGCAGGATCGGCCCGGGCAGCAGGTCCCTGATGTTGTCCTCGCCGCGCGTCAGGATCCAGCGCTGCGCGACGTGCTCGCCGGCCTCCTTCACCCGTTCGGAGTCCGGTCCGAGCCTGCTCACGGCGGCCGCCATTCCCGGCACGGCCGTGCGTGGCAGTGGCCGCGGCGGATGGCGGTCGCCGAAGAGGTCCGAGGGGGAAGGCACGATGGCCGTCGCGACCGGTCCCGGTGCGATCGTCAGCGGGGAAGTCTCGGCCTGCGTTTCGGCCACCGCCACCGCCACCGCCGCCGCCGGCACCGGCACCGGCACCGGCACCGCGGTGAAGAACGGCTTGACGAACGCCGCGTCCAGCACTTCCACCGTGTCGGACTCCCACACCAGCCGCTCGGCCTGGTTGGTCCCGTACGGCGGCTCGACACCCCACAGGTGCACCCGCACCCCAAAGGCCTGCGCCGCCTCCACCGCCGGCACCATGTCCTCGTCCCCGGCCACCAGCACCGCGTCGGTGATGGCCCGGTGCCGGGCCAGCGTCTCCATGTCGGCCCGGATCTGGGCGTCCACGCCCTTCTGCTGGCCGCGCGCGTTCAGATTGCCCAGCCGGAGCTTGACCCACGGCATCTGGGCGATGACCCGCTGGTCGATGGTCGGCACCCGGTCCCGGGCCGCGTCGTACCAGTAGATCCGCAGCAGCTGACCGCGCAGCTGCTCGTCCGCGTGCCCGGTGAGCGCCTGGATCAGCCCGTCGGCGTCCACCCGGTACTCCCGCCGCGACCCGGCGCCCAGCAGCAGCTCGCCCGCGGACGCGTAGATGTACCCGACATCGACCAGGATCGCGTATCGGGCGAGGATCGGCAGCGGCGCGGAGAACTCGGTCATCGTCCTTCGAGCGTAAGCCAGCCGCCGCCCCGGCCGTGCCGCGCCCCGCCACGGGACGCCCAGAAGCTTCCAGCTGAGCAGGGGGTTTGCCCCGCCGAGGGCCGATCAGAGTGGGATGTTCCCGTGCTTCTTGGCCGGTAGCGTCTGCCGCTTGCCGCGCAGCGCGCGCAGCGCCGTCGTCACCTGCTGGCGGGTTTCGGCCGGCCGGATCACCGCGTCCACGTAGCCCCGCTCGGCCGCGATGTACGGGTTGGCCAGCGCGTCCTCGTACTCGGTGACCAGCCGCTCACGCAGCGCCGCCGGGTCGCCGGCGGCGGCCAGTTCCCGCCGGTACAGGATGTTTACCGCCCCCTGCGCGCCCATCACCGCGATCTGCGCGGTCGGCCAGGCCAGATTGACGTCCGCGCGCAGGTGCTTGGACCCCATGACGTCGTAGGCGCCGCCGTAGGCCTTGCGGGTGATCACCGTGATCTTCGGCACGGTGGCCTCGGCGTAGGCGTAGATGAGCTTGGCGCCACGCCGGATGATGCCGTTCCACTCCTGCGCGGTGCCCGGCAGGAAGCCCGGCACGTCCACGAACGTCAGGATCGGGACGTTGAACGCGTCGCAGGTCCGCACGAACCTCGCCGCCTTCTCCGACGCGTCGATGTCCAGCGTCCCGGCGAACTGCAGCGGCTGGTTGGCCACCACGCCGACCGGCGCGCCCGCCACCCGGCCGAACCCCACGATGATGTTCTGCGCGAACAGCGCGTGCACCTCGAGGAACTCCCCGTCGTCCAGCACCCGCGAGATCACGTCGTGCATGTCGTAAGGCTGGTTCGGGGAATCCGGGATGATCCCGTCCAGTTCCTCGTCTTCCGCGGTCAACTCCAGGGCGAAGCCGTTCATCTGAAAATCACTGCCGTCCGGCGGGTCGTCCATGTTGTTGGACGGCAGGTAGGACAGCAGATCGCGGGCGAAGTCCAGGCAGTCGTCCTCGTCGGCGGCCTGGTAGTGCGCCACCCCGGACTTGACGTTGTGCGCGTGCGCGCCGCCGAGGTCCTCGAAGCTGACCTCCTCGCCGGTCACCGTCTTGATCACGTCCGGGCCGGTGATGAACATGTGCGACGTGCCGTCCACCATCAGCGTGAAGTCGGTGATGGCCGGCGAGTACACCGCGCCACCCGCGCACGGCCCCATGATCAGCGAGATCTGCGGGATCACCCCGGACGCGATCGTGTTCCGGTAGAAGATCTCGGCGAACAGGCCGAGCGCGACCACGCCTTCCTGGATCCGGGCGCCGCCGCCGTCGTTGATCCCGATGATCGGGCAGCCCACCTTGAGCGCGTGGTCCATCACCTTGATGATCTTCTCGCCGTAGACCTCGCCGAGGGATCCGCCGAACACCGTGAAGTCCTGGCTGAACACGCAGACCGGGCGGCCGTCGATCGTGCCGTGCCCGGTCACCACGCCGTCCCCGTACGGCCGGTTGCCCTCGATGCCGAAGTCGTGCGCCCGGTGCCTGGCCAGCTCGTCGAACTCGGTGAACGAGCCCGCGTCGAGCAGCCGCTCGATCCGCTCTCTGGCCGTCCGCTTGCCCTTGGCGTGCTGCCGCTCCACCGCGCGCCCCGAGCCGGCGTGCACCGCCTCGTGCCTGCGCCGCTCCAGGTCGGCGATCTTCCCCGCCGTGGTGTGCGGGTATTCCTCGTGCTGGGCGGTCTCGTCCCGGGCCTCGCTGGTCATGGGCTCAGAGTAGCGACGGGATTTAACACACCCTCGCTACACTCCGCCCCGTGACCCGCGATATAGACCGGCAGCAGCTGCCCCGGCTTATGCGCCGGGACGTCCGGCTGCTCGGCGACCTGCTCGGCGAGGTGCTGCGCGCCTCCGGCGGCGAGGATCTGCTCGCCGACGTCGAACGGCTCCGGCTGGCGGTGATCGCGGCCCGCAGCGCCGCCCCGGCCGCCCCGGGGTCCATGGCCGGCGGGCCGGCGCCGGGGGAGCCGGCCGACGACCCGGCGGGCGACGAGATCGCCGCGCTGGTCGCGTCCTGGCCGCTGGACCGGGCCGAACTGGTCGCCCGCGCGTTCACCGTGTACTTCCACCTGACCAATCTGGCCGAGGAACACCAGCGGATCCGCACGCTGCGCGAGCGGGAGGCCGGCGGCTCGCCGCTGCGCGAGTCACTCGCCCTGGCCGTGGACGGGATCCGCGCCGCGGCCGGGGCCCCGGCTCTCGCCGGGCTGCTCGCCGGGCTGCGCGTGCACCCGGTGCTCACCGCGCACCCGACCGAGGCCCGCCGCCGCGCGGTCACCGCCGCGCTGCGCCGGATCAGCGGCCTGCTGGCCGGGCTGCCCGGCGAGAGCCGAGGTCCCGCCGAGCCGGGCGCCGCACCGGGCGCGGAGTCCCGCCGCCGGCTGCGCGAGGAGATCGACCTGCTCTGGCGCACCTCGCAGCTGCGGGTCAACGCGATGGAGCCGGCCGACGAGGTCCGCACGGTGATGAGCGCGTTCGACGAGACGCTGTTCCGGGTGGTCCCGGCGCTGTACCGGTCGCTGGACCACGTGCTGACCGGCCCGGACTGCGGCGCCGTCCCCGCGGCCGCGCCGGCCTTCCTGCGCTACGGCAGCTGGGTCGGCGGCGACCGGGACGGCAACCCGTTCGTCACCGCCCAGGTGACCAGGCAGACCGCGCTGATCCAGGCCGAGCACGCGCTGCGCGCGCTGCAGAACGCCACCGAACGGGTCGGCCGCGCGCTGACCGCCGACGCGGAATCCACCCCGCCGTCCGCGGCGCTGGCCCGCGCCCTGGCCGACGCGACCGCCGCCCACCCGGACCTGCTCGCGGAGATCACCGCGCGCTCGCCCCGCGAGCCGCACCGGGTGTACCTGCTGTTTTCTGCTGAACGGCTGCGCGCTACCCGGTCGCGCGACGCCGACCTGGGCTACCGGGACGCTGCGGAGTACCTGGCCGGCCTGCGCCTGGTGCAGGATTCGCTGGCCGCTGCGGGGGCACCCCGGCAGGCCTACGGCGAGCTGCAGCAGCTGATCTGGCAGGCCGAGACGTTCGGTTTCCACCTGGCCGAACTGGAGATCCGCCAGCACAGCGAGGTGCACGCCGCCGCGCTGGCCGAGCTGGCCGCCGCGGCACCCGGGGCCGGGAAGCAGCCCGGCGAGCTGTCCGCGCAGACCGAGGAGGTGCTGGCCACCTTCCGGGTGATCGCCTGGATTCAGGCCAGGTTCGGCGCGGCGGCCTGCCACCGGTACGTGGTCAGCTTCACCCGTTCGGCCGCCGACATCGCCGCCGTGTACGAACTGGCCAGGCTGGCCGTGCCGGGCGGCGAGCCGCCGGTGCTGGACGTGGTGCCGCTGTTCGAGAGCGGCGAGGACCTGGACAACTCCGTCGCCGTGCTGGACGACATGATCAAGCTGCCGCCGGTGGCCGCCCGGCTGGCCCAGCCGGGCCGGCCGCTGGAGGTGATGCTCGGCTACTCCGACTCGGCCAAGGACCTCGGCCCGGTCAGCGCGACGCTGCGGCTGTTCCGGGTGCAGTCCAGGCTGGCCGCCTGGGCGGCGGCCAGCAACGTGACGCTGACACTGTTCCACGGCCGGGGCGGCGCACTCGGCCGCGGCGGCGGGCCGGCCGGGCGGGCGGTGCTGGCCCAGGCGCCCGGCTCCGTCGGCGGCCGGTTCAAGGTCACCGAACAGGGCGAGATCATCTTCGCCAGGTACGCCCACCTCGCCATCGCGCACCGGCACCTGGAGCAGGTCACCTCGGCCGTCCTGCTCGCCTCCGCTCCGGCCCGCGGCGGGCAGGCGGGCGGCGCGCCGGATGGCGGGGAGGCGGGCGCCGCGGAGACGGACGGCGCGCCGGATGGCGGGCTGGACGAGCGGACCGCGGCGATCGCGGGCCGGGTCGAGGCCGCCGCGCTGCGCGCCTACCGCGGCCTGGTGCACGCCGACGGGTTCGCCGCCTGGTTCGCCCGGGTCAGCCCGCTGGCGGAGATCAGCGCGCTGCGGATCGGATCGCGCCCGGCCCGCCGCGCGGCCGGCACGGTCACCGACCTGGCCAGCCTGCGCGCCATCCCGTGGGTGTTCGCCTGGTCGCAGACCCGGGTGAACCTGCCCGGCTGGTACGGCCTGGGCAGCGGGCTGGCCGCCGTCGCGGACACCGACGGCGGCCTGGCCGACCTGCGCCGCGCCTATGCCGAATGGCCGCTGCTCGCCGTGCTGCTGGACAACGCCGAGATGAGCCTGGCCAAGACCGACCGGCACATCGGCGCCCGCTATCTCGCCCTCGGCGGCCGGCCCGACCTCACCCGCCGGGTGCTCGCCGAGTACGACCTGACCCGCAAGCTGGTGCTGGCCGTCACCGGGCACGACCGGCTGCTCGCCGACCGCCCGGTGCTGTCCCGCGCCGTCGCGCTGCGCGACCCGTACGTGGACGCCCTGTCCTACCTGCAAGTCCGCGCCCTGGCCGCGCTCCGCACCACCGATCCAGAACCCGCCCAGCCCGCCCAGCCCGCCGCGCCCGCCCAGCCCGCCCCGCCCGCCCCGGCCAGCGCGCCCGCCCCCGTGGCCGCCGACGACCGCGCCCGCCTGGAACGCCTCCTCCTGCTCACCATCAACGGCGTGGCCGCCGGCCTGCAAAACACCGGCTAGCACGCACCATGATCACGGGTACTTTTCAGCACGCCCACACCAACGGGCGTCCACGAGCATCGTTGGCACAATGCGTGAGGTGAGCAGCGAAGCAGTGGCCGGGGCGCGGGCCCCGCTGGATGCCGCCGCGCTGGCCCGGGCGCTGATCCGGCCGGGTGGCCTGTGGCGCACCGTCACGGTGACCGAATCCACCGGCTCGACCAACGCCGACCTGCTGGCCCAGGCGGCCGACGGCGCCCCTGAGGGGACGGTGCTGGTCACCGAGACGCAGACCGCGGGCCGCGGCCGGATGGGCCGGACCTGGCTCAGCCCGCCGGGTGCCGCGCTGATGTTCTCGGTGCTGCTGCGCCCCACCGCGGTGCCACCGGCCCGGCGCGGCTGGCTGCCGCTGCTGGCCGGGGTGGCCATCGCGTCCGCGCTGCGCGACGTGACCGGCCTGGACGTCGGCCTGAAGTGGCCCAACGACGTGCTCACCGGCGGCGGCAAGCTGGCCGGGATCCTGGCCGAGCAGTCCGCCGGCACCGAGGCGATCGTGGCCGGTGCCGGCCTCAACGTGTCCACCCGGCGCGACGAGCTGCCCGTTGAGACGGCCACCTCGCTGCTGCTCGCCGGTGCGCCGGACCTGCGCCGGGACCGGCTGCTGGGCGCCGTGCTGGCCGAGTTCGAGCGGCTCTATCAGGCCTGGGCCGGCCCGCCCAGCTCCAGCCAGCACAGTTCGAGCCAGCACAGGCCGAGCCAGCACAGCCCGGGCGACCCGGACGCGGCCGGCCTGCGCGACCGCTACCGAGCCTGCTGCGTCACTCTCGGACGGCAGGTCCGGGCCGAACTGCCCGGCGGCGGCGCGCTCACCGGCACCGCCCTGGACGTGGACGAAACCGGCAGCCTCCAGCTGCGCACCCCGGACGGCCCCCGCACGATCAGCGCCGGCGACATCGTCCATCTCCGCTGACATCCACCTCTGTCGACCCGGCGACCGGTGTCGGGGAGGATTGGGGCATGACGCTGCGCGACTATGTGGCCTTTCACGACCACTACGACGACCCGCGTTCCGGGCTGTACCTGCGGCTGCTGGTCGTCCAGGACCTGATCAGCTCGGTACTGGACGAGGCGCCACCGGGACCGGTCCGGGTGATCAGCATGTGCGCCGGGCAGGGCCGGGACCTGATCGGCGTGGCCCGGCGGCACCGCCGCGGCCGCGACCTCACCGGGCTGCTGGTCGAGGCCGACCCGGACAACGTGGCGGCGGGCCGCGATGCCATCGCCCGGGCCGGTCTCGGCGGGCTCAGCATCGTGCAGGGTGACGCGGGCCGGCCGGCCGCCTACTCCGGCGCGGTGCCCACCGATCTGGTGCTCGCCTGCGGGATCTTCGGCAACATCAGCCATGAGGACATCGAGCAGACGATTGGGTTCCTGCCCGCGCTGTGTGCCCCCGGCGCCACGGTGCTGTGGACCAGGCACCCGGAACCGGCGGAGTTCCTGGACACGATCCAGGGCTGGTTCGCCGGCGCCGGGTTCCAGCCCGGCCCGCTCGTCCTGCCGCCGGGAATCCTGTTCAGTGTGGGCTCGGCCCGGCTGACCGGGACGCCGCCGCCGTTCCGGGCCGGCCAGCAGCTGTTCACCTTCGTCCGCTAAGACCGTTCCAGCGAACCGAGCGCAGACCACGGGAGGCCGGATGGGCCGGGTAGACGTCGACGGGGTCGGCATCGAGTACGAGGTCGCGGGCGAGGGCCGTCCGGTCCTGCTGCTGCACGGCTTCCCCGACTCCGGGCGGCTGTGGCGGCACCAGGCGGCGGCGCTGGCCGCGGCCGGGTTTCACGTCATCGTGCCCGACCTGCGCGGCTACGGGCGGTCCGGCCGGCCCGAGGCGGTGGACGCTTACTCGATCCCGGTGCTGGCCGGGGACGTCATGGCCGTGCTTGACGCGCTGGGCGTCGGCCGGGCGCACGTGGTGGGCCATGACTGGGGTGCCGCCCTGGCCTGGGCGCTCGGCTCGTTCGCGCCCGGCCGGGTGGACCACCTGGCCGTGCTGTCCGTCGGTCACCCGGTCACCTTCCTGCGCACCCTCGAGCAGCGGCAGAAGTCCTGGTACATGCTGTTGTTCCAGTTCCCCGGCGTGGCCGAACGCTGGCTGGCCGACAACGACTGGGCGAACTTCCGGCGCTGGGCGCGGCACCCGGACGCGGACGCGGTGATCGCCGGACTGGAGTCCGGCGGCTCGCTCACCCCCGGCCTGAACTGGTACCGGGCCAACGTCCCGGCCGAATCCTGGGTGTCCGCGCCGGGGCCCATCCCGCCGGTGGCCGCCCCCACCATGGGCATCTGGAGCAGCGGCGACATGGCGCTGACGGAGGTGCAGATGACCGACTCCGCGCAGCACGTCACCGGCCCGTGGCGGTACGAGCGGCTGGACGGCCCAGGTCACTGGATGCAGCTAGAGGCGCCGGACCAGGTCAACGCGCTGCTGCTGGACTTCCTGCCCGGCTAGGCCGAGCACGGCACGGCGCCAGCCGGGGGCAGCAGGCAGATCCGCCACACGGCTGATGTCTCATCCGGCTCTGCCGCCAACGATGGACGGGACGTGGCGAGCACCGGGCTGGCTGCCGTACCGACGGGGATGTGACGTTCGCATGAGTGGCAGCAGGAGTGCGCCGGGCGGGTTCTTCGCCGACGCCGATTTCGACTACGAGGCGCGTATCGTGCTGGGCGCCGCGGCCGCCGGCATCGGCGATGCCGGGCTGGTGCTAGCGGCTCTCGACCAGATCACCGATGGCGACCCGCAGAGCTGGTTCGACGCCTGGACGGCGACCGCCGACGGCCTGGCCGCGCGGGGCGACGAAGCGCTCAGACGCGGGCATCTGCCCACCGCGAGCTGGGCCATGCTGGCCGCGGCGGAGTACTACGCCAAGGCGCTGGTGTTCGTGGACGGGCTCGCGGACCCGTCGGTACTGCTGCCCGTCTTCCGCCGCGGCCGGGACTGCTGGGAGAAGGTCGTCGACGCCTCGCAGGGCCGCTTCGTCCGGGTGCCCGTGCGGTACGAGGACACCACGCTGCCGGGCTACCTGCTCCGCCCGGACACGGCCGGGGCGGCCAGGCCGACGCTGGTGGTCACCAACGGCAGCGATGGCTCGCTGCCCGGGCTGCTCGGGCACGGGGCGGCCGAGGCGCTGGCCCGCGGCTGGAACGCCTTCGTGTTCGATGGACCTGGCCAGCAGTCGATGCTGTTCGAGCGGGGCGTGCCGTTCCGCTACGACTGGGAGGCGGTGCTGACGCCGGTCATCGACGCCCTGGCCGGCCGGCCCGACGTGGACGCGTCGGCGCTGACCGGGTACGGCATCAGCCAGGGTGGTTACTGGATCACCAGGGCGATCGCGTTCGAGCATCGCCTGGCCGTGGCGGTCGCCGACCCGGGCGTTGTGGACGTGTCCGCAGGATGGACCGCTCATCTTCCCCCGGCGCTGCTGGAGTTGCTGGACACCAGGCAGAAGGACGCGTTCAACGCCGCCATGGCCCAGGCCAGTGTCGGCGCCAGCCCGCAGGCAGCCCGGACAATGGCCTTCCGGGCCAGGCCGTACGGCCTGACCGACCCCTTTGACCTGTTCACCGAAGTGCGCAGGTACCAGGTACGCGATGTGGCCGGCCGGATCAGCACCCCGCTGCTGATTCTGGACCCCGACGACGAGCAGTTCTTTCCCGGCCAGCCACGGCAGCTATATGACCTGCTGCCGGGCGAGAAGGAAATCATCGAATTCACCCAGGCGCAGGGGGCGAACTTCCACTGTCAGCCGACCGGGCGCCGGCTGACGCACACCCAGATGCTCGACTGGCTGGCCGATCACCTGCCGCCCCGGCAGGCGTAGCGAGGACCGGCCGCCTGGCCGCCATGGGCCGATGCCTTAGCCTGGAATTGTGGGGGATTTAGGCGGTCCGTCCCATCCGTCCGATCGTGCCACGGTCGAACGGACCGCACAGGGGCTGGTACTCACCCTGGTCCGGCGGCGTATGGCCCCTGGGACCAGCATCGTCATTGAGGGCGCGCCCGGCATCGGGAAAACCTTCCTGGCCCGGGAGATCCTCGACTCTGCCGCGCGCGAAGGCGCGAAGGTCGTCTCGATGGCGGGTGAGCAGGGACACCGCAACGACCCGTTTGCCGTGGTCGCCTCGCTCCTGGGTGACGCGGTCGGTGGCGGGGATCCGGCTGACGCGGCGTTCGACCGGGTCGACGAGCTGTGCGCCGATGGCCCGGTCGTGCTGTCCGCCGACGACGCCCACCAGCTCGACGCGGCCACCTTGACGCTGCTGCGCCGGCTGGTATGGGCCAGCCGGAGCCTGCCGCTGGCCCTGCTGATCACCACCCGGCCGTATCCGGCTCGCGAGCCGCTGGCGATGCTCGCCGGTCAGGCGGGAACACGGCTGTGGCTGTCGCCGATGGGCCTGATGATGGTCGAGCGCCTGGTGCACGACCGGACCGGCCGGTGGCCAGGCCCGCTGCTGAGCCGGGTACTCGGGCTGGCCGCGGGCAATCCGCTGTTCGTGACCGAACTGCTGCGCGCCTACCAGAACGCGGGCGCGCTGGCCGAAGCCGGGCCAGACGTGATCGAGGCCAGGTTCGAGCTCGGCCCGCATGCCACCGGGGTGGATGAGATGGTCCGGGCCCAGCTCCGGCAGCTGGACCAGCCTGCCCGTGACGTGCTCGGCGCCATCGCGGTGTGGGGATCCGGCATCGGTGCCAACGACCTGGCCAGATTGCTGCCCGGCCCGGCCGGTGCGCTGGACGCGCCACTGGAGCGCGCCATCTCCTCCGGGCTGGTCCGCCGGGATCCGGCCGGCACGCTCGGCTTCAGCCACGACCTGTTCCGCGAGGTGACGTACGGCGAGCTGGCCGAGGCCGAGCGCCGTGCCACCCACCGGCGGGCGGCGGAGGTGCTCCGGGCAGCTGGGTACCGGCCGAGCCTGGTTGCCGGCCACCTGCTGCGGGCGGCCGGGCCCGGCGGCGATCCGTCGCTGGTCGCCGCGCTGCACGACGCCGTCGCGGCGACCCGCGTCTACGCGCCGGAGGTCACCGCCGACCTGCTCGACGACGTCGCCGCCGTCGTGGCGGACGTGCCGGAGCAGCTCCTGCTCGCCCAGGCGGACGCCCTGTTCCACCAGGGCCGGGGCCGGTCCGCGGAAACGCTGATCCGCGAGCGGATCGGCACGGTCACCGACCCCGCGGTGGCGGCCCGGATGCAGGTGATCCTGATCCGCTCCCTGTCCAACCAGGCGGACGTCCCGGCGGCCCTGGAGGTGATCGGCAGCACCGCCGCCATCGCCGGGCTCCCCGCCACCGCCGTCCGCCAGCTCGAGGCAACCAGGGCCTGGCTGCTGGTCCAGTCCGGCCAGCCGCTGCCTGCGGTGGAGCTGGACGCGATGATGGCGCGTTATGCCGCCGCGGGCGACACGGACGCCCAGGCCAACCTCATGGCAACCGTCGCCGTCACCGTCTTCCTGGCCGGCCATCCTGACCGGGCGCTCGAGCTCATGCGGGCCAGGGAGGAACTTGGGCCCGAGGTGGACAGCATGCGCTCCCGCTCCTCCTCGCTGTCCATGCCCGCGACGTTCGAGCTGGCCGCCTCCGGTCCACCTGGCGCCCGGGTGGCTCTGGACCGCGCCCGGCGGCTGGCCGCGGAGCGGCAGGCGTCCTGGGTCGATCCGTTCCTCGGTTTCGTCGCCGGCGGGATCGCCTTCGCCGCCGGTGACTGGGACGACGCGGTGGCGGAACTGGACTCCGCGCTCGAGCGGGCCGAGGAAACCAGCACCGGCTGGATCTCCCTGCCGGTCGGCATCCGGTCCTACATCGACGCCCACCGGGGTCACACCGGCCAGGCACGCGCCAGGCTGGAGTCCTTCCGCCATCGTGGCCTCCCGCTCCAGTTCGGCCACGACCGTCCCGGGTGGGCCGAGCTTGCCGTGCTGGAGGCCGAAGGCGCGATCCGCGAGGCGTGCACGCTGGCCAGGGCGCTGTGGTCGGTGGCCCAGGGCCATCCTGGCCGGTGGATCGCCGACCTGGCCCCGGACGTGGTCCGGGTCGCCGTCGTCGGGATGGACCGCCGGCTCGCCGACCAGGTCGGCCGCGACGCGCTGTTGCTGTGCCCGCCCGAGGTGGCCCGGCTGGTGCGCGGCGTGCTCACCGCGGACCCGGACGTGCTTGACCGGGCGGCCACCGAACTCGCCGGCGCTGGTCGGCACGCGCCCGAGGCGGCCGCCCGCGAAGAACTCGCCTGCGCGGCGGCCGCCGCCGGGGACCGGGACCGCGCCGTCGCCGCCCTGGACGCGGCCCTGGCGGGATACCAGCGCATGGGCGCGGTGCCGGACCGGGACCGCGCCGTCGGGCGGATGCGCGCGCTGGGGGTACGCCGGGGCTCCCGGGAGGCCCACCGCGACGTCAGCTTCGGCTGGGCCAGCCTGACTGTGACCGAGACCAGGATCGCAGCCCTGGTCCGTGAGGGGTTGACCAACCGGGAGATTGGCACCCGGCTGTTTGTCTCACCGCGCACGGTGCAGACCCACGTCTCGCACATCCTGCAGAAGACCGGCCTGCATTCCCGGGTCGAGATCGCCCGCTTCGCGGAGGTCTAGCGCAGGCGTCAGATCCGCCACACGGCTGATGTCTCGCCGGCCGGGCGTCCGTAGGTTCCGGGTATGAATTCGCTCAAGCTCATCCTCACCTTCCTGCCGCTGATCACCTTCTCCGTGCTGGCCCGGTTCCTCCCGCACAGTGACATCGGCGTGGCCGGGCTGGCCGCCGCGGTGGTCGCCCTCATCGCCATCGCCACCAGCCGTCCCATCTGGCCGCCGAAGATCATCAACACCTGCTCGATGGTGTTGTTCACCCTGATCGCCGTGCTCGGCTTCACCCTGGCCGCCGGCGATGACCGGTGGCTGTCCACTTGGGGTGGCGCTGGCGTCGGCCTCATCCTCGGGCTGATCATCCTGCTCCTGGTCCCGGTCGTGCCGTTCACCGAGCAGTTCGCCAAGGAAAGCACGCCGCCCGCCTACTGGGGATCGCCGACCTTCAAGAAAATCAACCGCGTGCTCAGTGCCGGATGGGGCGTGGCGATCTTTGCGATAGGGGTCTGCCGGGTCGCGGCCGCGGCCATCAACGGTCACACCACCCGCCGTCTGCCCGAGCTGCTGCTCGGCCTGGCGGTGCCGATCGTCATCACCCTGTACATGCTGAAGTTCTCCAAGAGCTACCCGGATCGTGTCACCCACGACGCGCCAGCGCAGACCCCGGCCGGTCACCGCGGCGCCTGAATAATGCGCGGCCGGGCCAGCTATGCCGCAGGGCCCTCCGTCTCATGGAACGATGTGCTCCATGCCCATGCACGGACCCCTGGCCGAGGACGAGCACAGCGTGCTGCTGGTGCATCCGCACTGGAAGACCGTCCTCCGCCCGCTGTTCATTCTCGTGATCACCGTCGCCGCCGCGGTGGCCCTGGTGCTGGTTATCCCGTCCGGCTCCGCCGCGGGGGCGGAACGGCTGGCCGTGCTGGCCGTCGCGGTGATCATCCTGCTGGTCTGGGTCCTGGTGCCGATCCTCCGCTGGCGGACCACCACCTACGAGCTGACCAACCACCGGCTCCGGCTGCGCGAGGGCGTGCTGTCCCGCAAGGGCCGGGACTTCCCGCTGTCGCGGATCAGCGACGTCTCGTTCCAGCACGGCCCGATCGACCGGATGCTCGGCTGCGGCCGGCTGGTCGTGGAGTCCGCCGGAGAGCACGGCCAGCTTGTCCTCAACGAGATCCCGGACGTGGAGAAGGTCCAGGCCACGCTGTTCCAGCTCGTGCAGGACGAGCAGCAGGGTGCGGACGAAGACGACCGCGCGTCAAGTTAGCCTCCCCGTATGGACGGGATCAGCCTGCGCCGGCCCGCAGCCACCACAGCCACCACCGCAGGCACGGACGCCGCGGCCAACGGCGCGGTCGCCGAGATAGTCCTGGACCGGCCGGACGCGATGAACGCGCTGAGCACGGCCATGGCCGAGCGCCTCGCGGCTGTGTGCGTGGAGGTGGCCGCGGATCCCGCCGTCCGGGTGGTGCTGCTCACCGGCGCGGGCGAACGTGCCTTCTGCGTGGGCGCCGACCTGAAGGAACGCAACCGGATGACCGAGGCGGACTTCGCCCGCCAGCGCCCGGTGTTCCGCCGGGCCTTCGGCGGCATCCGGGATCTGCCCCAGCCCACGGTGGCCGCGGTGCACGGCTACGCGCTCGGCGGCGGCTGTGAGTTCGCGCTGAGCTGCGATCTGATCGTGGCCGACGAGACCGCCGTGTTCGGCCTGCCGGAGACCACCGTCGGCCTGGTGCCGGGCGGCGGCGGCACCCAGCTTGCGCTGCGCAAGCTCGGCCCGGGCCGGGCCCTCGACCTCGTCCTCACCGGGCGGCGGCTGGACGCCGCCGAAGCCCACCGGATCGGCCTGGCCGACCGGCTGGCCCCGGCGGGCTCGGTCCGGGACGAGGCGCTGCGGCTGGCCGGCCAGATCGCCGCCAACTCGCCGGTGGCCGTCCGGGCCGCCAAGCAGGCGATCCGCAACGGTGTCGGCGCCGGGCTCGCCGCCGGGCTGGACATCGAGGACGCGGCCTGGCGCACGGCGGCCTTCTCCGCGGACAGAAAAGAGGGCATCGCGGCGTTCAACGAGAAGCGGCCGCCACGATGGCCGGCCTGATGACCCGAGGACGCCGGATGACGCGGGCAGACATGACCCGAGGAGGGAGGCGGCGGTGAGTGACCTTCCGGACCGGATATCGCTGCGTGAGGTCGGGCCGCGGGACGGCCTGCAGAACGAGGATCCGGTGCCCACCCAGGCCAAGGTGGAGCTGATCGACACGCTGTCCGGGACCGGCGTGCAGCGGATCGAGGCGGTGTCGTTCGTGCACCCGAGGGCCATCCCGCAGATGGCCGACGCGGACGAGGTGTGGGGGCAGATCGAGAAGGCCAGCGCGGTCCGCTACTCGGCCCTGGTGCCCAACTCCCGCGGCGCCAGCCGCGCGCTCACCGCCGGATTCACCGAGCTGGAAGCGGTCGTGTCCGCCTCCGACACGCACAACCGCAAGAACGTCAACCGCGGCACCGCGCAGTCGCTGGACGACATCGCGGTCATCATCGACGCGGCGCATCAGGCCGGCGCGACCTGCCAGGTGATCATCTCCACCGCCTGGGGCTGCCCGTATGAGGGTGACGTCCCGGTGGACCGGGTCGTCGCGACCGCCAGCCGCGCGGTGGCCGACGGTGCGGACTCGATCTCGTTCGGCGACACCACCGGGATGGCCACGCCCGGCCGGGTCCGCGGGCTGGCCGGCGAGTTCCGCTCCCGCCACCCCGGCGTCCCGCTCAACCTGCACTTCCACAACACCAGGGGCACCGGCCTGGCCAACGTGCTGACCGCGCTGGAACTCGGCGTGGCCGACTTCGACGCGTCGGTCGGCGGCCTCGGTGGCTGCCCCTACGCGCCCGGCGCGACCGGCAACATCGCCACCGAAGAGCTCATCCACATGGTCGAGGACATGGGCGTGACCACCGGCGTGGACCTGGACGCGATGATCGAGGCGGCGGCGGAAGCCGAACGGATCATCGGCCGCACGCTGCCCTCCCAGGTGCTGCGGGCAGGCCCGCGGACCCGCACGATCCCGGCCTAGCTCGTGGCCCTGTAACCTCGCCAGCGTGGACGACGCAGCAGAGGCACAAGCGGCGGAAGCGCAGGCGGCACAAGCGCCAGCAGCCGCACCCGGGCTCGGCGAACTGCGCGCCCGGATCGAGCAGGGCGGCGCCGCCCGGTATCACGAGGCGGCCGCGGCCAAGGGCAAGCTGTTCGCCCGGGAGCGGATCGCCCGGCTGGTGGACGAGGGCAGCCTCACCGAGGACGGCCGGTACGCCAACGCGCTCGACCCCAGCCTGCCCGCCGACGGGGTGATCACCGGCACCGCGACGATCGGCGGCCGGCCGGTGGCGCTGATGGCCAACGACTCGACGGTCAAGGCCGGCTCCTGGGGCGCCCGCACCGTCGAGAAGATCATCCGGATCATCGAGAAGGCCTACAAGACCGGCGTCCCGATGATCTACCTGGTGGACTCGGCCGGTGCCCGGATCACCGACCAGGTGCAGATGTTCCCCGGCCGCCGCCACGCCGGGAAGATCTTCCACACCCAGGTTCGCGCGTCCGGGTCGATCCCGCAGGTCTGCGCCCTGTTCGGCCCGTCCGCGGCGGGCGGGGCCTACATCCCGGCGTTCTGCGACTACGTGGCCATGGTGGACGGGAACGCCTCGATGTACCTGGGCAGCCCACGGATGGTCGAGATGGTGGTGAAGGAGCAGACCACGCTGGAGGAGATGGGCGGCGCCCGGATGCACTGCACGGTCTCCGGCTGCGGGCACTTCCTCGCGCCGTCTGAGGAGGCCGCACTCGACGCGGTCCGCGGCTACCTGTCCTACCTGCCGGGCAACTGGCAGCAGCCGCCACCCGCCGCCCCGCGCAAAGAGCCCAAGCCGGCCGACGCCGGGCGGCTGCGCGCCCTGGTCCCGGAACGCGAGCGGCAGGCCTTCGACATGCGCCGGTACGTGCGCGGCCTGGTGGACGAGGACTCGCTCTTCGAGATCCACGCGCTGTGGGCCCGCGAGCTGATCGTCGGCTTCGCCCGGCTGGACGGGCAGCCCATCGGGGTGGTCGCGAACAACCCGATGTTCAAGGGCGGCGTGCTGTTCGTGGACTCCGCGGACAAGGCCACCCGGTTCATCCAGCTCTGCGACGCGTTCAGCGTGCCGCTGCTGTTCCTCGCCGACGTGCCGGGGTTCATGGTCGGCACCGCCGTGGAGCGGCAGGGCATCATCCGGCACGGGGCCAAGATGATCAGCGCCGTTTCCGAGGCCACCGTCCCGAAAATCTGCGTGGTGGTGCGGAAGGCCTACGGAGCCGGCCTGTACGCCATGGCCGGGCCGGGGTTCGAGCCGGACGCCACGCTGGCCCTGCCCACCGCGAAGATCGCCGTGATGGGCGCCGAGGCCGCGGTGAACGCCGTGTACTACAACAAGCTCGCCGCGCTGCCGGACGAGGCGGCGCGGGCCACGGAGACCGAGCGGCTGCGCGCGGAGTACGAGTCCGACATCGACATCGTCCGGCTGGCCGGCGAGCTCGTGGTGGACGATCTGGTCGAGCCGGAGGACCTCCGCGGCGAGCTGATCCGGCGGTTCACCGCCGCGCGCGGCAAGGACCGCGCGTTCTCCCGGCGCCGCCACGGCGTGACGCCCGTGTGACCCAGCGCGCCAGAGAAAGTACCATCTGCCCATGACCAGCGTTTTGCTCGCGGAGGACGATCCCTCCATCTCTGATCCGCTAGCTCGCGCGTTGCGCCGTGAAGGCTACGACGTAGACGTCTCCGCCGACGGCCCGGACACGCTCGGCCGTGCCCTCGGCGGCGGCATCGACCTGATCGTTCTCGACCTGGGACTGCCGGAGCTGGACGGCCTGGAGGTGTGCCGCCGGCTCCGGTCCGAAGGCCGGGCGACGCCGGTGCTCGTGCTGACCGCGCGGGCTGACGAAGTGGACACCGTGATCGGCCTCGACGCCGGCGCGGACGACTACGTCACCAAGCCGTTCCGGCTGGCCGAGCTGCTGGCCAGGGTGCGCGCCCTGCTGCGCCGCGGCAGCGCCGAGACCCAGCTGGTGCAGGGGGTCCGGATCGACCCGGAGGCCCGCCGGGCCTGGACCGGCGACACCGAGCTCGAGCTGACCACCAAGGAGTTCGACCTGCTCTGGGCGCTGATCAAGGACGCCGGCAAGGTGGTGACCCGCGAGCAGCTGATGCGCGACGTCTGGGGCGCCAAGTGGTGGGCCTCGACGAAGACCCTGGACATGCACGTGTCCTGGCTGCGCCGCAAGCTCGGTGACGACGCGCACAGCTCCCGGTACATCACCACCGTCCGCGGCGTCGGGTTCAGGTTCGAGCGCGGGGGCTGATTGACCCATGCGCAGGCGGCTGCTCGTCTCCACCCTCCTCGTGGCGGTGACGGCAGTGCTGCTTCTCGGCGTCCCGCTGGCCGTCGTGATGAGCCGCCTGGTGAGCAACGAGACGTCCCGGGAGCTGACCCACGACACCACCACCGCCAAGCGGGTCATGATCCGGGTGGTCAGCAGCCCGGCCCCGGACTTCCACGCGGTCGCCGAGGCGCTCCCGGACGACGACTACCTGGTCATCGAGCGCGGCGGCCACGAGGTGGCGGCGTATGGCACGGCACCCTCGCCGCACTCGGTGCTCCGGCAGTCCGCCCGGGTCGACGGCTACACCGTGGTGGTCGAGACGAGCAAACCGGCCGATGCGGTGGCGGGCCCGCTGGCGCTGGTCGCCGGGCTGGCCCTGGTGTCCGTCGCGGTGGCGGTCGGGCTGGCGTTTCTCCAGGTCCGCCGGTTCACCAGGCCGCTGGAGGAGCTGGCCGATGCCGCGGCCCGGCTCGGCTCGGGTGACGCACGCCCGCTCGGCCGCCGGTACGGCCTGCCCGAGCTGGACCAGGTGGCGTCCGGCCTGGACGGCTCGGCGCGGCGGGTGTCGGACCTGCTGGCCGCCGAGCGCGAGTTCGCCTCGGACGCCTCGCACCAGCTGCGCACGCCGCTGACCGCGCTGTCCATGCGGCTGGAGGAGATGATCGCAGCCTCGGACGACCCGGAGGCGGTGCGCAGCGAGGGTGAGGCCGCGCTCAGCCAGACCGAGCGGCTCGCCGACGTGGTCAGCCAGTTGCTCGGCCGCACCCGGCACGTGGGGGCGACCGCACCCACGCTGATCGGCGTGGACGACATCCTGGCCCAGCAGGTGGCGGAGTGGGATCCGGCGTTCCGCCGGGCGAACCGCAAGCTCGAGGTGTCCGGGGAGAAGGGGCTGCGCGCGTACGCGACCCCGGGCACGCTGGGCCAGGTGGTCGCCACCCTGCTGGACAACGCGCTGGCGCACGGCGGCGGGACGGTCACCCTGCGCACCTCGCAGACCGCCAAGTCGGTGGTGGTCGAGGTGCGCGACGAGGGTCACGGCGTGCCCGAGGCGCTGGTGCCGCGGATCTTCGAGCGGAACGTCAGCGGCCGCCCGCAGGGCACCGGCCTCGGCCTGGCGCTGGCCCGCACGATGGCCTCGGCCGAGGGCGGCCGGGTCGTGCTGGTGCGCCCGCGGCCGGCCGTGTTCGCGGTGTTCCTGCCGATGATCGACCCGGGCTCGCCGGTGGACCGGCCGGTGGTCAGCGGCCCGGCGTGACCACCGGGCCGGCCGGGCCGCGGCGGCCCTGCGCGGCGTGCCAGCCCAGGTAGATCAGCGCGGTCAGCACGAAGCCGACCTCGAACGTCAGATCCCCGACCGCCGGGACGTGCGTGGGCACCGGGCCGATGTATTCGGTCTGGTTGGAGAACAGCCAGATCGACACGCCCATGCCCACCGCCATGGCGACCGGCCCGGCCCAGTTGGCGTGCCCGCGGTCGAACAGCAGCTCGTCCACCGGGCCGCGGCGGATCAGCCAGTCGCAGAACACCACGGCCAGCCACGGCGCGATCCAGTAGGCGATGATCAGCAGGAAGTTCTCGTACTTGGTCCCCGCGTCGTGCAGCCCGGTCAGCGCCACGATGAACCCGATGACCCCGAAGGTCAGCGCCACGATGGCCCGGCGCAGCCGCAGCGGCAGCCGGATGCCCAGGGCGGTGAACGACAGCGCGCCTGAGTAGATGTTGAGCACGTTGGCCGCGACCGCGCCGAGCGCGATGGCCAGCAGCGTCGCGTCGGCCAGCGCGGTGGGCAGGTGGCTGGTGAACGCGTCGGTGGGGGTGGCGTTCGGGTTGCTGGCCAGCGTCGCCGAAGCGGCCCCGACGGTCTCCAGCAGCACGCAGGACACGAACACGCCCAGCCCGGCCCACCAGCCGACGGCCTGCCTGCTCACGTCCGGCCGGAGGTAGCGGGTGTAGTCCGCGGCGTACGGGTTCCAGCCGACCGCGTACCCGAACGCCGCGCCCGCGGCCAGCAGGAACCCGCCGGCCGTGCCGCTCGGGCCCGGCGTCACGTGCAGCCCCGGGTGCGCCTTGGCCAGCATCACCACGGTGGTGATCAAGAAGATGACCGCCAGCACCGGGAACGCGTACCGCTCGAACGCGTGCACCAGGTTGTGCCCGAAGAACGCGATCACCACCTGGGCCACGACGATGATCAGCAGGCACAGCGCCTTCGGCCAGTGCAGCAGCGTGTTCAGCGCGAAAGTGCCGCTGACGCTGTTCACCGCGAACCAGCCGATGCCCGCGGTGAGCGCGTTCAGCCCGGCGGGCAGCACGTTGCCCCAGTAGCCGAAGCCCAGCCGGCTCAGCACCATCTGCGGCACCCCGTGCCGGGGCCCGCGGGCCGACAGCAGACCGTGCGTGACCGAGCCGGCGCCGGTGCCCAGCACGATGGCCAGCACCGCCTGCCAGAAGTTCAGCCCGAAGAACTCGATGGCGATGACGCCGACGAAGATCGTGGCGAACTCCAGGTTGGGCGACGTCCACGTCCAGAACAGCTGCAGCGGCCGTCCGTGCCGCTCGGTCAGCGGGATGAACTCCGCGCCGCCCGGCTCGACCGTGCCGACCTTCTCGCCGTAGCTGCCCTCGCGGACCTCCGTCGCGGCCGTCGCACCGGCGGCCGGTCCAGGCCCGACATCCTCGTCGGAAACAGCCATGTTCATGCTCCTTCGCCCGGTTTGCGTGCACGGGGTTGGCGTGATGATAGAGTTCCCGGCCGGCGCCGCGCTAGATCCGCGTATGCCTCCGCTGCCGGCGAAACCGGGAAAGTTGGCGTGATCAGCCTGGTCCTGGCCGCCGCGGGTGGTGCCGTAGGCTACGGCGCGTGGCTGAGCAAGACGGACTGGGTGGCCCGGTGGTGGGCATGGTGGGCGCCGGGCAGCTGGCCCGGATGACCTCGCAGGCGGCCACCGCGCTCGGTGTCACGTTCCGGGTTCTCGCCGATTCTCCCGCCGACAGCGCCGCCCAGGTCTGCGCCGGTACCACGGTCGGCGACTACCACTCGCCCGCCGACCTGCTGGCCTTTGCGAAGGGCTGCGACGCGGTCACCTTCGACCACGAGCACGTCCCCGGCGATCATCTGGCCGAGCTGGCCGTTGCCGGGGTGCCGGTGCACCCGGGCCCGGCGGCGCTCCGCTACGCGCAGGACAAGCTGGCCATGCGCACCCGGCTGTCCGGGCTTGATGTCCCCTGCCCGCGGTTCGCCCCGGTGTCCAGCCTGGCCGACGTCACGAATTTTCCTGGACGGTGGCCATCTACCGTAGTGCTCAAAGCCACCCGTGGCGGCTATGACGGCAAAGGCGTGTGGGTGTGCCGGACCCAGGCCGAAGCCGAAGAGGTGCTCAGCCACGGCCTCCCGCTGATCGCCGAGGAGTTCGTGCCGTTCGAGGCCGAGCTGGCCGCGCTGGTGGCCCGGTCGCCGTTCGGCCAGGGCGCCGCCTACCCGTTGGTGCAGACCGTGCAGCGGGACGGCATCTGCCGTGAGGTGATCGCCCCGGCGCCCGGCCTGGATCCGGAGATCGCCGTGGCCGCCCAGTCGCTGGCGCTGCGGGTGGCCGAGGAACTCGGCGTCACCGGCCTGCTGGCCGTCGAGCTGTTCCTGGTGGGCGGCAAACTGCTGGTCAACGAGCTGGCCATGCGCCCGCACAACTGCGGGCACTGGACTATCGAGGGATCCCGCACCTCCCAGTTCGAGCAGCACCTGCGGGCCGTGCTCGACCTGCCGCTCGGCTCCACCGAGCTGGCCGCGCCGCAGGTGGTGATGGCCAACGTGCTCGGTGGCAGCGACGGGGACATGCTCGGCAGGCTGCACCACGTGCTGGCCGCCGACCCGGCGCTCAAGGTGCACCTGTACGGCAAGCGGGTGCGGCCGGGCCGCAAGATCGGCCACGTCACCGCGCTCGGCACCGACGTCGCCGAGTTGCGCGACCGGGCCATGTCCGCGGCCGGCTACCTGCGCTGGGGCGAAGACGGCGAGGGCGGCGAAGACGGCGAGGGTGGCGGCACCGCGGCGGACGGCGGGGACAACCCGGAGGGGAGCGCGGCATGAGCGGCCAGCCGCTGGTCGGCGTGGTGATGGGCAGCGACTCGGACTGGCCGGTTATGCGGGCCGCGGCCGAGGTACTCGGCGAGTTCGGCGTCCCCTATGAGGCCGACGTGGTGTCCGCGCACCGGATGCCCCGCGACATGATCGAGTACGGCTCGGCGGCGGCCGGCCGCGGGCTGCGCGTGATCATCGCCGGGGCGGGCGGTGCGGCGCACCTGCCCGGCATGCTGGCCTCGGTCACCCCGCTGCCGGTGATCGGCGTGCCGGTGCCGCTGGCCCACCTGGACGGGATGGACTCGCTGCTGTCCATCGCCCAGATGCCGGCCGGCATCCCTGTCGCCACGATGGCCGTCGGCGGCGCCCGCAACGCCGGCCTGCTCGCCGTCCGCATCCTGGCCGTCGCCGACACCGCGCTGCGCGACGCCATGGCCGGCTTCCAGGAACAACTGCGCGGCCAGGCCCAGGCCAAGGGCGCCGCGCTGCGCACCAAACTGGCCGGCGAAGCCGGGTAACCCGCAGGCACCCGGACGCTGGCACAGTCGTCACCCATCCAGGATCACTCGCCCGGCAATCGTGTACTGTCGGCAGCGGCGGGCGGATCTGTCGGGGATCCCGGTGGCGGGAGGACTCTGGAATGGTTGTGCGCGGGCTGTTAATACGGGCTGGCCGGGTGCTGGCGCTGGCTGGGCTGGTCCTGGCTTCGGTGATGACGGTATCCGCCACGCGGGCTGGTGCGGCCGCCCCGGCCGAGACCCCGCTGAGCGGGCCGCACGTGTTCGGCTGGGGTTTCTCCAGTCCGAACTCCGTCTCCTCGGACGGCACCCATGTGTGGATCGCGGATGGCGACGCGGTGATCGAGCTGAACGCATCCACCGGTGCGCTCGTGCGGATCCTGCGCGCGGGGGCTGGCTTCCCCGCTGCGGTCGGGATTTCCTCGGACGGCACCCACGTGTGGGTGACCAGCGGGGGCGATTATCACTCGGTGACCGAGCTGGACGCGTCGACGGGATCGGTCGTGCGGGTCCTGAAGGCGCCGCGCTTCGGGTTCGAGGCGGATGCGATTTCCTCCGACGGCACCCACGTGTGGGTGGCCAACTTCTCCAGTGTGACCGAGCTGAACGCCTCGACGGGGGCGCTCGTGCGGGTCCTGAAGGCGCCGCGCTTCGGGTTCGACATTCCGTTTTCGATCGATTCGGACGGCACCCACGTGTGGGTCGCCAACTCGTCCGGCCACTCGGTGACCGAACTGGACGCCGCCACCGGGGCCCTGGTGCGGATTCTGAAGGCGTCGAGCTTCGGGTTCGCCGGCGGTCCGACCGGGGTCTCCTCGGACGGCACCCACGTGTGGATCACCAGCGGAAGCAACAACTCGGTGACCGAGGTGGACGCCGCTACGGGAGCACTGGTGCAGGTCCTGAAAGGGACGAGCTTCGGGTTCAGTGACCCGCAGGCGGCCGACTCGGACGGCACCCACGTGTGGGTGACCAACTACGACGGTGACTCGGTGACCGAGCTGGACGCCGCGACCGGCGCACTGGTGCAGGTGGTCAAGGGCGCCGGGTCCGGGTTCGACTTGCCCTACGCGGTTTCTGCCGACGGCACTCACGTGTGGGTCACCAACGTCGATGCCTTCGGCACGTCGGTGTCGGAGCTCGACGCCGCGACCGGAGCAACCGTGGCGGTCGTGAAGGGCTCCAGGTATAAGTTCGACAACCCCACCGCGGTCTCCTCGGACCGGGCGCATGTCTGGGTGGCCAGCGAGAGCAACAACTCGGTGACCGAGATGAACGCGTCCACCGGGGCACTCGTCCGCGTGATCAACGGCGTTAAGGACGGGTTCGCCCATCCCGATGCCATCTCTGCCGACGGGACGCATGTCTGGGTCGCCAACGAGAGCGGCAACTCGGTGACCGAACTGGACGCGTCGACCGGCGCGCTCGTGCAGGTCCTGAACGGGCCGGACTTCGGGTTCAGCAGGCCGGAAGGGGTGTCCTCGGACGGGACACATGTCTGGGTCGCCAACTACAAGGGCAACTCGGTGACCGAGCTGACAGCCTCGACCGGAGCGCTCGTGCACGTCCTGACCGGGTCGGGCTTCGGGTTCAACGGCCCGGACGCGATCGACTCGGATGGCACGCATGTCTGGGCCGGCAGCTACCGCGACAACACGGTGACCGAGATGGACGCCTCGACCGGAGGGCTGGTTCAGGCCCTGAAAGGGCCAACGTACGGGCTCAACTATCCAGTGGTGTCAATCTCCTCGGACGGCAGCCACGTGTGGGCCGGCGGCGATCCTAAGAGAAAGGAGTTCAGCACGGTGACCGAACTGGACGCCGCCACCGGGGCACGGGTGAAGGTTGTGAAGGGGCCAAGCTTCGGGTTCACCGGGATCTCCTCGGACGGTACCCACGTGTGGGTGGCCAACAGCAATGGGAACTCGGTGACCGAACTGGACGCCGCCACCGGGGTGCGCGTCAAGGTTCTTCATGGGAGCCGCTACGACTTCGTCGGGCCCGTCAGCGTCGACTCGGACGGGACCAACGTCTGGGTTGCCAACATCGACGACGGCTCGGTCACCGGATTCCCTGCCGGCTGACCGGGCCCCGCTGACGGGAGGTTCTGGGATGGTTATCCGTGGGCTGCTGGTCCGGGCTGCCCGGGTGCTGGCGGTGGGTGGGCTGGCCGTGGCGTCGGTGGTGACGGTGTCCGCGGCGGTGTCCGCGGCGGGAGCCGGGGGGCCGCCCGGGCCGGGACGCCGCTGAGCGGGCCGCACGTGTTCGGCTGGGGATTCGCCGCATCCACCTCGGTGTCCTCGGATGGCACCCATGTGTGGGTTACCAGCCTCTTCAGTCACTCGGTGACCGAGCTGAACGCGTCGACGGGGGCGCTCGTACAGGTCCTGAATGCGCCGAAGTTCAGCTTCCAAACACCGGAGGGGATCTCCTCGGACGGCACCCATGTGTGGGTGGCCAGCCTCTTCGGCAACTCGGTGACCGAGCTGGACGCGTCGTCGGGGGCGCTCGTGCAGGTCCTGAAGGGCTCAAGCTTTGGGTTCCGCGAGCCGAACGGAATCGCCTCCGACGGCACGCACGTGTGGGTGGCCAACGGCAACAACAACTCGGTCACCGAGCTGGACGCGTCGACCGGGTCGCTCGCCCGGCTTCTGAAGGGCTCAAGCTTCGCGTTCCACGATCCATATGCGATCTCCTCCGACGGCACGCACGTCTGGGTGGCCAGCTACGGCACCTCGGTGACCGAGCTGGACGCGTCGACCGGGGCTTCCGTCGGGGTGGTCAGGGGCTCCCGGTACCGGTTCGACAATCCCGCCGCGGTCTCCTCGGACCGGGGGCATGTCTGGGTCGCCAACTACGGCGGTGACTCCGTGACCGAGCTGGACGGGTCCACCGGGGCGCTGGTGCGCGTCATCAAGAGTGCTGAGGACGGGTTCGCCCGTCCCGTTGCCATTTCTGCTGACGGCGGGCATGTCTGGGTCGCCAGCTACGAAGGGAACTCGGTGACCGAGCTGGATGCGTCGACGGGAGCGCTCGTCCAGGTCCTGAACGCGTCGGCCTTCGGATTCAGCGGTCCGGATGCGATCGACTCGGACGGCACCCATGTGTGGGTCGCGAACGGCAACGGTGACTCGGTGACCGAGCTGGACGCGTCGACGGGGGCGCTCGTGCAGGTCCTGAAAGGGCCGGCTTACGGGCTCACGGCCCCGGTGGTGGGTATCGCCTCAGACGGCACGCACGTGTGGGCTGGCAAGGAGCCCAAGGTAGGCGGTGACTCGGTGACCGAGCTGGACGCCGCCACCGGGGCACTGGTGCGGGTTCTGAAAGCGCCGAAGTTCGGGTTCAACGGGCCGTTTGGGATCTCCCCGGACGGCACCCACGTGTGGGTGGCCAACTACTGGGATCACTCGGTGACCGAGCTGGACGCCGCCACCGGGGCGCTCGTCAAGGTGCTTCATGGGAATCCTTACGGCTTCGTTTCGCCCAGCGGCGTGGCCTCGGACGGGACCAACGTCTGGGTCACCAATCGCGGCGACGGCACGGTCACCGGGTTCCCTGCCGGGTGACCGTCTACGTCCAGGCCGGCCGCTGGAGGCAAGTGACTCGCCAGTAACCGGAACGCTTACCATCGAGCCATGAGCGTTGACTTTCCTGCCTTCGCGCTGCCCGAAGAGCACCAGGCCCTGCGCGAGTCGGCCCGGGCCGTCGCCGAAGACAAGATCGCCCCGCGGGCGGCCGAGGTGGACCGGACCGCGGAGTTCCCGTGGGACGTCTACGACGCCCTGGTCAAGGCGGACCTGCACGCCGTGCACATTCCGGAGGCCTACGGGGGAGCGGGCGCCGACGCGCTGGCCACCGCGATCGTCATCGAGGAGGTGGCCCGCGCCTGCGCCGCCTCCTCGCTCATCCCGGCGGTGAACAAGCTCGGCACGGTGCCGCTGCTGCTGTCCGGCTCGGAGGAGCTGAAGCAGAAGTTCCTGGCCCCGGTGGCCCGGGGTGAGGCGATGTTCTCCTACGCACTGTCCGAGGCCGGGGCGGGTTCGGACGCGGCCGCCATGAAGACCCGGGCCACGCGCGACGGTGACTCCTGGGTGCTGAACGGCACCAAGATGTGGATCACCAACGCCGGCGTCTCGCAGTACTACACGGTGATGGCGGTGAGCGAGCCCGGTCAGGGGGCCCGCGGCATCTCCGCCTTCGTGGTCGACAAGGACGACCCGGGGGTGAGCTTCGGCCCGCCGGAGAAGAAGCTCGGTATCAAGGGCTCACCGACCCGGCAGGTCATCTTCGAGGACACGCGAATCCCGGCCGACCGGATCATCGGCGAGCCGGGCACCGGGTTCAAGACCGCGCTGGCCACGCTGGACCACACCCGGATCACGATCGCCGCCCAGGCGCTCGGCATCGCCCAGGGGGCGCTGGACTACGCCACCGGCTACGTGCAGCAGCGGGAGCAGTTCGGCCAGCCGATCAGCGACTTCCAGGGCATCCAGTTCATGCTGGCCGACATGGCCATGAAGCTGGAGGCCGC
>DASYAV010000203.1:0-63236 GCA_036501145.1 Streptosporangiaceae bacterium | reverse complement strand
ACCCCAGCTTCGTCATGTCCAACAGCTTCACCAACCAGGTCATCGCCCAGGTCGAGCTGTTCACCAAGACCGAGGAATACCCGGCCGGCGTGCACGTGCTGCCCAAGCACCTGGACGAGAAGGTAGCCAGGCTGCACCTGGGCGCGCTCGGCGTCCGGCTCACCGAACTGACCAAAGACCAGGCCGACTACATCGGCGTCACCGTAGAGGGCCCCTACAAGCCCGACCACTACCGGTACTGACCCCGCGGGCCGGCCGTGTCCGACATCGCCGACCCGGGTCTGGCCGAGGCCGGTGACACCCGGATCGGCTGGGCCCGCCGGGCCATGCCCGTGCTCGGCCTGATCGGCGAGCGGTTCGCCGCCGAGCAGCCGCTGCGCGGGCTGACCGTCGCCGCCTGCCTGCACGTCACCGCGGAAACCGCGGTGCTGATCAGGACGCTGCGGGCGGGTGGCGCCCGGGTGGCGCTGGCCGCGTCCAACCCGCTGTCCACCCAGGACGACACGGCCGCCGCGCTGGCCGCCGACAGCACCGCCGACCGCACCGCCGGCAGCGCCGGGATCAGCGTGTTCGCCCGGGCCGGGGTGGACCGCGACGGCTACTACGGGCACATCCGCGGCGCGCTGGACGCCGGGCCCGACCTGGTCATCGACGACGGCGGCGACCTGGTCAACACGCTGCACGAACAGCGGCCCGACCTGCTGGCCAAGGTGCGCGGCGGAGCTGAGTCCACCACCACCGGGGTGATCAGGCTGCGCCGGATGGCGGCGGCCCAGGTGCTCGCCTTCCCGGTGCTGGCGGCCAACGACACCCCGGCCCGGCGGATGGTGGACAACACCTGCGGCACCGGCCAGTCGGTCATCGACGGCGTGCTGCGCGCCACCAACACGCTGCTGGCCGGCAAGACCGTGGTGGTCGCCGGGTTCGGCTCCTGCGGCCAGGGCATCGCCAGCCGGGTCCGCGGCCTGGGCGGCCAGGTGATCGTCACCGAGATCGACCCGGTCCGCGCGCTCGACGCGGTGCTGCAGGGGTTCCCGGTGCTGCCGATGCTGGATGCCGCCGCGGTGGGCGAGATCTTCATCACCGCCACCGGCTCCCGTGACGTGATCGCGGCCGAGCACCTGGCGGTCATGCGGGACGGTGTGCTGCTGGCCAACGCCGGCCACTTCGACGTGGAGATCGACGTGCGCGCGCTGGACCGGCTGGCCACCGGGGTGCAGCACGGCGTGCGCCCGCACACCGACGAGTACGTGCTCGCCGGCGGCCGGCGGCTGCTGCTGCTGGCCGAGGGCCGTGTGGTCAACCTGGTCGCCGCCGAGGGTCACCCGGCTGCGGTCATGGACGTCTCCTTCGGCATCCAGGCGCTGGGGCTGGCCTGGCTCGCGGCCGGCAGCGGGATGCCCGGCGTGCACGAGGTGCCGCCGGCCATCGACGCCGAAGTGGCCAGGCTCAAGCTCGCCTCGCTCGGTACCCAGATCGACACGCTCACCCCTGACCAGCGCGTATACCTCGCCTCCTGGCAGCAGGGTTCGTAACGCGCGGGCGGCCGGATCGGCCCGGCGGCGCGCTGGCTTACCGGGCCGGGCCGCAGCGTATGCTGCGTATACCGGGTATGCCGAGGGATTCCCGGCGCACCTGCTACCGAAAGCCGCAAATCTGGCGCAAACTTGTAACATGGACATTCCGCCGCTTCGCTGGCTCGATCCGCCAGAAGGCCCGGCGATTGCGCTGCTCGACCAGACCCGGCTGCCGGCCACCGAGACCGTGCTGGCTTGCCGCGACGTGGACTCCCTGGTGGATGCGATCGGCCGGCTGGCCGTCCGCGGCGCACCCCTGCTCGGCGTGGCCGGCGCGTTCGGCGTGGCCCTGGCCGCCTTCACCCGCGAGGACGTGCCCGCCGCAGCCGCGCGGATCGCCGCCGCCCGGCCGACCGCCGTCAACCTGGCCTGGGGGGTGGACCGCGCGCTGGCCGCCTACCGTGCCGCACAGGCGGGTCCAGGCATTGATGATGAACGGCTGGCACCTTCCGCCGCACTGGCTGCTGCCCACGCGGTCGCGGCGGAGGACAGGGCGGCCAGCGAGGCGATCGCGGCGCACGGGCTGCCCCTGGTCCCGGCGCGGGCCAGGATCCTCACGCACTGCAACACCGGTGAGCTCGTCTCGGCCGGCCAGGGCACCGCGTTCGCGGTCGTGGCGGCCGCGCACCGGGCAGGCCTGCTGGCCCAGCTGTGGGTGGACGAGACCCGGCCGCTGCTCCAGGGTGCCCGGCTGACCAGCTACGAAGCCCGGCGGGCCGGCCTGCCGTACGCGGTGCTGGCCGACTGTGCGGCGGCCTCGCTGATGGCCGCGGGCCAGGTGGACATGGTGCTGCTCGGCGCGGACCGGGTCGCCGCCGACGGCAGCGTGGCCAACAAGGTCGGCACCTACGCGCTGGCCGTGCTGGCCCACCACCACGGCATACCGTTTGTGGTGGCCGCGCCGGTCTCCACCATCGACTTCGCCACCCCGCACGGCGCTGCGATCGTGGTCGAGCACCGCCCGGCCGCCGAGGTGACCAGCTACGCCGGAACCCCGGTCGCCGCGGCCGGCAGCGGCGCTTACAACCCCGCCTTTGACGTCACCCCGCCGGAGCTGATCACCGCACTGGTCACCGAGTGGGGGGTTGCGCGTCCGGTTAATGCAGGTAACCTCCGTCTTTTGGGCAATGCCAGCGGAGCCACCGAACAAGGACACGGCGCTGCGGGCGGTGTCCTTTCCCTAACGACCGTGGAACGATGAGGCCCATGAAAGGACGTGTACTCGTCGTCGATGACGACTCCGCGCTGGCTGAGATGCTCGGCATCGTGCTGCGCGGAGAAGGCTTCGAGCCGACCTTCGTCTACGACGGCGACAAAGCGCTGGAGGTTTTCCGGGAGAGTCACCCTGACCTGGTGCTGCTGGATCTGATGCTGCCGACGGTGGACGGCATCGACGTATGCCGTCAGATCCGGGCGGAGTCCGGCGTGCCGATCGTCATGCTGACCGCCAAGACCGACACCGTGGACGTGGTGCTCGGGCTCGAGTCGGGCGCCGACGACTACATCGTGAAGCCGTTCAAGTCGAAGGAGCTCATCGCCCGGGTGCGGGCCCGGCTCCGCCGCACCGACGAGCCCGCACCCGAGGTGCTGCAGATCCAGAACGTCACGATCGACGTGGCCGGCCACTCGGTGCGCCGGGATGGTGTGCCGGTCAGCCTCACCCCGCTGGAGTTCGACCTGCTCGTCGCGCTGGCCCGCAAGCCGCGCCAGGTGTTCACCCGCGAGGTGCTGCTGGAGCAGGTCTGGGGTTACCGGCACGCCGCGGACACCCGGCTGGTGAACGTGCACGTGCAGCGGCTGCGCGCGAAGATCGAGAAGGATCCGGAGCACCCGGAGATCGTGGTGACCGTGCGCGGTGTCGGCTACCGCGCCGGACCCGGCTGAGCCGTCCGGCTTACCCGGCAGGAAGCATGACCGGCGGAAAGTGATCATGGAAGGGGCAGCGGGCGGAGCACAGCAGAGCGGCGCACGCACCGCGCCGCCGGTGCGGCCTGCCCTGCCCCACGCCGGACCAGGCCCGGGCCCCGGCCCCGGCCTGGGCGGTGCGGGCGCCGGGCCGTCCGGCCCGGGTGGCCCGGGTGGCACGCCGGGACGGGTTTCCCGCCCGGGGATCGGCCGGGCCCGGGTGTTCCGGCCCGCGCACGGCAGCGGCTGGCTGCCGCCGGGCACGGCCAGCGCGCTGCACGGCTGGGGAGATGCCATCCTCGGCCCGCTGCGCGCCCGCTGGCGCCGGTCGCTTCAGCTGCGCATCGTCGGCAGCACGCTGGCCATCTCGGCCATCGTGGTGGCGGTGCTCGGCTTCTTCCTGATGCAGCAGATCGCCGACGGCCTGCTGCAGAACACCGAGACCGAGGCGTCCACGCAGATCCTGAACGGGATGAACCAGGCACTCGGCCAGCCGGGTGTGCTCGACCCGCCGGGCAGCGGCAGCCAGGTCGACACGATCACCCATGCGATAGCTGCCGACCTGCAGGCCGGCAGCACCGCCGACGGCACCGCCGCGGGCAGCGCGTCCGGCAGCACCTGCAGCGACTACTGCGTGATGGTGCTGGTGTCCCAGCGGCGGGTGCCCTCGCTGGCGTTCGGCGTGGCCGGCTGGGGCACGCTGTCGCCCACAAGCATCCCCGAGCCGCTCACCAGGAAGGTGCTCGCGGCGCAGGAACAGGGACAGAACCACCTGACGTACAACATGCCCACCCGGCTCGTCTACAGCGACGGCACATCAGGACCCGCCGCGCTTGCCGTCGGCGTGCCGGTCGGCCCCTACTACCAGCTCTACTACGTGTTCCCGCTGACCAGGGACCTGGCCGTGCTGCAGCTCATCCAGCACACGCTGATCGCGGTCGGCCTGGCGCTGATCGTGTTGCTGGCCCTCATCGCCTCGCTGGTCACCAGGTGGGTGGTCATCCCGGTCCGGCAGGCCGCCGGGGCGGCCAAGCGGGTGTCCGCCGGGGATCTGGACGAGCGGATGCCGGTGCACGGCATCGACGACCTGGCCGCGCTGTCCAGCTCGTTCAACGAGATGGCGGCCAGCCTGCAGGACAAACTCCAGGAGCTGCAGGAACTGTCCCAGGTGCAGCGGCAGTTCGTGTCCGACGTGTCGCACGAGCTGCGCACCCCGCTGACCACGATCCGGATCGCCGCCGACGTGCTGTACGCGGCCCGGGAGCAGCTGGACAGCGCCGCGTCCCGGTCCGCGGAGCTGCTGCAGGGACAGCTCGAGCGATTCGAGGTGCTGCTGGCCGACCTGCTGGAGATCAGCAGGCACGACGCCAACGCCGCCACCCTGGACGCCGAGCCGGTTGACGTCTGCGACCTGGTCAGGACGGCCGCCGACATCGCCCAGCAGCTCGCCGAGCGGCGCGGCAGCAGGATCGAGTTCCGGCTGCCCGCCGAGCCCTGCGTGGCCGAGGCGGACCGCCGCCGGGTCGAGCGGATCCTGCGCAACCTGCTGGTGAACGCGGTCGAGCACGGTGAGGGCCGGCCCGTGGTGGTCACCGTGACCAGCGACCGGGACGCGGTGGCGGTGGCCATCAGGGACTACGGGGTCGGCCTCCGGCCGGGCGAGGAACAGCTCGTGTTCGACCGGTTCTGGCGGGCCGACCCGGCCCGGGCCAGGACCACCGGCGGCACCGGGCTGGGCCTGTCGATCGCGCTCGAGGACGCCCGGCTGCATGGCGGCTGGCTGGAGGCCTGGGGCGAGCCCAGCCTGGGCTCGGTGTTCCGGCTCACCCTGCCCCGGGTCGCGGGTGCCCGGCTGGAGGGCTCGCCGCTCCCGCTGGTTCCCGACGAGGCCGAGGTGGCGCCGGGGCTGGGCCCGCTCGCGCAGGGCCCGCCGGTCACCACGGTCAGCGCCATCCTGCGGCATCCCGGGGAGGGCCGCCGTGCCGGCGGCTAGGCGTAGGCGGCCCGGCCGCCGCCTCGCCGCGGCGGCGGCCGGGCTGGCCGTGCTGCTGCTGGCCGCCTGTGCCACCGTCCCGGACAGCGGCTCGGTGCAGCAGGGCACCGGCGCGGCGGCCGCCGCGGCCGCCACCGGCGGCCAGGGCTACCTGCTCCAGCCGATCACCATGAAACCGCAGCCCGGCTGGAGCGCGGAGCAGATCGTCAGCGGGTTCCTGAACGCGACCGCGAGCTTCGCCGGCGACTACGCGGCCGCCCGGCAGTACCTGGAGCCCGGCATCGACTGGCAGCCCGACGGCTTCGCCGCCGTGGTGATCGGCTCGCAGGTGTCGGTGGGCCAGGTCTCGCCGAAGGTCCAGCAGCAGCAACAGGCCGATCAGGTGAACTCGGATTCGGCCACGGTCCTGGTCACCGGCCAGCAGCTGGCCACGGTGACCAGCGGCGGCCAGTACCAGGCCCACCCGGAGCACACCCCCTACAACCAGACGTTCCAGCTCAGGAAGATCCGCGGCCAGTGGCGCATCAGCCGCAGCCCACCCACCACACCGCCGCTGTATGAGTCCGACTTCCATCGCGTCTACCTGCCGCGCGAGCTGTACTTCATGTCCGGCAACGGCAACTCCCTGGTGCCCGACCCGGTGTTCGTGCCGCTGCAGGCCAACGCGGTGGACGTGGCCAGGCACCTGGTGAACGCGCTGCAGTACGGGCAGCCGCCCTGGCTTTACGAAGCGACCAGCAGCGCGCTGTCCGGCATCGCGTCGCCCGCCTCGGTGACGATGGACAACGGCACGGCCACGGTCGCCCTGCGGATGCCCGCCGCGAGCATCGGCAAGGTCAATCTGCGCCAGGTCATGGCGCAGCTGGTCTGGACGCTGGCTGGCCCGTCGTTCGGGCAGTCCGCCCTCGTCCAGTCGGTCCAGCTGGAGGTCAACGGGCACCGCCAGCCGCCCGTCAGCTGGTCCAGCGGGCGGCCCACGCAGGGCGGTATCCCGCTGGTCTCGGTGCCGCGGATCGCCGCGGACCAGCCGCTGTACTCGGTCGTGGGCCATGGCGTGCTGCAGCGGCTGAATCCCGGGGCCCTGCTGAGTCACCAGGCCCCGTCGCTCACCCCGATCCCGGTGCACGCGGGTGACGCGGAGACCCCGCTCGGCGCCACTGCGGTCTCCGCGGGCGGCCGCTACGTGGCGTGGGTGGCCCAGTCCGGCCGGGCCGTCTACTACGGCCTGCTCAAGTCCGGCGAGAAGCTCGACAAATGGGCGCCACCGCACGATGTCACCTCGATCGACTGGGCGGCCAACGGCTCGCTGTGGGTGGTGGCCGGCGGCGACGTCTGGATGCTCCAGCCTGGCCACCTGCCGGTTCTGCTGGGCGGCACCCCGCCGGGCAGAATCCTCAGCATGCAGGTCGCGCCGGACAACGTCCGCGCTGTCATGATCGTCAAGAGCCTCGGCGCGACCCACCTGGTGCTCGGCGCGATCACCTACTTCACGTCCGGGCACTCGCTCGGCATAGTGTCCGTGGGCCAGACGTTCACCATCGGCGCTGACGTGACGAACCCGACCCACGTGGCCTGGTACGACCCGGACGACGTCATCGTCCTGTCCGCGCCGCCGAGCGGCCCGCTGCTGCAGCAGGTCCCGGTCAACGGCGGCGGCGCGACGGCGCTCATCACGCCCCAGGACACCCGGTCGATCTCCTCCGCCGGGCCGGCCAACCCGCTCGTCGCCGGCCTCTCCGGCGGCCGCCTGGCCCTGACCAACAACATCTACGGCACCTGGACCACCCGGAAGAACGCCGGCCAGTACCCCACTTACCCCGCCGGCTAACTCCCCTCACGGGCCTCCCGGCAGTGTTCGCCCGTAACGGAACGTGGCTGTCTCCAGGCCCCGCTGTACAGGTCAGGGCACGGTTTTTCACTCTACGTGATTGATTACCAGCAATTGCCTCCTGACATTCGCGAGGTATCGAGCTAGCGTCATGTCATGGCACCCGCCCGGGTCCGTGGTTGCGCCGGGCAGGGCTCCCCTGACGCGGGGCGCCCGCCCCGGCAAGCCGATGCCAGCCGCAGGCGAAACGGCCCACGTAAGGCGACTTCTCGTCGACCGATCACGGTGCGGCTTAGGAGTAAGTCCTGCCCCACCAGGAGATCCGGTGTCTCCTGGCACCGGGAGAAGGGCAGTAGTGGCGACTGGCCGCGAACCCCTCAGCAGGCGAATGTGGGGACGAAGACCAGGTCGGCCGGGCGGGTGCCGCTGATTGGAATCGAGAAGGGGGTACCGAGTGGACATCCTGTTCAAAAGTCGGCACACCAGCCTGCAGGAACGATTCCGGCAGCACGCGAGCGTGAAGCTCGCGAAGCTCGAGAAGCTGGCACAGCGGACGATCCGCATCGACGTGGAAGTGTCGAAGGAGCACTCCCGTCAGAACGGTAAGAGCGAACGGGTCGAGCTGACCGTCAAGTCGCGAGGGCCGGCGATCCGGGCCGAGGCCGCCGCCGACGACCGGTACGCGGCGCTCGACCTGGCCATGGCCAAGCTGGAGGCCCGGCTGCGTCGCGCCTGCGACCGCCGTAAGGAGAGACACTCCAGCCACGGCACGGCCGCCAGGCCGGCCGCCAGCGCCAACGGGCAGGCCACGCCGCCCCGGCGCACCGAGGCCGCGCAGGACGCGGCCGATGCCGCCATCCCGGGGCAGGTGAGCCTGTGGCCGGAGCTTCAGCCGGCCCGCGAGGCCGGTCCTGGCGGCGGCGACGAGGACATGGTGCCGATCGAGATGGAGGGCGACGGGCCGCTGGTGGTGCGGCAGAAGTTCCACACCGCGTCGTCGATGACCCTCGACCAGGCGCTGTTCGAGATGGAACTGGTCGGGCACGACTTCTACCTGTTCCGCGACAAGGACGTGGGCTGCCCCAGCGTGGTCTACCGCCGGTGCGGTTACCGGTATGGGGTGATCAGGCTGGTGGAGCAGCCCGTGCCGGAGCAGCCGGGGCAACTGGTCGCCTCATAGCTACGCCGGGGCCAGGCCGGGGCGGTCGCCCGCCCCGGCCCGCCCGCGGATCGGGGTCGGCGGCAATGCACCGGGCGCACTTGCGTAGCCTGGCTCAGTCAGTCACAGTCTGATCAGCAGGCCACGCAGCGCGGAGCCGCTGCGCCAGAGGAGGAGTTCAGCGTGGGCGCAGATCAGCGAGCCGCCGGCGGGAGCCCGGGCGGTGTGGCGGGTCCAGAACCCATCCGCGTGCTCATCGTTGATGATCATGCGCTCTTCCGCCGCGGGCTGGAGATGGTCCTCGACGAGGAGGACGACATCGAACTCGTCGGCCAGGCGAGCGACGGCGCCGAGGCGACTCAGCGGGCCGCCGAGTCGCTGCCCGACATCGTGCTCATGGACATCCGGATGCCCAAGAGCAGCGGCATCGAGGCGTGCCGGGCGATGAAGGACGCCGCGCCCAGCACGAAGATCGTCATGCTGACGATCAGCGACGAGGAAGAGGACCTGTTCGAGGCGATCAGGGAAGGGGCCAGCGGCTACCTGCTCAAGGACATCCCGCTGGATGAGGTGGCCGACGCGGTCCGCGCCGTGCACGGCGGCCAGTCGCTGATCAGCCCGTCGATGGCCGGCAAGCTGCTCACCGAGTTCGCCACGCTCGCCCGGCGCGGCGAGGAGCAGCCTCCCCAGCAGCTCCCCGCGCCCAAGCTCACCGAGCGCGAGATGGAAGTGCTCAAGCTGGTGGCCAGGGGGATGAACAACCGCGACATCGCCCGGGAGCTGTTCATCTCCGAGAACACCGTGAAGAACCACGTCCGCAACATCCTGGAGAAGCTGCAGATCCACTCCCGGATGGAAGCGGTCATGATCGCCCTGCGCGACAAGCTGATCGACATCAATTAGCCGTGACGGCTGCGCCTCGCCGGGGTCGGCGTCCACCGCCACGGTGGCGTTAACCGCCGGGCGGCGGTTACTGCAGAGCGGCCACCGCCGCGTGCAGCCGTGCTGCGTGCTCGGCGGGCTTGACCACGCCCAGCCGCACCTGGTCGCAGCCCACCCAGGAGGCCGCCTCGTGCAGCGCCTGCGCCATCGGCTCGGCCGCCGACCCGCGCTCCAGGGACACTTGGCGGCCGATGAGCGTCCGGCCTTCCCGCGCCGGGTCCACCCGCCCGGCCAGCCGGCCACCGGCCAGCAGCGGCATGGCGAAGTAGCCGTGTACCCGCTTGGCGGCGGGCACGTAAGCCTCCAGGCTGTGGCTGAAGCCGAACATCCGCAGCGTCCGCTTGCGGTCCCAGACCAGCGAGTCGAACGGCGACAAGAGCGTGCTGCGGTGCCTGCCGCGCGGCGGCTGCTCCAGTGCGGCCGGGTCGGCCCAGGCCGGGACCCGAAGGGTGGGCCGGGTTCCCCGGCCGCTGCCCTCGATCGTGACCGGGACCAGCCCGGCCGCCGCCGCGGACTTGGCGATGAGGTCGCTCTTGGCCTGCCCGACGCCCACGATGCGCTGCAGCCGGTGGAAGTCGACCAGGTCGGCCTCGGTGACCACGCCCAGCGCCCGCGCGGCCACCGCGGCCAGCCGGGACAGGCACTGCTCATCGGACAGCTCCAGGCCGAGGTGCTCGGCCGGGACCACCCGCTCGGGCAGGTCGTACACCCGCCGCCAGCCGGTGCGGCGCACGCACACGACGTCGCCGATATCGAGCAGCCACTCGACGGCGATCTTCACCTCGGACCAGTCCCACCACTCGCCGCCGGTCTTCGCCCCGCCGAGATCGGTGGTGGTCAGCGGGCCCTCGGCGCGCAGCCGGGCCAGCACCTCTTCGCAGGCTTTCGCCGGGACCTCGTGCCAGCGCAGGCCACGGGCGCGGAACGAGCGCCGCCGGGCCGCGAACAGCGGCCACTGCTCGAGCGGCAGGATGCATGCCGCGTGCGCCCAGTACTCGAAGGCGGCGGGGTTGCGCGGATGCCAGTAGGCGCGCTCGATCTTTTCCCGCGGCATCGCCCCGAGCCGGGCATAGGCGACGAGCTCGTGCGACCTGGCGAGCACGCTGATCGTGTCGAGCTGCACCGCGCCCAGCCGGTTCAGCATGCCGCTGACGCCGCCGCGGCGGGCGTCCGCCCCGAGGAACCCCTGCGCGCGCAAGGTCATCCGGCGTACGTCATCGGGGGCCAGCGTGAGTTGTGTGCCGGCGGTGAGGAGGCGTGCCACAAGCCCAGAGCGTAATAGCCGGCTCTGACATTACGCACGGGCATAAAGTGGCCGGGCGCCCGCCGCGAAGTGGCTGGGCGCCCGCCGCGGTGGATCAGTACCAGTCGTTGAAGATTCCGCTGGCCGTGGCCACGATGCCACCGACCACGACGATCCCGGTCCCGGTCCAGAACAGCCACCACACCGGCCCGGCGACGAGCGCGGCCCCGCCGAGTATGAACCCGATGACGATGATGATCACCGCGGCCCACGACACCGGCCGTCCGGAGAAGTGCGGGTACTCGCCCGGTGCGTGCGGAGCACCGGCAGGCGCCACATCCGACACGCCCGGCCCGAACCCGGCCGTGCTTTCCGTGGCACCGCTCACGATGCCCGATCCCACCTGGTCAGCCATGCGGCTGCTCCTCTCCTCCGGCTGTCCGCCGCGTCTCCCATTGTGGCCGCATCCGGCCGGCCGCGTGCACCGGCCCCCCGAGTCCGGCCCGATCGATCGCTCCGGCTCGGTTTCCCCGCCCATCTCGCCTACCATGACATTGGTTACGGCGGCGTGTGGAACGCCACCGTCCGCCGCCATATGCCCACGACCCCCGGTCCCGGTGCACGAAGCGGCGGCTCGGCCCAGGTCAATCGACCGACGAGGAGCGCGACGAGAAGTGCCAGAGGTCATCGATAAGGTCCTGCGCGCAGGTGAAGGCAGGATCCTGCGCCGGTTCAGCAAGATAGCGGATCAGGTCGACTCCATCGCGGAGGACTTCGCCGAACTGAGCGACAGCGGACTGCGTGCCAAGACCGAGGAGTTCAAGCAGCGTTATACGGACGGGGAGACGCTCGATGATCTGCTCCCCGAGGCGTTCGCCGCGGTGCGCGAGGCCTCGACCCGCACCCTCGGCCAGCGGCACTTCCGCGTGCAGATCATGGGCGGGGCCGCGCTGCACAACCGGTACATCGCTGAGATGCGGACCGGCGAGGGCAAGACCCTCACCTCGGTGCTGCCCGCGTACCTGAACGCCCTGGAAGGCAAGGGCGTGCACGTGGTCACGGTCAACGACTACCTGGCCAAGCGTGACGCCGAGTGGATGGGCCGGATCCACCACTTCCTCGGCCTCGAGGTGGGCGTGATCCTGTCCGACATGACGCCGGAGGAGCGCCGCAAGCAGTACGACGCCGACATCACCTACGGCACCAACAACGAGTTTGGCTTCGACTACCTGCGCGACAACATGGCCTGGAGCCAGGAGGAGCTTGTCCAGCGCGGGCACAACTTCGCCATCGTGGACGAGGTCGACTCGATCCTCATCGACGAGGCCCGCACCCCGCTGATCATCAGCGGCCCGGCCGAGCAGAACTCCCGCTGGTATGAGGAGTTCGCCAAGATCGTGCCCCGGCTGCGCGGCATCGAGATCGTGGAGAGCAACCTCAAGACGCCCCACGACAAGGCCAAGGCGGCCGAGCAGCGGACCAAGTACGACTACGAGTACGACCCGAAGAAGCGCACCGTCGGTGTCCTCGAGAAGGGCGTGGAGAAGGTCGAGGACCAGCTGGGCATCGACAACCTCTACGACTCCACCAACACGCCCCTGGTCAGCTTCATGCAGAACGCGCTCAAGGCCAAGGAGCTGTACAAGCGCGACAACGAATACGTCGTGATGAACGGCGAGGTCCTGATCGTCGACGAGTTCACCGGCCGCATCCTGCACGGCCGGCGGTTCAACGAGGGCATGCACCAGGCCATCGAGGCCAAGGAAGGCGTGCAGATCAAGGACGAGAACCAGACCCTCGCCACGATCACCCTGCAGAACTACTTCCGCCTCTACGAGAAGCTGGCCGGCATGACCGGTACGGCCATGACCGAGGCGAACGAGTTCCAGAAGACCTATGAGCTCGGCGTGGTGCAGATCCCCACCAACATGCCGATGGTCAGGAAAGACGAGTCGGACCTGATCTACCAGACGGGGCAGGCCAAGTTCGAGGCCTGCGTCGAAGACATTTTTGCCTGCCATCAGGCGGGGCAGCCGGTCCTGGTCGGCACGATCAGCGTGGAGAAGTCCGAGGTCGTCTCCAAAATGCTGAAGCGCCGCGGCGTGCCGCACGAGGTGCTGAACGCGAAGAACCACGAGCGTGAGGCCGCGATCATCGCGCAGGCGGGCCGGGCCGGCGCGGTCACCGTGGCCACCAACATGGCGGGCCGCGGCACCGACATCATGCTCGGCGGCAACCCGGAGTTCATGGCGGACCTGGAGCTGCACGCGCGCGGGCTGTCCCCGCTGGAGACGCCGGAGGACTACGAGGCCGCGTGGCCGGAGGCCCTGGACAAGGCCAAGAGGGGGGCCACCGAGGAGCACGAGGCGGTGGTCGCCGCCGGCGGCCTGTACGTGCTCGGCACCGAGCGGCACGAGTCGCGGCGCATCGACAACCAGCTGCGCGGCCGGTCCGGCCGTCAGGGCGACCCGGGTGAGTCCCGGTTCTACCTGTCGCTCGAGGACGACCTGATGCGCATGTTCAACGCCGACAAGGTCGCGCACTTCATGGAGTTCCTCAAGACCCCGCCGGAAGTGCCGATCGAGTCCAAGACGGTTACCCGGGCCATCCGGTCCGCTCAGACCCAGGTTGAGCAGCAGAACTTCGAGATCCGCAAGGACGTGCTCAAGTACGACGACGTGCTCAACCGCCAGCGCAAGGTCATCTATGGCGAGCGGCACCGGGTGCTCGCCGGCGAGGACATGACCGAGCAGATTCGCGACATGATCAGCGAAGTGGTCGGTGGCTACGTGACCGGCGCCACCGCCGAGGGCTTCCCCGAGGAATGGGACCTGGAGAAGCTGTGGACCGCGTTCCGCACCCTGTACCCGGTCTCCCTCACCGTGGACGAGCTGACCGACGAGGTCGGCGGCGAAGTCGCCGGGCTGTCCGGGGACTTCCTCTACGAGAGCATGATCAACGATGCCCAGGGCGCCTACCAGCACCGTGAGCAGGACCTCGGCCCCGAGGTTATGCGCGAGCTGGAACGCCGGGTCGTGCTGTCGGTGCTCGACCGCAAGTGGCGCGAGCACCTGTACGAGATGGACTACCTCAGGGAAGGCATCGGGCTGCGCGCCATGGCGCAGCGGGACCCGCTGATCGAGTATCAGCGGGAGGGCTTCGACATGTTCAGCTCGATGATGGAGGGCATCAAGGAGGAGTCGGTCGGCCTCCTGTTCAACGTGGAAGTCGAGGTGCAGGAACCGGGCACCGGGCAGGCACCCAACGGCGCCCAGCCCGAGCAGCCGCCCACGGCGGACGCAGCGGCCGGTCCCGCCCAGCAGGCCCCCGCCCAGTCCACCGGCCGCCGCAGGCGCCCGGCGCACGCCGCGCAGGGCCAGCGGTCACAGGCTCAGCAGGCACAGGCTCAGCAGGCACAGGCTCAGCAGCCGGGCGGCGCGCAGGAGCAGCCGTCCGCCGTGCCGGCCGGCCTGGCCGCCCGCGCCGGGATGGGCTCGGGTCACCGCCGCCAGGGCCAGCTGCAGTACACGGCGCCGACCATGGACGGCGGCGCGGCCGGCGGCGCCGGCGTCGAACAGCACACCGAAGGCGGAGGGAACGGCCCCGGCCGGACCGGCCGCAACGACCCCTGCCCGTGTGGCTCGGGGCGCAAGTACAAGCGCTGCCACGGGGACCCCCGCACCCGCGGCGACGCCTGACCCAGCACCACCGGACCGGCCGTCACCCGCGGGGACGCCCGACCCAGCACCACCGCGACCAGCCGCCATCCGCGATGCCGCTCAACCAGGGCGCCTGGCCTCAGGCCGCCTCGACGGTGGTGCAGACCCAGCGTGCCTGCCTGCCCGGCCGCCCCGGGGCCGCACGCCGTGCACCCTGGTGTTCCAGCCTGATGGCCAGCGCGCGTATCCGGTCGGCCGTGCCGACCACGATGGACATCTCCACCACGCCCGGCGCGGGCCGTGACGTGACGACCCGCCGGACCACCGGCCGCGGGCCGGCCATCAGCAGCGGCCCGAGCTTGCGGATGTGCGTCCGGGCCCGCTCGGTCGTCCACGGGGCGATCTGGGCCGGCGGCCGGGATCCGGCCAGCGTCTCCGTCAGCACCTGCGCGAACCGGCTCGGCCACTCCACGCCGCCCGGTCCCGGCCCATCGCCACGCCGACCCCGGCCGCCGCGCCCATCACCAGCCCCGCCTCCGGGAGCCCCGCCTCCGGGAGCCCCGCGCCGGTCCAGCGTGCCGCGCCGGTCCCGCCCGCCCTGGCTTCCGCTGGCGGCTGCCCGCCGCCCCGGGCCGGTGCCCGCGTTCCCACCCGGCGCCCGGCCCGCGCCCCCACGCGGCCGGGACGTGACCGCCGGGCGTTCGCCGCCCAGCCCGCTCCCGCCAAGCCCGCGCTCCGGGGACGGCTCGCCCGCGCTGCCCATGCACTCCCGGGATGGCTCACCTGCGCCGGAACCACGGTGGGCGCGGCCGGCCATCTCTTCGTCATAGGGTGGCGCGGCGTCCGGGATCCGGCCGGCCCGGATCGCGACCGGGTCAGGGAGCGGCCGCGCCACCGGGCGGCGTGCAGGCCGCCCCCGCCCACGCCGCTCCCGCCCGCTCCGTTCGCCACCGTTCCGCTCGGCACCGTTCCGCTCGGCACCGTTCCGCTCGGCACCGCTCTGCTCGGCACCGCTCTGCTCGGCACCGCTCTGCTCAGCACCGCTCCGTTCGCCACCGTTCCGCTCCTGCCGACCACGCCGGGGTCGGCCGGGCGTCCCGCTTCCGGGCAGGGCGGGTGGGCCGTCAGGCTGTTCGTGCATGTGGTCTCCCGGGGTAAGTGGCGACACGAGGCGCTGCTAGTGGAATTCCGAGTGGATGTCGCGTACATTTCGTCCGCACACCAGCGTTGTACCGGCGTCCAGTGACATTTCTCCGCCACACCTGCCGCACCAAGCCCCGCACGACCGGGTCTCCCCATGATCACGGGCAGTTTTTAGTACCCGCACGCTAAAAAGTGCCCACGCACCTTTACCCCCTCGGGCAGCGAAGCGGGGCACCCGGCGCAGGGCTGGACGAGGGCCGGGAATGCGCGCCTGCCGTGGCCGGTTCGTTATACAGGTAAAGCGGCCATCCAGTTCAGGAGAGTCACTGTGTCGTTGCCACCGCTGGTATCACCGGCCGATGGGCTGACCGTAGACGAGGTGCGGCGTTATTCGCGCCACCTGATCATCCCCGACGTCGGGATGACCGGGCAGAAGCGCCTGAAGAACGCCAAAGTCCTTTGTGTGGGCGCCGGCGGGCTCGGCTCGCCCGCGCTGCTCTACCTGGCCGCCGCCGGTGTCGGCACGCTCGGCGTGATCGACTTCGACGTGGTGGACGAGTCGAACCTGCAGCGCCAGATCATCCACGGCCAGTCGGACGTGGGTCGGTCCAAGGCCGAGTCCGCGCGCGACTCGATCCTCGAGCTCAACCCGAACGTGAACGTCGTGCTGCACGAGGAACGGCTGGACTCCGACAACGCGCTGCGTATCTTCGGGCCCTACGACCTCATCGTGGACGGCACGGACAACTTCGCCACCCGGTACCTGGTCAACGACGCCTGCGTGCTGCTCGGCAAGCCGTACGTGTGGGGCTCGATCTACCGCTTCGACGGCCAGGCCAGCGTGTTCTGGGCCGAGCACGGGCCCTGCTACCGCTGCCTGTACCCCGAGCCGCCGCCGCCGGGCATGGTGCCGTCCTGCGCCGAGGGCGGAGTGCTCGGTGTGCTGTGCGCCTCCATCGGCTCGATCCAGGTCAACGAGGCGATCAAGCTCATCGCCGGCATCGGCGACCCGCTCGTCGGCAGGCTGATGATCTACGACGCGCTGGAGATGTCCTACCGGAAGCTGCAGGTCAAGAAGGACCCGGAGTGCCCGGTGTGCGGCAAGCAGCCGACGATCACCGAGCTGATCGACTACGAGGAGTTCTGCGGCACCGTGTCCGAGGACGCGCAGAAGGCCGCCGCCGGCTCCACGATCACCGCCACCGAGCTGAAGGACATGCTCGACCGCGGCGACGACATCTTCCTGGTCGACGTCCGGGAGCCGAACGAGTACGAGATCGTCTCGATCCCCGGCGCCACGCTGATCCCCAAGGGCGAGTTCATGTCGGGTGAGGCCCTCGAGCGGCTGCCCCAGGACAAGCGGGTCGTGCTGCACTGCAAGAGTGGTGCCCGCTCGGCCGAGGCCCTGGCCGTGGTGAAGAACGCCGGGTTCGCCGACGCCGTGCATGTCGGCGGGGGCGTGCTCGCCTGGATCAACCAGGTCGATCCCGCACTGCCCAGCTACTGAGCCCACCGGAGTCGCGCGGCCAGTCGCTCAGCGCCGCGGCGAGCGCCTGGGCTGCTCCGGTCTGGAACGCGTTACGGCGGCGGAGCAGCGCCACCGGGATCGTGGCGGTCAGCACAGGCGTGTCGATCACGCACAGACTCCCGGTGCGCAGTTCCTCGTCGAGGCTGCTCTCGGGGAGGATGGCCAGGCCGAAGCCCGCCTCGGTCATCCGCTTCTGTGCGGTCAGACTGTCGATCGGCAGGATCTCGGCGGTCCCGAGCCCGTGCGCGGCCAGTAGCTGCCACAACGCGGCCACGTACGGGTCACCGGGCGCGCCGGGCCCGGTAGGGAAGGCCAGCCATCGCTGCCCGGCTAGCGCGGCGGCCAGGTCGGGCCCGCCGGCCGCCAGCGGGTGCCCCGGCGGGCACACCGCGACCAGCCGCTCCTGGCCGATGACGACCGACACCAGCCCCGGATCGGGGTCGGTGTCGTAGCGCAGTCCCACGGCCGCGTCCCCGCGCAGCACCAGCGCGCTCACCTCCGCGCTGAGGGCGGTGCGCAGCCGCAGGTCCAGGCGCGGGTGCCGCTGGCAGAGCCGGCTCAGCCGCGCGGTCAGGCTGCTGCTGGCCAGGGTGCCGACCAGCGCGAGTGTGACCGGACCGTGCCCGGTACCGCGCACCGCGCCGACCGCGTCGATCCCGTCCCTCATCGAGGCCAGCATGGCCTGCGCGTGCGGCAGGAATGCGCGGCCGGCCTCGGTGAGCGCCACGCCGCGGCCGAGCCGGTCGAACAGCGGCGCGCCGAGCTCGGTCTCCAGCAGCTTGATGCGGCGGCTGACCGCGGGCTGGGACAGGTGCAGCGCGGCGGACCCCCGCGCGAAGCCGCCGCCCCGGGCGATCGCGAGAAACGCCTCAACGTGACCTAGCTCCACAATGCATCAGTATCTTGCATCGAGTTGCTTAAAGCTATGCATTGGACGGATGCCTTATGCCGCCACTAGCGTTCCGGCCAGAGGCCAGAGGAGGCATCCCATGCGAGCCAGCGACACTGACGTCTCACATTCGGGCCGCCGGTCGCGTTTGCCCCGTGTGAGCAAGCACAGCGTGAGCAAGCACAGCGTGAGCAAGCCAACCGACCAGGCTGCCCCAGCTCCAGCCGCAGCCGCAGCGCTGCCAGCCGGCCAGCAGGTGCCACGTCCCGATCGCCGGGCCATGCTCGCGGCCGGGGTGACGGTGCTGCTGTGGGCCTCGGCGTTTGTCGCCATCCGCAGCGCCGGGCGGGACTTCTCCGCCGGCGCCCTGGCCCTGGGCCGGCTGCTGCCCGCCGCCGTGGTGCTGGCCGCGATATCGCTCGTCCGGCGTGCGGGATGGCCACCGCGTGCCGCCTGGCCGGGGATCGTGACCACCGGCGTGCTGTGGTTCGGCCTCTACATGGTCGCGCTGAACTGGGGCGAACAGCACGTGGACGCGGGCACCGCGGCGATGGTGGTCAACATCGGGCCGATCCTGATCGCGCTGCTGAGCGGCTGGCTGCTGAGGGAGGGCCTGCCACGCCCGCTGATTGTGGGGATCACGGTGTCGTTCGCCGGCGTCATTCTGGTCGGCATCGCCACCTCGACGGGCAGGCATCCATCGCTCGCGGGAGTCCTGCTCTGCCTGCTGGCGGCGGTGTCCTATTCCGTGGCCGTGATCAGCCAGAAGCCCGCGCTGCGGCACGCCTCGGCGCTTCAGGTCACCACGTTCGGCTGCGCGGTGGGTGCGCTGGCGTGCCTGCCGTTCAGCGGGCAGCTGGTTTCCCAGCTGGCCACAGCTCCGCTGTCCGCCACGCTGAGCGTCGCCTACCTGGGCGTGTTCCCCACCGCCCTGGCCTTCACCACCTGGGCGTACGCGCTGTCGAGGACCTCCGCCAGCAAGATGGGCGCGACGACGTACCTGGTCCCGTTCCTGACCGTGCTGATGGCCTGGGCGATCCTGGGCCAGGTCCCGGGGTGGCTGGCCCTCGGCGGCGGCCTGCTCTGCCTGGTCGGCGTCGCACTCTCTCGCCAGCGGCCGCGCACTGGGCAACGCGGCCCGGCCTGACCGCGGGCGGGCACCGGGCGCCGGCGCCCGCCCGCTTGGACATGCCGGGCTCTGCCCCCCGCATCCCCTCCAGGAAAATCCTGCGGGGGGCAGAGCCTATCCACGCCCCCGGAAGTACTCAGAAGGCCCCGTCCGGTAGAGCGGACGGGGCCTTCGCCTCCCCCGAGGCTTGATGAGGCTTAATCAGGCACGCGGCCAGAGCGGGGGGACAGGGCAGGTGCCCCGGCCGCGTGCCTGGACTGTCTCCCGCCCGCGCACCCCGGACCTGGTACCGGGTCCTGGGGGGCTGGGGGAGGCCCGGTACCCATCACGGGGTGCCGCGGGCGGGAGCCAGTTTTTCAGGGTGGGCCTGATGTCACCGTGAGCTTGATGTCACAGTGAGCCGGTCAGCTGGGACAGCAGCGAGTGCGGCAGTCCGTTCAGCAGCGAGGACGGCAGCCCGCCCAGGATCTTGTTCAGCGACCCGGCGGGCAGCTTGCCCAGCAGCCCGTTCAGCGACCCGGCGGGCAGCTTGTTCAGGATGCTGGTGAGCGACCCGGTCGGCAGCCTGGACAGCACGCTGCCGAGCGATCCGGCGGGCAGCTTGTTCAGGATGCTGGTCAGCGATCCGGCGGGCAGCTTGTTCAGGACGCCGCCGAGCGAGCCCGCGGGCACCTTGCCCAGGATGCTGGTCAGCGACCCGGTGGGCAGGCTGGACAGCACGTCGGTCAGCGTGCCCGTGGGCAGCGCCGGGAGCAGGCTGACGAGCGTGCCGGTGGGCAGCTTGGTCAGCACACTGGTCAGCGTGCTGACCGGCAGCTTGGCCAGCACCGTGGCCGGCATCTCGACCAGCGTGCCGGCCGGCAGCCGGGTCACGAACGCGACCGGCAGGTGGGCCAGCCCGGCGGCGGGGACGCCGGTCATCGCCGCCGCGGAGATCTGCGCCACGATGCTGGACGGAAGGCCGGACAGCACCGAGATGGGCATGTTGACCAGCGCGGCCGGCACCGGCAGCTTCGCCAGGTGCAGGACGAGCCCGCAGTAGTCGGCCACGTTGGCCTTGCTCTCCGCGGTGGCCACCAGGGAGGTGAACAACGGGTTGTTCACGACCGGGGCGAGCGCAGGGTTTTCCAGGGCGCTCTGCAGACCGGTCTGGGTGAGCGCGCCGACGGCGGTGTGGTCGGCCTTGGCGACCGTCTTGGCCACCTGGCCGGCCAGTTCGCGGCACATCTTGCCCGACTCGACCGCCGACAGGACGTGCGCGGTGGGGGTGCTCGCCTTGTGGCCCGCACCGTTGTGCTGGCCCGAACCCGAGGCCTGTGCGGACACGTGCGCGCCGCCCTGGCCCGTGGCGACGCTCGCCGACGCGCCACCCCGCGCGGAACCGGCCGCCGAAGGCGAAAGGGCGCCGGTGCTCGCGGCGAGGGCTACGCCGCCGGCGCTAAGGGCCAGCGCGGCTGCGCCGACCTTCATGGTGAGGATCTTGGCAAGCGGGGACTTGATCATCTGTCCTCTTCCGGAATGACTGACAGGGACGAGATGCTCCGCGAGGAATGCGGTCACGGCAGCGTCCTCACCGGCCCGCTCGGCGGCGCGTGGTGGCGCGGCGGCTGCGGCCAGCATGCTGGCCAGCGGGTCACCGGTGGGGTGCCCGCTTGCGGGTGCACCGTCGAGCAGTTCCTCGGCGGTGGCCCGGCGCAGCCGTTCAGGACGATTGACGTTCATCTCATCTCTTTCAGCGTCAAGCCCCTCATTTGTGTCACTCCTCCAGGAAGGAGGCAAGTTTCCGCAGGCCACGATAGGCGGCGGTGCGCACCGCACCGGGCCGCTTGCCGAGCACCTGGGCCGCGGTGGCCGCGTCGAGACCCATCACCGTGCGGAGCAGAACCGCCTCAGCCTGATCCTGGGGGAGCCGGCCGATCAGCGCGATCGCCGCGTCGGTGGATATGCCTTCGATCGCCAGGTCCGCCGTGTCCTCGGCGCCGACCAGGCCGGTCAGTTCGTCCACCGGCACGGCGACCGTGGGGGCCCGGCGGCGATGCTGCCTGAGGTGATCGGTGGCCCGGTTTCTGGCGATCGTGGCCGTCCAGCCGCGGAACCCGTCGGAATCACCCTGAAAGGCGGTCAGCCCACGTGCAATGTGCAGCCACGTTTCCGATGCGACGTCATCCGCGTCATTGCCGACAATGGCCCGGAGGTATCGCAGTATTCGTGGATGAATGTCCCGGTAGAGGACCCGGAAGGCGTCCTCATCACCCTCCTGTGCCTGGCGCACCGCCTCGGCCAGGTCCCCGGCCGACTCCCTGGCGGCCGGCTCCGGCCGTGCCTGGGCGCCACCGTCATGGGTGCTGAGCAGGGGTTTTTTGGTCTCCCCGGCCGAATCTGCGGCGTCAGGCGGCCCGCCGGGCTGCGTCGGGACAAGGTCCGCCGCCCTGGCTGCGCTCACGTTTGCCGCCCGGTTCATTCGGCCCATGTTGGTCCATGAATGACCGCCTACGCACCCGTGTTGCACAAATTTGCTGCTCAGTTAATTGTGTCTTGCCCAAGGCGGTTATCACCCCGGCCGGAGGCGAAATTTCGGCCGTCCGGAAACGCTTCAGCACGGTGTTCCGCAGGTAACGGCACAGGTTAACGTAGGAACATGAGGCCGGACAGGACAACGTGACCCAACTACGCCGTAGCATGCCGTTGTGGTGACGCAGCCGGATATTCCTGCCGAGGGGGCGGCCGGCGGCCCACCAGGGCCGGCCGCGGCCCCGCCGCGGATTCCGGCCAGCCCAGCCAGTCCCCCTGCCACCGAGCCGTTCACCCGGTCGGCCCCTCCCGGACACGACGCGGAACCGGCCACGGCCCCGCCGTCACAACCGCGGCCCACACTCACCGGTTCGCCGCGTTTCTGGCTGACCGTGCTGGCCGCGGTGCTCGGCATCGCCGGGCTGGCCGCGTCCGTCGTGGGCCTGGCCGCCCAGATCCTGCCGCGCAAGTTCAGCGCGGCCCAGCAGCAGCAGATCACGTCCTGGGAGACGGTCAGCCGGTGGCGTGACTGGCCCGCCGGGAAGATCTTCCCGGATACCGTCGGTTACCAATTGCCCGGCACGGACTTCGGCGCGGCCTCCGGCCTCACCCTGCGCGCCCACCGGGTGGGCATCGCCCGCCAGTCCACCTGCACCGCCGCCACCGACAAACCGCTGGCCAGGGTGCTCACCGCGGACGGCTGCCTGAGTGTGCTGCGCGCCACCTACACCGACGGCACCGACAGCTACGTGGTCACGGTCGGAGTCGCGGTGCTGCACGGCACCGCGCCCGCGCCGTCCAGCCTGCCGCAGGACAAGGGGCTGCGCCCCGGGGTCAAAACCGTGCCGTTCAGCCACACGCTGGCCGCTGGGTTCGGCGACCGGGACCGGCAGCTGTCCGGTGCCTACCGCCGCGGTCCCTACCTCGTGCTGTACACCGTCGGCTACACCGACAGCCGCCATTACGACCGCGTCTCGATGGACTCCTACGCCGACAGCGAGATGACCGGCGTCGGTGATGGCGTGGCTGGCGCCGTCGGCTCCTCCCTCGGCGTGGCACCCGCGGCGCCGAAGTGCCCGGGGGCACCCGGATGCTGAGCGGCGGCCGCCGTGCGGCACCCGCCGTGCCACGGCCCGTGGGCGCCGCGCGACGGGCAGGCTTCGCTGTCGCCGCGCTCGTGCTGGCCCTGCCCGCCGGGCTGGCCGCCGCTGGCCCGGCCCGGGCCGACCAGGTCAGGGACGCCCAGCAGTGGGTGCTCGACATGGTGAACGCGCAGGCCGCCTGGACGGTGACGCAGGGCGCCGGCATGACGGTCGCGGTCATCGACAGCGGCGTCAACCCGCAGGTCTCCGACCTGGCGGGCTCGGTCACCACCGGCCCGGACCTCACCCGCGTCGGCACCCCGATGGGCAACCCGGACTGGGGCCAGCACGGCACCTGGATGGCCTCGCTGATCGCCGGGCACGGCACCGGCGGCGGCGCCGACGGCATCCTCGGCACCGCCCCGCGGGCCAAGATTCTGTCCATCCGGGTGATCACCGACCCCGGTGACCCGGGTTACAAGAAGTACCAGCGTGAGCCGCCGTCGGAGTCTCAGGACGCGCTGGCCAAGGCGATTCGCGACGCGGTGAACGACAAGGTCGGCGTGATCAGCATGTCGATCGGCTACGACGGGCCGAGCCGGTCGGTCCGCTCCGCCCTGCAGTACGCCTACCAGCACAACGTCGTCGTGCTGGCCTCGTCGGGTAACTCCGGCAAGCCGACCCGCCGGTCCGCGCCGTACTCGTTCCCGGCCGACTACCCGGGCGTGATCGGGGTGGCCGCGGTGAACCAGCAAGGCCAGTCGGCCGGCTTCTCCAGCGACAACCTCTCGGTACAGCTGGCCGCGCCCGGCGTCAACGTGCCCGCGCAGGGCCGCAACGGCCAGTACTGGCTGGTCAGCGGGACCAGCCCGGCGTGCGCGCTCACCGCTGGCGTGGCCGCGCTGATCAGGGCCGCCTACCCGCGGCTGCCGGCGCCGCAGGTCGCCGCCGCGCTCACCAGGAGCACGCACAACCGCCCGTCCGGCGGGTACGACGACCGGGTCGGCTTCGGCACGGTGGACGCGGCCGCCGCGCTCACCGCCGCCAAGCACCTGGCCGCGGCCCCGGCCACCACCGCCGGCCTGGCCACGGCCGTGCACTTCGGCGGCGGCCGGTCCGCTGTGCCGCCCGCCCCGGTGGTCAAGCGCGGCCCCGGCCTGCTCATCTTGTTCGCGCTGTTCGCCGTGGTCTCACTGGCCCTGGTCAGCGCGGCCGTGTCCGGCCTTGTCGTGCTGCGCAGGCAGCACTCGGGCCCAGCAGCCCCGTGAGCGCCCGATGACCGGGTTGATTGGCCTTGACGGCTGCGCCGCACACCACCCGCGCAAGGTCACCGCCGGTGCCGGGTAACCGGGCGGCCGAGGCGGGCCAGGCCGAGCTGGACGGGTTCTCCAGCCGCGTCCTGGACGTGGTGGACGCGATCCCGCCCGGCCGGGTGATGTCCTACGGCGACATCGCCGAGTACCTCAGTGAGGGCGGGCCGCGCCAGGTAGGCCGGGTGATGGCGCTGTGGGGCGGCGGGGTCGCCTGGTGGCGGGTGATCCATGCCGACGGCACCCCCGCACCGGGCCACGATCGCGCGGCGCTCACCCACTACCGCAAGGAACACACCCCGCTGCGCTCCGCGGAACCACCGGTCAAGGTGGACATCCGCCGCGCCCGCTGGCCCGATTGACGATCAGCCCGCGTCGGCGGGAAGGCCGGCGGCGATGCCGTCCAGGATCCGTTCCAGGCCGAGCCGGAATCCCTCCTCGGCGCTGTTCTCCCGGTGCGGCAGCGCCGCGTCGGCGATGATCCGGTTGAACATCGGGTACTGGCCGGTGGCCATCAGCTTCCTGACGTAAGGCGACATCCAGGCCTGCCACTGCTCGGCGGTCAGCCCGGTGCGGCGCTGCGCCTCCTGCTCGGCGAGCTGGCCGACCGCCACGCCGAGCACGTAGGCCATCAGGCTGTTGAGCATGATCATCATCTCGTCGATGGTCAGGCCCAGATTGTCGAGGATGCTGAACCCGTGCTCGACGTTGCGCAAGGTGTTGGGGCCGAACGACGGCCGGCTCGACTGGAGCCCGGCCAGCCAGGGGTGGCGCATCAGCAGGGCGCGCTGCAGGCAGGCGATCTCCCGCAGGTCAGCGCGCCAGTCCCCGGACAGCGCGGGCAGTTCGATCTCGCCTGCGGTGACGTCGGCTATCAGATCGAGCAGGTGGTCCTTGGTCGGCACGTAACGGTAGAGCGTCATCGTGCCGCAGCCGACCGCTGCGGCGACCCGGCGCATGGTCACCGCGTCGAGCCCGTCCGCGTCGGCGATCTTGATGGCGGCGGCGGCGATCTCGTCCCGGCTGTGCGCCGGCTTCGGGCCGCGCGCCGGGCGTTCCGGCAGCATCCAGACCACCGGCGAGATCCCGGTACCCGGCATCGGCTCTGCATCCTCCGGAATCCCGCTGCCCGGTCGTGAACCGGCCTCCCCGGCCGGGGTCACCGTCATGCCTGCCTCGCTGCTCATCGCCGCCCATCTTACCCAGTTGCGTACATCGTACCTAGTTTGCTACCGTCACCACATTAATTGCGTACGACGTACCTAGTGAAGGGGATGGGCGATGACGGACGATGGCGCGGTGATCGTCGCGGAGGGCCTGCACAAGCGGTTCAAGCGCACCCACGCCTTGCAGGGGCTGGACCTGAGTGTGCCGGCCGGCACGGTGTGCGGCCTGCTCGGGCCCAACGGCGCGGGCAAGACCACGGCGGTCCGGATCCTGGCCACGCTCACCGCGCCGGATTCCGGCCGGGCCCGGGTCGCCGGTTACGACGTGGTGGCGGACGCCGCCCAGGTGCGGGCGCGGATCGGCCTGGCCGGCCAGCACGCGGCGGTGGATGACAAGCTGAGCGGCCGGGACAATCTGCGCATGTTCGGCCGGCTGTACCATCTGCCCGGCCGCCTGGTCCGCCGCCGGGCCGACGAGCTGCTGGACCAGTTCAGCCTGGCCGGGGCGGCCGACCGCGTGGTCAAGGGGTACTCCGGCGGGATGCGCCGCAAGCTCGACCTCGCCGCCAGCCTGATCGTCGCGCCGCCGGTGCTGTTCATGGACGAGCCGACCACCGGCCTTGACCCGCGCAGCCGCGCCGACATCTGGGCCGGCATCAGCGGCCTGGCCGCGGCCGGCACCACCGTGCTGCTCACCACGCAGTACATGGACGAGGCCGACCACCTGGCCGGCCGGATCGCGGTCGTGGACAGCGGGCGGGTGATCGCCGCGGGCACTCCCGCCGAGCTCAAGGCGGCGATCGGCGGCCGGCTCACCGTGCTGGTCAGGGAGGCCGGCGGGCTCGCCGCCGCGGCCGCCGTGCTGGGCCGGATGACCGGCGGCGAGCCGGTGACCGACCCGGAGCACCGGCAGGTCAGCGTGGCCGTCACCGGCGACGCGGTGACGCTTGCCGACGTGGCCGTCGAGCTCAGCAGGACCGGTGTGGCCGCAGAGGACGTCGCGCTGCGCCATCCCACCCTGGACGACGTGTTCCTCCGGCTCACCGGCGGAGCCCCCGGCGAGGCCGGCGAACAGAGCGCGCGGCTGGAAAGGAGCGCGGCATGACCGCGTCGACGATCCAGGCGCCGCCCGCCCCGGCCACCTGGGCCGGGCGGGTCCGCTGGGCGCTGGCCGATGGGCTGACCGTGATCCGGCGCGACCTGCGGCACCTGAAGTACCAGCCCGGCGAGCTGGTCGGCGCGCTGGTCTTCCCGGCCCTCCTGATCGTGCTGTTCGGCTATGTGTTCGGCAGCGCGATCACCGTGCCCGGCGGTAACTACCGCGAGTATCTGATGCCCGGCCTGTTCGCGATGAGCGCCTTCACCGGGGTGATCGCGACCACCGTGATCGTCGCGGGCGACGCCGCGAAGGGCGTGATGGACCGGTTCCGCTCGATGCCGGTGGCCCGGCTGGCGGTGCCGTTCGGGCAGACCGGCGCCGACATTCTGACCGGGACGGTGGGCCTGGTCATCATGGTCGGCTGCGGGCTGGCCGTCGGCTGGCGGCCGCACGCTAGCGCCGGCGGCATGCTGGCCGCGGCCGGCCTGCTGATCCTGCTCCGATACGCGGTGAGCTGGGTGGGCGTCTACATCGGGCTGTCCGTGCCGAACGAGGAGACGGCCGACCAGATCGTCCCGCTGATCTTCCCGGTGACGATGATCTCGAACACGTTCGTGCCCACCACGCACATGCCGGCCTGGCTGCGCGTGATCTCCGAATGGAACCCGGTCAGCGCGCTGGTCGCGGCCACCCGCCAGCTGCTCGGCAGCGTCGCCGCGCCAGGCCGGCCGGGCGCCTGGCCGCTGGCTCACCCGGTGCCCGCCACGCTGGCCTGGGCGGCCCTGCTGCTGGCGGTGTTCGTGCCGCTTTCGGTCCGCCGCTACGCCACCGCCCGCCGCTGACCGTCCCTCACGCGGCGCCTTGCCCAGGTCTGCGCGCCAACGAGACGCACCTGCGCGCCGGCTCCTGCCTGGCCAGCGCATCTGCAACTGGGCTCCAGCCCGGCACCGCCGGGCGGTGGTAGCGTCAGGCGCGGCCATGAACCATCTGAGCGGCGTCGATCGCCTCGCGAACAGGTTCAGTGTCATGCGGCACGCCCAGAGCAGCGCAAACGTGGCCGGGATCATCGTCAGCCGGATCGGCAATGACCTCCACGGCGACTACGGGCTGACCGGGCACGGCCGCCAGCAGGCGCTCGCGGCCGCGCAGGGCTGCGGCTTGCCCCCGGACACGGTCATCTACTCATCAGATTTCGCCCGCGCGAGACAGACCGCAGAAATCGTGCGCGCACATCTGGGTGCGGTGGAGGTTGGCATTGCGCGGCCCCTCCGCGAGCGGCGCTTCGGCCACTGGGAGGGGTCAACGGTCGGCAACTACGCGGGTGTCTGGGCGGCCGACGAGACCGATGCCTGCCACGCGGACGGCAACGTGGAGCCCGCGGCCGCAGTGCTGGACCGGGTGACCGCGTTCGTCGCGGAACTGGAGCGGCGGCACCGCGGCCGCAGCATCCTGCTGGTGTCCCACGGAGACACGCTGCAGATCCTGCAGGCAGGCTTCCTGCGTGTGGATCCATCCAGGCACCGGAGCCTGCCGCATCTTGCGACGGCAGAGATCCGCCTACTGCAGCTCAAGGAAGAGGCAGGTAGCTGCTGAGCGCAAGGCTGGCGCCCGGACGCCAGGTGGGCGTCGTGCGGCACCCGCACCACGTCGCCGGTACCCCTTTTTGGGTATCCCATGCCCGGAATCGGTCCGTTACCGTAGGTCACGTGATGAAAGCCGTTCCCGATGGACGTCTTGCCATCTCGAATTAAGTCGTTGCCGGCTTCTCATTAACCGGACGGCGCCTGCAACCGGACGGGGGCATTCGGGCCTCGTATTCGTGATGCCTGGGTCTGCCACCCGAAATACCGAATGAGCTGGGGTGTGCTTTCCGATGACGCGATCAGATGCCCGTCAAAGGAGCAGTAAAGAGCAGCCTGCCACAACGTTCCTTGTGCTGATCCGCGACGATGGGATGGCCCTCGCCGTGGCCCAGGGCTTGCATCAGCGGATGGCCAGCGAGGGCCTGCAGGTGCAGGCCATGATTCCCGCGGCGCGGGATGAGGCCTTCGCCGGCTGGTACCACGTGGACGGGGCGCCCAGCGGCCCGGTCGTGGTGACGCTGGACGAGCCCGGGCTGGAGTTCCGGCTCCGGAAGATGGGCCTGCCCGCCTACGTCGGGGTACCACCCGGCCAGCCCGGCGGGGAGGTGGACTGGGCCGGTGTCGCCGCTGTGATGATCCCGGCGGCGACCGGGGACGAGTTCGTGGCGGGCGTGGCGCAGCATGTCGCTAAGCAGTTGCGTGCCGCTGAGCGGTCGGGCGGCCTGACCCGCCTCGCCACCATCGCCGGCGCCTCCACGGTGGCAAGCGCCGTCATCATGCTCAGCCTGCCCGCGCAAAACCTCACCGCCGCGGCCACCAGCACCGCCGCGGCGGCCACCGGCACCCGTGCGAACCCGATCCACGCCAATCTGACCGCCTTCGCCAGCGGCAGCGGAAGCAGCAGTGGTGGCGGGGGCTCGTCCGGTGGTGGTGCCTCGTCCGGTGGTGGTGCCTCGTCTGGTGGCGGGGCTTCATCTGGTGGCGGGACGACGACGAGCAGTGGGTCGGGGACGAGCGGCAGCAGTACGGGAACAACGACCGGGAGCAGCGCCGGAACCACGACCGGCAGCAGTACCGGAACCACAACGAGCAGCGGGTCCGGGACGCCCGGCACCAGCACCGGAACGACGACCGCCAGCAGTATGGGAACAACGACCGGCAGCAGCGCCGGGACGACGACGAGCAGGAGCACCGGCAGCAGCGCCGGCGCCACGACGGGCAGCGGATCAGGTTCGTCCGGCGGTAGTGCCGGGGGCATGACCAGCAGTGGGTCCGGGACGACCGGCAGCAGTACCGGCGCGACGACGAGCAGTGGCTCGGGGACGACCGGCAGCAGTGCCGGAACGACGACCGGCAGCGGTACGCCGGTTAGCTCGGAAAGCTCGTCAGCGAAGTCCGGGCAGATCGCGGCGCTGGCCGTCGGGGCCGTCGGGCTTGGTGCTGCGGACCTGCTTCAGGCCGGCCTTGACCCGGTTACCGACGCGGCGGAAGTTGCTGACGTCGCCGCCCTCGCCGCCGATATCGACGGGACCGCCGGCGCGGCAGCGGCTGACGGTGCCGCGGCCGATGGCGCGGCCGCTGCGGAAGGCGATGCCGCCGGCGCGGATGCCGCGGGAGCGGGCGGCCCGGGCGCGGATGCCCCCGGTACGGATGCCCCAGGGATCGGCGGGCCGGGCGCGGATGCCCCGGGAACCGGCGGCCCGGGCACGGATGCTCCAGGAGTTGGCGGCCCAGGTTCGGACGCCCCGGGTACGGATGCCCCAGGCGTCGGCGGCCCGGGCGCGGATACGCCAGGGGGCGGCCCGGGGGCGGATAGCCCAGGGGCGGACAATCCAGGGGCGGACAACCCGGGCGCGAACGACCCGGGCGCGAACGACCCTGGAGTCGACTCCGCCACGGGGTCGAGCGATCAGACGCCCGGTGAGTCAGGCGACCCGGCTGACTCAGCGGGCAACAGTGCCGATGGGTCGGGTGACCAGGCGGCCGGGTCGGGCGATCAGGCGTCCGGTGAGTCCGGTGACCAGGCGGCTGGATCCGGTGACCAGGCCGCTGGTGAGTCCGGCGGTCAGGGCTCCGGTGCCTCCGCGGGCGATGGTGCCGGTGGCTCCGGTGGTCAGGCGGCTGGTGACGGTGGCCAGGGCGCCGGGTCGGGCCAGGCACCATCGGCGAGGGGTGGCCCGGGCAGCGGTCAGGACCCGGCCGGGGGCGTTAATGGGATCAAGATAACCGATTCGCAGGGAAACCAGCTCAACGTTGACCAGCATCAGAATCCCGCGGCCTCAGAACAGCCCGTTTCACAATCGCCGCACCCATGGACGGGAAGCCCCAGAGATGAAGCAAATGCCCTGCCAAAGAATAAGTGGTATGCCGCCGGTCTGGCGATTATAAGAATCGTCAACAGCTGGATTGGCCACGAGGGATAGCGTCCCGTGGGGCCGGTAATTCTGCAGCGCAACGACAGGCCCGCAGAAAGCAGAGGTTCACATGATTTCTGATATCGCAGCAGCCGCGCCGGCGGCACCGGAAGACACCGGAGACAGCCGGACGCGGTGGGCGGGTGCCTGTGCGGATCCGGTGTTCGTGCTGTGCTCGGGCCGGTCCGGCTCCACGCTGCTGCGATTCCTGCTGGACGCCCACCCGGAGCTGGCCTGCCCGCCGGAGACTGAGCTGCCGTTGCTGTGCAGCCAGCTGGCTTCGGTGTGGTCGATGTTCGACGCGTCGGTGTGGCCGGGCAAGGCCGGGGCGGGTCAAGCCGGGCCGGGCGGGCAAGGCGGGCCGGGCGAGCCGGTGCTGGCCGGGCTGCGGCACATGCTGGACGTCATGGCCGGTCCGTATCTGGCCCGGCGGGGCGCGAAGCGGTACTGTGACAAGAGCCTGGGCTCGGCCCGGCACGCCGACCTGCTGCTGCGGATGTACCCGCAGGCGCGGTTCATCTGCCTGTACCGGCACCCGATGGACGTCATCGCCTCCGGGCTGGAGGCCTGCCCGTGGGGCCTGAACTCCTACGGCTTCGAGCACTACATCGGCGCCAGCCCCGGCAACGCGGTGGCGGCGATCGGCCGCTACTGGGCCGATCACACCTCGGCCATCCTGGCCGCCGAAGACCACCACCCCGGGCAGTGCCTGCGGGTGCGGTACGAGGACCTGGTCGCCGGGCCAGCGGAGACAGCAGAAAGGATCTTCAAGTTCCTCGGCGTGCCGCAGGTGCCCGACATCACGGCCCGGCTGCTCAGCCACGAAAGGGAACGGTCCGGCCGGTCGGACTTCAAGATCTGGAACACCTCCCGGATCAGCACCGCCTCCGTCGGCCGGGGCTGGTCGGTCCCGGCGTCCATGCTGCCGGGCCCGCTGACCGCCACGATCAACGAACTGGCGGGCAAACTCGGCTACCGCCAGGTCGACGCGGCCTGGGGGACCGCGGAGCGCCCCGCCGACATGCTGGCCCAGCCCGCTGACCGGCCGCAGCGCGTCGTGCCCGGGCCGGGCAGCGGGCCAGGGGCGACATCACGGGAAGGCCGTGACCTCGGCGAACGGCTGATCGCCGGCCTGGCCGGGCTCGACGCCTCATTCGGCAGCCGGTGGAACCCCTACTCCACCGAGCCGTTCCAGGTCAGCGTGGCCTCGCCGGACGGCGGAGCCGCCTGCTGGCTGGTCGACCCCGGCGCCCGCACGATCGGCCCGGGCGGCGGCCCTGACCTCGGCCCGGCCCGGTGGCGGGTATCCGGGACCGCACAGGCGTGGCGGCAGGTGATCGACGAGGGCGCGAACCTGGGCGTCGCCTTCCGCCGCGGCGACATGCGTTACATCGACAGCGGCGACGCGGGTCCCGGTTCCACCGCGGCCGACACCAGGGTGGCGATGCTGACCGAATTGCTGGGCCTCACCGCCTGGGCGCAGGACGAGGAGATGGCCGATGAGCCGGCTGCTTGAGGTAAATCTCCGCGCACCGCTGTGGCATCCGGAGGGTGGCCCGCCGCCCGCGCACCCCGCACCGCCACCCGGGCACCCCGCACCGCCACCCGGGCCTGCCGGACCGGGCACACCCGCGCGGCCGGTGACCGGGCACCCCGCACCACCACCGGTCCCGCACGCTCTATCACCCGCTCCGGATTCGCCGGGACAGCGGCGGCTGCTGCTGCTGCCCGAAGATCACCTCCCGCCCCGGCCCGAGCCACCCGCACTGGGCTGGCGCCGGGTCGCCTGGCGGGTCGGCGCGCGCTGGATCGGACCTGGCCAGCGCGAGCGGCAGCACTGCGAGTGGGCGCGGGCCATCCGGCGGCCGCTGCCCTCGCCCCAGGTGATCGCCGTGATCAGCCCGAAAGGCGGGGTGGGCAAGTCGACAACCACCGCCCTGCTCGGCATGGCGCTGGCACTGGTGCGCGGCAACCAGGTGGCCGCGCTCGACGCGAACCCCGACTCTGGCAACCTGGCCGACCGCCTCCAGGAACAGCCCAGCCCGTGGGGCGCGCCGGAACTTCAGCTGGCCGCCGCGCGGATCACCCGCTACAGCGACCTCGTCCCGTACCTGACGTTCAGCGGCTCGGGCCTGTGCGCGGTCCGGTCCGGCCCTGGGCCGGGCGAGCGGCTCGGGCCCGCCGAGTACCGCACGCTGATCGACCTGCTGTGCCGGTACTGCGGGGTCGTCGTGGTGGACCTCGGCACCGGTCTGCGCGAACCCGCCTTCCAGTCCGTCGTCGAGGCCGCGGACGCCGTCGTGGCCGTCACCGGCCCTGGCGCCGACTCGGCCGAGGTACTGGTGGAGGGCGTGGACTGGCTGTCCCGCCGCTACCCGGCGCTGTTCCGGACGGTCACCGGCGTGGTCAACGCGGTCCCCAGGGGAGATGGCGCCCGGCAGGCCAGCAAGATCGCCGCGGAACTGGCCGGCTGGGTCCCGGCCGTCGTCCAAGTCCCAGCGGACCCGCATCTGGCCGGCGGCGGGGTCACCGACTGGGCCCGGCTCGGCCCGCGCACCCACGATGCCTGCCTGGAACTCGCCGCCACCGTGATCGGCACGGTACCCGCCGCGGAGGGAAGGCGGCGGCCGGGCACCGGGCCGGACGCACCCCGGAAAGCCGGCGCCGGCGGCCCCCACGCCGGCGACCCGCACGCCAGTGGTCCGCACGCCAGTGGCCCGCACGGCGGCGCCCCGTCTGGCGGCGGCCTGTACGCGGGCGCCCCGTACGCAGGCGTCCCGAACGGCGGTCCCGCGGTGGCGGCCGTGGCAACGCCGGAGCCGCCAGCCCGGACGGCCGTGTGGCGGCTGGGCCCCCGGCCCGGGGAGCCCGGCCGGGGCGACCGGCAGCGGGCCGCCTGGCGGCGGGCCATCGGCGCACCGGTCACCACACCCAAGATCATCGCGGTGTTCAGCCAGCGTGGCGGCGTGGGCAAGACGACCACGGCGCTGCACCTCGGGCACGCGCTCGCCATGGTCCGCGGCGACCCGGTGGTCGCGCTGGACGCCAACCCGGACTTCGGCAACCTGGTGGCACGCGTGGGCGGACCGTACAGCGCGCACGGCGCCGGCGACCTACTCCGCTCGGTCGGCCAGGTGACCAGGTCGGCCGACCTGCTGCCCTATCTCACCCAGGCGCAGAGCGGGCTGTGGGTGGCCCGGTCCGACTCCGGCCCGGCCAGCAGGCTCGGCGCGGACGAATACCGGCGCCTGCTCCGGCTGCTCACCCGGCACTCGCCGCTCGTCGTCGTGGACCTCGGCACCGGCGTGCGGGAGCCCGCCTTCCTGGCCATCGCCGAGGCCGCGGACGCGCTGGTCGCGGTGGCGGAGCCGGCCTCCGAAGCCGCGGACACCGCCGTCGACGCCCTCGACTGGCTCAGCCAGCAGGCACCGGACAAGGCCCGCGTCTGCACCCTCGTGGTCAACTCCGCCAGGCCCGGCCGTTCATCGGTCGACGTCCCCGCGCTGGCCACCGCCAACGGCCTCTTCGTCGACCAGCTGGCCCGGGTCCCCCATGACCAGCACCTGGCGGCCGGCGGGGTCAGCCGGTGGGCGCTGCTGTCCAGCCAGGTCCAGGACGCCTATCTCTGGCTCGCCGCCGGGATCGTTTCGCTGCTCACCGATCCGGACAACGAAAACCAGGCCATCCCCGGGAAAGGAATACCTCATGGCTGACTCACCGAGGATCTGCGCGCTGCCGGGCTGCGGCCAGGCGCTAAGCCAGCTGCCCGGTGGCCCGCCGCGCGATTACTGCGGCCCGGCCCACCGGATGGCTGCCCGCCGGCTCAGTGTCGAGGCGGCGGTGCGGGCGGCCGCGGCCGGGAGTCCCGGCCCGGGCGGTGCCGTACCAGCCCCCGCCGCGGTGGGCGCTGGGGCAGGCGCGGGAACCGCCGTGCGCTGGCTGGCCGGGCACAAACCACTGGTAGCGGCCGGCGCCGTCGCGGTGGTGGCGGCCATCATCCCGGCCGAGGTTCTCGGCGGGGGCAGCCCGCAGGCCGCGCCACAGGCGACCCCACCCGCGGCCGCCTCGGCTGGCCGGCCGGCATCCGCGGGTCCGCCCGCGCAGCTGCTGGCCGAGGCGCATACCTGGTCGGCCCGGGCCCGGCACGAGCTGACCGGCATCGAGGCTCAGCTCGCCGCGATGCGCCGGACGCAGCGGGAACTCCGCAGCATGCCGGGCGGGCTGCGCACGGCCCGGGCCAGAACCCTGCAGGCTCAGCTGGTCCGGCGGATCGACCTGCTGGAGCGGCAATGGGCGAACCTGAGCGTGGGGCTTGCGGTCTGGCAGCGTTACCAGAGCTCAGCCAGGAGCATGGGCACGATCCACGGCGAGCTCGTCCGGCTGCGCGGCGCCGGAAGCCAGCCGGCCGGTGCCGGGCCCGGCCTGGCCGCCGGACTGGCCCACGATCAGCAGGCGCTGGCCGGCCAGCTGCACGGCTATGCGACCTACCTCCGGCACACGGTCACCCGGCCTGTGGTCACGACGGCGGCGTCGCAGACCCAGCATCTGGTCCGCCAGGCCCAGGGCATCCTGCCCGCGGCGGTCGCCGTCGTGGCCGGTCCGGCGGCGCCGCACCAGCCGCCCGGCCAGGCCGCTCCGGCGGCCGCGGCACCCGCGTCGCAGGCCCCCGGCGGTGCGCCGCCGGCCGTCGTGACGGCCGCCCAGCCGGCACCGCAGACCCCCGGCGGCCCGGCGCCGGCCGTCCCCGCGGCCGCCGCCCAGCCGGCACCGCAGAGTTCCACCGCCCCTGCGCCGGCCGCGCCCCGCCCAGCGCAGCCCCGTCCGGCCCCGCCCCGTCCGGCCTCGCCCGCCCCCACCTCCGGGTCCGCGCCTGCCGGCAGCAGCGCGCCCGCACCACCCCCCGCCCCGGCATCCACCGGGACCGCGCCGGGGGGCAGCACGACGGCCCGCGCGGCCGCCACCGCCATCCGCGGGATGGCCGAGCGGGCGGCGGCCAGGGATGCGGCGCAGATCGTGAGTTCGCTCGGGGCCAGCCCGGCATCCCGGCAGGCGCCCCGGACGCAGGCGGCCGCGAAGGGTGCCCGGGCCGGCCGGATCGCCCACCGGGTCCTGCGGTGGGCCAAGTCGAACGGCTGGTAACGGGGAGTCCCGCCCGGCCGGTCCGGTCTGCCCGGGCGGCCCGCCCCGCCCGGGCGGCTGGCCAGGCCGGGCAGGCCGGTTCGCCGCCTCCAGCCGGACCAGCACGTCCCCGCCCGCCAGCTCGCTCAGCCGCGCCCGGTGCCGCGCGGCCTGGTCGCGGATCGCGGCCAGTCCGGCTGCCGCCCCAACCGGCGCCCCGGCCTGCGCCAACACTGGCGCCCCGGCCCGCGCCCCCACTCGCATGATCAGCAGCGCGCGCTGCCCGCCCGCCGGGGGATGGATGTGCAACGTGACCTCGGCCGCCCCACCGCCCGAAGCGCCGCCGCTCCCCGCCCCGGCCTCCCTGGCCGCACGGTCGGCCTCCGCGGCAGGCCGGGGCCCGATCGCGGCGGCCAGCAGGTCGCGTGCCGCGGCCGCCAGCTCCGGATCCCGTGGCCGTGGGCTCTGCACCGTGATCCGCGCTCCTTCCCGCCGCGCCTCCCGCACCCGCCCGGCCAGCTCGCCGGGCAAAAACCCCGGGGCCAGCAGCTCGTCCCGCAGCGTGGCCCCGCCCAGTTCGGCCGCCGTCCGCAGCCCCGGCCCGGCCGGCTCACCGCCCGCGACCCTGGCCAGGATGGGCCCGGCCACCCGGCGGGCGTGATCCAGCGCCGTGCGGTCCACCCGGCGCATCGCCTCCGCCCGGGCCTGGCGGCGCAGCCGCTCCTGGTACCCGGCCAGCTGGCGCTCGGTGGAACTGGCCAGGCTGCGGAACGCCAGCCGGAACCCGGCGCCGAGCCCGCCGCCGAGGACCGGACTGGCCAGGATGCCCACCCAGCCGCCGCCCGGCATGGCGTTGCCCACGGCCAGCAGCCCGGCGGTCAGCACGGCCAGGTCCAGCAGCAGCGCCGCCCCGCCGGCCCAGGCGCCACGGACGAAGAAGATCACGCCGATCAGGATCCCGCTCTCCCCGGCCACCCAGTACCCGTAGCCGTCGGTGGTTCCCGGCGCGACGGCCAGCGTGCCCGCCGCGACCAGCGCCGCCACCGCGATCGCGCAGCACACCGTGGCCCATCGGCCCATCCGGAGCCGGCTCACGCAGGGCGCGGTGACCGCGGCCAGCACCAGCAGCCCGCCGAACGCCGCCACCCCCACCGCGGGCCAGCGCAGTTCGTGCCAGGTCAGCGACAGCAGCGCCAGGCTGGCCACCAGTTGCGGCACCATGAACCCGAGGAAGATCAGCAGCGGTGACGGTGCCAGCCGGCGCCCCCAGCCCAGCGGGTCCACCGCTTCGGCGGGGCCGGCGGGCGGCGGCCGCCACAGCAGCACCACGGTCGTGCCCTGGCCCGGCGCCGAGATCACCGCCGCGTTGCCGCCGGCGTCCCGCATCCGGGCCCTGATGCTGCTGCGCACCCCGCTGCTGGCCAGGCCGGCCCGGGCCGGGTCGAACCCGCGCCCTTCGTCGCGGATGCTCACCCGCACCCCGCCGTCCCCGTCGGGTCCGGCGGTCACGGTGGCGGCGCGCAGGCCGGCGTGCCTGGCCACGTTGCGCAGCGCTTCCCCGGTGGCCGCGCCGAGGGCCTCCGCTATCGCCACCGGAAGGTGGTCACCGTCATGGATATCGCATGTCACATCAAGCCCGGACACATCCTGCACCTGCCGCCGGAGCACATCCCGCAGATCACCGGAACCCGGGCCGGCCGGGCCCAGACCACCGGGACCTGGTCGCCGTGCCAGCGCCGCCCTGGCCCGTTCCGCCTTCCCCACCAGCACCCGCCACGGCACCGCCGGGTCGGCCACGCTGATCGCCCGCAGCACGCTCAGCACGTCGTCGTGCACCGCGTTCGCCGCGCGCCGTTCCGCCTCCTCCGCGGCCAGCAGCCAGTCCTGCCGGGCGATCTCCCGCGACAGCAGGTCGGCCCGGGTGTCCGCCTGCCGTGCGCCCGCGCGCAGAATCCGCACCGCGACCGCCGCGAACGCGGTCGTCGCCAGTGTGGTGACCGCCGACTGCGCCGCGGCCAGCCCCGCGCCGGGATACCAGACGCCCGCGGCCAGCAGGATCAGCAGCACCGGCACCACCGCGAAGAATCGCCGGGACAGTCCCGCCCAGGCGATCGCGGCCGGCACGACCAGCAGATACGCGCCGTCGGCCAGGAACTGGCTGCCCGGCACGGCGATCAGCCACGTCGCGGTGAGCAGCACCGCGGCGGCCACCGCGGTGACCGTCAGCACCGGCTGCGGCGGCGGGCCGCGCAGCGCCAGCCCGGCCTGCCAGACCAGCACCACGGTGAGCAGCACGTCGGCGGCCACGCTGCCCGGCCGCTGCCCACCCAGCGTGCCCGCGGTGAACCAGAACTCCACCACGAACAGCACGGTGATCACCGCCAGCACGCGGCCGAACGCGCGCTCCAGCGCGGCCTGGTGCGCCGCCCCCGCCCGCCCGGTGCCGCTAACCGTCGGCCTCGCCCGCCTGGTACCAGTCCTCCGCGACGTACCGGTCGCGCAGCCCGACCTTCAGCATGTCCGTCCGGGTGCGCACCAGCTCACCGTGCTCCTCATACCGGGATTTCACCGCCTTGAGGTGGCTCTTCACCGTCTCCACGGCGCAGCCCAGCAGCGAGGCGATCTGCTGCGCGGTGACCCCGGTGGCGTACAGCCGCAGCACCTCGACCTGGGTCGGCGACAGCCGCGGCTCGGGCACGTCCAGCGCGATGGCCGCCATCAGCGGCGACACCCACTCCTCGTCGCCGCCGACCACGGCGCGCAGCGCGTCCTCCAGCAGCCCGGCCTCCTCCTTGCGCACCAGCGCGTCGGCGCCGATGCCGAGGGTGCCGCGCAGCCGTTCCGGGCGCTCCTCGCCGGTGTAGATGACCACCGGGTACCCGGCGTTCTTCAGCATCGCGACGTTCTGCGCAGGCGCCGAGCCGTCCTTCAGCGTGAGGTCGAGCAGCACCACGTCGCTGCGCTGCCCGGCGGCGCCGTCGGCGTCCAGGAAGTCCGGCACGGTCGCCGCCATCACCCCGGGCACGAACATCGCGCTGGCCCGCGGCAGCCTGGCCAGCACGCCGTAGCACAGGTCGGGGTGATCGTCGATCACCGAGACGGTCACCTGCTGCCCGGCCGGCCTGTTTGGGTCCACGGCTCTATTTAACGCGCCACCGGGTACTTCGGTGACGTCTACCTGCGACGATGGCGTCCTTCTTATACCGGTAAATAACAATTATCCGAGACGGTGACCACCCTCCCCACCCGGTCATCGCGCGCCGACGCGCCCGGCATGCCAAACCACGCCCGCACTGTCGGTGGCGTCTGCTGGAATGCGATACGACAGCAAGCGACAGACAGCAGACAGACGGCGGCAGGCGGGCGGCGACGATGGATCAGCACGGTGGCGCCGGCCGGCCCGCACCGGGCTCCGGCCCGGGGGGCCGCGGCCCGGCCAGCCCCCGGCCGGCGGGCCGGGCCACGCCGCCGGGTGGCCGCCCCGCACCCGCGTGCCGGCTGGTCCGCAGGCCGGCCAGGACGGTGCAGCGGCCGCCGGAGCTGGACAAGGGACAGCGGGCGGTGGTCGATCACGACGGCGGCCCGCTGCTCGTGCTGGCCGGCCCCGGCACCGGGAAGACCACCGCGATCGTCGAGGCGGTGGCCGACCGGGTGAACCGCCGCGGCGCCGACCCGTCCCGGGTGCTGGTGCTCACGTTCAGCCGCAAGGCCGCCGGTGAGCTGCGCGAGCGGATCACCGCCCGGCTCGGCCGGACCACCCGCGAGCCGCTCGCGCTCACCTTCCACAGCTACGCCAACGCTTTGGTGCGCCGGGAGTTCGTGCTGGCCGGCGACGAGCCGCCGCGGCTGCTGTCCGGCCCTGAGCACCTGCTGGAGATCCGCCGGATGCTGCGCGGCGAGGCCGACGACGGCGGCGCGCGCTGGCCCGAGCGGCTGCGCCCGGCCCTGGCCACCAGGGGGTTCGCCGAGGAGCTGCGGGACCTGCTGCTCCGCGCGGCCGAGCGCGGGCTGGACGGGCGCACCCTGGCCCAGCTCGGCACCCGCGGCCGCCGCGACGACTGGGTCGCGGCCGGCCGGTTCCTGGACCGCTACGCCGCCCGGTTCGACCTCGCGCCGGTGCCGGCCTACGACTACGCGGAGATCATCCGGATCGCCGCCCGGCTGCTCGGCGGCACCGCCGCCCAGGACCGGGAGCGGCGCGCCTACGACTACGTGCTGGTGGACGAGTACCAGGACACCGACCCGGCGCAGGAGGCGCTGCTGCACGCGCTGGCCGGGGACGGCCGCGAGCTGATCGCGGTCGGCGACCCGGACCAGTCCATCTACGCCTTCCGCGGCGCGGACGCGCATGCCCTCACCCGCTTCCCCGACAAGTTCCGCGCCCCCGACGGCAGCCCGGCGGGGGTCGTCGCGCTCGGCGTGTGCCGCCGCAGCGGGCCGGTGCTGCTCGAGGCGTCGCGGCGGATCGCCTGGCGGCTGCCGGCCGGCCAGGCCAGCACCCCGCTGACCCACCGCGGCCTGGTCCCGCTGGACGGCGCCAGCCCGGGCGAGGTGCGCATCATGATCGCGGAGAGCGCCAGCCAGGAGGCGGCCGTCGTCGCCGACCTGCTCCGCCGCGCCCACCTGACCGAGGGGGTGCGCTGGTCGTCGATGGCCGTGCTGATGCGCTCGGCCACCCGTCAGCTGCCCGTGCTGTACCGGGCGCTCACCGCCGCCGGGGTGCCGGTCGCGGTGGCCGGGGACGAGCTGCCGCTGGCCGCCGAGCCGGGCACCCGGCCGCTGATCTGCCTGCTGCGCTGCGCGCTGATCCCCGGCGAGCTCACCGAGGAGACCGCGATCGAGCTGCTCACCGGGCCGCTCGGCGGCACCGACGCGCTCGGCCTGCGGCGGCTGCGCCGCGCGCTGCGCGGGCTGGCCGAGGATGTGGGCCAGCGGCCGCCGGCCGACCCGCTGGCCAGCGTGCTGGCCGACCCGCGGGACCTGGTGATGGTCCCGTCGTTCGTCAGCGGGCCTGCCGACCGGGTGGCCCGGCTGCTGGCCATCGCGCGGGACACCGCCGCCGCGGGCAGCGCGGAGGACGTGCTGTGGGCGGTGTGGCAGGCCTGCGGGCTGGCCGATTCCTGGCGGGCGGCCACCGCGGTCGGCGGGGTGCGCGGCGCCGCGGCCGACCGCGACCTGGACGCGGTGGTGGCGCTGTTCCACGCCGCGGCGACGTTCACCGACCGGCTGCCGCCCGGCGCGCCGCGGCTGTTCCTGGACAGCCTGTCCGGCCAGGAGATCGCCGGTGACACGCTGGCCGAGCGGGCGCCCCGCCAGGACGCGGTGCGGATCCTCACCGCACACCGGTCCAAGGGGCTGGAGTGGGACGTGGTCGCGGTGGCCGGCGTGCAGGAGGGCAGCTGGCCCGACCTGCGGCTGCGCGGCTCCCTGCTGGGCGCCGGCGACCTGGCCGACCCGGATCCGGGCGACGGCACGCACGCCGCCTCGGTGACCGCCCGGCTGCTGGCCGAGGAGCGGCGGCTGTTCTACGTGGCCGTCACCAGGGCCCGGCGGCGGCTCATCGTCACCGCGTCCGGCGAGGAGAGCGACGAGCGGCCGTCCCGCTTCCTGGCCGAACTGGCCGGCGACGACGTCGAGATCGAACGGGTCAGCGGTTCCGGGCACCGCTGGCTGTCGCTGCCGGCCCTCACCGCCGACCTGCGCCGCACCGCCGCCGACCCCGGCCGCCCGGCCGCGCTGCGCCGGGCCGCCGCGGCCCAGCTGGCCCGGCTGGCCGCGGCCGGGGTGCGCGGCGCGCACCCGGACCGCTGGTACGCGCTGACCACGCTGTCCAGCCCCGAGCCGGTCGTCGCGCCGGGGGAGACGCTGCGGCTGTCCCCCTCGCACGTCGAGGCGTTCACCCGATGCGGGCTGCGCTGGCTGATCGAGTCGGCGGCCGGCGGCGGGGTCGGCCCGCAGGCGCTGCGCCAGCTGGGCATGGTCATCCACGCGGCCGCGGTGCTCGCCGCCGACGGCGTGGGCGACGAGCAGATCTCCGGCCGGATCGACGAGCTCTGGGAGCACCTGGACTTCGACACCGCCTGGTACAGCGCCAAGCAGCGGGCGGTGGCCGCCCAGATGGTCCGCAGGTTCCTCGACTGGCAGGCGGCCAACCCGCGGGAACTGGTGGCGACCGAACGCGAGCTGCGCGTCCCGGTCGGCCGGGTGGAGATCACCGGCCGGGTGGACCGGCTGGAGCGCGACGCCGACGGCGGTGCCGTGGTCGTGGACCTGAAGACCGGCTCCACCGCGGTGCCCGAGGCCGACCTGGACCGCAAGCCCCAGCTCGGCGTGTACCAGCTGGCCGTGCTGCTCGGCGCGTTCGAGAAGCTCGGCCTGACCGAGCCGGGCGGCGCCGAGCTGGTCCAGGTGGGCAAGGGCGCGCTGGCCGGGCGGGCCCGGGTGCAGCGCCAGCAGCCGCTGGCCGCTGACGCCGACCCCGGCTGGGCCAAGGACCTGGTGGACACCGTGGCCGACGGCATGGCCGGGCCGGTGTTCCACGCCAGGGTCAACCCGGGCTGCCGCACCTGCCCGGTGGCCTCCTGCTGCCCGGTGCACCCGCACGGCGAAGGGGTCACGCCGTGACCCCGCCCGCGGTGACCCCGCCCGCGGTGACTCCGGCCGCCGGGATCCCCGGCGGCATCCGGTACAACCCGGCGCAGCTGGCCCGGCTGCTCCGGCTGCCCGAGCCCACCGCCGAGCAGGCCGCGGTGATCTCCGCCCCGCTGCGGCCGGTCGCCGTCCTGGCCGGCGCCGGGTCCGGGAAGAGCGAGACGATGGCGGCCCGGCTGGTCTGGCTGGTGGCCAATGGGCTGGCCCGGCCGGAACGCATGCTCGGCCTCACCTTCACCAGGAAGGCCGCCGCCGAACTGGGCGACCGGGTGCGCCGCAGGCTCGAAGGGCTGCGGCGGGCCGGGCTCGGTGATGAGCTGGCCGAGGTGCTGGCCGGCGAGCCGGTGGTGTGCACCTACCACGCCTACGCCGGCCGGCTGGTCGCCGACCACGCGCTGCGCGAGGCACTGGAACCGTCGATGCGGCTGGTCACCCCCGCCGTCGCCTGGCAGATCGCGTCGGCGGTGGTGGCCGCCTACGACGGCCCGGTGGACGCGATCGAGTGGACCCCGCGGGCGGTGACCGCCGCGGTCATCCAGCTCGCCGGGGAGCTGGCCGAGCACCTGCGCCGCCCGGCGGACGTGCTGACCGTCAGCGAATGGCTCATCCTGCATGCCGAGCAGGTGCCGGCCGGCCGCGGCGGCGGGCTGCCCGCGGCGGCCCGGAAGATCCTGGACTGCCAGCGCGTCCGCGAGCAGCTGTTGCCGATCATCGAGCGGTACGCGGCGGCCAAGCGGTCCCGCGAGGTGCTGGACTTCGGCGACCAGGTCGAACTGGCCGCCCGGATCGCGCAGCGGCACCCCGAGGTCGGCGCGGGCGAGCGGTCCCGCTACCAGGCCGTGCTGCTGGACGAGTACCAGGACACCAGCGAGGCGCAGCTGGTGCTGCTGCGCAGCCTGTTCGGCGGCGGTCACCCGGTGACCGCGGTCGGCGACCCGTGCCAGTCGATCTATGGCTGGCGCGGCGCCAGCGCCGGCAACCTGCGCCGGTTCGCCACCCACTTCGACGGCGCGTACTCGCTGACGCTGTCCACCAGTTTCCGCAACACCGGCAAGATCCTGGCCGCGGCCGCGGTCATCCAGGACAGCCTGCGGGCCGAGGCGCCGCAGGTCCCGCGGCTGGTGGCCGCCCCGGGCCTGGGCGCGCGCGGCCGGGTGAGCTGCGCCTTGCACGAGACCGCGGCCGCCGAGGCCGACTGGGTGGCGGGCCAGGTGGCGGGCCTGCTGGCCATGCCGGCCAGCCTGGCCCCGGATGGGCGGCGCTGGCCCGGCGGCCGCACCGAGGCGCTCCGGCCGTCGGAGATCGCCGTGCTGTGCCGCAAGCGGACCCAGTTCGACCCGCTGCGCAAGGCGCTGGAGGCGCGCGGCATCCCGGTCGAGGTGGTCGGGCTGGGCGGCCTGCTCACCGTGCCCGAGGTGGCGGACGTGGTGGCCACGCTGCGCGTGCTGCACGACCCAGGCGCATCGGACGCGGTGGCCCGGCTGCTCACCGGCCCGCGCTGGCGGATCGGCCCGCGCGACCTGATCGCGCTCGGCCGGCGGGCCCGCAGGCTGGCCAGCATCGGCCGCGACCCGGCCCACGGCCCCGGGCAGCCGGGCCACCCCGGCGACGGCGACGACGGCGGGGACGCGCTCACCCAGGTGGTGGCCGACCTCACCGCCGACGCGGGCAGCCTGGTCGAGGCGCTGGACGACCTGGGCGACCCGGCCGCCTACTCACCGGCCGGGCAGCACCGGCTGGCCGCGCTCGCCGCCGAGCTGCGCGGCCTGCGCACACACGTCGCCCGTCCGCTCGCCGACCTGGTCGGTGAGGTCGAGCGCACGCTCAGCCTGGACATCGAGGTCGCGGCCAGGCCCGGCAGCGACCCGGCCGCCGCCCGCGCCGACCTGGACGCGTTTGCCAGCACGGCCGCCGCGTTCGGCACCGACCAGGAGGAGGCCACGCTGGGCGCGTTCCTCGCCTACCTGGCCGCCGCCCAGGAAGAGGAGTTCGGCCTGGAGGCGGGCCGGGTCGGCGAGACCGAGACGGTCAAGCTGCTCACCGTGCACGCGGCCAAGGGCCTGCAGTGGGCCGCGGTCGTGGTGCCCGGGCTGTCCGCCGGGCGGAGCAGCCAGATCTTCCCGGCCCGCCCGCGGGTGAGCACCAAGTGGACCGGCAACCCCCGGCTGCTGCCGTTCAGCCTGCGCGGTGACGCCGCCGACCTGCCCACGCTGACCGGGCTGGACACGCCGTCGCTGCGCGCCTTCACCGACGCCTGCGGCGACCGGGACCTGGCCGAGGAACGCCGGCTGATGTACGTGGCGGCCACCCGCTCGGCGTTCTGGCTGGTCTGCTCCGGCTACTGGTGGGGGGAGGGCGTGCTGCCGCTCGGCCCGTCGGTGTTCCTGGAGGAAGCCGCCGCCGCCTGCCGTGACGGTGCGGGCACCGTGGCGCACTGGGCTCCGGAGCCCGAGCCGGACGCGGAAAACCCCGTGCTGGCCGAGCCGGCCTCCGCGACCTGGCCCGCCGCGCCCGCCGGGGACCGCTACCAGGCCGTTCAGGAAGCCGCCGCCCTGGTGCACACCGCCCTCGACGCCGGCCCGGGCGGCGGTGCTGACGGCTCCGGCCCGCCGGACGGCGCTGGCGTGCCGGATGAGCGCGACCAGGCGCTGGTGGCGTCCTGGCAGCGGGACACCACGCTGCTGCTGGCCGAGCGGGAACGGCGGCTGTCCGAGGCCGCGCACACCGTCGATCTGCCCGACCAGCTGTCGGTGTCCGCGCTGGTCACCCTGGCCCGCGACCCGGACGAGCTGGCCCGCCAGATCCGCCGCCCGATGCCGCTGCCGCCCGCGCCGCAAGCCAGGCGCGGCACGGCCTTCCACCGCTGGCTGGAGCAGCACTACGCCGCCCAGCAGCTGATCGACCCGGCTGACCTGCTCGGCCCGGACGGCGTGGACGAGGAGGCCGAGGCGGACCTGGCCTTCCTGCGCGAGCTGTTCGAGGCCGGGCCGTGGTCGGGCCGGTGGCCGCAGGAGGTGGAGGTGCCGTTCGAGACCCGGATCGGCGACCGGCTGATCCGCGGCCGGATCGACGCGGTGTTCGCCGACGCCGTGCGCGGCGGCTACGACCTGGTGGACTGGAAGACCGGCCGCCCGCCGTCGTCGGCGGCCGAGCGCCGCGCCGTCTCGGTGCAGCTCGCCGCCTACCGGCTCGCCTGGGCCGACCTGGCCGGCGTCCCGCTCGGCCAGGTCCGCGCCGCGTTCTACTACGTCCGGCACGACCTGACCATCAGCCCCACCGACCTGCTCGACGCCGACGGGCTCACCGCCCTCATCGAAGACGTCCCGCTCACCGCGGCTCAGTAGCGTATTTGCATGGCTGAAGTCCAGGTGAATGTGCTGACCGAACCGGCGTCCGGGCTGACCGAGGTGGCCGCGGTCTTCGACCAGTATCGCCAGCATTACGGTGAGCCGGCCGCTCCCGAGGACTCGAGGAGGTGGCTGGCCGGGCAGCTAACCGGTAACCGGCTGGTCATCTTTACTGCTCATGTCGATGATGAGGTGGTCGGGCTCGCCACCGTGGCAGACCTCCCAGCCTCGCTCAGCCTGCGGTCCTTCTGGCAGATCCGGGACCTCTTCGTGGTTCCGCCGGCCCGGCGCAAAGGTGTCGGCCGGGCGTTGCTGAGTGCCGTCCGGAAGGCAGCCACACAGGCTGGTGCGCTGCGTTTGTCCGTGCAGACGGAGTCGGACAACAGCCGCGCTCTCTCGCTCTACCTGACGAGCGGCTTCAGCCCAGTCGAAGGATTCGACGCACTGATCATGCCGCTGCACGCCGAACCGGAGCGCCCGTCATGAACCCTGGCCGCCTGCGGCCGGGACGGCGGCGCGGGTGGTCCAGCGCGCCCGCGCGTGTGCGTGAATGACGCCGGGAACCGCCTCGGCGGCGCCCGGTGTACCCGGTTCACCGTCGGCGCCGGCGTCTATGCCTGCGACCAGCGCGGCCACGATCCGCCGCAACTGCCGCCGTATGGACAGTCGCTCATTACGGTATGGACCGGTGTCCACGCTAACCCCGGGAGGAAACGGTGAATAGCAGTAGTGGTGGCGGCCAGACCGCGATGATGCGAGCGCGGCGGTCGACGGCCTGAGTTTCGCGGTCGGGACGGGCACGGTCACCGGGTTCCTCGGGCCGAACGGCGCCACCAGGCGGGCGCAACCGTCCGCCGTGACGTCACGTAACCGCGCCGTCCGCAGCGTCACCACCCACACCTGAAACGTCCACGCGAACGGCTATTAGGGCTGGTAGCCGACGTTGAGCTCGGCGGCGGAGGCGTAGCCGTTGAAACCCGACGTGGCCTCCAGCCTGATGTACCGGGCCGTCGTCGGCGCCCAGGTCACCCACTTCAGCGAGCTGTCCGACGTCCAGCTGCCGCTGGTCACCTTGCTGAAGTTCTGGCCGTCGGTGCTGGTGTAGACGTTGTAGCCGGTGATGTTGCCATTGTGGTTGCCGTCCTGGCGAGGCAGGTAGGTGAGCCCGTCGGTGCTGTAGCTCCCGCCGAGGTCGACGGTGATCGACTGCGGCAGCGGGTTCGGCGGGCTCCACTCCACGTGCCAGAAGGTGGAGCAGTCCCCGTCGACGGCGTAGCTGGGCTGGTACCCGGGGTGGTAGCTGGTCGCGGTCGCGGTCATCTGCGCCTGCGGCACGAGATTGTCGAACTGCGACGGCAGCCCGCCGCCAGAGCCGCCGCCGGGCCCGCTCAGCGCGCCGAAGTCGGTGATGGGCGTCGCGGACACGCCGATCTCCGCGGCCGACGCGGTCGCCGGGCAGCCGGTGGCGCTGGTCGCCACCAGCCGGACGTACCTGGCCCGCACCGGCTTGCCCCAGTTGGCCACCTTGGTGGCGATGGTGGCCGGCCAGGACCCGCTGGCGACCTGGCTGAAGTTCTGCCCGTCGGTGCTCAGCTCGACCTCGTAGCCGGTGATCGTGCCGGTGTCCGCGGTGGTCACCGGCGGCTGGTAGGCCAGCGAGCTGACCCCCCGCACCTGATGCAGGTCGAGAGTGATCGACTGCGGCAGCGGCGCGGCCGGGTCGAACTCCGACCGCCACGAGGTCTCGACCCGGTCGTCGATGGCGTTGCTGGCCGCGTAGTCCGCGCCGAAATCGTTCGCGTTGTGTGCGCTGGTGGCGGTCGCCGACATCTGGGTGTGCGGGATGAACTGCGGCTCCGGCCCGGTCGGCAGCACGCTCAGGTTGTCGAACTGGGCCTGCTGCCACGGGCTCACCTCGAAGCCCACCTGGCCGACGGTGTGGCTGCCGTCTTGCACCGTGGCCAGCTGCTGCCCGTCGAGGTAGCCGGTGATCGTGGTGCCGTGAAAGCGCATCGCCAGGTGGTGCCAGGTGCCCGCGCCGAACGTGCCGGTGGCCTGCCCGGACGCCAGGGTCGTGATCACGCCGTACACGTCCTCGCTGTACAGGCTCCACTGGCCGGTGTCGGAGACCCGCAGGTGGTAGCCGGACACGAGGTGCTGCTGGCTGTCCACCCGGCCGAGCAGCTCCATGTAGCCGGTGCCCCGCAGCATGCCGTCCGCGCTCACCTGGTAGTCGCCCCACCACCGGGGATCGCCGGCCAGGGTGGCGGGCGGCTCGGCCACGCCGTGCCAGGCGATCGGCGCCTGGGTGATCATCTGCTCGTAGCAGGTACCCGGCCGGCCCTGGCAGGGCTCGGCCTGGAAGCCGCCGTCGATGTCGGAGAAGTACGGTGCGAGCTGGCCGGCGGCGAGGCCGTCGAAGTTCTGGTGGAACGGCACCGGAAGCTGCTGTCCCGGGTTCGCGGCGGACCGGGCGCTGCCCTTGCCCTGGCCGGTCGTCGTGGAGAACGTGTATACGTGCCCCGGCTGCAGGGTGACGGTGAACGAGCCGTTGGTAGGCGTGATGTCGCCTGCGTGCACGAACCACGTGGACGGGTCGGTGGAGGCCAGGTCGGTGGACCACACGTGCACGGTGCCGTCGGACAGGCCGCCGGTCACGTTGTACCGCACGGTCTGCGGTGCGGTCGCGTCCATCGTCTCGGTGACCAGGCTGTAGTCGCCGGTGTCCGGCGAGCGCAGCGTGACGTAGCTCGCGCCGCCGGTCAGGAAGCCGCTGGCGCCGTCCAGGTACTGCCAGCCCGGCTGGGCGAACTGCGTGGTCTGCGCGGCCGCCCAGATCTCCGGCCCGACGTCGTAGTAGCCCGACCAGGGCTGGTCGGCCCGCATCAGCCCGGTGCCGGCCACCGGGAAGTCGCCGTACCAGCTGGCGAGGAGCGCCCACTCGATGTTGGCCGTCACCTTGGCGTCGATGTACTCCCGGTTCAGCGACCGGGCCAGCGGCCCGGCGCCGACCTGGTAATCCTCGGTGCTCTCCTCGCTGTTCCACAGCGGCTTGCCGGAGTCAAGCGCGTCCTGGCTGGCGTAGCACTGCTGGTAGAGCGTGCGCCACACGCAGATGTCGTGCTCGCCAAGTATGTCGACCGAGTTGCTGAACGTGGGATCGGTCTTCATGTCGGTGGCCACCGCCCAGTAGTTCGGCGGGGTGTGGTCGTCGGAGGCCACCACCTGGGTGGTGTAGCCGTGCGCCGCCAGGGCCTGGTGCAGTTCCTCGTAGAAGGGCTTGTTGTAGCCGCTCTCGTCCTCGCCGCCGAGGTAGGAGATGGTGAACCCGTGCTGCTTGGCGCAGCCAAGCCAGGCCATCAGGTAGTTGATGTTGTCCTGCGACCAGAACCCGCCGCTGAACCAGCCGGGGGCGCCCCACTCCAGGCCGTAGAACTTGATGTTCGGGTTGCGCTGCTTGGCCTGCGCCATCAGCCACCACTCGTACCCGGCGTCGCAGTCGATCTGGCCCGGCTGGCGCTCGATGCTCGGCTCCGCCCCGGACGTCGAGTCGGTGTCCCCGCCGATCTCCACCTTGAGGATCTGCAGCGAGGCGCCGTAGTCCGGCTTGAACAGGTAGTCGAGGATCTGGCTGCGCTCCGGCTCGGGATAGTCGGTGAGCAGCCGGGAGCTTCCGCCCCCGCTCACCGCGCCCACCCCGTCGAAGGTCCGGCCGGAGTCCTGGCCGTCGACGGTCACGGTCTGGCTGGGCTGGGTGGCCGCCGCCGTGACCGCCTGCCCGTTGGCGTTCCCGGCGCTGCCGGCTGTGGTTCCCGCTGTCCCGGCGCTGCTCGCCCCGGTTACCGCTGCGGTCCGCGCCGCTGCGGCGGCCGGCGGCCGTGCCGCGGCCGAGGCGCCGGACACCGACAGCGCCGCCGTCGCGACCACCGCACCCGCGGCCACCGCGAGCCGGGCCCAGTTCCCGAGGAGCGCATGCCGCCTGCTTCCCATCGTGCCTCCGTGATCGAGCCGCACCGTGACCGAGCTACACCGTGACCGGGCCGCATCGCGACCGGGCCACACCGTGATCGAGTCACACTGATAAAAAGCATTAATCAATATTTAATGTAAAAATGTCAAGAGCTGCCACGAACTTGCCGGGCCGCTGGCGGTGGCTGTGTGGGCCGGTGGCTGGCCGGCATGCACGGGTGGCTGGCGTGGGCTGGTGACCCGGCGGCCGGCCGGGTATCGCCGGCCACGGGGGCGGTGCCGGATAGGTTGGGGCAACACGCGCTGACCTGGACGCATCGCCCCGGTCATGCCCGGCGGATCATGACGGGTACGGGCGAGGGCCTCCGGGGCCACGGGAAGGAAAGCGGTGATCTATCCAGGGCGGGGACTGCACGGGCAGGCGGTCGAGGTTCTGGGTGAGCGGATCGTGACCGGCGAGTACGCGCCGGGCACGCCCGTCCGGCCGGAGCTGCTCGAGCGTGAGCTCGGGGTCAGCAAGACCGTGGTGCGCGAGGCGCTGCGGGTGCTCGCGGACAAGGGACTGGTCGACTCCCGGCAGAAGCGCGGCACGGTGATCAGGCCCCGCGGCGACTGGCACCTGCTTGATGGGGACGTGCTGCGCTGGCAGCGCCGCGGCCAGGACGCGGCCTTCCTGGACAACCTGGCCGAGGTCAGGGCGATCGTGGAGCCCGCGGGCGCGCGGCTGGCCGCGGTGCGCCGCGACGACGGCGATCTGGCCGCGCTCGCCGCCGCCATCGGCGCGATGACCGCGGCCGCCCAGGACGAGACGGCGATGGTGGAGGCCGACCTGGCCTTCCACCGTGCGCTGCTCGCCGCGGCGCACAACGAGCTGCTGTCCGGCATGGAAGTGGTCATCGAGGCCGGCTTGCGGGTGCGCGACCACATCGTGCACGGTGCCGAGCGGTGGACCGACCCCGTGCCCGCGCACCAGGCCGTGCTCGACGCGCTGGCCGCCGGCGACCCGGACGCCGCCGCGGCCGCGGTGCAGGCCCTGCTCGCCCAGGCCCTCGCGGACCTGCGGACGCTGCGCGCCACCGCCCACCCCACGGCGCCACAGCCCTGATAGCCCGCCTGGCTCGCCGGTGCCCAGTGCTGACAGCCGGCTCCGCCTGAGCCACAGCCCCAAATCTCGGCGGCGAGCAGCCCGTCCACCGCGGCGGCGGCGTCGAGCTGCCCGGCTTCCATCGCGTCCGCATACTCGTCGAGGTCGAGCAGGCGCTGATGGCGCCCGTCGGTAGGCACCATGACGTCGATATACAAGTCCCTGACGATGACCGAGCCCGGCCGGGCCGTGACGTGCACCAGGTCCACGTACCAGGTGCCCGGCCCGTTGTCCTCCCGGCTGACCGCCGCGTTGGCCCGCCAGGCCGGAAGCGCCATGCTCACCCCGAGGTCGAGCAGCACGAACGTCCGTTCCAGCAGCGTCCGGCCGGGCCACGGGATGTACTTGGCCGGCAGCTGAAACTCATACGCCAGCACGTCACCGGAACGGACGCCGGGCAGCGGCCCGAACAGCGGGACCGGGTCCCCGTGGCGGCCACGCCACACCTCAACCTGCTCCATGACCCAGCCTTAACACAGCCCGGCAGGTGTCTGACCGGATTACCCGGGTACCTGCGGCTGTCCGGCAACATGGAGCCTGCGTTCAGGCGGCAGTAAGACTGGTGATGCTTACTGGAGCCGAGCACTGCGGCGGGCAACCGTGGCGCCGTGCCGTGGCAACTCAGACGTGTGTGAGGCGGTGTTACCCAGATGTACGGAGGCAGTGGCTACGACGACGGTGGCTACGGCCAGTACGGTTACGGCGGCCCGTACGGGGACGGCGGCCAGTATGGCTACGGCCCGTACGGCGGATACGGCTACGGCCCCGGCGGCTACCCGCCGCCACCGCCGAAGCCGTCGCGCCGCAACACCCTGCTGAGCCACGCACTGGTGGCCGTGCTGGCGGCCGGCGTCGCGGCCGGAGTGGTGCTCGCCGCCTCGCCCGGCACGTCCAGCACCACCTCGGCGGCTTCCGGTTCCGGGAATCAGGCGCCCAGCCAAGTCCTGCCCGGCGGCGAACTGCCACAGGGCAGCGCGCCGTCCGGCCAGCGCTCGGTCCCGAGCGGTGCCGAGCAGGCCGTCATCAACAAGGTGAAGCCGGGCATCGTCATCATCGACACCAACCTCCAGTACAACAGCGAGGATGGGGCCGGCACCGGGATGGTGATCAACCCCGACGGCCTGGTGCTGACCAATAACCACGTCATCGAGGGGTCGACCCAGATCCGGGCCACCGTGGTGTCCACCGGCAAGACCTACAAAGCCAAGGTCGTCGGGTACGCCAAGACGAGGGACATCGCCCTGATCCAGCTTCAGGGTGCCTCCGGCCTGCACACGGTGCCGCTGGGTGACTCCTCCAGCGTGCGGACCGGCACCCCGGTCGTGGCGCTCGGCAACGCGGGCGGCAAGGGCACGATCGTCCCCGCGTCCGGGCAGGTCACCGGGGTGAACAAGACGATCACGGCCCAGGACCCGGGCGGCACGATCAGCTCCGAGAAGCTGCACGGCATGCTGCGGACCAACGCGGGCATCGTGTCCGGCGACTCCGGCGGCCCGCTGTCCGACACCTCCGGCACCGTCATCGGCATGGACACCGCGGGCGACGACACGAACATGCCGGGCCAGCCGGCGACCACCGGGTTCGCCATCCCGATCAGCACGGCCATGTCGATCGCCCACCAGATCGAGGCCGGCCAGGCCAGCTCGGAGATCACCATCGGCTACCCGCCGTTCATGGGCATCTTCGTCGCCCAGGGGAAGAGCAGCAACCCGCAGGCGCAGGCCCAGCAGCAGAACCAGGGCGCGGGCGGCGGGTTCGGCGGGTTCGGCGGCGGGTTCGGCGGCCAGGGCGGCAAGCAGAGCTGCTACACCAGCAACCGCGACCTGGTGCTGCCCACGAAGATCGCCCCGGTGACCTCGGGCAGCCTGGTGGACGGCGCGATCTGCGGCAGCCCGGCCGCCAAGGCCGGCCTGACCGGCGGCTCGGTCGTCACCGCCGTGAACGGGCAGGCCATCGGCGCGCCGAGCAGCCTGACCAGCGTGCTGGCCGGGTTCCACCCCGGGCAGACGGTCTCCGTCAGCTGGGTCAGCCCGTCCGGCCACAAGACCACCAGCAGCATCCACCTGACCGCCGGGCCACCGCAGTAACCGGCCCGGCCCGGCGTACCCACGGGCGGTCAGTGGCATCCCTGTCCCGGCCACTGACCGCCCAGTGCTGGCTCCCCGGCTACCCGCCGGCGGGCGCGTTCCAGTCCAGCAGCTCGACGATGACGCCGTTGGGGTCGCGCACCTGGAAGGCGCGCTCACCCCATTCCTCCGATCTGAGCGGCATGGTGATCGCGACGCCCTCGTCCTGCAGCCGCGCCAGCTCCGTCTCCAGGTCGTCCACGACGAAGGCCAGGATGAGCCCGCCCGCGTGGTCGTCCCGCTGGTCCTCGGGCAGCATCTGCATGCCGCGCCGCAGGTAGACCACGTTCATGCCGGCGTCCGGGCGGGCGAGTGACACGAACCCGTCCGCCGACATCTCCTCGGTGAAGCCGAAGTGACTGGTCAGGAACCGCGCGGAGGCGGCAACATCGTCGACGTTCAGCGACACTGCCGAAGCGGTGATCTTCATCTGCACTCCTTGTCTGGGGCGCTGTCTCGGTGGACCCTAACGCTGTACAACGTATAAAGTACAACGTACAGAGAAGTGGGGGGTGTTCCCGATTCCGTCCGCCGGCGCCGGCGACCCGGCCCGCACTCTGCGGCTGCTCTGGCGCGACCCGGCGGCCGTGCCGCGGCGTGGCCCGCGCCAGGGCCTGACCATCGACCAGGTGGTCGACGCGGCCACCGGCCTGGCCGACGAGGGCGGCCTGGACGCGGTCACCATGCGCCGGGTCGCGGCCGGCCTCGGCGTGGTGCCGATGACCCTCTACACCTACGTGCCGGGCAAGGCCGAACTGCTGGACCTGATGCTCGACGCCGCCTACCTGCGCATGCCCCGCGGCGACAGCACGGGGCAGCCCTGGCGGCAGCGGCTCGCCACGGTCGCCGGGGAGAACCGGGCGCTGTTCGAGGCGCACCCCTGGGCGGCCGCGATCCAGGTCAGCCGCCCGCCGCTCGGGCCAGGCCTGATGGCCAAGTACGAGCACGAGCTGTCCGCGCTGGACGGGCTCGGCCTGGACGACGTGCAGATGGATGCGGCACTCACCCATCTGAACGGCTTCGTGCAGGCCTGGGCGCGTACCGCCGCCGACGCGCGGGCGGCGCAAGACGACACCGCCCAGGACGACGGGCAATGGTGGGCCGCCCACGCCCCGCTGCTGCAGCGCCTGCTGGATCCGGCGGCCTACCCGCTGGCCACCCGGGTCGGCACCGCGGCCGGCACGGCCCACGGCGCCGCCTACAGCCCCGCGCACGCCTACGACTTCGGCCTGCGCACCATCCTCGACGGCCTCGCCGTGCTCATCGGCGACCCCCTTGACGGCGGTCCGCCGTCCGGGATAACTTCCCATACGAACATATAGGAAAGTTTCCTATTTTATTTCCCGAAGTGCCCTCACGCGTGGAGGGCCAGCCCGGCCAGCCTGGCCAGCTCGGCCGCTGAGGTCAGTTCCCCCGTCCGCTTCAGCATCAGCCAAGGGAAGCCGTATGAAACGACACATCAGCCTGCAGGCGGCGCTGGCCGCCCTCACAACGACCGCCGCCGCGGCGGGCCTGGCCGCGGGCAGCCTCGGTGCCGCCCCGGCCGGCGCGGCCACCGGCACGTCGCTGCCGGCTCACGTCTTCGCCCCCTACGTGGAGACGTACGACACCAGCAGCAGCCCGTCCACCCTGTCCCAGGAGTCCGGCGCGAAGTACCTCACCTTCGCCTTCCTGCAGACGGCCTCGGCCGGGTCGTGCACCGCGTACTGGAACGGCGACACCAGCACGCCGATCGCCCAGTCCTCGTTCGGCAGCGACATCTCCGCCATGCAGGCGGCCGGCGGCAACGCCATCCCCTCGTTCGGCGGCTACAGCGCCGACAGCACCGGCACCGACATCGCCGACAGCTGCACCAGCGTCGCCAAGATCGCCGCGGTCTACGAGAAGGTGATCACCACCTACAACGTCCCGCGCATTGACCTGGATATCGAGGCGAACTCGCTGACCAACACGGCCGGCATCAACCGGCGCGACAAGGCGGTCGCCCAGGTCGAGGCCTGGGGCAGGCACAACGGGCGCAGCGTCCACTTCTCCTACACGATGCCCAGCACCACCACCGGGCTGGACTCCGACGAGACCAAGGTGCTGCAGAACGCGAAGGCCGACGGGGCCAAGGTCGGCGTGCTCAACATCATGACGTTCGACTACTACGTCGGCACCAAGCAGAACATGCTGTCCGACACCGAGACCGCCGCGCAGGACACGGTCAGCCAGCTCCAGTCGCTCTACCCGTCGCAGAGCGCCACGCAGCTCTGGCACAAGATCGGCATCACCGAGATGCTCGGCATCGACGACTACGGCCCGGACGAGACGTTCGCCAAAGCCCAGGCGGCCCCGCTGCTGAGCTGGGCGAAGGACAAGCACATCGGCACGCTGTCGTTCTGGGCGCTGCAGCGCGACAACGGCGGCTGCCCGGGCACCAAGGGGGCCGGCACCTGCTCCGGCATCAGCCAGCCCACCTGGTATTTCAGCCAGCACTTCGAGCCGTTCACCGGATAGGAGGCCGTCGCGCGCCACTCCCGCAGTTGATTTTCTGAACGGCTTCGCGCCCAGGCCGGCCCGTCACGCCGGCCTGGGCGCCTGCTGTAGCGAACATTTTTCTTTCCAAGGTGGCGACAGTTACGGCAAAAAGTGACATGCTCCGGCTTACCCGGATCTTTCGTTCCGGGCGTCCCGGCCTGGCGGACGAGAGGTGTGCAGCATGCGTGTCCCGCGTTGGCGTCACAGATTCGTGATCGGCTTGGTCTCGGCGGCGGGCATGACCGCCAGGCTGCTCGCCGGGGCCGGCCCGGCGGCCGCGGCCCCGTCCCTTGCCGCTTCCGTCACCGCCCGGGAGGGTGGGCAGCCGTCGGCGGCCCACAGCGTGCGGTCGGCCCTGCTGGCGGCCTATGCGTCCTACCGGCACATCCCGCGCGGCGACGTGGCCGGGATCCGTCCCGGCACGCTGCGGATGGCCGGGAGCCCGGCGCGCACCCAGTGGGTGATGGCCGGCTTCCTGCCCGCGCGGCATGACCCGGCCCGGGTACTAGCCGGCTTCCAGGACGGGGTGAGCACCGCGGCGTTCACCGAAACCCGCGGGGGCCGGTGGCGGCTGGTGCGGGCCGGCGGTGAGTCGCTGGGCTGCGCCGGTGTGCTGCCGTCCTGGGTGCGGCGTGCCTGGAAACTGGCGGCGGCCGGCTGCGCGTCCACGCCGGCCCGGCCGGGTCACCGCCGGGCCGGGGTCAGGCCGGCCACTCCGGACCCCGGCACGATCGTCTCGGTCGCCAATCAGAACGTCGGCATCGGCGACACCCCGGCCAGCACCGACTGGGGGCTGGACTGCGACCCGTACACCACGATGGTCGATGTCGGCGTCAGCACCAGTGGCTGCGGCGTGGACCCGCACTTCAACGTGCAGAACGAGAACGAGGAGTGGTGCGCCGACTTCACCAAGTGGGTCTGGGAGCAGGGCGGTGTGACCGCCGACCTGGGCACCCTGGACCCCGCCGCGGCCTCGTTCTACACCTGGGGCCAGCAGCAGGGCGAGAGCATGCCGACCGACCCGTCGGATCCGGCGGTCGGCGACGCGGTGGTGTTCTACCCGGCCGGCTCGGCGCCTAACGGCAGCTACGCCGACCACGTCGGCATCGTCGTGGCGGTGAACTCCGACGGCACCGTCAACCTGGTCAACGGCGACTTCCTCGGGTCCTCCAACATCACCGCGCAGGCCAACGACAACGTCTCGCTGGGTTCGTGGTCCGCGGCGGTCTGGGGATCCGGCGAGCAGTGGATCTTCGTCTCCCCGTGACGCGGCGGCAGGGTGCGGTGCGGGCCCGCTGAGTGCTCCCGGGGAAGCGGTTACCTGACGCGCTGGCTAGCCCATCCTCCGTATACTCAGAGTATGACCGATATGACTACCATCAAGGTGTCTGTGGCGACACGTGACCGGCTCAAGAGGCTCGCGGACGAGGATCATCTCACGATGGACGCCGAGCTGGCACGCGCTCTCGACAAGGCCGAGGATGCCCGCTTCTGGGCGGGCGTCCGGGCGGACTACGCGCGGCTGCAAGCCGACCCCCAGGAGTGGGGTGATTACGTCAGCGAACTGGCCGAGTGGGATCAGACCGCGGGTGACGGGCTAGGTGAGGAGTGAGTGAGCCGCTGCGACCCGGCGATGTCTGGCTCGCTGACCTGAACCCTGTCGTCGGATCCGAGCAGGCTGGCCGCCGGCCCGTCGTCGTTGTCTCCGGCCCGCTGCACCTCGCGCTGCCGCACGCGGTCGTATTCGTGGTGCCCATCACGAGCCGGGACCGGGGGCTGCGCCACCAGATTCCGATCGCCTCCGCGTCGTCCGGGCTGAGCAAGCTCCCCTCGTTCACCCGCCCCGAAGACACCCGCGCGGTGGCATACCAGCGCCTCAACCACCGTCTGGGCGCCGTCACACCAGGCGAGCTGACCTCCGTCCGGCGCATCCTCCGCGCATTCCTGGACGTGTAAAGCAGGCGCGTACTGCCAGCCACCTGCCAGGGCTAGAGTTTCGGTGCGGGAACTGGCGTGCAGGCATGACAGGAGGCGGTCACCGGGATGGACGTGCGCGGATACATCGAGGCCAACGCGAGCGAGTACTTCGGTGCGCTGAAGGAATGGCTGTCCATCCCCTCCATATCCGCCGACCCGGCTCGGCACGGCGACGTCCGGGCCTCCGCCGAATGGCTGGCTGCCCGGCTGCGCGCCACCGGCTTCCCGGTCACCGAGGTGTGGGAGACCGGCGGCCTGCCCGCGGTGTTCGCCGAGTGGCCCGCCGCCGATCCGGCCGCGCCCACCGCGCTCGTCTACGGTCACCACGACGTGCAGCCGGTGGAGCCGCTGGACGAGTGGCACAGCCCGCCGTTCCAGCCCGCCGAGCGGGACGGCCAGCTGCTCGCCCGCGGCGCCTCCGACGACAAGGGCCAGGTGCTGTTCCACGACCTGGGCCTGCGGGCCTGGCTGGCCGCCGCCCCGGACGGCAGCCCCCGGACCGCGCCGCCGGTCACCCTCAAGGTGCTCGTCGAGGGCGAGGAGGAATCAGGCTCGCCGCACCTGGCCAGCCTGCTGCACCGGGAGCGCGACCGGCTGGCCTGTGACGTCGTCGTGGTCACCGACACCGGCATGTGGGCGCAGGATGTGCCGTCCATGTGCACCGGCATGCGCGGGCTATTCGGCGCGGATATCGACATGACCGGTGCCGAGCTGGATCTGCACTCCGGGTCGTTCGGCGGCGCGGTGCCCAACCCGCTGCACGCCATGGCCGCGCTGCTGGCCGGCCTGCACGACGCCGGCGGGCGGGTCACCCTGCCCGGTTTCTATGACAAGGTCGTCGCGCTGACCGAGGCCGAGCGCGAGCTGATCGCCCGGCTGCCGTTCGAGGAGAAGGAGTGGCTGGCCACCGCCGGGAACAGCCGGGCCGCCAGCGGCGAGGCCGGCTACGGCACGCTGGAGCGGGTCTGGGCCAGGCCGACCGCCGAGATCAACGGCATGTGGGGCGGGCACACCGGCCCCGGCGGCAAGACCATCGTGCCCGCCCAGGCGCACGCCAAGCTGTCCTTCCGGCTGGTCGCCGACCAGGACCCGGCCGACGTGGCGGCGGGGCTGCGCGAGTACGTGGCCACGCACACCCCGCCCGGCATCGAGGCCACGGTGACCGTGGAAGGGCCGGGTGTCCGGCCCGCCTTCTCGCCGATCGACTCGCCGGCCGTGGCGGCGGGCCGCCGGGCGATGGAGCGCGCGTTCGGCCGCGAGGTGCTGTTCACCCGGGAGGGCGGCAGCGGGCCCGAGGCTGATCTGACGGGCATTCTCGCCGCGCCGCTGGTGTTCATCGGGGTAGGACTGAACTCCGACCGCATTCACGCCCCGAACGAGAAGGTGGAGATGGCGCTGCTGCTCAAGGGAGCCGAGGCGGCCGCTTATCTGTGGGACGAGCTGGCCGCGGCCGCGCCGCAACTGGCCGGACGTTGACCGGTCACCCGGATCGGCCCGGCGCCGCGCCGCTGCCCGGGCTCAAGCCGCTCGCGCTGGCCCGCAGCGCGATCGACCGGGCCGCCGAGCAGCGCACCGACCCGGACTGGCTGGCCCGCGTCCGGGCCGGCCCCGGCACCAAGGTGCTGGTGATCGACGACGGCAAGACCCTGGTCCGGTTCGGCCGCCACGGTGCCAGCCTCGTGCTGCTGCCGGCCGCGCAGACGCCGGCCGACGCGGAATTCTTTCTTGGCCTCGACCGTGACGGCTGCGCCTACTTCACCGTGATGGCCCCGCTGCCCGATCCCGCCGGGCTGGCGGAGGACGGGCCCGGGGAGGTCAGGCCGGCCGGGCTGCGGGAGGTCGGCGCGCTGCTCGATGACCGGGACGCCGGGCTGTTCACGCACGCGGTCGCGCTGGCCAACTGGCACGCCACCCACCCACGCTGCCCGCGCTGCGGCGCGCTGACCACGGTGGCCACCGGCGGGCACTCCCGACTCTGCCCGGTGGACGGCTCCGAGCACTTCCCTCGCACCGACCCGGCGATGATCACCCTGGTCACCGACGCCGGCGACCGCGCCCTGCTGGCCCGCAACTCGCGCTGGCCGGAGCGCCGGGTGTCGATCCTGGCGGGTTTCGTGGAGCCGGGTGAGTCCGCCGAGCAGGCCGTCGTCCGCGAAGTGGCCGAGGAGACCGGCATCGTCGTGGACGAGGTCCGCTACCTGGGCAGCCAGCCCTGGCCGATGCCGCAGAGCCTGATGCTCGGCTTCTGGGCCCGCGCCTCGGGTGACCAGCCGATCCGGGTGGACGCGGAGGAGATCGTCGAGGCCCACTGGTTCAGCCGGGACGACCTGCGCGAGGCCATGGCGTCCGGCCAGATCCGGCTGCCGCCTCCGGTATCGATCGCGCACCGGATCATTGAGGCCTGGTACGGCGAGGACCTGCCGGCCCTGTGGTGAGCGGCCGTCCCCTCTGCTGAACGGCCGTCACAGCAGCGTCGGCTGCCCACCGTCGTAGACCAGCAGCCCGTCCTCCCGCAGCCGCACCCCCTCGGACAGTTGGTGGTCCATCAGCCGCCCGTCGTGCATCAGGTGCCGCACCGGCACCCGCCGCGCCAGTTCGGTGAAGTCCGCGACCAGCCGCCGGTGGCACCGCCACCACACGCTCTCGCTGCACATCACCGTGACCAGCCGCCCGCCGTCCAGCCCGGCCGCCTCGGCCAGCACCTCGTCCAGTGCGGCGGCGAACCCGGGCTCGCGCATGTAGCCCGCGTAGCCGCAGAACGCCGGCACCCGCCACGCGGTGTCCGGTGAATCCGGCGCGGCGACCCGCCGGCCACCCAGCCGTTTCTCCCAGCGGTAGCCAATGCCCTGCCCGGGCAGCCAGCGCTCCATCTCGGCCCGGGCCACGTGCGAGTGGCGCCGGCTGCCCGGCGCGATCCTGATGTCCACCAGCGACACCACACCGGCGTCCCGCAGCAGCGCGCCGATCTGCTCCTCGGCCGCGGTGCCGTGGCCGAACGTCACGAGCATGCGGGCCTGGGTCAGCCCGGGGCGAGCAGCGGCAGCACCGCCGCCGGGTCGGTGCCGGCCGTGGGCATCAGCGCCACCACCGGGGTGTCCAGCCCCTGCTCCCGGTACTGCTGGACACGTTCCCGGCAGGCCTCCGGCCTGCCGTGCACCACCAGGTCGTCCACCAGGCTGTCCGGGATCAGCGCCAGCGCGCCGCGGCGGTCGCCCGCCGCCCACGTGTCCTGCATCGGCTTGAGCACCTCACCGCGGCCCAGCCAGGCCTGGAACGCCGCGTACACCGGCACGGTCATGTACGCCGCGATGAGCCGCCGTCCGATGCCCCGGGCGGCCTCGGCGTCGCCGGTCGGGCAGACGAAGATCCGGGCGATCAGCTCGCAGTCCTCACCGGCCACCGACCGCACCGTGGCCACGTCGGACGGCGCCAGCCAGTTCGTGATCGCCGCCCCGGCCTCGGCCGCGGCCAGCCGCAGCATGCCCTGCCGCAGCGCGGCCAGCGCCAGCCCGGGCGGCGGGTCCGGCGGGTTGTCCAGCCGGAACCCGCTGACACCGAACGTCTCGTACTGCTGCGTCACCTTCTCCCCGGCCAGCGCGGCGCGCAGGAACCGCAGCGTGTCCCTGGCCCGCTGGTAGGGCCGGTCCAGCGGGACGCCGTTCCACTGCTCGACGATCACCTGCGAGGAGGTGCCGACGCCGAGCACGAACCGGCCCGGCGCGAGCCCGGCCACGGTCGCGGCGTTCATCGCCAGCAGCGCCGGGCCGCGGGTGTAGATGCCGGCGATCGCGGTACCGAGCCGCAGCCGGTCCGACCACAGCGCGGCCAGCGTCAGCGGGGTGAACGCGTCCACGCCGTTCATCTCGGCCGACCACGCGTCGGTGTAGCCGAGCGACTCCAGCCGCCCGACGATCTCCCGGTGCCCGGGTAGCGGAATGCCCGGCAGCGGGAGCGTGATCCCCCAGCGAGAGCCCTGCCGTGCCGCCATGGGTCATCCCTTCCTTCGCGGTGCTCTGGCTAGGCCGCTCACCAGGCGCGCAGCCGGGTGGGCGTGACCAGGACGGTGGCGCTGAACTGGGCGCGCAGCCCGGCCGCCGGCGACCCCGGCTCAATGGTGGCCATGCGCCGGAGGCTATCAGCCACCCCGCGCCGGCCCTTCCTGGCCGTCCCGCTGGGTTGATATAGCTCGGGGTGGCTCCTTTGTGGGCACCTCCGGAGGTGCGAGGAAGGGACCGTCAGGTTCTTGGCGTGAAGGCCGGGGCGTTGACGCGCCCGTGGTCTTCTGGCACTCCCGGAGGCGTGTTTCATGCTTGGTCATGTTGCAGCAGCGAGTTCCCCGATGGTGGTGGTCGCGGTTGATGCCGGCAAGAACGAGTTCGCGGTGTCAGTCACCGACGCGCAACGCATGAAGCTGATGAAACCCCGGCTGGGTTGCCCGATGACGGCTACGTCGCTGCGCGAGGTCCTGGCCGCGATCGAGGCGGTTGTCCCGGCTGCGACACGGGTGAAGGCCGGGATTGAGGCAGCGGGGCACTATCACCTGCCGCTTATGTCCGCCGCGGTCTGGCCGGCGGGCTGGGAGGTTCTCGAGCTCAACCCGGCGCAGGTCAGTGAGCAACGCAGGGTCCTGGGGAAACGCACGATCAAGACCGACCGTGTGGACCTGGAGGCGATGACCGAGCTGGTCCTCGCCGGCCGCGGGTGGCCGGTGCGTGACGTGACGATGGTGTTGACCGGGCTGACGGCGTGGCCGGCGCATCGCCGGAGCCGGGTTGCCGTCCGGTCCGCGGCGAAGAACCAGCTGCTCGGCCAGCTCGACCGCAGTTTCCCTGGTCTGAGCATTGCCCTGCCCGATGTCCTCGGCACGAAGGCTGGGCGCCTGGTCGCTGGGAACTTCGCCGGTCCGGCCCGTCTGGCGGCACTTGGGCCGAGCCGGTTCATCAGGTTTGGCGCGGCCCGTGACCTGCAAATCCGCCGGCCCACGGCTGAGAAGCTTGTGATGGCTGCACGTGATGCGCTGCCGATGCCTGATGCCGCGGCCGCCCGGGCAGTGCTGCGCGCTGACCTGGCGCTGCTGGCTGATCTCGACGGCCAGATCGAGGCGGCGACCGCCGAACTGGCCCGGCTTGTCCCGCTCAGCCCGTTCAAAACGCTGACCACGGTGCCCGGGTGGGGGCCGGTCCGGGCCGGCAGTTACGGCGGAGCGCTCGGTGACCCGGCCCGGTTCACCAGCGCCCGTCAGGTCTATCGCAGCGCTGGGCTCAACCCGGCCCAGAATTCACGCGCCGTTGACAGCGTGCGCAGAGTTTGAAAAGCCTCAGTACGCCTCCAACCGCTACCAGAGCCGCAAGGTCACAATGCGGCAGAAGAGTGCGGGTCGCCCATGCTCCGTGGCAATGACTCCACGGCACCGTCGCGCATCTGCGGAGTAAACAGTCCTGGACGTCATCCGGGGTGAGTGCCAAGCTCAAGTCCGGTGGCGAATGTCATCCCGACCCGATCTGATCCGGTCCCGGGCCGCGAGGGCAGCCGGGAAGCGCACCGGACCGGGCGGTGCTGCAGATGAGGACGGATGCAGCAGGATGGGCATAGCGTTTGGCCACGGACCGTGACTCGCTAGCTGATCTGCCACCCGACTCGCGCCGCGAGATCGTCGCAAAGGTGTGCGCCGTGCTTGATGTTGAAGCAGCGACTGCAGAGGACTTAGTTCGGTCCGGGGAGCCCTTATGGGACGCAATGGAACGAGCCGGGGGGCTCGTCGACTCTTGGGGCGGGGGCGAGTTTTGCCACATCCTCCCGCGCGTCTTGGCGCTCATTCGGTCGGGGGGCGGTGGGCGGCTGACTGCGGCCATGAGCGGATCTTCGCTTCCAGTGCGGTCGGTGCATAGACATTCAGCCAGGTCGCCCACCTGGTCGATCGCAGTCGGGATTGCGAGCGGCGCTGAGGATTGTCAACGGCAACCGAAATTCAGCTGCCGACGACAAGGATTCTTGATAACCGCACGCAGACTCGATATGCACGGTTGGTTGCTCCGCGGCGATCACCAGCTGAGGCGCGGAGTAGGTCATTCTGTGTGCTGCGATCGTCAGGTCATGGCGTATTGAGCCCGCTGCCCGTGCAACATCCTGATCGTGCAGGTTTCCAGGTACCACCAGGCAGACGTGCAAGCGCATGGCTGCGCAAAGGCACGAGCCAGGGTGCTGGCATCACTCACCCTCGGCAA
>DASYAV010000202.1:0-1719 GCA_036501145.1 Streptosporangiaceae bacterium | reverse complement strand
CGGGCTGCTGTTGCTGCACGCGCTGACCGACCTGCGGCGAGAGCGACAGCCGGGGATGGCGCTGCGGCTGCCGCAGCGACCGGAATTCGTGTTCGGCCGGAAGGACCTGCTGGCCGAGCTGCACGCACGGCTGACCGGCCGTCATCGGGACGGCCCAGGGACCGTCGCGCTGTGCGGGCTCGGCGGCGTGGGGAAGACCAGTGTGGCGGTCGAGTACGCGTACCGGCACCTGGCGGAATGCGGCGTGGTATGGCAGCTGCCGGCCGAGGAACCGGCCGCGCTGGCGGCCGGGCTCAGCGAGCTGGCCGGGCAACTCGACGGCAGGGGCGGCCCCCATGCAGGTGATCCCAGGGCGCGGGTGCACGCGGCCCTCGCCGGCAGAAACGACTGGCTGCTGATCTTCGACAACGCGGCAGACCCGGTGGATATCGACGGACTCCTGCCGCCCGCGGGCGGCGGGCGCGTGCTGATCACCAGCCAGTACCCGCACTGGCCAGCCGATCAAGAGCTAGACGTCCCCGTGCTTGACCAGGCCACGGCGGCTCAGTTCCTGCTGACCAGGACCGGCGCTGGCAGCGGAGCGGACGCAGCGTCGGCTGAGCTGGCGGCCGAGCTGGCGACCGAGCTAGCGGGCGAGCTGGGCGGGCTGCCGCTCGCGCTAGGGCAGGCCGCCGCCTACATGCGGGCAACAGGCCGGACCATCGCTGACTACCTTGGACTGTTCCGCGACTGGCGGGCGGAGCTGATGGCCCGCGGCAACCCGGTGGGGTATGACAAGCGGGTCACGACCACCTGGGAGCTGGCCTTGGCCGAACTGACGCGCTCCGGACTGGCGCCAGGACTGCTGCGCATGGTCGCGTGCTGCGCGCCCGGGGACATCCCGCTGCGGCTGCTACTGCGTCCCAGGCCAGGGCTGGCGACGACGTTTGGTCCTGACGTGGCGCCGCTGCTCACCCCGCTGCTCGACAGCCCCATCGCCTGCGACGAGGCGGTGGCCGGCTTGCGGCGGTACTCGCTGATCAGCGCACCGCGTGGCGGTTTCGTGTCGGTGCACCGGCTGGTGCAGAAAATCACCGCGGACCAGCTGGACCCGGACGTGGCGAAGGACTGGCGGCGGGCCACCGGGGCGCTGATCGAGGCAGCGCTCCCCCCCGACGCCGCGGACGCCGACGACCCGGCGACGTGGTCCGCCTTCGCGGCGCTGCTGCCGCATGCACTGACGGCGCTGCCCCCCGGCAGCGACGGCATGGACAAGGTCGCCGCCTTCCTGCGCGCTTTCGGCAATGACACCGCGGCGCTCCAGCTTCAACAGCAGATCGTGGCGGCCTGTGACATAGACCCTGGCGCCGATCACCGGAGGACCCTCGCCGCCCGTACCAACCTGGCCACCTTGACCGGCGAGATCGGCGATCGGGCCGCGGCCCGTGCCCAGTTCGCCGATCTTGTGCCGGTGCTGACGCGGGTCCTCGGCGCCGGGCACCCCAGGACCCTCGCCGCCCAGGCCAGCCTGGCCTACTGGACCGGCGAGGACGGGAAGCCAGCCGCGGCCCGCGACCAGTTCGCCGCGTTGCTGCCTGAGCTGTCCAGGATGCTTGGCGACGAGAGCCTCACCGTGCTCGCCGTCCGCGCCAACCTGGCCCGCTCGACAGGGGACGCGGGTGACGCGGCCGGGGCACGCGATCAGTTCGCCGCGCTGCTGCCGATCCGGGAGCGGGTGTC
>DASYAV010000201.1:0-44588 GCA_036501145.1 Streptosporangiaceae bacterium | reverse complement strand
GAGCGACTCCAGCGCCTTGGCGGCCACGCCTTCGCCCTCGTGGATCAGGCCGAGCAGGATGTGCTCGGTGCCGATGTAGTTGTGATTGAGCATCCTGGCCTCTTCCTGAGCCAGGACCACAACCCGCCGCGCCCGGTCGGTGAATCTCTCGAACATCTTCCGCCGCCTTCAGCCGGGCTCCACGATAGGTGACCACGAGCGCGGCGAAGCCATGCATGACCCTTCGCCGCGGCGCTATGCCAGGCTTTGCTGCCAGCGGGTGTGCAGCTGCGAGTAGTGGCCGTCGCCGTCCAGCAGCGAGCCGGGCGGCCCGTCCTCGACGATCTGGCCGTGCTCGAGGACCAGCACCCGGTCGGCGATCTCCACGGTGGACAGCCGGTGCGCGATGATCAGCGCGGTGCGCCCGGACAGGATCGTGGTGAGCGCCCGCTGCACCAGCCGCTCGCTGGGGATGTCCAGCAGCGCGGTGGCTTCGTCGAGCACCAGGACCGCGGGCGCGGCGAGGAACACCCGGGCGAACGAGACGAGCTGGCGCTGGCCGGCGGAGAGCCGGCCGCCGCGTTTGCCGACCTGCTCGTCGTAGCCGTCCGGCAGTTTGCCGATGAACGTGTCCGCGCCGATGGCGGTGGCCGCGGCCTCGATCTCGGCCCGGCTCGCACCCGGTTTGCCGAGCGCGATGTTGTCCGCGATCGTCCCGTTGAACAGGTAATTCTCCTGGGTGATCAGCACGACCTCACGCCGCAGCGTGACGTCGGCGAGACGGCGCAGGTCGACGCCGTCGAGCAGGATCCGGCCGGAGTCCGGGTCGTAGAAGCGGGCCAGCAGCCGGGCGACCGTGGTCTTCCCGGCCCCCGTCGCGCCGACCAGCGCGACGGTCTGGCCTGCCGGGATGTCCAGGGCGAAGTGGCCGAGCACCGGGGTGTCCCGGTAGCCGAACCGGACCGACTCGAACCGGACCGCCCGGCCGCGGGCGGCGCCGTTGCCTGTGCTGGCGCCGGCGCCGGCAGCCGGGGGCTCGATGGGGGACGCCGTTTCCGGCACCTCCGGGTCCTGATCGAGTACGCCGGAGATCTTCTCCAGGGCCGCGGCCGCGGACTGGAACGAGCTGTAGAACTGGGAGAGATCCTGCAGCGGGTCGAAGAACCGCTGCAGGTAGAGCAGGAAGGTGACCAGCACGCCGACCTGCATCTGATGGTCGATCACGCGCAGCCCGCCATACAGCAGAACCACACCGATGGCCACGTTCGACACCAGGGTCACCCCCGGGAAGAACACCGCGAGCAGCCGGAACGAGCGCAGGCTGGCCGATGCGTACGCGCCGTTCAGGTCACCGAAGATCTCCTCGTTCCGCTGCTCCCGGCGGAACGCCTGGACCGCCCGGATCCCGCCGAAGGTCTCCACGAAGTGCACGATGACCTGGGCGATGGTTTCCCTGGTGCTCCGGTAGGCGATCGCCGACTCGCGGCGGAACCACACCGACAGCCAGATCAGCGGGCCGAACCCGGCCATCACCACCAGGGCGAGCGGCCAGTCCAGCAGCAGCATCCCGGTGCCGACCAGCAGCAGCGAGAACACCGCGGAGACCAGGGTGTCCAGGCCCTCGTCGAACAGGTCGGACAGTGCGTCGATGTCCGACACCTGGCGCGAGATCACCCGGCCCGACGTGTAGCGCTCGTGAAAGGCCACCGGCAGCGCCTGGAAATGGGTGAACAGGCGGCGCCGCAGGTCCAGCACGATGCTGCCGCCGAGCTTGCCGATCCCGCTGATGTAGGCCCGCGTCGTCACCGCCTGGGTGACGATCGCCACCGCGAAGCCCGCGATGACCACGACCAGCGGCGCCGCGTCGTGCGAATGGATCAGCTGCGGAATCCGGTCCACCGCGACGCCGGCCAGCCACGGCCCGGCCAGGATGCCCAGGTTCGCGAGGATGATCAGCACGAAGATCCGCACCACCTGGCGGCGGTGCGGCCGGAGCAGGCTGGCCAGCAGGCGGCGGCTGCGGCGCCGCAGGAAAGCCGACAGCCCGGCGGTGATCTCCTCGGCGTCCTCGGTCGCGATGCCCCGCCATGCCTCGGTGCTGGTGCTCACGGGCGCACCTCCGGCAGGGCACGCATCGCCGTCCCGCCATCGAGGTCGCCAGGCGCCGGCCGCTCGGAAGCGCTCATCAGCTCCCGGTACCGCGGCTCGCTGGCGAGCAGCTGACGGTGGGTGCCGGTGGCGGCGATGACCCCGTCGGCGAGCAGCGCGACCCGGTCGGCGAGCAGCACGGTGGACGGGCGGTGCGCGACAACCAGCGCGGTGGACGAGCCGAGGACATGGCCGAGCGCCTCGGTGACCTTCGCCTCGGTATGCACGTCGAGCGCGGACAGCGGGTCGTCGAGCAGCAGGATCTGCGGGCGGGGCAGGATCGCACGGGCCAGCGCGACCCGCTGGCGCTGGCCGCCGGACAGGGCCATGCCCTGCTCGCCGATGCGGGTGTCCAGTCCCCACGGCAGCTTCGCGGCGAAATCCGCCTGCGCGGTGTCCAGCGCCGCGACGACCTCCTCGCCTGCCGCCCCGGGGGCGCCGTATCCGACGTTGTCCCGGACACTGGCCGAGAACAGGGTCGGGTCCTCGAAGGCGCAGCCGATCCGGGCCCGCAGCTCGGAGAGCGGCAGGTCGCGGACGTCGGTGCCGTCCAGCCGGATGGTCCCGCCGGTCACGTCGGCCAGCCGGGGAACCAGTTGCAGCAGCGTGGTCTTGCCCGTCCCGGTCGCGCCGACCAGCGCCACCGTCTCGCCCGGGTACAGCTCCAGGCTGACGCCGCGCAGCACCTCGGCCCCGCCCGGATAGCCGAACCGCACGTCGTCGAACACGAGGTGGCCACCGGCTGCCCCGCCGCCCGCGATACTCGCCAGCGGGCGGGGGGCCGCGGCGGCCGGCACCTGGCGGCCGGGGCGTGGCGGCGGCCCGGCGGCGGCCGGTGGGGTGATGGCCGGCTCGGTGTCCAGGATTTCGTACACCCGCTGGGCGGCGGTGGCGGCCTCCTGCCCGGAGGCGAGGATGTAGCCCATCGCCTCCACCGGCCACACCAGCAGCAGGGTCAGCGTGATGTAGGCGGCCAGCCCGCCGATCGTCAGCTGGTGCCAGGCCACCGCGAGCGCCCCGACCATCAGGATCAGCGCGATGGCCAGGTTCGGGGCGAGGTCGAGCGCCGCCCAGAACGTGCCCCGCAGCCTGGCCTTGTCCACCTGGGTCTGGTACACGAGCTCGGCCTGCCGGGCATGCCGGGACGCGGCCAGGTCACCGCGGCCGAGCGCCTTCAGCACCCGGATGCCGGCCGCGGCCTCCTCGACGTGGGTGGCCAGGTCGCCCTGCTGGTCCTGCACCCGGCGGGACAGCACCCGGTAGCGGCCCTCGAACCGCAGGCAGAGCACGCCGACCGGGAGGAACAACGTCCCTGTCAGCAGCCCCAGCCACCAGTTCAGATGGATCAGCAGCGCCACCACCAGCGCGAACGTCCAGATGTTGGTGATGAAGAAGACCACGCCGAAGCTGGCGAACCGGCGGATCGCCGACAGGTCGGTGGTGGCCCGGGACAGCAGCTGGCCGGACTGCCAGGAGTCGTGGAAGGCGGGCTCCAGCCGCTGCAGGTGCGCGTACAGGTCGTCGCGCATCGTCTGCTCCATGGCGGTGATCGCGGTCGACTGGATCCACCGGCGGAAGAAGTTCAGGGCGGCCTGCAGGACGCCGAGCGCGATCGCGGCCAGCCCGAGCGGGATCAGCAGGCTGCGGCTGTCCCGGGCGATCGCGTTGTCGATCACCGACTTGGTGAGGAGCGGGATCACGATCTCTGTCGTCATCCCGACGATCGCGGCGGCCAGCATGAACGCGATCCGGCCGTAGTAGGGCCGCAGGTACTCGCGGGACCGCCAGAGCGCCGCGGCGGCCGTCTGCCTGGCCGTTGCCCGCTCCGCTGGTGCACGCCTGACCGGGGCGACCGAAAGAGGGGGCATTGATAGCACATTAACCGCGCCGTCCGCGAGTGTCACCGCATTTTCCCTGGCCGCGAACACCCCGCGGCCGGCTGTCTCACGTCAGGGTGGCTTCGATGAAGGCGCGGGTGACTTCCTGGATGTGACGCTGTGCGGCAGCGGGGGCGTCGCGCAGCGGGCCTTGCCCGGTGAGCACGGCCAGCCCGTGCACCGTGGACCAGATGGGGTACTCGATCCCGGGGCGGCGGCGCCGGCTGAGAACGCCGGCGTCGGCCAGTTCGTCGAGTACCGCGCGGAGCTGATCCAGGGGCATGGGGTCGTGCCCGGTTCCGTCGTCGGAAGGCTCGTAGCCGTGCTGCTCGGGCACGGCGAACGCGGTGGCGAACAGCCCCGGCTCTTCGCGGGCGAACTCCAGGTACGCCCGGCCGATCGCGCGCAGCCGGCGGCGGGCCGCGGCGGGATCGCCGTGCTTGCCGCGCACGCGGCCGGTGCCGGCCGTCATGCGGGCGGCGAGCTCGCGCATGGCCGCCGTGCAGACGGCGGCGAGGAGCTCGTCCCGGCCGGCGAAATGCCGGTAGGCGGCGTTGGGCACCACGCCCACCGTGCGTGCCGCCTCACGGAGCACGACCGCTTCCGGGCCGCCCGCCCGGGCCAGCTCGAGCCCTGCCGCGACGAGACCGTCGCGGACGGCGCCGCGCGGACGGCGCCGCGCCTTGACTGTCTCGTCTGCTGAGCGGCCGGCCATCACGGCGACATATTAGTGGACACCGTCCACTACTTCAACTATGGTGGACGCCGTCCACTAACTAGTGGACAGTGTCCACTAGTTAGACGGAAGGCTCCAGGCCATGACGAAGATGACTCCCCTGCTCGAGCGCAACAAGGAATTCGCCGCTACCTACACCCCAGGGCCGCTCGGCCCGCCCGCCTCGCAGGTGGTCGTGGTCACCTGCCTCGATCACCGGGTGGACCCGGCGATCGTCCTCGGGCTGCGGCTCGGCGACGCCGTCGTCATCCGCAACACGGGCGGGCGGGTCAGCCAGGCCGTCATCCAGGACATCCGCTACCTGACCTTCCTCGCTGAGGATCTGTTCGGCGGCGTGGTCGCCGCCGAAAGGCTCTTCGAGGTCGCGGTGGTCCACCACACGCAGTGCGGGACCGGCTTTCTCGCCGACCCCGGATTCCGGCGGCGAGCCGCCGAGGCGACCGACCAGGCCGACGCGGCGCTGGCGGCCGCGGCCGTCGCCGACCCGCACGCCACCGTCCGCGCCGATGTGGAGCGCCTGCTCACCACGTCTTCGCTGTCGCCGAAGCTGAGCGTCTCCGGCCACGTGTACGACATCGCCACCGGCCGCGTGAGCACCGTGCTTGACGCCCGGCACCCCCAGCCCACCGGCCGTAACTAGCCCAGGGAGATCTCAGCCATGCGATCCAAACCGATGATCCTCGCCGCGCTGCTGCTCGCGGCGTTCCTGGTCAACCTGGACACGACGCTGGTGAACGTGGCGCTGCCGGCGATGGTGCGCCAGCTGCATGCCACCACCACGCAGTTGCAGTGGGTCGTGGATGCCTACAACCTGGTTTTCGCCGCGCTGCTGCTGACCTTTGGCAGCCTGTCGGACCGGCTGGGCCGCAAGGGCATGCTGCTGGCCGGGCTGGCCGTGGTGGGGGCCGCCAGCCTGGCCGGCGGTTTCACCACGACCGCGGCGGAGCTGATCGCGGCCCGGGCGGTGATGGGGCTGGGTGCCGCGATGACCTTCCCGGCGACGCTGTCGCTGATCTCCAACGTCTTCACCGAACGCCGGGAACGGGCTCGCGCGATCGGGCTGTGGGGTGCGATCGGGGGTGTGGCCATCGCGATGGGCCCGATCGTGGGCGGCTGGCTGCTGGAGCACTACAGCTGGGCGGCCATCTTCATCGCGATGGTGCCGGTAGCCGCCGTGGCCGCGGTCATGGTGGCACTCGCCGCTCCGACCTCCAAGGACCCGGACGCGGCCGCTGCCGACCTGCCCGGCCTGGTGCTGTCGTCGGCCACCATGGCCCTGCTGGTGTTCACCATCATCGAGGCGCCGGCCTACGGCTGGACGGCCGGGCGCAGCGTGGCCGGGTTCGCCGGGTCGGCGGTCCTGCTGGCCGCGTTCATCGTGCGGGAGCGGCGTGCCGCGCATCCGATGCTGGATGTCGGCCTGTTCCGCAACCTGCGGTTCAGCGCGGCCAGCGGCGCGGTCACGGTGTCGTTCTTCACGCTGTTCGGCTTCATCTTCCTGATGACGCAGTACTTCCAGTTCGTCCGTGGCTATGGCCCGCTGTCCACCGGGGTGCGCCTGCTCCCGGTGGCGCTGGCGGTAGGCGCAGGCTCGGTCGCCGGGACCCAGCTGGCCGTGCGCACTGGGACCAAGCTGGTCGTCACGATCGGGCTGGTCGCGATGGCCGGGTTCTACGGCTGGGTCGCGGCGACCACGAGCGCCACGCTCAGCTACGGTGTCATCGCGGCGCAGATGGTGGTCTACGGGCTCGGCATGGGCCTGACCTCGGCGCCGGCCACCGAGTCCATCATGGGGGCCATCTCCCGGCGCAAGGCCGGCGTCGGCTCGGCGGTCAACGACTCCACCCGGCTGATCGGCGGCACGCTCGGTGTGGCCGTGATCGGCAGCGTGTACGCGTCCGTCTACGGGTCACGGCTCACCGCGACCCTGCCGGCCAGCGTGCCCGGCCGGATCGCGGCGGTCGCGCACCAGTCCCTGGGCGCGGCGTACACGGCCGCGGGCAAGATCGCCGCCCTCGGCCAGCCGGCCCTCGGCCAGGGATTGCTGCACGCATCCACCAACGCATTCCTGCGCGGCCTCACCGTGGGCTGCCTGCTGGCCGGCGGGGTTGCCGCGGCCGGGGCGGTGCTGGCCGTCCTGTTCCTGCCCGCCCAGCCGGACGGGCCGGCCGGCCCATCGCCCCATGCGGGCGAAACAGCCGACGGGCGGCTTACCAGGCCTGTATCAGGTCGGCTGGGGTGAAGGCGGCATCAGCGTGTGTGCTGGATACCCCGGAGCGGGAGACGGCGATCAGCGGGACCGGATCGGCGGTGACCCGGTCCCGCTGGCGCTGCAGCGCTACGAGGTCGTGGGCGTCGAACTGGCGTGCCTCCTGCCATTTGACCGAGCCGAGGAACAGCAACTGCCTGGCGACGGGTTCCCGATCGGCACCGACGATGTCGATCTCGACGTCGTTGCTGCGTGTCCAGTAGCCGCCGATCACCGGCGCGGCGGGGATGCCGTGGGCGGGCAGCAGCCGCGCGAGCGCTTCGCGGACCAGCGGCTCGACGGCGCGGCCACGCCAGTCCGTCCAGCTCCGCTCGATCCGGGCCAGCGTCAGGTCCGAACGCATCCGGTCCACCTCGGGCAGGTGCGGGCCGAGGAACGCCAGCCAGAACCGTAGGTAGGAATCGGTGATCCGGTACCGTCGCTCCTTCGACGGGGAAAGGCTGACTGGCAATTCCGCTGCCACGACGCCTTTACCGATCAGCAGGTCGGCGGCTCGAATGAGGGTGGAATGGGCGATGCCGCCGGCCGCACGGGCGATGTTGGCAAAGGTTCGTTCTCCGCTGCCGATCGCGGCCAGGACCATCCGTGCATGCGCCTGATCCGGGAACTCCGCGGCGAGCGAGAGCTGCGCGGAAACCGCCAGCGGGCTGACTGGGTTGGCCAGCTCCCGGGCGAGGAAGGCGCGCGTGTCCTCACCGGGCCGCCACCGGGCGCAGATGATCGGAAGGCCGCCAGTCACCAGGGCCGCGTCGAAAGCCTCGGCGGCGGACAGCCTGGCCATCGCCGCGACATCAGCCGGATTCAGCGGACCCACGTTCAGCTGCATGCCGCGCTGATGGAACGGGCGGCCGTAGGAGGTCAGTGCCTCCATCATCGACAGGTCAGACCCGACCAGGACCAGGAGCACCGGCTTGCGGGACAGCTCACGGTCCCACGAGCGCTGCAGCACGCTTTCGAACGCTCCATCCGGATCCATCAGGTAGGGCAGCTCATCCAGTACGACGATGCTCGGCCTGTCATCGGGGAGCACACCCGCGAGCTGGCGGAGCGCCGCGGCCCAGTTTCCCGGCACCGCATCCCCGAACACCTGTGCGTCACGCAGCCCTGAGATACGCACCGCATCGCTGAACTCGCGCAGTGCCTCGCCACCGAACCCGATCTCAGCGGTGTAAAACACGCTCGGCGCCTGTTGCCGCTCGATGAACTGCTCGATGAGCGTGGACTTACCGATGCGCCGACGACCCCGGACAATGACGCATCTCCCTGGCCAGGCCGAGCCAACCAGCCCCCGGACCTCTGCCAGCATCCCGTCGAGCAGGCCCAGCTCGTGCCGCCGCCCCACGAAGCCCAGCACGGCTATAAGACTATCTCTGTAGATACTATCGCGCAAGATACTATCTTTGATGGAAGTATTTACAGGTCCGGCTCGGCAGGGATTGCGGCACATGCCAGAGAGAGGGCTTTGGAGCGGAATCTGCTGACCGCCAGGTCGATGAGATGGTCGTGGCCGCTGCGCATCAGCGGGCCGGCGACGTACGCCGCGGCACGCAGCGGTGGGCTTCGCAGGGTGAGCGACCAGGTCGCTTCGACGAGGGTGCCACCGGTGGATTCGGTGAGCCGCAGCGCCGCGGGACCGCTGAGGTCGCCCTCGATCTCCCCTTCGATCAGCGCGGGCTTCGCACACCGCCGCAGCCGGGCGTCGACGTGCAACCGGCGCAGCGCCGGCGGAGCGACCACGGCACGCAGGACGTTGCCGCCGGTGAACGTGGGCTGGTCGGCGCGGAAATCGGTCAGCCAGACCCACCAGGCCTCGAACAGGTCGAACCGCTCCATGATCGTCCAGAGTTCCGCGGGCGGGAGCGGGAAGAAGAACGTCTTCCGGTACTCGATGCGTTTCACAGCGGGCCAAGAGGGCGATGTCGTGCGGCCACACCCACACACACGTGCGGCCGGGGTGGCCGGTTCAGCGCGTTCAGGTGAGGGCGGCTTCGTCGTAGCCGGCGGCGACGGGCGAACCAGGGAACAGGTCGCGGGCCTGGGTCCAGTGCTGGGTGGCGGCGAACACCTCACGGCTGTACGGGAGGAACACGATCCGCTCGCCGGTGCCGAAGGCGCGGACGTCGACCTGGTCGCGGTACTTCTCCGGGACGGCCCGCAGGTGGTAGTGCTTGCAGGCCTCGGGGTGCAGGTCGATGTCCATCTGCGCCCGCCGCAGGGCGGCCAGGTACTTCTGCACGTCGTCCGGGCTGACATCGCTCCCGGTCACCAGGAACCCGATCATGAAGGTGGCGTCGAGAACCTTCCGGAAACCGAGCGCCTCGGCGATGTACAGGGGCACTCCCCACATCGTGCCGGCCGGGACCTGCCGCTCCAGCAAGGCGTCCAGCCGTTCATTGGGAGGGCCTTGGAAGGTGAGCGCGATCTGCGCGGGATCAAGCACGCCTTCGAGTGCCTGCACGGTGGCGAAGTGACTTCCGGAGTGGTAGCCGACGCCGACCGGCACACCAGCCAGATCCTCGGGACGGCGGACCGGCGAGTCCGGCGGGACCATGATGCCGCACGGCGCCACCGAGTAGGCCATCGTCACCAGCTGGCCAACCCGTTCGCCCGCGGCGGCGCTGGTGGCCCAGTGGCACGCGCAGCTCACGTCGGCGCCGTCCCGCCCGGCCCCGAAGGTCTCGAACGCACCCGTCTTGACTTCCCCGCCGTCGTCGCGGCTGGTGGCGTGGATGCCGTAGTCGCCCCCGGCCACGAAGCTGTAGTCCAGGCCTTCGGCGGTGAAGTAGCCCTTCTCCTCGGCCACCCACTCCTGCAGCCGGCCATGGGGCATGATCCTCAGCGTCATCGCATCCTCCTCCGCCCGGCTTTTGACGTTACGCCGCACCGCGCCCGGTATTCCAGGACGGGCGCCGGTGCGGATCGCCGCGGCCGTGCCTAGAGTCGCAACGTAGACAGGTCCCCCTGACGCGGGCCGGTGGCCAGGGTGGGCGAACGTGCCGGAAGGATGTGGTCGTATGCCCGAGCCGACCACGGCGCCGCCGTCGGCCGCCGTGCCTGCCACCGAACTGCCCGCGTCGCTGCGGGACGCGGGGCTGGCGAACTGGATCCGTGAGCCGCTGGATGACGCCGTTGACCGCAGGCGGCAGATCCTGTTCCCGCCGGCGGTGGGGACCATGGGCACGCCGCTCGGCGACTGCCAGGGCGCGCTGCTGGCCCAGGCGGGGCGCCCGGACACGGTGTGCATGATGGGCGACAACCCGGCCCTGCCGCCGATGCCCGAACGGCCCACGCTGAAGGACTTCTTCGCCGCCCGGCTGTCCCGGGTCGGCGTCCGGCACCTGCTGCAGAGCGCGCTGGTGGCCAGGGAGAACGGGCTCGACGAGAAGGTGATCACGGCGTGCCTGCTGCACGACATCGCCATCGCCGGGCTGATCTCGGCCAACCACGGGTACTGGGGGGCGCAGATGGTCGCACCCTACGTCGACGAGGAAGTCGCGTGGGCGATCGAGAAACACGAGGCGCTGCGTTACTTCGCCGACGAGTCGGTGGGCTACGCCTACCCGCAGGCCTACATCGAATACTTCGGCGCCGACTACCGCCCGCCCGCCTACATCCAGCGCGAGTATGAGGCGGCGCGGCGGCATCGCTGGTACATGACGTCGCGGCTGATCACGATCAACGACATCTACTCCTTCGACCCCGGCGCGGCGGTCGATTTCGGCGAGTTCGAGGACGTGGTGGGCCGCAACTTCCGCCAGCCCGCCGACGGGCTCGGATTCGACGGGTCGCCGGTGGCGCACATGTGGCGGACGATGATCTGGCCGAACAACTTCCTGTGACAGCGCTCCGGGTAGCTCACGCCGAGGGTGCTGGCGGGATGTGCGGTCAGCGATCGGGCGTTGGGGTGACCCCGGTGCCGAACCCGATCGAGCACGCCGAGCCGGGCGGGGTCACCTGCACGATCCGCTGGCCGGGCAGGCCGTCCTGGATGTCTACGAGCAGCTCGAAGCCCGCCTGCTCCAGGTAGAACCGCTTCGCCCGGTCAACGTCGGAGACGGGGATCCACATCAGTTCCAGCTCGAAGTTCACCGCCATCGCCTTCTTTCCACGCCGCGCCCGGTCAGCCGCCCGTCAGGGTGTCCGCGTGGGCACGGACCCAGCGCTCGAAGCTGCCCGGCTAGCGGCTGGCGCAGCGAGCCCGGCTGGTTGAGGTCTCCGCTCGCCGCTTCCACCCCGGCCGGCAGGGTTGCGGCGGCCGGGGAGCCGGGTCGCAGCAGTGCCCGCACCTGCTCGCCCGCGGCGGCCAGGGCGCGGACCACGGCGCTCCCCGCGTTTCCACCCGCACCCGTTACCAGGATCACCCGGCGCTCCGTTCCGTTCGGCGTCTTTGCGGACCACGATGGCAGAGACGGGCCAGTCCACGCCGGCCGGGGCGTGGCTCAACAATCGGTGGCGGGCGGCGTCTTATATACATGCAGAGCAGCGAGCGCACGTGGCCCATCGCGTGCCGTCGGGGCATCCGGGGCCGGGGGCACGGATGACCGCGGACCGGGCGGGCGCGTCAGACCCCCGTACCACCATGGCCGCGGAACGCGGACCCGCCGCCGAGCGGCTCGTCGATGAGCTGTACCGGGCGCACGCGCTGCGGCTGACCCGGATGGCGCTGCTGCTGGTCGGCGACCGGGCCAGCGCCGAAGACGTCGTGCAGGAGGCGTTCCTCGGGCTGTTCCGCGGGCTGGGCCGGCTCCATGACCCCGGCCGCGCCGTGGGGTATCTGCGGATGTCGGTGCTGAACGGCTGCCGGTCGGTGCTGCGGGCACGCAAGCGGGCCCGGCTGCGCGGTCCGGTGCTCGCCGACCCGGCGGTGTGGTCGGCCGAGTCGGCCGCGCTGGCCGGTGAGGACCGGCGCTGGGTGCTGGCGGCGGTCGGCACGCTGCCGCGCCGTCAGCGCGAGGTACTGGTCCTGCGGTATTTCCTCGGCCTGAACGACTCCGAGATCGCGGATGACCTGGGGGTCAGCAGGGGAACCGTCGTATCCACCGCATCGCGGGCACTCGCCGCGCTGGTCAGGAAGGCCGAGGAGGAAAAATGACAGAACCGGACGACGCCCCGGCACGAGTGATGGCCGAACGGGTCCGTGATGCCTTCGGCGCGGCCACGCAGACCATCACCGCCCAGGACCTGCCCGCCAGGCCCGCCCCGGCGGGCGACTCGCGGGCCGCCCGCCGCGTGCGGGCATGGCCGACGCGGCTGCGCGTGCCCGCCCTGGCCCCGGTGGTCGCGGCGGCCTGCGTCGCGGCCATCGCAGTCACCGGCACCGTGGTGGTGCCGAAGCTGCTGTCCGGGCCGGTGGGGCAGCCGGCGGCCGGCCTCGCGGGAGCCCCGGCATTCTTCGCCGGGGTCTCGGAGCAGGGCGGGCACGGCACGCTGCGGACCGCGGTGAACATCTACAGTTCGGCGACCGGCAAGACCGTCGCATCCCTCTCGCCACCTGGCCGGAATCACGACTTCACGGCGGTAGCGCGGCTCGGCGGCGACCAGACGTTCGTGGCGGCGGCCGTGACCAGTTTCCAGACCTGTTCCAGCCGCCTCTACCGGTTCGCGATCGATGCCCGCGGCCGCCCCAGCGGGCTGATCCCGCTGAGCGTGCCGCCGGTCCGCGGGCAGGTCGGTGAGCTCGTCGGCAGCGCGGCCGGGAACGTGCTGGCCTTCACCGCCTCCGGCGGGTGCACGGGTCACCAGGGCGAGGCCGGGATGATCCGCGTCGCCAGCGGGCAGCTCACCACCTGGACGTACCCGTCGGCGGAGTTCGGGAGCCTGTCGCTGACCGCGGACGGGTCCGTGCTCGGCTTCGCCGCGTCGAAGGCGGCCTGGATCCTGCCCACCAGCGCGCCATCCGGCCCGCTCACCAGCCACGCCCGCAAGGTGCTGCAGGTGCCGACGGGCGTGTTCCGGATGGCTCTCAACCGCACCGGTTCGCAAGCGTACGTGGAAACGCAGGGGGGATCCCGGCGCCACCCGGACGTGCTGCTCACCCTGTACAGCACCGCCACCGGCCACCGGATCCGGCTGCTGGGCCGTCTGGGTCCCGGCCGCGGCCAGCTCTTTTCCGAGCTGCCGATCACGGTGGACGCGGCCGCCCGGCACATGATCGTCTACGGTTACGCGAACGGCACGCCCGCCATCATCGGCCGGTCCTCTTCCGCTCGCCGCCCGCGCCCGGAACCGGTCACCGAGGTGAACCTCAGCACGGGCCGCCACATCTCGGTGCCGGTCACCCGGGAGCCTTACCTCGACGCCCCCTTCGACACAGCCGCCTGGTGATACGCGCAGCCGTTCATTAAAATGCCTTCGGGTCATGAGAGGGGCGCCGCGGGGGCGAGCGTCATCCAGGCTCCGGCTGGTGGCCAGCGCGGCAGCGACCGCACCCGGGGGTGTCGGTGACCGGGAAGAGGACCTGCCGCGATGGCGCGGGGATTACAGCTTGCTCATCCTGGAATAGGGCGCCTGGATTCGCACCAGCTGCGAGCCGAAATCGACGGTGAGTGCGGTGGTGTCCTCAATGGCGACGACCCGGCCGAGCCCGTACTTGTCATGAGTCACCAGATCTTGCACGGCGTACTGCTCGGCCGGTGGCTCGGGCACGATCTGCTTGTTGAAGGGACTGGTGGACAGGTAACGCCGCGACGCGGCGGGATCGGGCTTCATCACTTCCAGTATGCACCTCACCTGTCATTTTGCCGCTAGTTCCGGGGTGAGTTCCTGACCGGGCTGCGGTAGCGGGCCGGTCCGGGTGTGATCTCTACCGCATCGCCGCAATGCTCATGACGAGCGAGGAACTGGTGGACCAGCCGCCCGTACCGCGCCTCGTCGTGATCGAACTGGGCGGCAGCCTGGCAGCCGCCGCAACGCATCGATGTCGTGCCACCTCGGCCGCGGTCCGCGGCGAGCGTACTTCCAGGTGCCGGCACAACGGCCCCTTCCCCAACTCCAGCTTAAGGCTATACCTGTAATGGAAAACAAGCAATGTTTTTCTAGAATCCTTGGTATAGTCCCGGGCATGGGAAGCTGGGGATTCCTGACGAACCACGCCCGGGTGCTCCTGTGCATCGCGGACGATTCTGGCGCCCGTCTGCGTGATATCTCAGCTGCCCTGGGCATTACCGAACGCAGCGCATACACCATCGTCACTGACCTGATAGAGGACGGGTACGTCATCAAGGTCAAGGACGGCCGCCGCAACCGCTACCAGATCCGGGCCGATCGCCCACTGCCAGAACCGGCCAGCCGACAACCCACCATCGGCGAGCTGCTCGTCCTGCTCGCGCACCCCAGCCCGACGCGGGAGCCGGGATAGGGCGGACCGGCCGTGCCAAGCGGCCGCGGCCGTCCCCCGTCCATCCCCCGCGGGCACCTGTGCCCGCGGTGCCCACGCTGGCCAGCTCGCCGGCGGCCACGTCCGGCCTGGCCACCCGACGATCTTGAGGAGTTCGTGCCTGTGCCCATTTCCCCCGCTCCCGATGCCGAGACGAGCCCCGATTCCCCGCCGGGCACCCGAGAGGCCAGCGAGTACGCGGAACTGTCCCGGCTGGTGCGCCAGGCCGGCCTGCTGCGGCGGCGCCGCTCCTGGTACGCGTGGAAGATCGCCGGCACGGCCGCCGCGCTCATCGCCGGATGGACGCTGTTCGCGCTGGTCGGCGACTCCTGGTGGCAGCTCGCGGTGGCGGTGGTCCTGGCCGTGGTGTTCGCGCAGTTCGGTTTCCTCGGCCACGACGCCGGCCACCGGCAGATCTTCGCCAGCCAGCGATTCAACTACCTGCTCGGCGTGATCTGCGGCAACCTGGCCATCGGCCTCAGCTACGGCTGGTGGGTGAGCAAGCACAACCGTCACCATGCCCACCCGAACACCGAGGACAAAGACCCCGACATCATGATCGGCGTGCTGGCCTTCTCCAGTGGCCAGGCAGGGGGCGCCACGGGCCTGCGGCGGCTGCTCTTCCGCTACCAGGCCTACCTGCTCATCCCGATGCTGTTCCTCGAGGCCGCCGGGCTGCACACATCCAGCATCCACGCCCTGACCAGCCGCGGCCCGCGGTCCACCCGGGCCATGCGGCGCCGTGCGTGGGAGGCCGGGCTGCTCACGGTGCACGTCGCCGCCTACCTGAGCGTGGTGTTCCTGGTGCTGTCCCCCGTCCGGGCGGTGGCCTTCATCCTCATCCAGCAGGGCCTGTTCGGCTTCTACCTGGGCTGCGCGTTCGCGCCCAACCACAAGGGCATGCCGGTGCTCACGGCCGACGAGAAGACGAGCTTCCTGCACCGCCAGGTACTGACCTCACGCAACATCCACGGCAACTGGCTCACCGACGCGGCCCTGGGCGGCCTGAACTACCAGGTCGAGCACCATCTGTTCCCCTCCATGCCGCGCCCGAACCTGCGCCACGCCCAGCCCGTGGTCGCCGCCTTCTGCGCCGACCATGGCCTTCCCTACACCGAAACCACCCTGCTTGGCTCCTACGCCCAGGCCATCCGCCACCTCAACGCCATCGGCCGGGCCGCGCACCCGGCCTCAGCCGTCCCGGCGCCCAATCCGCCTGCCCGGCCGGCGGCGGCGTACCCTGCTATCCCTGCCACGGGCAAAGACGGCGGGTGATTCCGTGGGCAGGTCGCTGCGGCCTGTCTGGCGGGGGAAACGGTCACTGGCCGCCGCGCGCGCGACGAGCATCCCGGGACCTGTCACGGTGCTGGCTTCCTGCGGGGATCGGTCTTTCCTTCTCCCCGGCGCTGATCCTCGATTACCGAGGCGACGTGCCGCACACATACCTCGAAGGCGAGCGGGTCAACGTCGTGCAGCTCGCGCAGCTTCTGCATGCACGTGACCATGTGCCGTACCGTGCGCTCGGGCAGGTCCTGCACACTCATGAATTGGCCGCCGCCGACCTCGGCAAAGCCCGGAATCGTACCCACCTTCATGCCGTAGAAGTCGCCCATGACTGCCCTCCATCCCGGTCCGTACCAGCTGTGACGGCCGCGAACCTAGAGCAGACGGTACGCGCCTGGTACGAGGCGGGGCCACAGCCAGCACGCCAGTGACGATGCTCCAGCCGGCTGGCAGCCGGCGGCCGAGCCGCGGTCGGGCGGCGGTCGGGCGGCTGGCAGGCGGCCGGGCGGGTCAATCGAGGTAGTCGCGGAGGAGGTTGGCCCGGGATGGGTGGCGGAGCTTGGACATCGTCTTGGACTCGATCTGCCGGATCCGCTCCCGGGTGACCCCGTAGACCTTGCCGATCTCATCGAGGGTCTTCGGCTGCCCGTCAGCCAGCCCGAACCGCAAGGACACCACCCCGGCCTCCCGCTCGGAGAGCGTGTCCAGCACCGAGTGCAGCTGCTCCTGCAGCAGCGTGAAGCTGACCGCCTCGCCGGGCTGGATCGCTTCGGAGTCCTCGATCAGGTCGCCCAGCTCGCTGTCGCCGTCCTCACCCAGCGGAGTGTGCAGCGAGATCGGCTCACGGCCGTACTTCTGCACCTCCATGACCTTCTCCGGGGTCATGTCCAGCTCGGCGGCGAGCTCCTCGGGAGTCGGCTCGCGGCCCAGGTCCTGCAGCAACTGCCGCCGCACCCGGGCCAGCTTGTTGATGACCTCCGCTACGTGTGCCGGGGTACGGATGGTGCGCGCCTGGTCGGCCATGGCACGGGTGATCGCCTGCCGGATCCACCAGGTGGCGTAGGTGGAGAACTTGTAACCCTTGGTGTAGTCGAACTTCTCCACGCCACGGATCAGCCCCAGGTTGCCCTCCTGGATCAAATCCAGGAACAGCACCCCCCGGCCGGCATACCGCCTGGCCAGCGACACCACCAGCCGCAGGTTGGCCTCGACCAGGTGATCCTTGGCTCTCCTGCCGTCTTCGGCGACCCACTCGAGGTCGATGGTCTGACCCAGGCGCGGCATCCCGTTGCCCTCGGCGAGCTTGTGATCGGCGAACAGCCCCGCCTCGATCCGCTTGGCCAGCTCGACTTCCTGCGTCGCGTTCAGCAGCGGCACCCTGCCGATCTGCCTGAGGTAGTCCTTGACCGGGTCGGCAGAAGCGCCGCCGGCCGCCACCCGGGCGACATGACGGCCCTTGCCGTGATTCCCGGATCCCAACGATTCGCCGGCCGGGTAAGCCAAGCCCATGACAGCGTTCATACCACCAACAGCGACCGCAGGTAGCACTGGCCAGCGTTCGGCCCCCGATCCAGGGGTACAGCGGGAGCTCTGCCAGCCGTGGCAGGGCCTGAGGCGGCTCTGCCGCCCGGCGAAGCGCGCAGGTGTGCCCATGGGCGGCTACCCGTGGGCACACCCGCGCCGCCTGCAGGGCTGGTCAGCCGCTGGCCGAGACGAGATTCCAGGCGTTATAGAGAACCTGGGTGACGTCGTCGCCGTCAGCGTCCTCGGCCCGGACTTTGATGCTCACTGTGCCGCCGGCCGCCGGCACCTTCGGCACGGTGATCGTGGTGTTGTATGTGCCGTCACCCTGGCTGGCGACGGCCGCTTTCTTCCAGGTGGCGCCGCCGTTGGTGCTGGTCCACAGGGTCAGCCCGGTGATCGTCGGCGCACTGGGCTCCTGGTGGTAGGCGGTGATCCGCAGCGGGTAGCTGCCGGGCGCGGTCCACGCGTTGCCCAGGTCCAAGCCAGCGTTGTATCGCAGAAAGATCAGTGGTACCGCCTGGCACGGATCCGTCGAGCCGAGTTCGGTGCCGATGCACTCCGTTCCGTCGGGCGCGTGTCCCCTGCCCGGCTGAGCCGAGGAGTAGTCCCAAGTGGTAGTGCCTGCCTTTCCCTGATCCAGGGTGAGCCGGTAATCGGCTGGCTGCGCGGGGAGCTGGTAGGCGGGATACCCGGCGGCCGAGCCCTGCGGGACCAGCTGGCCGTTCTGGTAGAGGGTGACGGTGCTCGGGATATATCCGGTCACATTGCCCAGTCCCGCTTCCGGATATGTCTGGTACATCTCCGGATAGAACATGTCACCCTGCCGGCAGGCCGCGCAGATGGTGGGGAACGCGCCAGGCACGGCCTGGTTCACCTTGGGAGAGATCCCGATGGTGCCGACGGCGCCCGCGGGCAGTTCGCCCCAGTCCTGTGTGCTGACGCTGGGCCGGGTGAACAGGTCGGCGGCCGTCGGCTCGAAGCCGCTCTGATTATCGGAGATCGTCTGCGTGATATCGACGGTGTCGGGTGACACCGGGCCGTAATACTCCTGGATGCTGGCCGGCCCGGTGAACGGGTAGCCGATCACTGCGGCAACGCCCTCATCGGGGCCGACCGCTTCCCAGAGATCCTGATCGGTTGTGGAGCGGCTCTGGTGATAGCGGGCGTTGACGAGTGTCAGTTGCCTGGCCGTCAGGTCGTAGGTCAGCGAACTGGGAATGGTGTTCTCTTGCTGGAGATAGACCTGGTACAGGTAGGGAGTGGCGCCGTCGTCGGTGACGGTGACCCGCACCGGCCCCTCGCTGAGCAGGCCTATCAGCGTGGTCGCCTGATCCAGCGGCAGGGCGGCGAAGGGAATCTTGGGCACGGTCTTCGGGACTCCGGATTTCGATACCGCGTTCAGCGGAATCTGGCAGCTTCCCACCGAGGCGCTGGAATTCACCGGATCGAGCAGCACGCCAGCCGCGCCGGCGTTCAGCGCGTTCCTCAACTGGCTGACCGTGACCGCGCAGGCCCAGGGGACCAGGCGAATCAGCACGAGCCTTCCGTGGGCGTTCAGGCCGGTGTAGTCCTTCTTGCTACCGAGCCCGGCGTAGGCCAAGGGCAGAGTCCGGTGGCCGGAGAACCGCACCACGCCACCAGGAGACGAGATGTCGTCGGAATAGATCGGGTTCAGGGTGATGGGCTCGGGCGCCTTGACCGACATGGTCAGGTATGGCCTGCCCAGGAAGAGCTGAAGGGCTGCCTTGAAGGTCCCGGTGGTGACGGGCTGGGTGGGTACCGCCCAGTAGTCGTCGTATCCGTAGGCCCCGGCCGTGAAGCCGCTGTAGCTCTGCTGCGGGGGAAGGCCGGGATAACCGCGGTAGATCGCGAATACGCCATCGCTATAGGTCTCGGATGGATGTGGCGTGCGGACGGTGACCGGCTGGGCGTCATTGAGGTCGATCGTGACGGTGGTGTCGGCGGCGACGGTGATCTGGGGTTCCTGGGCGAATGTCATGTACGTGCGGCTCGCGGAGTATGTCGCGAACGTGTTTGTGGCCATGTAGACACCGGCCGGGACGTTCCACTGAAGCTGCATGACGCTGCACGGATCGGAGTTCACGCAGGTCTGGCTGACCGGCGTTATAGGTGGCCCGGAACCGTCGGTGGAGATGTCGGTCAGGTACGGCTCGAACTCCTCGCAGATGGTCCGGCTGGGGGCACAGTCCGCAGCGCTGTCCCGCGCGGTGACGTCTTCGGTGAGCGTGTAGACCGGTGCGCCTGCTGGATGGCGGACCGTGGCAGATGCCATGGTCCCGCCCACCGTGACCTCCCTGATCCTGTCGGCCAGGTTCACCTTCCCCCGTCCGGAGGCGGACGTCCCTGAGGTCAGGGCGGCCCAGAACGTTCCTGCCTGACCGGACCTGACACGGAGGTTCACCCGGCGGGGGTGCGCCGTACTGGTGACGGTGGCACCCGGCAGCCGGGCGGCGACACGGGCCAGCGCCACAGGGCCTTTGTGACCGCCGTATTGCAAGGTGACCGGCAGGTGACCGCCGGGGCCGGCGTCGCCGTGGCTCGCGAGATAACTGACATCGAACAGTTGCATGCTGACCCGGCCCGCGGTGAGCAGCGCGGTCGCAGCGGAGGGGACAGCATAGACGCTGCCGTCCCGGCCGCCGGTATCGGTGAACTGGATCGCCGCGGCAGATCCGCCCGGCCGCGTCGCCGGAGCGGGATTGACCGCGTATTTGCCGTCACCTTCGGCGGTGAGCTTCACCTGATCTCCAGTGATCAGGGTGACGGTGTAGGAGGCGGCGTGCAGTCCGGGCAGCACCAGTGACGGGCGGCTGCGGGATGCGGCTGCCGTGGTCGCCAGCCGGGGAGTGGCCGCCTGCTGGGCCGGACTGGCGGCCTGGGCGCTGGCCGCGGCCGGCAGCGCCAGGGCGGCGGCCGAAGCGGCTACGGCGCCGACGGTCAGCACACGCCGCGGGTACGCCAGGAGCCGGTGATGACGAGCGCCGGCGGGCAGGCTGGATGGATGTCTGGCCATGGAAACGTCTCCCTATCGTGCCGGGGTGAGGACCCAGTCGTGCTGGCTGACCCGGCCGGCCGGGACGCGGATGATGGCCCGGCCTGGGGTGAAGCCCGTCGTGGTTGCGGTGAACCTCTGCTGGCCGGTGAGCCCGGAGAAGAGCCAGTAGAACCCGTCGGGGACGGCCGGGTCGCCGGTTGGCGCCGTGGTAGCGGCGTCAGCAGGTGCGGATCTGCTGGTGATGGTGGCGCCGTCCAGGGCTGCGCCGGTGCTGGACGTGACCACGCCGTCGAGCAGCCCGCCGTGCCGCGGGACGCAGACCTGGCTGCCGATGAACACGTCGTCTATCGCCCACCACCAGCCGTTCGATCCGGTGAAGTGGAACCGGACCCGCACGTCGGCCTGGTTCGCGGCCTGCGGGATGGGCACGGTGGTGGTGCCTATCGCGTCGGCCGTGGTGCGGTGCCAGACGGTGGTCCAGTCCTGCCCGCCGTCGGTGCTCACGTCGAGGTGGGCGGCCTGCCCCCGGTGCCCGTAGTAGCTGTTGTCGAAGGTGACTTCCGGTGCACTCTGCCCGGAGAGGTTCTGCACCGGCGAAACCAGGGAGGTGTCCTGGCTGCCACCCTTGCCGTAGTAGGCGGAGTCGGCGACGGCGAAGCTTTCGTCAGCACCTGGTGGCGGGGCCCGGTTGCCAGGGTTGGCGAAGTCCCAGGTCTGGCCGTCGCCCTCGCCGTCGGCCACGGTCCAGCCGTCCTGTGCGGTGGCTCCGGCCCAGCCGGTGAACGTCTCGGTGCTGCCATCCCAGCCGTAGCCGGGCGCGGTGCAGGTGGCCACGTCGATGTCCACCTTGATGTTCCTGCTGAGATTCTGGGTGCCGAGGGTCACCGGCAGGCTCTTGGCCTGGTAGCCGGGGTAGACCGGCGTGACCTGCAGCTGATAGGTGGCGTTCTGCGGCAGGGTCACCGAGTAGGCGCCGGTGTAGGGGTTGGTGTACACCGGGCCGTTCGGGTAGCCGGTGATAGTGATCGCCGAGTAGACCGGCCACTTGTGCCCGGACCCGTCCTTGACGGTCCCGGACAAGGTGACGCTGGGCACCGCGGTCAGGGTGAAGTTGGCCGTGCTGGTCTGCCCGGCGGTGACCTGAACGTCATCCTGGGTCTGCGGTGAGTACCCGTACATCGACGCGGTGACGTCATAGCTGCCGGCCAGCACATTGTCCAGCGCGTAGTCGCCGTCGGCATTGGTGTGCACCGTGTAGCCCTGGGCGTCGGTCACCGTCGCGTCCACGATCGGGCTGCCGGTGCCGGAACTGGTGACCTGGCCGGTTATGTCGCCGCTCGGGCCGCCGCTGAACGCCGCCACCCCGGCGGGCGTGCCCAGCCCGGTAGGTCTGCAGATCCGCTTCCGCGGCCGGGTCGTCGTAGGCGTCCACGATGGCCACGGTCGCCCCGGATCCGGCGGTGGCCGACGGCAGGTCATAGGCGCTTTGCAGGTCGGCAGGGCCATAACCGGCCGGGGCGGTGTCGGCCAGGAACAGGCCCCTATGTGATTTCACGTTCGTGCGCAGCAGCGACATGCACCCGGCGAAGCCGTGCTTCGGCGTCGCGCATACCCGCCGCAGATGCGTGGCCATGGCGGTGGCGGTGGCCGGGCGTGCCTGGCCCGGGCCTGCTGCTGCCTGCGCCGTCACGGCAGGCAGCAGCGCCACAGACATGAGCGTGGCTGACGCGATCACCAGCTGGCCCCACCTGGGCAAACTTCCGTGCATCAGATCCCTTTCCGGTCGATCACAGCAGCCGGATCCGCTAGTGCGGTGCCTGGAGATGCGCTGGCCTCACAAGGTCTCGAACTCGTCGTCCGCCTCGTCCGGCGGGTCATCGCCCGGGACGTACGGGGGCGTCTGCCCGTCGCCGCCCGGGGGGTCCTCCGGAAGAGAAGCGAGAGTGGTCAACGTGGCCTTCTCTCGAGTCGCATCGTCTGCCAGCCCGAGTATTGGCCGCTGCCCGGCCGCTAACAATCGGTGAAATTCGTGAATTTTATGACGGAGTGGCCACGAACCCGGCTTCGACGGCGCGCGCCGCCAGGGCGGCACGGGAAGAGACATCGAGCTTGCGCATGGCGGAGTGCAGTTGCGTGCTGACGGTATTCGGCGACCGGCAGAGTTCCTCGGCGATCTGCGCGGTGGTGCGGCCCGTCACGAGCAGCCGGACCACCTCGACTTCGCGGGGAGAAAGCTCGCTGCCGTAGCCGCGCCGCCCGTGCCGCCACAGCCGGGGCACGCGCACCCCCTGGCCGCGCAGCAGGCGCACCACCCGCTCGGCATCACCACTGGCGCCGAGGCCGGACAGTTCCGTGGCGACATCCCGCAACGCTGCCAGGCCGGCCTCATCCTGCCCGGCGGCCAGCAAACAGCAACCCCGGCGTTCCCGGGCCAGCAGTGCGTCGTACGGCCTCGGCAGCGCCTGCCATGCTGTCGCTGCCCGGCCGAACAGGCCTGCGGCCCGGCCATGCTGGCCCCGGCCCTCGGCCAGGATCGCCCGGCACAGCGCGAGGGCGGCAAGCGGCGCGGGAGCGTTCCGGCCACGCATACCCCCGCCGAAAGCCGCCACCAGTTCCGCGGCTTCCCCGCACCGGCCGGCGGCGACCAGCGCACTTACCCGGACGGGGGCAATGTCGGTGGCCCACAGCCAGACCTTCTTGCCGGTGACGACCCGCACGGGTTCGTCGGTCAGCGCGACGGTCTCAGCGATGCGGCCTTCGGCCAGGCTCAGCCGGGCCAGCGCCGCGGCAGACTCCAGCGGCAGGCTCACGATGCCGCGCCGCTGCTCTTCATCGAGCACGTGCCGCAGCTTCTTCGCGGCGGCCTGAGCGGAACCCTCCGCCGCGTCCAGCAGCCCGGAGATGAGCACGGCATCCAGGCCGACCATCGGATCGTCGAGGTCGGCCAGGGCCGCGACACGGTCGGCCAGGCCGCTCCAGCTCCCGTCAAACCAGTCCAGATGCGCCGCGGTGGCCTGCACGATGGACCGGATCCGCGGATAGTTGTGCCGGTCAGCCAGCTGCAGGGCAGCCGTCAGGTGCCGCCTGGCCTCCGCGTAGCGGCCCCATTTCACCGCGGCATCGCCGAAGTTCGCCCGGCCGGCGGTGACGTCCTGTGCGTGCTGCGGGGCCAGCGCGTCCTCGGGGAGTTCGGCCGCCACCGCCCAGCCGGTTTCCTCGCCGAGCTCGAGCAGGGCGGTCGCGTGGAACACGGTGAACTTCATCCGCGCGCTGGCTGGCATCTGCGAACGCACCGATATCGCGCTGGCGCGGTTCAGCCAGCGCCGGTGCACCGTGGCGGGCCACAGGGTGTAGCCGGGGTTGCCCAGCAGGAGCATGGCATGGATGACCTCCTGCGGCCGGTGGCTCAGACCGGGAACCGCACGCTCCAGCTCAGTCAGGGCCGCGCCGTACTCGCGCGAGTGGGCCAGCATCCGGCCCAGCTGATAGCCGACCTCGGCCTGCTGGGCCGGAGGGATTCCGCCCGCTTCGAGGACGGAGCGCAGTGTGCGCGCGAGGTCATCACTGAAGGCGTGCCTGCCGAGTGCGTAGAGCGGGATCTTCTGGGCCAGCCGCACGACTGTGCCCGCGGGCAGGTCAGCGTTCGTGACCAGGTCATGCAGCAACGTGGCCGCCGTCACCTCATCACCGGAGGCCAGCGCGAGGTCGGCGGCCTGCTCCGCGCAGCGGCACCAGTCCGCCGTCTGACCAGCCACGCGGTAATGACTGGCCAGTGTCGCCACCGGCGGTGGCGACACTCCCTCCAAAGCCTGGCAGGCCCGCAGGTGCATGTCCTGGCGTGCCTGGACCGGGATGGCCTGATAAACCGCCCGTGCCGCCAGAACGTGCCGGAACGACACCAGGCCGCGGCCGTCTGACTCCAGCAGTCCGCACCCGACAGCGTCGGCCAGGCCCACCCGGGCCTCCCGCGGTGAAAGGCCGGACACCGCACGCAGCGCCGGTTCGGCTGCCGGCCCGGCCAGCACGGCGGCGCCCTGCAGCACGGCCCGGGCCTCGCTGTCCAGCCGGGCCGCGCGTTCGAGCACCGCGTCCCGGACCGTTGGCGGCACGGCGAGGGCGCCCAGACTCCGGCGCACCCACTCGCCGCCACGGCGGCGCAGATCGCGGCGGTCCCGGAGCAGCCGGACCGACTCCTCGATCGCCAGCGGCAGGCCGTCGGTGTGAACGTGCAGGAAACCCGCGAACTGCGCCGACACCTGCCCGCCGGGCAACATCGAGGCCACCAGTTCTGCCGTAGCGGCCGTATCCAGTGGTCTCAGCGTGACCCGTTCCCAGGTAGTGCCGGCCGGCCGCCGGGAGGACAACTGCCGTAGCAGCGAGGATTCCGGCACGTCCTCGGGCCGGTAGGTCACTACCAGACTGGTCAGCGGTGGCCGTTGAGCGGCCGCGAACAGCAGGAACTCCAGCGTCGCCTCATCGGCCCAGTGCGCGTCCTCTGCCACCAGCACGTCCACTCCCAGCCGTTCGAGCAGTTCGGCCAGGGCGCGGAACAGCCGGTGCCGGGCCGAGCTGGGGTCCTCGAGCGGTTCGGGTGCTGACGGCAATCCGCCCACCCACTCGGGAAACAACGCCCGCAGCGCTCCCGCCAGCGGCGACAGCCCGAGCCCGGCCACGTCCTCGGTGGCATGCCGCAGCGCATCCACCACCGGGCCGAGGGTGAAAGGCTGACGGAATGGTGGGCAGGCAGCCGCGAGGATCCGCCGCTGCCGCCCCTCGGGTGAAGCCAGGTACTCCTGCAGGAGCCTGCTCTTGCCGATGCCTGGCTCGCCCTCCACCAGGACCACCGCCGGGCCGCTCGCCAGCGCCTGCGCGAGTACGGCCAGTTCCCGGTCCCGGCCGATCAAGGCGGGAGATCTGATCAGGGGCACCCGGTCGGCAGCATGACCTTCGGTAACCGCCGCCCTGGGCATCCCTAGCCCCTCCATCACCAGCCGCCCGGTAGTTCCCATTGTCTACGAACCATCCGAGACGTACCAGCACATACCGTAACTCTCGACTGCCAGGTCACGTCGGCGCCAGGCACCGGCGGCCAAAGCCGGCATATACGGCGGGCAGTGGCGCCCGGACGCTCGCGGACCCGTGGCGAGCAAGCAGGCCCGCGCGTACGGGTGCTGACCACCGCGGGTACGCCGTTCGGCCTGGTTGCCCACGGGAAGGTCAGCCGCAGCGCGCCCGGTGGCAGGCTGCCGGTGATGGTCAGGCCACTCGCCGTTAGTTCGCCGAGGATCCGCTCGTGATGGGCTCGGTCGGCATGTTCCTGGCGCAGCCGTTCGGATTCATGCTCGATGCTGTCGTGACTGGCGGCCGAGTTCATCAGCCGATTGAGGGCCTCGGGGTCGCCCTTCTAGCCGTTGTCGAGGACCTGGTACGTGGTGCATGTCTGGTTCTCCGGACGCTCAGGGTGCGGTGGCGGCCAGTTCGGCGACCTGGACGTTGCGGTCGGTCGCATCGTGCGAGCCGGTGATGACCAGGCGCAGGTAGCGGGCGGTGGTGACGGGCACCGGGGTGGTGACGACGGCGTCGGGGGCCGACGTCACGGTGGCGAGGGTGGTCCAGTTCTGCCCGTCGGCGGACGTCTGGACGGAGTAGTCCGTGGGCCCGTAGCCGGGGCGGGGCGTCATGGTGACCGACCCGATCGTCACCGGCGCCCCGAAGTCGACGCCGAGCGTCACCGGGTTCTGCGGCGTCGGGCCGCTGCCGGCCGTGGCCGGCCCGCCCGAGACCCAGAAGGTGCTCGTGTCCCCGTCGAACGCCAGGCCCGGTGTTCGCGGCGCCTGGGTGGAACTGGCGGAGGGACTGGGCCAGGGCGTTCCGTACGGGTTGAGCGCCATGTTGGCGGAGAAGCGGAGCAGCGGGCTCGCCGTGGCCGCGACACCGTTGGACGCGGTCGCGGTGAGCGTGAGCGGCCCGCTTCCCGTGGCGGCGCTGGCGTTGGCCAGCGTGGCCGTTACTTCCGCGGTGCCGTCCGCCGGGAGGCTGGCCGAGGTGGCGGACATGCTCGCCGTCACTCCGGATGGCTCCTGGCTGGCGAAGCTGACGGTCAATGGCTGGCTGGCGAAGCTGGTGAGCGTGTATTTTTCCTGGTTCCACCCGCCCCTGGCCAGCGGCACGTCCGGTTCCGCCGCGGTCACGGTGAACAGCGGGGTGACGGTGAACTCGCCGGTCGCGGTCGCCTTCTCGGTGCTTCCGCCCTGGGTCGTGTAGGAGAGCGCCGCGCTGGCGGCCAGGTCCGACCATGGGGCCGTGCCGGCGGCCACCTGCGCGTGCACGGTAATCGCCGTGGACGCGCCGGGGGCGAGTGCCGGCAGCGTCTGGGCGGGCGGGTGTGAGCCCGGCAGGCTGAGCGAGAGCCACCCGCTGGTCGCGGCGGCCTGGCCCCGGTTCAGGGCGTAGACGGTGAAGGCGCCCGTTTCGCCTGGCTGAAGCGTGCCATCGGGCTCGACCAGCAGGGTTACCCGCAGCGCCGCCGCGGCCTGGGCGAGTTCGCTGGCCGCGCCGTCGTGGAAGGCCTTGACGGCCCGGGCGACCGCCGGGGTCATGCCGGGCGCGGGCACCGCCCGGGCCAGCGCGGACGTGGCGCTGGCCGTCAGGGCGGCTTCCTGGCCGGTACTGGGAGAGTTCGCGACGGCGTCGGTCGCGGCCTGGCGGAGATCGCCGCTGATCTGGCCGGCGGCGCTGGTCAGGGTCGCGGCGTCAGAGGCGCTGATCTGGCCTGCCCGCTGCCACTGGCGCACCGAGGCCGCCAGCGCCGTCGCCTTCGCCCCGGTGGTGAGGATGGGCTCGTACTCCGGTCCCGCGGTGACGAGGCGCCCGCCGACGACGCGGGCGGTTGCCGTTTCCCCGCCCGCCAGCGTGCGCGACACGGTCTGCGTGGGCCCTGTTCCCGGAACGTAGCTGACCGTGACGGTGGCCGGGCTGGTGCTCGGATTGCTCAGCGTGGCGGCCGACCCGCCCGCGCTCTGGCGGGCCTGGATCGGGCCGCTGCTGTGGACGAAGTAGCGCATGGTTTCCTGCACCTCGGCCGACGTGCCGGGGGTGTCCGGGTCGAGGGCAATGGGGACCGAGGCCGTGGATCCGGTCACGGTCGCGGCCTGCGTGGTGACCGGCGCGCCCCGGCTGTCGGTCAGCGAGAACGTGCCCTGGTCGGCGCCGCTCCAGCGGGCGACGGCGAGAAGATCCGCGCCGTCGGAATCCCTCGCCTGCAGCGCGCCCCAGCCCGCCGGCGCGGCCGGCTGCGCGATGCCGGCCGCGAGCGCGGACGCGCTGGCCGGCGACGCGCCCGCCACCAGCTCCGCGCCCCGGTTGCCCGAGCCGGTACCGGTCGAGCCGGTGAGCTGGAGGATCGTGTTGTCGCTGCCCTGGTTCGACCCTGGTGCCAGCTGGGTGGCGCTGATGCCGCTCCCGCCCGCGACGATCATGGCCATCCGGCCACCCACGTCGACCCAGTCACCGCTCAGCGTGCCCTGCCCGGTGCCGCCCGCCGAGTACACGGTGCGGTCACCGGTCAGGCCGGGGATCTGGTCGATGTAGTACGTGAAGGTCGGCCCCGATCCCTGATCGAGAAGCAGCGTCGTGCCGTCGGGGAAGGCCGCCATGGCCAGATCTTTGTCCCCGACCGTTCCGGCCGTCGTGAACTCGTCCGTGCCGCAGGCGCACGTGTACGGGCCGGTGGGGGTTCCCCGCGCGGTGGCGAACAGGCTTCCCGGGGCGGTGTCGGTGAACGCCGGGTCGGTCATGTCGTCGTGAGACCGCGGAACCCACGTGCCCATGGGGCTGTCGGAATCCCAGGACATGGAGGCCGCCGCGGTGGCGAACCGGCCGGCGATGACCGACTCGCTGGGCCAGGTGTGCACGCCCGAACTCTCGTCATAGGCCTGATGGAAGGCCGGCGCGGACGGCGTCGCGGACGGCGTGAACAGGTCGTGGTCCCACCAGTCGGATGCCACCCGCCTGGCCATGACGCTTTCGTACACGAGTCCCGTCGTGCCGACCATGGATCCGGTCCCGGTGCCCAGCTGGCGCCGGGCAACGAGCTGCAGGGCCCGCGACTCCAGGACCGAGGCGGTAGCCGAATGGAACCGTGTGGCCAGTGCCCCGAAGTAGTCCACCCACTGGAAGTCCTTGCTCACCCAGTCCTGGCCGGCGGGCGAGATCAGGTCACCGTAGTCGGTCGTGAGCGGCTCAATAACCTTGTTCCAGATCTCGGGGGTGCGGAATGAGAATGCCTCGGGCTGCGGCATGCCGCCCTGCGCGTAGAACGTGGCGGCGTCGTTGACCAGCAGCGACGTGACCATCTGGTAGTCCAGGTTGAAGTATCCGTGGTTCTGGATCGTCAGGTCGGGCTGGAGGTTCGACGTGGTGATCCAGTCGCTCAGCGGCTTGCCGTCGACGATTTGCGAGGAGCTCTCGTCCCCCGGAACCGAGAAGGAGTTGAGGGTGAACCGTATCGCCGTCTGCTCCCATGCGGCGCGGTTCGGGTCGCTGGGAAACATCATCGCGGCCAGCGCCGGCAGCGGCGCCGTCCAGGCGTCGGTTTCGGCGCCGGTGTTGCCCGGGGTCGCGTCGAGCGCGGGCTCGCTGACGAAAACGTTCGAGGCCGCGGTGATGACCGTCTGGACGAGCGCCTGGGTCTGGGGATCAAGCTGGTTCCAGACGATGTGGGCGGCGTCGCCCCAGAGATACATCTCCAGCGCTGGCCCGTAGACGCCGAAGCCGTCGGAGGCGCCCCACTTGTTGTACCCGGCGCCCGAGTAGTAGTTGGTCAGTCCGGCGTACCGGATCGACTCGATCAGGTGATCCATCAGCGTGGCCCTCGGCACACCGGCGAAGGACTGCTGACCGGGCAGCGCGGTCAGCAACGTCGCGTAGATGTAATCGGTGTCGACTATCCCCCGCTCGTCGGCCGCCCCGGGCTCGTAGAACATCCCGGTGTCCGGCTCGGGGATGTCCGACGCCCGCCAGAGGTTCTCGGCGAACGGCACATAGCGCTCGAGGATCCGCAGGTCAAGCGCGGACTTCTGGCTGTTGTCGAGGACCTGGTACCCGTCAGTGCCAGTGCCGGCGGAGGCGCCGGGGGTGAACGAGATGAGCATGGTGCCCACCGCCGCGACGGCGGATACCAGGATGCGGAGCTTGCGCATGTGCGGTTCCCTACGTGTCGATGCGGTAGTGGTCCACGGCGGCCTCGTCGACCTCGATGCCGAGGCCCGGGCCGGCCGGCTCGGGCATGACGCCGCCCGCCGGGCGCGGCGCGCGCGCCAGGTCACGGTGCAGCGGGTTGATCAGCGGCTGAACTTCGAACTGGCGGCAGGCGTGGCTGGCGTGCGAGACGGCCAGCGCGGCGGCATAGGCGATGGGGCCTGCCCAGGCGTGCGCGTTGGCCTGGCGGTCCGCGTCCGCCGCGAGGCGGCACGCGCGGGCGAAACCGGTGATGCCCTCGGCCCGGCCCGGGTCGACGCCGACGACGTCCACGGTGCCGGTGGCGAGGATCTTCTGCACCCCGCGCACCGTCCATTCCCGCTCGCCGTACGCGATCAGGGTGCTTGTGGTGGCCTGGAGCCTCGCGTATCCCTCCGGGTTGTCGGCACCGAGCGGCTCCTCGACCCAGTGCAGCCCGTGCTCGGAGAGGGCATTGACGCGGCGGATCGCGTCGGCCACGGTCCAGGAGTTCCGCACGCCGAGGTCGATCATCACCAGCGGCGCCGGGCCGAGCGCGCCGCGCAGCAGCCGCATGAACTCCACGTCGCGGTCGAAGTCGAAGCCGAGGTGCGCGTCGCCGCGCTTGCCGAACCCGACCTTCACGCCCCGCGCCCGCTCCGCGGCCACCCAGGAGGCGATCTCCGCAGCGCCCTCGGCAAGGTCGCCGCGGGCCGCGTGGCAGGACACCACGGCCGGCAGCTCCTCGTGCACGGGACCGCCCAGCATGTCGACCACGCGCTGCCCGGTCGCCCGTCCTCGCAGGTCCCACAGCGCCATGTCGACCGCCGCGTGCGCAAACGTCGCGATCCCGCCTACCCCGTACCACCAGGTGTGCTCGCGTACCAGCTGCCACAGCGCCCCGGTGCGCAGCGGATCGCGGCCGACCAGCAGTCCGGCCAGGCCGCGCACGATCTCCGCAGTGGCACGGCTGGCCTCCGGCCAGATCGTCACGGCCTCTCCCCAGCCGCTCGCGCCGTCGTCGGACCGGATCCGCACCAGGCACACGTGCCGGGTGCCGCCGTGGTCGTTGGGCTCGGCGTAGGCGAGCGGGACGGGCTCGATCTCCTCGATCTTCACCGGCGTTCCCCCAGACGGCCGCCACGGGTCTCCAGCCGCCCGCTGCGGGCGCTGCGGTAGGCCAGGTCCAGGGCCTCGACCGTCCGGGCGCCGAGTTCCCCAGGTGCCGGGTTGCGGTCCAGCTTGCCCAGGCCCGCCTCGACGAGCGCGCGGGAGGGGCCGCTGGCCTGGTACGCGCCGTCGCCGTCGCGCAGCGGCAGCCGGACGTCCGTGCCGTCGGGCCGGTACAGCCACACCAGTTCCCGTTCCACATCGACGACGAACTGGCCCTCGCCGCCGATCGCCCGCACCGCCAGGGCGTGCTTGTCCCCGCCCGCGCCGGCGTGCCCGGACCCGCCGGCCACGGTGGCGATGCCGCCGCCGTCCAGCCGCAGGCAGATGGCGTCGTGCAGCTCGACGGGCGGTCGGCGGGAGGCTCCCCCCGGGCCGGCGACGTCCGGCGCGCTCATCAGCGCGTAAGCGGCCGCGACACGTTCCGGCACCAGGTGCAGCGCCAGCCCGAGCGCGTGCGACAGCTGTGCCTGCCCGTATCCGCCGCCGGAGGTCGCCGGGTCGGTCCAGGTCGCCTGCTCGGGCACCGTCTCCGGGTCCGCCTCGGGGTAGGCGCCGGTGTTGCTGAGCAGTTCCCTGGTCGTCGACGACATGTGGACCGTCATCTGCTCGACCGGGCCGATGCCGTGGGTCTCGGCGAGCCGCTTGGCGCCGGTGACCATGTCCGAGTAGTTCCAGCCGAAGCTGATCAAAAGCTCGCGCCGGGCCTCGTGCGCCACGTCGACGAGGTCCCAGGCCTGCTTGGGGTCGATCGTCATCGGCTTCTCGCAGAGCACGTGCGCCCCCGCCGCCAGCGCGGCCCGGGCGTGCTCGTGGTGCAGGGCGGGCGGCGAGGCGACGACGCAGATGTCCGGCCCGGCCGCGATGACGTCCCGGTAGTCCTCGGACGCCACCGCGAAGCCGTACCGCTGCCTGATCCGTTCCAGGGCGGCGTCTCCCTTGCGGCACACCGCAGCGAACTCGACCACGTCACGCCGCTCCGCCAGGGCGGGCAGGTGCGCCGCGAGCGCCCAGGATCCGGCCCCGATGACCCCGAGCCGCAGCTTCCCGCTCATCGTGCACATGCCTCCGTTTCTGGATAGCCGGTCACTGCCGGATCGTGGAAGAAGGCGCCTGCCGGGCCGCCGGAGGAGTGGCCCGCAGCGACCCCAGCCCGGAGCGGAACGAGTACCGGATGTCCTCCAGTGACTGGCCCTGCGACGACGGCCCGAACAGCCCGCCCCAGATCATGATGAACACGTACATCACGGCGAGCATCACGGCCACCGTGGTGAAGCCAAGGCTGTCGGTGATCGAGGGCAGGTAGATGCTCCAGATGCCGAGGGCGATACGCGCGACGAAGATGGACGTTCCCATCCCGACCGCCCGCACCCCGGTGGGCAGCAGTTCCGACTGCCACATCCGCGCGATGTGATACGTCACGGAAAAGCCGCCGATACCCATCAGCAGGATGTTCGCGTACACCGTCCCCTCGCTGGAGATGGGCGCGAACACGAACAGGAAGAACCCGATGGCGGCCACCGCGCAAAACACCGTCCAGTGCAGGCGGCGGTTCACCCGGTCGCCGATCATCATGTACACGACGAGGGTGACGATCCCCACGCCGTAGAGCACCATGTCGAGGTAGTCGGCGGCGAACGCGCTCTTGGCGCCGACGGTGCTCAGGAGATAGGGGAAGAAGAACCCGTAGGTGCCCGCCGGGATGTTCCACACGGTGTACAGGACGACCAGGAACCCCACCGCGGGAAGCACCCCGGTGCCGCGCAGTGCGCGCAGCAGGTCGCCGGGGCGGGTCAGTTGCACTGTGGGTGCCTGCACGGCCGGCGGCGGGGCGGCCGGGGCGGCCTGGGCGGCCTGCGCGGCGGGCTGGCCAAGTTCCGTCATCGCGGACCTGACCTCGGCCTGGCGGCCGCGAAGCTCGGCCCAGCGAGGCGACTCGGTCATCTTCTGCCGGAGCAGCCAGACGACCAGCGCGACGACGGCGAGCTGCCCGAAGATGATCTTCACGGCCGTCAGCCCGAGGCTGTTCATCGCCACGGCCAGGATGACCACGACAAGCGGCCCGACGTACCACATCACCGGCCCGAAACCGACCAGCCGGCTGCGCCGCCTGCGGGGCGCGATCTCGGCGAGCAGGGTGATGGAGTTGGGTATGTCCGCGCCGACAGCGAGGCCTATCAGCACGTACCCGGTGATCAGCATCGCCGCGCCCGAGGCGAAGATGATCACCAGCGCCCCGATGATGTACACCAGCAGGTCCCAGGAATAGATTGTCCGCCGGCCGAAGCGGTCGCCCAGCCATCCCCCGGCGAGCGCGCCGATCCCGCCCGAGATGCCGTTGGAGCTAAAGCCGCCGATGAGGCCCACGGCGCTCGCTGTGAGCGCAAAGTGCGGCGCCCACAGCGGCAGCGCGACCGCTCCCGCGACGATCGACCCGGCGTCCAGGTAATCCCCGGCCGCCGTCAGGACGGTCCACCGCCAGTGCGCCCGGGTGGTGGGGGCTTCGTCCAGCGCCCGCAAGGCGTCGGAACCGCTCATGTTCTTCCTGCCTTCCCGGCCGCCATCCGGCAGCGCCTCCCACCTCTGGAATCCTTTCCAGCAAACGAGACCTTCCTAATCCCCTGCACGCGCGGGTGTCAAGAGGTACGGGTGAACCTCGTGGCCAGACCTGGTATCAGCGCTGGTCAGACGCGACGGCGGAGTCGGCGGATTGCTCAGCGCGACCGCCACGGGTAGCGTTGTGGCATGAGCAGTCTGGAATCGTTCCCGGAGTCACCGGACGGCCGCACGCCGGCACGTGGCGCGGCCGGCCTCACGATCACGGGGGTGGAGACCGTCTGTGTCCGGGCACCGCTCGCCAGGGAGTTCCGCGGCAGCTGTTACCACATGACCCACCGGGCGACCCTCGTCGCGCGGGTCCGGACCGCCGATGGGATCGTGGGAGAGGCGTACGTCGGGGACGAGGACGCGGGCCTGGCGGAGATCGAGCGGATCGTGCACGCGGAGATCGAGCCCTCCGTCACCGGGCTCGACGCGCTCGCCACCGAACGGTGCTGGCAGGCCGCCTACCCCGCGACGTACGACATCCTCCGCGACCGGCGGCTGGGCCTCGTCGCGCTGGCCGCGGTCGACACCGCGATCTGGGACGCGGCCGGCAAGGCGCTCGGGCAGCCGCTGTGGAAGCTGTGGGGCGGGTACCGCAACCGGATACCGCTGATCGCGATCGGCGGCTACTACGGCGAGCCGCTCGGCACGGTCGACGACGAGATCGCCGCCTACCGGCAGATGGGCCTGGCCGGCGTGAAGTTCAAGGTCGGCGGGGCCACTCCCGCCCAGGACGCGGCCCGCGTGCTCGCGGCGCGGGAGGCGGCCGGACCGGACTTCGTCATCACCATCGACGCCAACCAGGGCTACTCGCCGGCCGACGCGATAGAACTGTGCCGCCTGCTGGCGGGCGCCGGAATCCGCTGGTTCGAGGAGCCGGTGCGCTGGCACAACGACCGGCGGAGCCTGCGGGACGTGCGGATGCGCGGCGGCGTCCCGGTGTGCGCCGGGCAGAGCGAGTTCTCCTCCAGCGGCTGCCGCGACCTGATGGAGGCAGGGTCGATCGACGTGTGCAATTTCGACGCGTCGTGGTCCGGCGGGCCGACGGCGTGGCGGCGGACCGCCGCGATCGCCCTGTCCTACGACGTCGCCATGGGCCATCACGAAGAGCCGCAGGTGGCGTCCCACCTGGTCGCCAGCCAGCCGCACGGCACCTACACCGAGTGCTTCCACCCCGACCGCGACCCGTTCTGGTGGAACATGATCGCTAACCGGCCGCCGCTGGAAGACGGCGAGCTGGTGCTCGGCGACGAGCCCGGGCTCGGCTGGGAACTCGACTGGGACTACATCGACCGCTACCGAGTAAAACAATGACGATACCGAACGGACCACGGAACTCCCCGGTGCCGCGTGGAACGCGCCGGGAGGGCAGGGATGGATAGCCGGGCGGGCGCCGCCGGCAGCCCGGGAACCGGCCCGGGAACCGGCCCGCCGCTTCTCGGGCAGGGGCTGTCCGGCAAGGGCGTCCTGTGCACCGGCGGGGCCGGCGGCATCGGCCAGGCGGTCGCGCACACGCTGGCCCGCTGCGGGGCCAGCGTCCTCGTCGCCGACCGCGACGCCGACGGCGCCGCGAAGGTGGCGGCGGCGCTGCCCGGCCCGGGCCACGCCGCGCTCGGCGTCGACCTGCGGGACGCGGCCGCGGCCGAGCGCCTCGCGGAGACCGCGGAACGGACGCTCGGCACCCTCGACGTGCTCGTGCACCTGGCCGCGGTGCTGCGCCGCCGGGCCCTCGCGGAAGTGACCGAGGAGGACTGGGACGCCCAGCTCGACACGAACCTCAAGGCGACCTTCTTCCTGGCCCGCGCCTGCGCGCAGCGCATCGCCGCGCGCGGGAAGGGCGGGCGGATCGTCTTGTTCGCCTCGCAGGCGTGGTGGTCCGGCGGGTACGGCGGCTCGGTGGTCTACGCCGCGTCCAAGGGCGGTGTCGTGTCGCTCACCCGGGGCTTGGCCAGGGAGTACGGCCCCGCGGGGATAACGGTGAACGCCGTCGCCCCGGGCAACGTCGACACCGCGATGCTGCACGGCGGGCTGAGCGAGCAGGCGCTGAGCCCCATGCTGGAGGCGACGCCGCTACGGCGGCTCGGAACCCCGCAGGACATGGCCGGGGTGGTCGCATTCCTCGCCTCCGACCATGCGTCCTTCGTGACCGGCACCGTGCTGAACGCGAGCGGCGGCTGGCTTGCGTACTGACCCGCCCGGCGCGGCCGGCGACAGCAACGGTGCCACCGCCGCGGCCCGCACCGCTCAGTCCAGGTGCCACACCTCCGGGACGGTGGCGAGCCCTCCTCCGGGCAGGTTGACGATGACGCCGGAGAACCAGTCGTTCCACCGCTTGTTCGCGTCGGTTTCCGCGACGCGGCCGAACGCCGTCGCCGCGTCGGGCTCGCACTCCGCGTAGGCGATCACCTCACGGCCGCGGCGAAAGATCGTGTAGTTGCCGACGCCGGCCGCGCGCAGCTCGGCGGTCAGCTCCGGCCACACCGCCCGGTGCCGCCGGTCGTACTCCTCCTCCTGGCCCTCCACGAGCTCGAACGTGAAACACGTACGCTGCATGACCATCTCCGGAAATGTTTCCAGCTCGCCGCTGCGTGCCTCCTTGACACTCATGCATTACTCTACATCTAGACGGAGTTCTGGCCCCGATGGGCAGTACTGGAAAGGTTTCCAAGCTAGTGGAAGGGATGGCTATGCGCCTCGCTTGCGCCGACTACACCTGGCCCGCCGCGGCACACGCCCTCGCGCTCGACATCATCCACGGCCTCGGCTTCGACGCGGTCGACATCGGCCTCATGGCCGGCCGCAGCCACATCCGGCCAGAAGTGGTTGGCGACGAGGTGGCCGCCTGGGCGGGCCGTGTCCGCGAACGCTGCGAAACGCGCGGGCTGGCCGTCTCCGACGTGTTCGCGCAGCCCGCCAGCTTCGAGGTGATGGCCGTCAACCACCCCGACGCCGCTGAGCAGGAGCGCGCCGCCGCGTTCTTCCGCAGCAGCCTGGAGTTCGCCCGCCGGCTCGGCAGCCCCGGGCTCACCCTGCTGCCCGGCATCGTGTTCGGCTCCGAGGACCGGGAACAGGCCGCCAAGCGCGCCGCGGACGGGCTGCGGTGGCGCGTGGCCGAGGCCGCTGCGGCAGGGGTGGCCGTCTCGGTCGAGCCGCACGTCGGCTCGGTCATCGACACCCCCGCCCGCGCGGCCGCCCTGGTGGAGATGACCCCCGGCCTCACCCTCACCCTGGACTACGGGCACTTCGTCGCGGCCGGCGTCGCCGAGGAGACCATCGAGCCGCTGGTCCGCCACGCCCGGCACGTGCAGTGCCGCGGCGGCGCTCCCGGCCTGCTGCAGGCCGGGATGAGCGCCAGCACCATCGACTTCCCCAGGATGGTCCGGCGGCTCGCCGCGGCCGGGTACACGGGCTTCCTGGCGTGCGAGTACGTCTGGTCGGAGTGGCAGCGCTGCAACGAGGTGGACAACCTCACCGAGACGGCAGCCCTGCGCGACGTCCTGGCCGCGGCGCGGTCCGAGGCCCGGTGAGCGGGAGCGCCGCGCGGCCCGGGCCGCGGCGGTCGGGGATCCGCGAGGTGGCGGAGCGGGCAGGCGTCGCGCTGTCCTCGGTGTCGCGCGTCCTGTCGGGGCATCCTGACGTGAGTCCGGTGATGCGTACCCGGGTCCTCGACGCGGCCGCCGCGATCGGCTACGAGCCGGACCTGCTGGCGCAGAGCCTGCGCCGGGGCGCCACGATGACGATCGGGTTCGTCGTCGGCGACATCTCCAACCCGCTGCTGGCGCAGATCACGCTGGGCGCCGAGACCAGGCTCCGCTCGCTGGGGTACTCCATGCTGCTCACCAACTCAGGCAACGACGCGGGCCTTGACGCGGAGCACATCAGGCTGCTGCGCCGGCGGCGCGTCGACGGGCTGCTGCTGTCGCTCGCAGACGACGAGGCGGCGGACACGAGGACCGCGCTGGAGCAGGCGGAGCTCCCCTGCGTGCTCATCGACCGCGACCTTCCTGGCCTGGACTCCGCGGGCGCCGTGCGCAGCGACCACGCGGCCGGCATCACGGCCGCCGCCGAGCACCTGATCAGCCTCGGGCACAAGCGCATCGGCCTGGTCAACGGAAATCCGCGGGTACGGCCGGCGAAAGAACGGGAGCGCGCGCTGCGCCGGGTCGCCCGGCGGCACCCTGGGGTGATGGCGATGGTGCGGTCGGGGTCGTACACGGCCGCACACGGGGAATCCGCCACGGCCTCGCTTCTGTCCGGGCGGCAGCCGGTGACGGCGATCATCGCCGGCGGTAATCAGATCCTGGGCGGCGTGCTGCGGGCGATGGGTTCCGCGGGAGTGTCCGCGCCGTCCGACGTGTCGCTGGTGACCTGCGACGACGTCCCGCTCGCCGAGTTCCTGGACCCGCCCGTCACCACCATCGCGCGAGATCCCGAGGAGATGGGCACGGCCGCGGCGGAGATGCTGCTTGAGCAGCTTCGGGGACGGCCGGCGCGCAGCGCGACGCTGCCTGTCCGCTTCCGGGCCACCGCGAGCTGCGGGCCACCCGGATCGTGACGCTCCCCTCCGCACCGATCCCCCTCAGCACTGGAGAACGGGCATGACAGATCAGACGAACCAGACCGCCCCGGCCGCGGCCGGGCACGAGCTGAACACCGCCGGGCACGAGCCGGAGAGCCTGGCGGACGGCGTGCCCGGCGACGCGGAGCGCCTGCTCCGCGCGATGCTGCGGATCCGTTTCTTCGAAGACCAGGTCAGGGACATGTTCACCGCCGGCCAGGTCCGCGGCAGCACGCACCTGTACCAGGGCCAGGAGGCCGTCGCCGTCGGGGTCTGCGGCGCCCTGCGCCCCGGCGACACGATGACGTGCACCTACCGCGGCCACGGCGCCGTCCTCGCCATGGGCGCGCCGCTTGACCGCGCGTTCGGCGAACTGCTCGGCAAAGCCGGCGGGCTGTGCCGCGGCAAGGGCGGCTCTATGCACTTCACCGACGTGACGGTGGGCGCGATCGGGTCGAACGCGATCGTCGGCGGCCACCTTCCGGTGACGGTCGGCGCGGCGCTGGCCGCCCAGCACTTGCACACCGGGGCGGTGAGCGTCGCGTTCTTCGGCGACGGCGCCACCAACATCGGCGCGTTCCACGAGAGCCTCAACCTCGCCGCCATCTGGAAGCTGCCCGCGATCTTCGTGGTCGAGAACAACCACTACGGCGAGTACAGCCCCCTCGCGGCGACCACGCCGGTTGAGCGGCTCGCCGTCCGCGCGGCGTCCTACGCGATGCCCGGGGTGCCGGTGGACGGCAACGATGTGGTCGCCGTCCGGTCGGTGACCCGCGAGGCGGTGCGGCGGGCACGGGCCGGGGACGGCCCGACCCTCGTCGAGGCCGACACTTACCGGCAGGCCGGCCATTCCCGGTCCGACCCCGGAGCCTACCGGCCGCCGGGCGAGCTCGAGGCATGGCTCGCCCGCGACCCGATCCCCCGGGTTGAGCAAGCACTCACGTACGCGGGCCAGGCCACGAAGGACCGGCTGGAGGCGCTGCGGGCCGAGGTCGCCGCCGAGGTCGCCGCGGCGCTGGCGACCGCACGGTCATGGCCGGAGCCGCCCCTGGAATCGCTGCGCGAGGACGTGTACGCATGAGTGAGACGATGAACTACCGGCACGCCATCGCCCGCGCCCTGGCCGACGAGATGGCGGCCGACGACCGGGTCATCTTCATCGGCGAGGACATCGGCGCCGCGGGCGGCGCGTTCAAGTCCACGCCCGGCCTGTACGAGCGGTTCGGGCCCGAGCGGGTACGCGACACGCCCATCTCCGAGCAGGCCATCGTCGGCGCGGCCACCGGCGCCGCGATCATGGGCCTGCGGCCGGTCGCGGAGATCATGTTCGCGGACTTCGCCGGGGTCTGCTTCGACCAGATCGCCAACCAGCTCGCGAAGTACCGGTACATGACCGGCGGCCAGGTGAGCGTCCCGGTCACCATCAGGATGGCCAACGGCGCCGGGACCGGCTTCGGCGCCCAGCATTCCCAGGGAGCCGAGAACTGGTTCCTCAACATCCCCGGCCTGAAGATCGCGGTGCCGGGCACGGTTCCCGACCTGTACGGGTTGCTGCGCTCGGCCATCCGCGACCCGGACCCCGTCCTGGTCTTCGAGCACAAGGCGCTCTTCGCCATCCAGGGGACCATCTCCGACGACGACGCCCTGGTGCCCCTCGGCACGGCGGACGTGGTCCGTGAGGGCGGCGACGTGACGATCGTCGCCGCGCAGCAGATGCGCCACCGTGCGGTCGAGGCCGCCAGCCGGCTCGCCAGCGAGGGAATCGAGGCCACCGTCATCGACCCGCGTACCCTGGTCCCGTTCGACGACGAGACGGTCGCGGACAGCCTCCGCGTCACCGCCCGGCTCGCCGTCGTCCAGGAAGCGCCCGCCGACGGAAGCTGGGGCGCCTCGCTGATCTCGCGGATGACGACCAGCAACTTCGAACTGTTCGATGCGCCGCCGTTGCTCATCGCGGCCGAGGCCACACCGGTGCCGTACGCGGGCAACCTGGAGGCCGCCTGGCTGCCCTCCGCCGACCGGATCACCGAGGAGGTCCGCAAGCAGGCCCGGTACTGAGGGTTCACTCGATCGGCTGGGCGGTGTCTGACACTCAAACCAAGCAGGCGGGACCGGGCCGGGGAAGTTGGATCATCTGTTCCAGAATGGTTACAGTGATCTCATGGGCAGATCCAGGGCGGTTCCTCCTGAGGGCAAGCTGACCAGCAAGGGCACGCTGACCCGGAGCCGCATTGTGGCGGCGGCGGCGGACCTGATGTTCGAGGAGGGGGTCGCCGGGACCACGATGGAGGACGTGCGGGCGGCGGCCGGGGTGAGTAGCTCGCAGATCTACCACTATTTCGCCGATAAGAACGCGCTCGTCCGGGCGGTCATCGAGTACCAGGACGAGAGGATCGTCGGCGGCCAGGAGCCGATGCTAGCCCGGCTCGACTCGGTGGCCGGGCTCCGCGCGTGGCGCGATTTCCTTGTCGAGCACCAGCGCCGGCTCCAGTGCCGGGGCGGCTGCCCGATCGGCTCGCTTGGCAGCGAGATCGCCGAGACCGACCCCAAGGCGCGCGCCGTCGTGGCGACGGCGTTCCAGCGCTGGGAAGCGGGCATCCGGGGCGGCTTTCTGGCCATGAGCGAGCGAGGGGAACTCATCCCAGGAACTGACCCCGCCAGGCTGGCGACTGCTACCTTGGCGGCCCTGCAGGGCGCTCTGCTGCTGACCCAGATACAGCGCAGCACCGACCCGCTCGAGGTCACCCTGGACACCGTGATCGACCACGTCCGCTTGCTGACCCAGCCCGCAGCGGCACGGTAGGCGGCACCTCCTCCCCCAGGCTGATCCAGCCGCCGGGACGGGCAGCCGGCCCGGTCAGGCGTCACGCTGCGCACACGCGCTTCGCCGTTCCGCATGACTGTTTTTTGGATTGGACAATCCAAAAATGGCTTGTTACGTTCGGCTTGCACGGAAAGATGGATCACTCAATCCAAAATCGTAGGAGTGTGCATCACCATGAGTACGCAAGAGCTGGCCGGAAGGACCGCCCTGGTGACGGGGGCGACGAGCGGGATCGGGAGGGCCACGGCGCTGAAGCTTGCCGGGCGCGGCGCCCGGGTGCTGGCAGCCGGGCGCGACGAGGGGCGCGGGGACCAGGTCGTCAAGGAAATTCGCGGGCAGGGCGGGACAGCCGACTTCCTGCGGGCAAACCTGCACGACGCGGACTCGGCCAGGGAACTGGCCCGCCGCGCAGCCGAGGTAGCGGGCGGGCCGGCCGACATCCTGGTCAACAATGCGGGCATAGGCGCGTTCGCGCCCACGCAGGGGTTCCCCGACGACGTGTTCGACGCGGTCATGGGGACGAACCTGAAGGCGCCCTTCTTCCTGGTCGGCGAGATCGCGCCCGGCATGGCCGAGCGCGGCCGGGGCGCCATCGTCAACGTCACCACCATGGCCGCCCAGTTCGGCGTGGCCGGAATGGCCGTCTACGGAGCCAGCAAGGCGGCACTGAACCTGCTCACCAGAAGCTGGGCCGCCGAGTTCGGTCCCCGCGGCGTCCGGATCAACGCCGTCAGCCCCGGCCCCACCCGCACGCCGGGAACCGAGCCCATGGGCGCAGCCCTCGACCAGGTGGCCGCCCAGTCGCCGGCCGGCCATGTAGCCGACCCCGCCGAGATCGCCGCCGCGATCGCCTTCCTGGCCACCGACGCGGCCAGCTACATCCAGGGCGCGGTCCTCAACGTCGACGGCGGCCGCACTGCCGTCTGAGCCACCCCGCCGGCGACGGCTACGACTTCGCCGGACTCGAGCAGATGCTCGCCTGGCGCGCCGACAGCGCCTGGTCCCTGACCGAAGCTCGCCAACCATAAACCTCAGGAAAGGCCGCCATCATGAGCAGCACCGCAACCCCGATCGCCGAACAGGTCACCGTCCTTGTCGCCGGGATGGCCGCCCAGGCGCCGGCCGAGGTCCTCGGCGCGTTCGCCGCCGAGCAGCAGCAGCTCGACCAGGCCGGAGTGCCGGCCGGCGTCACGACCCCGGGCACCCCGGTCCCCGACGCCGAACTGCTTGACATCCACGGCCAGCCCACCACGCTCAACGCAGCCCGCGACGGCAGGCCCGCAGTGATCGTGTTCTACCGCGGCGCCTGGTGCCCGTACTGCAACCTGGCCCTGCGGACCTACCAGGAACACCTCGTCGGTCCGCTTACTGACCGGGGAGCCGCGCTGATCGCGGTCAGCCCGCAGAAGCCCGACGGATCGCTGACCATGCAGCAGGCCAACGAGCTCACCTTCACCGTCGTCTCCGACCCCGGCAACCAGATCGCCGCCCGGCTCGGCATCCTCACCGCACCCACCGATGACGCCCAGCACGCCCAGGCCGCGGTGGGCCTCGACCTCACCGCCGTGAACGCCGACGGCACCCGAACCCTGCCCATGCCGACCACCGTCATCGTCGACTCCGCCGGGATCATCCGCTGGATCGACGTCCATCCCAACTACGCCACCCGCACCGAGCCCGCCGAGATCCTCGCCGCCTACGATGCCTGACCAGCATCACCCGCCGAGATCCGCAGCATCCCGGACAACGGCAAAGTCCCTCCCCGAGTCCAGCGCGTGGGCAGCCGGGACGCCAAGGAACGCCGAACGTGGCACCCCACCCCGCGTTCAGGGCGGGCGGAACGTTAAGGATCGTTATGGCGCTCTACGGTGGGGTCGTGAACGCAGGCGGGCCTGTTGGAATTCAGCAGATATGCATGGTTGGCCGGTAAGCGGTGGCTGGCGGCACCTCCGGTTTCGCGGTCGCGGCTGCCACACTGGCCCGGGCGCGGGGATTTTCGGCGGTGCCGAGCCTGTCCGGTGAGCGGCTCGGCGCGGGCCGCCCGGTGCCCGGGGGCAGCGCATCCACCGCCCCGGAATCCGGTGGGCGGCGGTGGCCTGGGGCTGTGCTGGGCTATTCTGCTGACGGGACTGCGGGCTGGCCGGCTGCCCGCTCGGCTTTGCCTGGGCCGATCGGGTGTGCCTGGCGTCGCGGCTGGCCATGTTTGCGTCAGCTGGTCCGGGCGTAGCCTTTGTAACGGATAGTTGTCCGGGCTGCTGGTGCGGTTCATGACGCGGCTCGTGCCCGGCACCGGCCGCCCCGGATCCCGGCGGCACCTCACGATGCGCCACTAGGAGTCCGGGATGCGGTCGTCCGAAGCAGAGACTGTCCGGGCTCGGCAGCGGCTGCGGCCGGCTGCCGCGCCGCCGGTTCGGCAGCGCGGCAGCGACTACGCGCAGCTGTCCCGTCAGGTCAGGCAGGCCGGGCTGCTGGAGCGCCGCCGGGGCTACTACATCTGGACGATCGCGGCGACCGCCGTGCTGCTGGCCGCCGGGTGGGCGGCCTTCGCCGTGGTGGGTGACTCGTGGTGGCAGCTGGCGGTGGCCGCTTTCCTGGCCGTGATGTTCACCCAGATCGGCTTCCTGGGCCACGACGCCGGGCACCGGCAGGTTTTCGGCTCGCGGCGGGCCAGCTACGTGGCCGGCCTTCTGCTCGGCAATCTGGGCATCGGGCTGAGCTGCGGCTGGTGGGTCGCCAAGCACAACCGTCATCACGCCCACCCCAACACCGAGGACGCGGACCCCGACATCGGCGCCGGTGCGCTGGCCTTTACCGCCGCGCAGGCGCGCGCCAGCGGGGGCGCGGCCCGGCTGGTGTACCGCTGGCAGGCCTACCTGTTCTTCCCGATGCTGCTCGGCGAGGCGATCGGCCTGCACGCCGCGAGCATCCGCGCGCTGCGCAGCCAGGCCCCCCGGCACCGGTGCTGGGAGGCGGCGCTGCTGGCCGCCCACCTGGCCGGCTACCTCACCGCCGTGTTTCTGGTGTGCTCACCGGTCAAGGCCGTGGTGTTCATCGTGGTGCAGCAGGGCGTGTTCGGTCTGTACCTGGGCTGCTCTTTTGCCCCCAACCACAAGGGCATGCCCATCCTGGGCCCGGCCGACCGCAGTGACTTTCTGCGCCGCCAGGTGCTCACTTCCCGCAACGTCCGCGGCGGCTGGCTGACCGACCTGGCCCTGGGCGGCCTGAACTACCAGATCGAGCACCACCTGTTTCCCTCCATGCCCCGCCCCAGCCTGCGCCGCTGCCAGCCCATGATCCAGGAGTTCTGCCAGCAGAAGGGGCTGCCCTACTGCCAGGCCAGCCTGGCCGGCTCCTACACCCAGGCGCTGCGCCACCTCAACACCACCGGACGGGGCACCGACCCCGCCATGGCGACCTCACCCGCCGTCCAGCCCTGAGAAGCGATCCTCACCAGCGTCCCTCAGGCTGGCCGTTGGCGGACCGCGGCCGCCGGATGGCACTGGTTGCGGTGGCCCGGGCTGCGAAAGACCGCAGCAGCTGGCCCGGCCGGGATCTCCCTTGGCCCGGCCGCCCGATGGCCAGGGCAGCGATCGAAAGGTTCTTCTCTCGCCTGGTCAGGGCTGCGCTCGCCAAGTCGTTGGCGTAGCGTGGGTGATCACAGGCCCGGTGGTCCGGGCCCGGAAGGACACCTGGTCCAGTCCCTGCTGAGGCTTTCCTTCCTCTGGTGAAGGAGCCAGCAGGTGGCCGATATCCCCCGCGCCGTGCGCAGTGTGCCGGGCTGTTGCCTGGGCTGGTGTCGGTGAATGGCCGGTGACAGGCTGTACCGGATCCTGGCCGAGATGTCGGACGGGGCAGAGGACGCGTGGTCCTCAGCCCGGCTGTGCCTGGGGTGCGTGAAGATCACCGGGATGGACGGCGCCGGGGTGATGCTGATGTCGGGTGACATACCGCGTGGGTCGTTGTGCAGCACCAACGCGGTGAGCCAGCTGATCGAGGAGCTGCAGTACA
>DASYAV010000200.1:0-11891 GCA_036501145.1 Streptosporangiaceae bacterium | reverse complement strand
GTGGAGCTAAGGGGAGTCGAACCCCTGACCTCTTGCATGCCATGCAAGCGCTCTACCAGCTGAGCTATAGCCCCTGGAGCATGGACCACGCTCCGCGGCGTGGAACCGGAGCTAGCATACCGGCTCGCGGGCGTCCCGTCGCACAGGTCCGGCACCGAGCCGGTCCGGCGGCCCCCAACACCTGGAACGCGAAACGACGCCCGCCAGGCTGCCACCGCGATGAGCCCTAGGAGCCGCCGCCAGACCCGGACGGCGCCCCGGACGGGGGCACGGCTCCCGGCGCGAGGTTCGGCGGGATGGCCCTGCCGCAGGTCTTGTACGCGGCCGCGTAGTACGGGGCGTTGAGGTTGAGGCCGGCCGACATCGCCGACTGCCAGTTGACGCCCGATGACTGGGTCGATCCCGCGGGGTCGGGGAAGTTCGTGACCCCGTGTGCGCGCATGCAGTGTGCGGCCTTCACCGCGTTGCGGAGGTTCTGCTGCTGGATTTCCTGCAGCTGCGTGGAGGTCAGCCCGGTGCCCGCGTTCGGGAGCACTGACCGGCACTGGTGCATGGCGTTATTTTCCTGTGGATCGTTCTCGAGAGCCTGGATCGCCGCGTTGCTGAAGCTTCCCTGGCCGTCGGGGGCCGGGAACTGGGACACGCCGTTCGAGCGCATGCACTTGGTGAAGGCCAGCGCCTGGGTGTAGGTCGCGCCCGGCGCAAAGGTGTTTGCCCCAGTCGAGGGCCCGCCGCACGCCACGGCTAGCAGGACGGCCCCGGCCAGTGCGGAAGCCATGGCAGCGGGCCGCAGCCACCGTAGCCGGGACTGGGCCGGGCCAGTGGCGGTCTGCTCGTTCATCTTTCCGCCTCTCGTGGCGTGCGGATGTGGCCTGGCATCATCCTCGGCGGCCGGTATCCGATGCTCGCGGGGATCACGTGTGAGTTCGATGTGAGCGCCATCACCCGATGCACCCAGCCACTTTGGCAGCATCCTTACGATGTGAGGCACTTCTGCCTCTCGCCGGCCGGCTGCCGCAACGAGCATGCTGAGGGCATGACCTCAGCCGTCGCGTCACCAGCCGCAGCCCCGGAACCAGCCCGCCACCTCGGGATCCTGCTGTTTGACGGCGTCGAGGAGCTAGACGCCGTCGGGCCGTGGGAGGTCCTGGCCTACTGGGCCCGCCACCACCCCGACGACGGTTACACGGTCTGCTGCTTGTCGCGGGACGGACGTGCTGTCACCGCCGCCAAGGGCCTGGTGCTCGGCGCTCACTGCTCAATGGAGGACGCGCCGGCGCTGCAGGTGCTGGTTCATCCCGGCGGGCAAGGGACCCGACCGCTGCTCCGCGACCCCGGGCACCTCGACTGGGTGCGCCGGCAGCGCCAGGCGGTACCGCTGATGACCAGCGTGTGCACCGGCGCACTGGTGTACGCCGCGGCCGGACTGCTGCACGAACGGCCGGCGACCAGCCACTGGAGTGCGCTGGAGGAACTGCGCGGCCTGGACCCCAGCGTGCGGATCCACCCGGACGACCGGTGGGTCGACGACGGCGACGTCATCACCTCCGCCGGGGTCTCCGCGGGCATCGACATGGCGCTGCACCTGGTCGCCCGCCTCGCCGGGAACGACCGCGCCCGGCAGGTCCGCCGCGGCATCCAGTACGACCCCCAGCCCCCCATCTAGCCCCGAAGTCCCCGACCGCCACTTGGCACCGGCCCTGGTTGAGCCGCGTGTCAGGTGAACGCGGTATGTGCGCTACGAAACTTTTTTTCTCAATCTTCGGAACTTTAGTGCTTCGTCGACCGGATGAGTTTAACCTGACTTTGCCCTAAATCGGTGAAGTCGTCAGGGCTGATGCCCACGCCCCGATGGCGCCGCTGAGCTTCAGTCCCGGCCGAGACGGAGTGCGGAAATGACGGCTCGTAGACAGCAATCCAACCAGTCCCCTGTGCCGCGGTGGCTGCGCCGCCTGGCGGTCATCCCGGTCTGCGCCGCGCTAATGGCGGCCGGATCTTCATTGCCGGGCGCACCGGCCAGCGCGGCGAGCCGGCCACGGCCCGCCGCGGTGGGGCCGGGCGTACGGCCCAGCCCTTCGGCGGTGCCCGACTCGGCGGTCTACACGTGCGCCGCGGTGGCTTGGAAGGCGGGCTTCCGCTTCTACCCGCTGATCAGCACCAACGACGGAAGTCAGCGTCCGATCGTTGTCGCGATCGCGGTGGGACTGGCCGAGTCGAGCTGCAATCCGGCTGCGCAGAACCACAACGGCCCGACGTCCGGGTGCCCGAACGGCTCGACGGACCGCGGGCTGTGGCAGATCAACGACTGCTACCACTCCGAAGTCTCCAACGCGTGTGCCTACCAGGTTCAGTGCAACGCCGACGCGGCGTGGAAGATCTCCTCGGAGGGAACGAACTGGACGCCGTGGTCGACGTACAACGGCGGTGCCTGGAAGTCCTATATCTCCGATGCGGACAGCATCATCAACGGCGGGTTCACGATCACCTTGCAGAATCACGGGACCAACACCTGCCTCGACGCGGACAGCTCGCAGGCCCGCAACGGGGGCCTGATCTTCCAGTGGGCCTGCAGCAGCAGCGACAACTACCAGCGCTGGACCGTCTCCGACGTGAGCGGGCACAACCCGATCATCAAGAACGTCGGGACCGGCACCTGCCTGGACGCGGACTCCAGCAAGGCAGGCAACGGGCAGCCGATCTTCCAGTGGGCCTGCAATTCCACCGCCGACAACTACCAGGAGTGGTGGATCGAGGGCAGCGGCCAGTACAACACCAACGGCCAGGCGAACGCGGAGCTGCAGAACCAGGGCATGTACTACGCCGGCCACAACATCTGCCTCGACGCGGACAGCTCGCAGGCCCGCAACGGAGGCCTGATCTTCCAGTGGACCTGCAGCAGCGGCGACACCCACCAGCAGTGGAACTAAAACCAAGGGGGGGCTGACGAGCGCAGCCACCCAGCGCGGCTGCGGTGCAGGGCTTCGACCTGCGCCGCGGCCGTTTGGCATCACCTAGCCTTTACCAGCGGCACCCAGGCAGCAGGATCGTGCCTGGGTATTCGTTTCCTCATGGTGTGCTCCTTCCTGCCGTCCCGGGCGTCGAATGTTCGTGGCGTGCCGGGAACCTGCTGATCACCGACGCTGGGCACGAGCAGATCAGGGTGGTGGCCGGCAGCACCGGCACGTTCTACGGCCAGCCGATGACCGCCGGCGACATCTACACCGTGGCCGGCGACGGGCAGGGCGGGTACACCGGCGACGGCGGCCCGGCCACCAGCGCCGACCTGTCGGCCAACGGCATGACGCTGGACGCCGCGGGGAACCTGATAATCGCCGACGACTTCGACCACCGGGTCCGGGTCGTGGCGCACAGCAGCGGCACGTTCTACGGCAAGCTGATGACCGCCGGGGACATCTACACCGTGGCCGGCAACGGCAAGGACGGCTTCTCCGGTGACGGCGGCCCCGCCACCAAGACCGCGGTCGGCGGGCCGGATGGCCTCGCGGTGAACTCCGCGGGCAACCTGCTGGTTACCGCCAGCTACGAGCACCGGGTCCGGATGGTAGAAGGAGGCTAGCCCGGACGCCGGCCGGGGCAGTCGCCTGATGGCTGACTGAACCGGGCATGATGATCCTCATGAACCTCGATATCCGGGACTACCGCCCGGCCGACGAGGAGGCGGTCATCGCACTCTCGCTGCGGGCCTGGGCGCCGGTCTTCGCCTCGCTGGAAACCGCGCTGGGCCACGAGGTGTTCGCCCGGCTGCATCCGGACTGGCGGCAGGACCAGGAGCAGGCGGTGCGAGAGGTGCTTGCCGACCCGGCGATGCGCATCTGGGTGGCCGCGGACGGGCCGGACCCGGCCGGGTTCGCCGCCGCCCGGCTGCACACCGGCCGGCTGCTCGGTGAGGTCTACATGCTGGCCGTCGACCCGGACCATCAGCACCAGGGTGCCGGGACGGCGCTCACCGAGACGGCCACCGCCTGGCTGCGCGCATCCGGGATGCGGGTGGCGATGGTGGAGACCGGCGGCGACCCCGGCCACGCGCCCGCCCGGCGGGTCTACGAGCGGGCCGGGTACGCCAGCCTTCCGGTAGCCCGCTTTTTCAAGCCGCTGGGCTGAGCGGGCGGGCGCCCAGGACCGGCGCCCGCCCGCGGCGGGAGGCAACTCCCGTCCCCCGGTGCACGGCCGCCCGCGCACCGGGGGACGGGAATCGGAACGGGGCTGGTAACCGGGGTGCTAGTTCTGCCGCACCCAGGCGGCGGTGAAGCTGTCACCGTCATTGGAGGAGGAGATCGTGTCCTTGTCCCGGCCCTGGCCGTCCACCATGACGATCTCGGTCGGGCTGAAGTTGCTGATCGGCGAGCCGTCCACCGTGACGCTGCTGAAGTTCATCGAACCGAAGTTGGTGAGATTCAGCGGCTGCCCGGACGCCTTGCAGCAGGGCGCCTCGACGATGGCCTCGGCCGAGGAGTTCGCCGCCCCGTTGAGCGAGGCGTGAACCGTGTGTGTCCAGTTCTGCGTGTGGTCGGTCAGCACCAGCGTGTAGGCGCCGCTGCCGTTGTAGGTGACCGACCCGGAGAACGAGTCGCCGGGCTTGGTGGCGTTGGAGAAGTAGACCGGGTTGGCCGGGTACATCTCATACCACGAGGAGTAGGAGGCCCGGCTGCCGCTGCAGTCGGCCTCGCTGCCGGTCTGCTCGACGGAGCTGCTGTTATACCCGTCCAGGCCCACCCAGAACGCCGAGTACTGGCTGCCGCTCGAGCAGTGCGCGGCCGGCTGCGTCCAGTTCGCGGACACGCTGGTGTAGGTGCTGCTGCTGGCCGCGTACCCGGACCAGTTCGACGACTGGGCCTGGTTGCGCGGGACGCCGTGCAGTCCGGGCACCCGGATCATCGGGCCGGTGCCGGCGTGCGCGGGACGCGGCGTGGTCACCGACGCCGACGCGGCGCCGGTCGCCGCCAGCGCGCCGAACATCAAGGTCAGCCCGGCCAGAACGCTCAACGACCTTCTTAACATCGCGACTCCTTTTGCCTCGCGGGAGCAGCCGCGGCCCGCTGGTTGGTAACCGGCTTACGCCACGGCTGCGGGGGCTGCCCGTAACTTACGACACCCGAACGCGGAACGGAACCGTCCGAAGACGCTTAGTTACGAAAAACGTTGTCTAGACGGAAAAAAATAGAATCTCTTTACTAAACGGCTGCGCCTATCCCAGGCCCGGCCAGGTCAGCGAGGCGCGGGCCGGAGGCGGGGCGGCAGCGGTCCGGGGCCAGCACGCGACCGGCCGGCCGTACGCGGGGCCGGGCCTGCCGCGGGTACGATCCGGGCGTGGCCGACAGGATTCTGCTCTACGGGGTGACCGGGACGGGCAAGACCACGCTGGCCGCGCAGCTGGCCGGGCGGACCGGGATTCCCTGGCATTCGGTGGACGACCTGACCTGGGAGCCGGGCTGGACCGAGGTGCCGCTGGACACGCAGCGACAGCGGATCGCGGAGATCTGCGCCGGGGAACGCTGGATCCTGGACACCGCCTACGGCAAGTGGCGGGACATCCCGATGGCCCGGGTGCAGCTGGTCGTGGCGCTGGACTACCCCCGCTGGGTGTCACTGCGCCGGCTCGTCTGGCGGACGCTGCGGCGGATGATCGACAAGAACAAAATCTGCAACGGCAACACCGAAACGGTGCGCCAGGCGTTCTCCCGCGACTCGGTCCTGGTGTGGCACTTCCGCTCGTTCGCCCGCAAGCGGGACAGAATCCGCGGCTGGGTGGGGTCGCCGCCCGGCGCGGCGGAGGAAGTGGTCCGGCTCACCTCGCCCCGCGCCACCAGCCGCTGGCTCAGCTCCCTTTAGATTTACCGTACTTAGCCTGGGCGTGCTGCCGGAGGATGCCGGACCGGCCCCCGGTACGCCTGCGCCCGGCGGGCCGGGTGGGCGCGCCGGGCGCAGGCGGAGGATGTTTCTGCGGGAGATTCACACCGGGCATGCCACCCGGCTGCTGCCCTGTTCGCTTTCGCGGCCGGCGCCGGGCGGCAGTACCGGCGCGGCGGCCTGGGCGGCCCCGGTGCCGGCGGGCTGACCGGAGTCGCCGGCCTGGGCGATGCTGAGCTGGACGTGCACGGTGAGCAGGTCCGCGCCGAGCACCCGCACGTTGATCGCGTTCAGCGCGCGCAGCGGGTGCCAGGCGATGATCTGCCGCTGGCGGGCCAGCGGGTCGTCGCCGGGGCACACCATGGCAATCCCGGGCACCCAGCGGTAGCGCAGGCCGACGCGCAGCCGCACCCGGACCCGGGGGTCGTGCCGGATGTTGCGCACGTAGCCGGCCCGGCTGCCGTGTTCGGCGATGATCCAGAACGAGTCGCCCTTGCGGCCGTTGCCGACCGGCACCCGGCGGATCTTGCCGGTGATGTGCCCGCGGGTCTCCAGGATGGCGAGCCCGAACGGGTTGACGCCGATCGTGAGCATCAGCCGCATCAGCGGGTTGAGCGTGTAGCGCTGCACCGTGCGGATGAGCAGCACCTTGGCGCGGCGGCTGCAGATGGTGAGCACGACCAGGCTCAGGTAGACGCCGGTCTGGATGAGTGAGGACAGCAGGCCGGAGCCGTGGCGGAGGACGTACGGCCCCCAGACCGTGGCGAGGACGGCGATGGTTCCGGCGATCATCCCGCGCGGCACGCTGAAGCGGGACCGGGACCGGGACCGGGGCCGGAGGCGGCGGGCTGCGGTGTCGTCGCGGATGGGGGTGGGGTGGTTCGAAGGCACGGCTGGCTCCTGGGGTGTCGCTGGCTAGCTGGCTGGGCTGCCGGCCGGTGGTGGCGGTCGGCGCAGCCGTTCATTTAATTAATATGCTCATACTAATACAGCTGTGCTAGTACTGCAATGCTAAATTATGAGACGTGCCGAAAGAGGTAGATCACCCCGCACGCCGGCGCGAGCTCGCCGACGCGGCCTGCCGGGTCATCGCGCGTAACGGGCTGGCCGGGACCACGCTGGCCCACGTCGCCGAGGAGGCGGGCTGGTCGATCGGCTCGATCCGGTACTACTTCCCGAACAAGGACGAGCTGGTCGCCGCGGCCCTGTGGCGGGTGGGAGAACGCGTCGATGACCGGATCCGGCGCCGCACCGCCGGCGGGATGACACTGAAAGACCTGCGGATCGCCGCCATCGAGCTGCTGCCGCTGGACGCCGGCCGGCTCGAGGAGGCCCGGGTGCACATGGCCTTCCTGGCGCAGGCGGCGGTCGTCCCCGAACTCGCCGGTGCGGCCGAGGGCGCCGCGCAGCGGCTGCAGGAACCGCTCGCCGCCCGGATCGGCTACGCGGCGCAGGCGGGCGAGCTGCCGGCCGGCCTTGACGCCGAGGAGGCGGCGGCGCGCCTGCGGGTGCTACTCGACGGGCTGAGCGTGCAGCTCGTCACCACGCCCCAGCATGCCTCGGCCAGCTGGGCGCTGGCGGTGCTGGACGACCACTTCGCGGCGCTCGCCGCCGGTCAGACCGGGATGGCGGCCCCGGAGACCAGGTGCGCCGCGGGGGACGCGAGAAACAGGTAGGCGCGCGCGACGTCGGGAATCTTCGGCCAGGAGGCATGGTCGGCGTTCGGCATCGCGGCGCGGTTGGCCGGGGTGTCCATGATGCTCGGCACGACGCAGTTGACCGTGATGCCGGTCCCCCTGACCTCGTCGGCCGCCATCGACACCAGGTGCAGCACACCGAGCTTGCTGACCGAGTAGGCGAACCCGGAGCCCTTCGTGACCTGCGCCGAGCGGCTGGCGGTGTGCACGATCCGGCCCTGCCCGGCCGGCGCCATCCGGGCCAGCGCGTGCTTGGTGACCAGCGCGGCGCTGACCAGGTTCAGCTCGATCTGGCCGGTCAGCTCCGCCGGATCCAGCTGCGACAGCGGCGTGTGCGGAGCGAACCCGCCTACCGTGTTGACCACCGCCCACGGCGGCGGCCCCTGGCCGAGCAGATCGGCCAGCGCCGCGTCGTCGAGCACGTCCACCGCGCGGTACTCGACCCCGGCCCGCTGCCGGTCAGCCGCGGGCACCGCCCGGTCCACGCCGGTGACCGCGGCGCCCGCCTCGGCGAACGCGGTGACCAGGCCGGCGCCGAGCGCCCCCGCCGCACCAACCACGATCACCGGCCGTCCGGTGAACTCCGTATCCGGCATCTCATCTCCCCCGGGCTCGGGTCGGGACCGGGCGGCCTGGGCCGCCACATCATCGGACCATACCGCCTGGCAGAACGGGCGGGACGGGCGCCGCCGCGGTGGCCCCTGAACACGCCGGGTCAAGCTGACGTGACTGGCTGCGCTAGGGCCGACCTTGCCATTAGGATTGCCGAAACTTTGCCGCTTAGCTGGGTAGTAATACGTCGGTAATGCGGGCCGATCACCGGTAATGCGGACCGGCCCATAGGTGAGGTTCCCATCGCGCTCGGCACGGGCCGGATGACAGCCGGCCAGGACAAGCGGGACTCCGGTACCCGGAGCCCGCGTGTTTACCTGCACATCGGAGAGCCCAAGACCGGCACGACTTTCCTGCAGGACGCACTGTGGAAAAACCGGGCCCGGCTGACCCGCCAGGGTGTGCAATTGCCGGGGTACAACCCCTATGACCATTTCCGGGCGAGCCGGGACCTGCGCGGGGCTCCGCGGCCGGCGTCCGATCCGGCCGATCCGTGGATCGGCGAGTGGGACGTGCTGGCCGCCGAGGCGCTGCACATCCGCGAGCGGGCGGTCATCTCGAACGAGCTGCTGGCGGCGTCCAGCCCGCAGCAGGCCGACCGGGCCATGCGGTCGCTGGTGCGCGCCGAGGTGCATGTCGTGGCCACGGTGCGCGATTTCGCCGCGCTGCTGCCCGCCGAGTGGCAGGAGTCGGTCAAGGTGCGCGGCACCACGGCCTGGGAGCCGTGGCTCGATGAGGTGGTCGCCGCCGAGCACGTGGAGCACCGGCGCCGCCAATCGTGGTTCTGGCGGGTTCACGACACGCTGGCCATCCTGGACATGTGGTCGAAGCACATCCCGCCGGAGCGGGTGCACGTCGTCACGGTGCCGCGCGGCAATTCGGCTGACTCGCTGTGGGGCCGCTTCGCCGCCGTGGCCGGCATCGACCCGGCGGGCTTCGACCTCACCCAGTCGCGGCGGAACTCGTCCCTCGGGTTCGCCGAGACCGAGTTCCTGCGCCGGCTGAACCAGGCGCTGCCGGACGATCTGCCCGACTGGTTCTACACCCGCGAGATCAAGAAGCTGCTCGCGCATGATGTGCTGCGCAACCGCCCTGCCCTGTCCCGGCCCGTGCTGCCCTCCAGCACCCTGGCGTGGGCGGAGAAGCAGGCGGAAAGCCTGATCGCAGGCCTGCGCGAGGCCGGCTACCACGTGGTCGGCGATCTCACCGAGCTGCGTCCCGCCACCCGGACCGGCCCCGAGCCGGAGCCAGCCGGCCACTCCCCAGAGCAGCAGCTCGAGGCGGCCGTGGAGGCCGTCGTGGCCATGACCAACCGGTGTTACGAGGTGCGTTACGTGGTCCGGCCGCCGCAGCCCCGCAGCGTCCGGGAGAGGGCGGCCGGGGTCAAGTGGATGATGGTGAATGGCCCCCGGGTCCGGCGGCTGCTCACTCGCCGGAGTAACCACGCGTCCGTGCGGGGGCTGCGGGTGACGATCTGGCGAGTGCTCATGCGCCCCGGCCGCCGGCACTGAACCCGGCTGGCCTATACGAGGCCGGCCTGCAGGGCCAGCCGGGTCAGGTCCGCACGGCGGTGGCAGCCGGTCTTGTCCCGGATCCGGTCCAGGTGTGATCGGACGGTATTGACGCTGATGAACAGCAGCCCGGCGATCTGGGCATCGGTGCGTCCCTGGGCAACAAGGCAGACCAGTTCGCGTTCGCGCCGGCTGAGCTGCCCGGTTCCTGCCGGTTCCCGCGGAGCGGGCAGGTCGGCGGCGGTGAGCATGATGGCGAATTCGGCGGCGGTGACGAGCGTCATCGCCGCGCCGCGCTGCTCGGCTTCCCCGATCTGATCCGCGCCCAGCGCCTTGGCCGCCTGCTGCAGCGGCTCCTGGCGGCGGAGCACGTCTTCCACCGGGTCCGGGGTCCCGGCACGTTCGGTGTATGCGGCCAGCGCCGCCCACAGGGTGACGGCATCGGCCCAGCGTCCGGTGGCTGCGCACAGGTGCCCGCAGTTGTCCAGCCCGTTCAGCAGTTCGGTCTGCTCGCCGATCCTGATGGCCACCTGCAGTGATTCCCGCAGGTGTGCCGCCGCGTCGCTCACCCGGCCCAGGTCCAGGTCCAGGTGGCCCAGCAGTGTCAGTAAAGCGGCCCCGCCCTGCAGGTCACCGGCTTCCCGGCAGCGCTGGAGGGTGTCCGTGCAGCACCGTTCGGCGGCGCTGAGGTCGCCCGCGGCGATCAGGACCAGCGCCATGATGTTGCCGGAAACCCGGGCCATCGCGCCGGGGATGGCCTCTGCGTCGATCTGCTGAGCCTGCCGGGCCCAGCCCACCGCGTCACTAACGTCTCCTGCGTAGTACGAGGTGATGGCGAGATTGATGAGCGCCGCCGCCTGACCCCCGGCGTAATTGAGCCGCCTGGCGACGTCCAGTGCGCGCTGGCCGTCCTCGATCGCCCGGGAGATCTGGCCGAGATTCGATCGCGCCACGCAGCAGCCCGCCAGGCAGTCGGCCAGCGCCTGGGACGGCTCACCGCCGTGTAGCGCGTCATCGACGGCCGTGAAGTGGCCGAGCGCGGCGGTGAAGTTTCCGACGGTCATGGCCATCAGGCCGAGCCAGTAACGCGCGGCCGACCAGTCATCGGTTCCCCGCTGGGCCTGCCCGGCGGCGGCCCGCAGCCACGGCTGCCCGTCTGCTATCCGGCCGCGCAACCGCCACCAGGGGGCCAGCGTCACCGCTAGCCGCAGCGCCGTGCCTGGATCATGGTCAGCGGCCCAGGCCAGGGCGTGCCGGGTGGTGGCGTCCTCGGTGTCCAGCCAGCGAGCGGCGGCCAGCTCCCCGCTGCCGGTCCGCAGGCCGGCGGCAACCTGTTCCGCCACGATCAGGGCGTACCCGGCCAGGGCAGCCGACGCCTCATCGAGCTCGCCGGCCTCGGCCAGCCGGTCCAGCCCATAGCCGCGCAGGGTTTCCAGCATCAGATAGCGGGACCGGCCATCAGCCCCGGCCCGCGGCGGTGTCAGCAGGGAGCAGTCCACCAGCCGCAGCACCACCGGCCCCGCGTCCGGCCCGGCGATCTCCTCGGCGGCGTCCAGCGTGAATCCTGCGGGAAACACCGAGACCCTGCGGAACACCCGCCGCTCGGCTTCGCTGAGCAGCTGGTAGCTCCACTCCGCGGTGGCCGCAAGCGAGCGGTGCCGGGCCGCGACCGGGGCGTGGTCGGCGCGGGCCAGCAGGGCGAACCGTTCATCCAGGCGATCGAGCAACTGCGCCAGCCCCAGCGCCTCGACCCGGGCGGCGGCCAGCTCGATCGCCAGCGGCATCCCGTCGAGGGCCCGGCAGATCCGGGCGACGGCGGCCGCGCTGGCCTCGCCGACCTCGAAATCAGGCCGGACCGCTACCGCGCGATCGCGCAGCAGCCGGACCGACTCGTAGGATGCGATCGTCACCGGGGCGGCCGGCGCGGGCGGGATCGGCAGCGGGGGCACCGGGCACAGCGTCTCACCGTCGATGCGCAGCGGCTGCCTGCTCGTGGCCATGATTCTCAGCCGCGGGCAGGCGGCGAGGACGTGATCCGCCAATGCGGCGGCTGCCTCGATCACGTGCTCGCAGTTGTCCAGGATCAGCACGTCGTCGCGGTCGCCGAGCGCGGCGGCCAGCCGGTCCAGCGGGCCCGTTCCGGGTTCGGCGGCGCGGCGGGCAATGACCGGCTCACGGATGCCCAGCGCGTCCAGCACCGTGT
>DASYAV010000199.1:0-75179 GCA_036501145.1 Streptosporangiaceae bacterium | reverse complement strand
GCGGCGATGCCGAGCCGCTGCCGCATGCCCAGCGAGTAGCCGCCGGCCTTGCGCCGGGCCGCGCCGGCCAGCCCGGCCTGCTCGATCACCTCGTCCACCCGGCGCGCGGCCAGCCCCTGGGAGTGGGCCAGCCACAGCAGGTGGTTGCGGGCGCTGCGGCTGGGCTGCAGCGCCGCCGCGTCCAGCAGCGAGCCGACATGGCTCAGCGGCCGCGGCAGGCTGGCATAAGGCCGCCCGCCGACCAGCGCGGTGCCCCTGTCCGGCGCGTCCAGTCCGAGGATCACCCGCATCGTGGTGGACTTGCCGGCCCCGTTCGGCCCGACGAACCCGGTGACCTGCCCGGGCTGGACGGTGAACGTCATCCCGTCCAGGGCCACGGTCGTCCCGTACCGCTTGTGCAACCCGTTGACTTCGATGGTTTCCTGCATGCCACGGTTCTAGGGCCGGGCCCATAACACGGCCGGAACGGCGGCCGTTATCCCGCTGTTAGGCCCGGCCGGCCATCCTGGAGTCCGGGAACCGCAGTGCCTGGCCAGGGCGCTGCGCGCGAGACGCGGGGAGGAACCGATGGGCCTGCGCCGGCTGATTGGACTGGTCACCCGCCGGGCGCTGTGGCCCCGCACCGCCCGGCGGCGGCTCACCGTGCTCTACGTGGCGATGTTCGGCCTGTCCGGCGTCCTGCTGCTGGGCATTACCGGGACACTGGCCGTGCGCTCCACCGTGCGGGCCCCGGGGACGGTCCCGGCGCACCAGCCGGAGCGGCCGTCCGCGTTGTCCCAGGCCGACGCCCGCATCCAGCAGCTCAAGATCCAGCTCGCCTCGGCGGCGAGCCAGGCGAACGCCCAGGCGGACCACCGGCTGCTGATCGGCTCGCTCATCGCCCTCGGGGTGATGCTCGTCCTGTCCGTGGTGCTTGGCCTGGTCGTCGCCCGCCGGGTGCTCCGCCCGCTGCGCGAGATGACCGAGACCACCCGCCGGATCTCCGCCGACAACCTGCACGAGCGCCTGGCCATGCCGGGCCCGAGCGACGAGCTCAAGGACCTGGCCGACACGATCGACGCCCTGCTGGGGCGGCTGGACGGCGCCTTCGCCGCACAGCGCAGGTTCGTGGCCAACGCCTCGCACGAGCTGCGCACCCCGCTGACCACCATGCGCGCCTCGCTGGATGTGGCCGTGGCCAAGCCCGAGCCGATCCCGGACCAGACCCTGGCGCTGGCCGGCCGCATGCGCACCGAACTCGACCAGGTCGACCGGCTGCTCGACGGCTTCCTCGTGCTGGCCAGGGCACAGCACGGGCTCCTCCCCGGCCGCCAGACCCTGGCCCTGGACGCGATCGTGTCCGCCGCCCTGGCCGCCAGGGCCGAGCAGATCGCGGGCAGGAATCTGGTCATCCAGCACACCGCCGATCCGGCCGGGACCTGGGTGACCGGCAGCCAGCCGCTGCTCAGCCGGATGGTGGCCAACGTCATCGACAACGCGATCGCGCACAACACCGACGGCGGCTGGATCCACATCACGACCGCCGCCGAGCACCCCCGGGCCACCCTGGCGGTCGACACCGGCGGGCCGGTCCTCGACCAGGACCAGGTGGACCAGCTCGGGCAGCCGTTCCGGCGGCTCGGCCCAGACCGGACCAGCACCGACCGGACCGGCTCCGATCGCGGCGCCGGCCTCGGCCTGTCCATCGTCGCGGCCATCGCCAACGCCCACGATGGCGCCCTTCGCCTGCTGGCCAGGCCCGAAGGTGGCCTGCGCGTGGTCATCCAGCTTCCCCAGGCTCAGCTGGCCCAGGCCGGAGCGATGGCATGAGGGTGCTGGTCGTCGAGGATTCCCGTTCCCTCGCCGACGTGCTCGCCGAAGGGCTCCGTGACCAGGGCCTGGCCGTCGACCTGGCGCTCGATGGCCTGGAGGCGGCGGCCAAGCTGAACGTCAACGCCTACGACGTGGTCGTGCTCGACCGTGACCTGCCCGGAATCCACGGTGACACCCTCTGCCAGATGATCACCGGCAAGGACGACAGGGTCATGGTCCTGATGCTGACCGCGGCCGACTCACCGGGCGACCGGGTCAGCGGCCTCGGCCTCGGCGCGGACGACTACCTGGCCAAGCCGTTCCACTTCCCCGAACTCGTGCTGCGCATCCGCGCGCTGGCCCGCCGCCAGCCCGCCGCCCGCGCCCGCGTGCTGCGCACCGCCGGGATCGAGCTCGACCCGCTGCACCGCACCGTCACCCGCGATGGCCGCCAGCTCGACCTGTCAGTCAAGGAGTTCGGCGTGCTGGAGGCCCTGCTGCGCGCCACCCCCGCGTTCCTGCGCGCCGAGGACCTGCTGGAACAGGTCTGGGACGAGCAGGCGGACCCGTTCACCAACACGGTCACCGTCACCATCGGCCGCCTCCGCCGCAAGCTCGGCGACCCGCCCGTCATCACCACCACCCCGGGCATCGGCTACCGCATCACCGCCTAGCTCAGGCAGGTATCCGGTGTCGAATTTTCCATGACGGCTGGCGCATGGCCCCGGTGCTACAGCCCGGCGGCCTCGGCGGTCAGCGAGATCTGCGCGAGATCTGGGTTGCAGGGGAAGAGGATCAGCTCGTCGCAGCCCGCCTCGGTAAAGGCGGTCACCGCGTCCGCTACTTTCTGCGGCGTGGTGAGCGCGCCGTCGGCGATCCGCTCGGCGAAGTCGCCGGTGAAGCTGTAGTAGTCGGTGAGGTAGGCCCGGGCGTGTGCTTCGGCGTCGTCGCCGAGGCTGACGTAGCCGAGGGCGGCCAGGTGCGGCTGCCCGGCGCGCCCGGCGTCCCGCCAGGCCTGCCTGGCCCGCTCCGCCCCGGCGGCAAACGCCTGGGGCCCGCCACCGCCCATGATCCAGCCTGCGCCGAACTCGGTCATCCGGCGGAACGTGGCCGCGGCGTTGCCACCCATCAGCAGCGGCGGGCCACCGGCCTGCACCGGGGCGGGCCCGATCGGCCCGGCGTGGCCGCGGGTCTGCTGCGACCAGACCGCCCGCATCTCCGCGAGCTGGGCGTCGAAGGCGCGCCCCCGCCCGGCGAACGGCGATCCCGTCGCCGCGTAGTCGTCCTCGCGTCCGCCGACGGCGATGCCGGCCCGCAGCCGGCCGCCAGCGATGACATCCACCGTGGCCAGCTGCTTGGCCAGCAGCGCGCCGTTGCCCCGGTACGGGGCGATGAGGATCGACGTGGTCAGCCCGATCCGCTCGGTCACCGCGGCCGCGGCGGCCAGGGCCGGCACCGTCTCCAGGTTCGGGTAGACGATGCGGTCGAGCGTCCCCAGGCTCGAGAACCCGGCCTGCTCGGCGGCCTTGGCCCAGTCCAGGAGCAGCCGGCCGGAGATGCCGGGGATGGTCGATGGAAGACCGATGCCGATATTCATGGATTCGCCTCATGAGTTAGGTCGTGGCCGGGCGCTGCACCCGGCCGCCCCAGTCAAGCACCAGCCATGGGGCACGCCGTGCCCGGCCGCCGCCAGGCCATCCGCGCGCTGCGGAGGCCATACTGGTAGGGGTCAGCACGCAGGGTGGCAGGTGAGCAAGCCGGAGGGGTTCGGGGACTTCGCCGCGGCGCGGTCGGTCGCGCTGCTGCGGAGCGCGTGGCTGCTCACCGGAGACGAGGCGGCCGCGTACGACCTGGTGCGGGTCGCGCTGGTCAAGACGCGGGCACGATGGGCCTGGCTGGCCCGCCAGGACGCGCCCGAGGCCTACGTCCGGCGGGTGATGCTCGCGACGTTCCTGACCTGGCGGTGGCAACGCTGGCATGGTGGGTTTCCGGACGCTGTTGGGCCCCGCCGGCCCGAGCCGGGGGATGCGCCCGGCGAGGCCGACATCCGCCGGGCGGTCAGCCACGCGTTGCGGACGCTGCCTCCCCGCCAGCGGGCGATGGTGGTGTTGCGGTTCTTCGACGACCTGACCGAGGCGCAGGCCGCCGACGTTCTCGGTTGCTCGGTGGGCACGGTGCAGAGCCAGACGGCCCAGGCCCTGTCACGGCTGCGAGACTGCCCGCAGTGGCCCGGACGCTAAACGGCCACCCTGGGCCCGTGCATCCGCAGCAGGACTTCGCCGGCCCCGAGATCGTTGAGCCGGGCACCGTGCCGGCTGGCGTAGCCGGTGAGATCAGTCGGCCGGACGCCGGGCCTGCTGCGTGTGTGCAGCATGATCGCCGCCGGTTCGCCGGACAGCGGCGGGTGCACGTCGAGCCGGAGGTAGCCGACCGCGCCGGCCGGGGTCAGCGCCGCATCGAGCAGGTGACGGGCCGACTCAACCAGGGCCGCGTCCTGCCTGCCCGGGCTGGCTATGGTGATCCGCGCCCCGCCGGTTCGCGCTGCCCGGACGCGCTCGGCCAGCGCGGGCGTGAGCAGGCCGGGAGCTAGCAGCTCATCGCGGATGGTCGCCTCGGCCAGCCCCGCTGCCGCCCGCAGCCCGTCGCTGGGTGGCCGGCCGGAGGCGACCCGTCGAGCACCGCCGGATGATCACAGTCGCCTCACTCTGAGCCTGAGCGCCGGTCACTCCATGACGAAGACGGTGACCTGGTAGGTCCCGGGGATGGCCAGGAACATCCGCACCGCCTCCAGCGCGGCCGCCGCGTCGGTGTAGCTGGCCCGGTCGCGTTTGCCGTCGTTAGCCTCCCTGACCACCCGCAGCCCGATGGCCTGCCCTGGCAAGCGCGGCGGCGCGGGACTTCCCTGCCCGGTGCTTTCTGGCACCGTGCCCACGCCGGGTCCCGGCCACGCCGCTGCGCCACTCGTCACGCGGGGCACCGGTGGCCCTCCCCGGCCGCCAGTTCCCGGCGCAGGTCGCCGAGGTCACTCCGGGAGACGTGGTGGGGGTGCGCACCCCACTCGCCTGCCCGCCGGGTGGCCGAGTAGTACGTCACCGCGCCGTCCGGCGACAGGCACCGCTCGATCGCGAACCGGGGGTAGTCCCGCCGAAGCGTCTCCAGTTCCGCCGCCGCCCGCGCCTCGCGGGGGATCGCATCGGTGAACGACCTGTCGAACTCGACGCGGCCCGCCGCGTCCATCCGCATGCCCACTGTCCGTGGTCCTTCCGTCACTCGGGTTCCGTGTTGTGCTCCACATCTTGTGAGGGCGGCGTTACGTTCGGAAGGAGAACCGGCCGCACGGCACGGCACGCCGGCCAGGCCCGGCGCTGTACAGCGGACCCGGATATCTGTGCCGTGCTGTGCACGCGTGTGCCGGGCCGCAGGCGAGGAGAGTCGCAGCATGACCAGCAGCGAGCGGGCACCGAAGGGCCACCCCCGCATCGTCTGGGGCGAGATGCTCCGGCATGTCCGGGAGGCGTCGGGACTGGCCAGGGAGGACCTGGCCGCCGCGGCGAGCCTGTCGCCGTCCACCATCCGGGCCTACGAGGACGGCTGGCGGGCTCCGGTGCGGGAGACCGTCGAGCGGCAGATCGAGCCCGTGCCCGGGCTGCGCTCCCACGGCCTCCTGCTCAAGCTCTGGGACGAGTTCGAGGACGCGATGAACTACGGCTCGTTCCCGCCCTTCGTCGCCGACCTGGCCGAGAAGGAACGCACCGCCACCGCGATCCGCTGCTACACCCTGACAGCGGTGCCTGGGCTTCTACAGACCAGCGACTACGCGCGGGCCATCCTGTCAGCCACGTTCGGGATCACGGCCGAGGAGGTTGAGCAGCAGATCACTGAACGGCTGCAGCGGCAGGAGATCTTCGCCCGCGACAAGCCACCCGAGTTGCGGGCGATACTCGACGAGTCGGTCCTGACCAGGCCGATCGGTGGCCGTCACGTGATGGCCGAGCAGGTCCGCTGCCTGATCGAGGCGGCGGACGAACCGACCACCACGATCTTGGTCATCCCCGTCGATACGGGTGCGCACGAGGGCCTGGCCGGTGAGTTTCAGGTAGTGGATGGCGACGGCGGGCCAGACTTCGGTTTTGTGGAGACGGCCCTCGGCGGCCAGCCTGTTTTGGAGGCCGATAGCCTCGCTCTGCTGAACCGCAAGTGGGCTACGCTGAACAGCGAGGCCACGTCGTGGAGGGCCTCGAAGGGTCTGATGGAGGAAGCGTACAAGCGATGGACACGAGCCACGTGACGTGGCGAAAAGCCAGTTACAGCCAGGCCAACAGTAATTGCATCGAGGTCGGTACCTGGCACAAGTCCACTCACAGCGCACAGAACAGCACCTGCATTGAGGTCGGCGCGTCCCGCGAGCCCGGCGCGGACCTGCTTTGCCTGGTCCGCGACACCAAAGACCAGGGTGGCCCGGCGCTGGCCTTCACCCCCGCCGCGTGGGCTACCTTCATCGCCGGCGTCAAAACCGGCGCCTTCGACCGCATCGCCTGACCGGCGCAGAGTTACCCACCAGGCGGGAGGTCACGTGGGCGCCAACCTCGTGGCGCTCACTGAGGCGGCGCGGTGAGCGCTGGGACAGCCGGGGCCCCAAGGCCCCAGGTGGCCGTGATCGGCGAAGTGCTCATCGAGATCTCCGCTGGCCAGGCATTCCGGCCCGGCCTGACCGTCCGTTTCGGCATCTCCGGAGACGCGCTGACCTCGGCCGCGGCCGCCGCGGCCAGCGGCGCCCGCACCACCCTGATCACCAGGGTCGGCGACGACGAACTGGGCCAGGCGATCATCGACCGGGCCGCCGAGCTGGGCATCGGCACCTCGCTGATCAGGCGTGTCCCTGGCCAGCAGGGCGTGTACTTCGCGGTCGCGGACCCGTCCGGCCGCCGGCAGTTCGCCTACGCCCGCCGGGGGAGCGCCGCTTCCACGCTCAGCCCGGACGACCTGGCCGGCTGCCCGGTACCCGACGTGGTCCTCAGCTCCGGGATCGCCTGCGCGATCTCGGCCAGCGCCGCGGCCACGGTCGCGGCGGCCGCCCGCTGGGCGCCCCGGTTCGTGCTGGACCCCAACTTCCGGCCCCGGCTCACCACGGCCGCCGACGCCGCCCGCACGCTGACCGCGCTGGCCCCGCTGGCGGCGGTGCTGACGCCGTCCGCGCCGGACGAGACCCAGGCCCTGCTCGGCACCGGCGACCCGGCCACAGCGGCCCGCGCCCTGCGCCGCCTGGGCGCCGCCGCGGTGGCGGTGACCTGCGGGGCTGACGGGGTGCTGATCGACGACGGCCAGCAGCGGCGCATCACCGCCGCCCCTGCTCCGGTCGTCACCGACCAGACCGGTGCCGGTGACGTGTTCGCCGGCACCCTGGCGGGACGGCTGGCCCTGGGCGATACCCTCGACGAGGCCGCCCGGCTGGGCGTGGCCGCGGCGTCACTGTCGCTGGCCGGGCAGGGCGGAACCGGCCTGATCCCCACGCTGGCACAGAGCCGCTACCACGCCACGGGGAAAGGATCCGAGCCGGAGGTTGCCGATGCCTGATCTGGCTGTGCTTGAGGAGTTCCTCGCCGGCGGCCGTGTCGACGACGCCGTGTTCGAGCTGCGGCCCGACTACCGGGCCATGCTGCTGGCCGTTGACGGGCTCGTTCCGGGACCGGGGGACCAGGCGAGCGACGCCCTGCTCCAGGCGGCGGAGGCCGCCGCCCGCGACGCGCTCAGTGACCGGCCGCTGGAGCAGATCCCGCATGTGGCGGCGTGGCGGGAGGCGTACCGGGCGTTCGGGGCCAAGCCCAAACGCACCCGCAGCAGCCTGGAGGCACTCCTGCGCCGTTCCGCGGCCGGGCTGCCCCGGGTGAACTGGCTCACCGACTGCTACAACGCGGTATCGGTACTGCATCAGATCCCGCTGGGTGGCGAGGATCTGACCCGCTACGCCGGTGCGCCGCGGCTGCTCCGCGCCGCCGGCACCGAGCCCTTCGACACGGTGGCCGACGGCGCCCTGGTGACCGAGAATCCCGACCCCGGCGAGGTGGTGTGGTGCGACGACGCCGGCGTGACCTGCCGGCGCTGGAACTGGCGCCAGGCACGCCGCACCCAGCTCGGCGAGGACACCACCACGGCGCTGTTCATCCTCGACGCGCTCAGCCCGGTGACCGACGGGGCACTGCACGCCGCCGCCGACGACCTGCTCGCCCACCTGACCCGGCCCGGATCCGGCGTCCGGGCCGGCCGCCGCCTGCTAGCCGCGAGCTCGAACTAACGGTGGCAAGCCGAGCTGGCCGAGAAGGGTGGCGTGGTCCCAGTGGATGCGCTGGGCGCGGATGTGCAGGCGGTCGAATTCGGCGATCATGACGGCCGTTATCTCCGCCTGCCGGTGCGTCGGCCTGGCCTCCGGCAGCAGCCAGCGGAGCGGCCGGTCGTGGGTGAAACGGACGAGCATCTCATCGATCAGCCTGAACCGGCCGACGGTCCGCGAGACCCGGGTGATGGCCAGGTCGCCGGGCAGATACGGCAGGAATTCCTCGGTGTAGAAGCGGTGCAACGCACGCCGCCCGTCGGCGCCGGTGCCGGTGGGCAGGTGCCGGACGGCGGGCTCGGGCACCATGTGCTTCAGCGCGGCGTCCACGTCGTGCCACATCAGCAGCGCATCCCGGTGCTCGTCGCAGGCGCGTTCAAGCTGGCGCATGGCCTCCGCGATCGCGGGTGTCACGGGCTCGCCGGCCCCGCCGTCTCATGCTCCCGGAGACGGCATTCCGCGGGGACTTCGATGTCGTAGAGACGGGCCGCGTTCAGGCCGAGAATCTTCTTCTTGCCCGCCGTGGACAGGCGCGGGTAGTCCGAGAACGTCTCGTCCGGGTAATCCCAGGCGATCAGCCCCTCGATCTGCCATTTGGGTTCCCAGATGGCGTAGTCGGAGCCGAACGTCATCTTGTCCTCACCGACCCAGTGCAGCAGTTCCCCCATCACCTTGGAGAAGAACCGCGGGCGCAGGTACATCTCGGCGCCGGTGACCACGGACAGGCCCGCATAGACGTTGGGCTCCTGGGTGGCCATGTAACAGAAGTCTTCGATCCGGGGCAGCCCGACGTGCTCGACGATGAAGTTCAGATCCGGGAAACGGGTCGCGGCCTGGTCGACGTCGGCGACATCGAAGGCGTCCTTGTCCAGCGGCCAGATGGTCGGGCCCTTGTGCACGTGGACGTTCTTGATCCCCAGTTCCTGCGCCTTGTCCAGGAAACGCCAGGCTTCGGGATCCTTCAGCGTCCAGCCGCGGGATGCGCCCAGCCACTCCGCGGTGTAGAGCTTGACCCCTGTGCAGCCGTAACGCCGGACCCTCTCCTCGAACTGCTTCAGGCCCGCGTCGCCCTCACGGGGGTCGAAGCGCGTGTTGAGGATGAACCTGCCCGGGTACTTCTGCTGCAGCGTCGCATCGCGTTCGGTGGTGTTGAACCCCTCCGCGTACCACGACCTGAGGTCGGTCGGCTGGAAGATCGCGACGTCCACATGCCCCTCTTCGAACACGTCGCGGATGAGGTCGCCCTCGGTGTACTTCTGGAACTTCTCCATCGGCCAGTGAGTTTCCGGTGGCCCAAGGCTCTGGTAAGCGTGGAAGCACTCGATCCACCCCTTCGCGTATGCCTCCTGGCCCGGCACCCAGTTATCGGGGCTGGCATCCCAGTAGTGGATGTGACTGTCCACCACGAAGTATTTCTCGCCGTCCTTCTCGTACATGAAGCCTGGTCCTCCCGGCGTAGCGGCTCGGCGGCTGGCACGTTCCGATCGTACGGTCAGCAGGATTTCAGGTCAACAGGTCATCAGATGTCTCAGAAGTAGGCGGGCTAGCTTGCTGCCCGCCTGCCCGCCTGCCCGCCTGCCCGCCTGCCTGCTGCTGCCAATCTGCCGCCCGGGTTCGCTACCGTTCAGGCATGAGCGCCCGGTCGGCTGGTGAGCCGAAGCCACTGAGCCCGCTGACCCCGGTGCCCCGCGCAGGACTCACCGACCGGGTGATTGAGCAGCTGCGGGACCGCATCGGCGACGGCACATGGGCGCTGCACCAGCGGCTGCCGGCCGAGTCCGCCCTGGCCGCGGAGCTCGGTGTTGGCCGTTCCACGATCCGTGAGGCCGTCCGGGTGCTGGTCCATGCCGGGCTGCTTGAGGTCCGCCAGGGCGACGGAACCTTCGTCCGGTCACAGCGTGAGATCGATGTGGCGCTGCAACGCAGGGTGCTGCGTTCCGACCCGCTCGAGGTCTACCAGGTCCAGCGTGCCCTGGAGATCGAAGCTGCCCGCCTGGCGGCCGAGCACCGAAGCGAAGCCGACCTCGTGCGGCTTCGTGAACTCGCCAGCCAGCGCGAGGCGGCCTACCGCGCCGACTGGGCGCAGTACCGCAAGGCCGATATAGCGCTGCGGCAGCAGATCCTCCAGGCCACCGGGAACTCGCTGCTCGCCGACCTGTACCGCGGCACCGTCGAAGCGCTTCGGCAAGCGACCTCGCGCTACGTCGACGATGCCGAGCTGACCCGCGACGATCCGGACCGGCCCGAGACGCCGGAACTGCTGGACGCCATCGAGAAAGGCGATCCGCAGGCCGCCGCGGCGGCCGCACAGCGCCACATGGACAACGTTCTGCGCGTGCTGCGGTTCGTGCTTCAGGCCGTGGTCACCACACCCTGATCGCCCGTCAATCGGCCTGCCGCTCGGTCACCCGCCCGTCGGCCACGTCGAGGCGGCGGGTGGTGTGCACCGCTTCGAGCAGCCGGCGGTCGTGGCTGACCAGCAGCAGCGTGCCGGAGTAGGAGTCCAGCGCCGACTCCAGCTGCTCGATGGCTGGCAGATCCAGGTGGTTGGTCGGCTCGTCCAGCACCAGCAGGTTGACCCCGCGGGACTGCAGCACGGCCAGCGCCGCCCGGGTCCGCTCGCCCGGTGACAGCGTTCCGGCCGGCCTCAGCACATGATCCGTGCCGAGCCCGAACTTGGCCAACAGCGTCCGCACCTCGGCCGGGAGTGGCCCCGGCACCGCGGCCCGGAACGCGTCCAGCAGCGGCTCACCGCCCAGGAACAGGCCGCGGGCCTGGTCGACCTCGCCCACCACCACACCGGGGCCCAGCGCGGCGTGCCCCTCGTCCAGCGGCAGCTGGCCGAGCATCGCGCCGAGCAGGGTGGTCTTGCCGGATCCGTTCGCGCCGGTGATCGCCACCCGGTCCGCCCAGCTGATCTGCAGGTCGACCGGGCCGAGGGTGAACCCGCCGCGGCGCACCACGGCCCCGCGCATGGTGGCCACGACCGCACCGGCCCGCGGCGCCACGGCGATCTCCATCCGCAGCTGCCACTCCTTGCGCGGCTCCTCGACCACGTCCAGCCGCTCGATCATCCGCTCGGTCTGCCGGGCCTTGGCCGCCTGCTTCTGCGACGCCTCGATCCGGCCGGCCTGGATGTTCTTGTCCGGGTCGGGGTTGCGCCGGGCGTTGCGTAGGCCCTTGTCCATCCAGCCGCGCTGCATCCTGGCCCGGTCCTCCAGGTCGGCGCGCTTGCCGGCGAACTCCTCGTACGCGTCGCGCTCGTGCTGGCTGGCCCGCTCCCGCTCGGCCAGGTAGCCGCCGTAGCCGCCGCCGAACGACCTGACCTGCCGCTGCGCCAGGTCGAGCTCGACGACCCGGTTCACCGTCCTGGCCAGGAACTCCCTGTCGTGGCTGACCACGACCAGGCCGGCCGCCAGCTCCCCGGCGAACCTCTCGAGCCGGTCCAGCCCGTCCAGGTCCAGGTCGTTGGTCGGCTCGTCCAGCAGGAACACGTCGTACCGGCTCAGCAGCAGTGAGGCCAGGCCCGCCCGGGCCGCCTGGCCGCCGGACAGCCCGGTCATCGGGTGGTCGAGGTCCACGCCCAGGCCGAGCCCGGCGGCCACCGCCCCGGCCCGGTCGTCCAGATCCGGGCCGCCCAGCGCGAGCCACCGCTCCAGCTCCCGGCTGTACTTGTCGCCCGCGCCCGGCACCTCCGCCGCCAGCGCGTCCGCGGCGGTCAGCATCGCGTCCTGCGCCGCGGCCACGCCGGTGCGCCGCGCCAGGAACTGCCGCATGGTTTCCCCGGCATGCCGGTCCGGCTCCTGCGGCAGGTAGCCGACCGACGCGCCCGGCGGGGTCACCGTCACCGTGCCGGACCGGCTCGCGTCCAGCCCGGCCAGCACCCGCAGCAGCGTCGACTTGCCGGCCCCGTTCGCGCCGACCAGGCCGATCACGTCGCCGGGCCCGACCACCAGGTCCAGGCCGTCGAACAGCACCCGGTCGCCGTGCCCGGCAGCCAGCCCGCGCGCCACCAGTACGCCACCACCCTGCTCCGCCATCAGCGGCCCACCCCTTTCACCACGTGCAGTAGGTATTCCTTGCGGTTGACCGGGTTGTGGTCCGACCGCGATCGCGACGGCGGCGGCCCGGTGACCTGCTGGTAGCGGTCGAAGACGCACTCGAGCACACCCTCACCGCGGGTCAGCCCGGGCAGCTGCAGCCGCAGCCCGTGCACCCGGGCCGCCGGGATCCCGCCCTCGATCAGGTACCCGGCACCCTGCGCCGTGGTGGCCCGCGGCACACCGCCCAGCCCGGCCAGCACCGGCATGACGGCCCCGAACGTGTCCGCCGGGATCTCCAGCCGGAAGCTCTGCACCGGCTCGCACACCATCGTGCCGGCCTGCTGCAGCGCAGTCATCAGGACCAGCGGCGTCAGGCCGCGGAAGTCGCCCGCGGTGCTCGACATGCTCTTGTCGAAGGCCGCGTGCATGTGCGACTGCCGCGGGTAGTAGCCGGTGTGCGTCAGGGTGATCACGCAGTCGGTGATTTGCCAGCCGTGCAGGCCCTGCCGCAGCGTCTCGTGCACGGTCTCCTCCACCGCCTTGAAGAACGCGACCGGCATCGTGCCGAGCCGGTCGCCGGCCACCCGGTACCGTACGCCCGACCCGGTCGGCCCCGGCTCGACCCGCAGCCCGACGGTGGCCAGGAACGGGTTGCCCGGTGTGGCGATCCGCTCGGCGGCCGCCCCGGTTCCGGTCACCCGCTCGATGCAGATCGTCGCGCCACCGCGGAACTCCACCTCGATGCCGTAGTCGTCGGCCAGCGTGGCCTCGATGACCTCCTTCTGCACCTCGCCGTACAGCGAGACCAGCATCTCCTGGCGCACGCCGTCCTCGCGCAGGTTGATCAGCGGGTCCTGCTCGGCGAGCTGGGTCAGTGCCACGTGCAGCGCGCCCCGGTCGGCGCGGCGGCGCGGCACCACCACCGTCTCCAGGGTCGGCGGCGCGAAGTGCCTCGCGGCCCGTCCGTCCGCCCCGCCTGAGCCCGCGGCGCCGGAGCCCGCCCCGCCCGAGTCCGCCGCGCCGAGCGTGTCGCCGACCCGCACCCCGGCCAGCCCGGACAGCTTCCCGATCTGCCCGGCCGCCAGCGCGTGCGCCGGCTGCGCCCCGCCGGGGGAGAACACGCTGACCGCGGTCACCTTCCCGGCGGGCAGCCGGTCCCTGGCCGCCACCGTGCCGGAGAACATCCGCGCGTAGGCCACCTTCTCCCCAGCCAGGCCCCGCTCGACCTTGAACACGGTGCCGCGGACCGGGCCGGCCCGGTCACCGCCCGCCGCGGGCAGCAGTTCCCGCAGCCCGCCGGTGAGCGCGGGCACGCCGGCCCCGGTGATCGCCGAGCCGAAGAACACCGGGTGCACCAGCCCGCGCCCGGTCGCCGCGGCCAGTTCCCGGCGCAGCCGGGGGTAGCTCATCGCCCGCTCGTCGTGCACGTACGCGGCCAGGAAGGCGTCGTCCGCCCCGGCCAGCACGTCGGCCAGCCGGGTGGTGAACGCGTCATCGCCCGCGCCGTACGGGGTGAACCCGGCGTTCCGGCTGCCCAGCCGGTGAGCCGGCCCCATCGGCACGATCGCGGCGGTCAGCTTGGCGGCGATGCCCGCCAGCACGCGGCCGTAACCGGCTCCGGCCCGGTCGATCTTGTTCACGAACAACAGGGTAGGAATGCGCAGCCGCTGCAGCGTCCGCATCAGCACCCGGGTCTGCGGCTGCACGCCCTCGACGGCCGAGATGACCAGCACGGCGCCGTCCAGCACACTCAGCACCCGCTCCACCTCGGCGATGAAGTCCGGGTGGCCGGGGGTGTCGATCAGGTTGACGGTGCGGTCGCCGATGCCGAACGACACCACCGCGGACTTGATCGTGATGCCGCGCTGCCGCTCCAGCGTCAGCGAATCGGTCTGTGTGCTGCCGTCGTCGACGCGGCCGACCGTGCCGATCACCCCGGCGGCGAACAGCAGCCGCTCGGTCAGGCTGGTCTTACCGGCGTCGACGTGCGCCAGGATCCCCAGGTTCAGCGTGCTCACGGAGTGTCATGTCCTTCGCGTAGGCGTCAAGTCCCCTCAGGCCGGACATAGACGCACCGCGCATGACACTCTCCCTGGTTGATTCGGGCTGACTACAGTGCAGCAGAGCACCCCGGCCCGGGGCAACCCAATTTCGATGTGCCGAGACGGCTGCGCTTCGTTAGTGTTGCGGGGCATGGTGAGCCACCTCGCGTACCCCCCGAAGCCCAGGCCCGGCGACCGGGTGGCGATCGTGTCGCCGTCGTCCGGGCTGCCGGGGATCTTCCCGCGGCCGTTCGAGCTGGGCCTGACCCGGCTGCGTGAGGATTTCGGGCTGATCCCGGTGGAGTACCCGACGACCCGGAAGATGGGCTCCGCGCCGGCCGACCGGGCGGCCGACCTGCACGCCGCGTTCGCCGATCCCGGCATCACCGCGGTGATCACCAGCATCGGCGGCGAGGACGAGATCCGGGTACTGCCGCACCTGGACGCCGGCCTGCTGCGGGACCACCCGAAGCCGTTCTTCGGCTACAGCGACAACACCTGCCTGCTCGCCTACCTGTGGCAGCAGGGCATCGTCGGCTACCACGGCGGCTGCGTCATGGTGCAGTACGGCCGGCCGGGCGCGATGCACCCGGACACCGAGGCGTCGCTGCGTGCCGCGCTGTTCGAGCCGGGGGAGTTCGGGCTCACCGCGGCCAGCGCCTACAGCGATGTGGACCGGGACTGGGCCGACCCGGCCACCTTCGAGTCCGAGCCGCAGATGGAGCCGTGTGGCGGCTGGATCTGGCACAACCACACCGGCCGGGTGGTCGAGGGCGTCGGCTGGGGCGGCAACATCGAGGTGCTGTCCTGGCTGATGATGGCCGGCCGGGTCATCCCGCAGCCGCAGGACTGCGCGGGCGGCGTGCTGTTCCTGGAGACCAGCGAGGAGCTGCCGTCCGCGGCCGAGGTGTACCGGATCCTGCGGGCCATGGGTGAACGCGGGCTGCTGGCCCTGTTCCCCGCGGTGCTGTTCGGCCGGGCCAAGGCGTGGTCGCTGGAGCACCGCACCACCCCGGAGCAGAAGGCCGCCTACATCAGCGAGCAGCACGACGCGGTGCTCCGCGCGCTGGGCGAGTACGCGCCGGACACGATGGCCGTGCTGGACATCGACTTCGGCCACACCGACCCGCAGCTCGTGCTCCCCTACGGCGGCATGATCCGGGTCGACGGCATGACCAAGCGCGTCGTCGTCCGCTACTAAGGCCTGCCGCCGACCCGTCGCCCCGATCAGGCGGGCAGGATCGGCACGTCGTATTGCTGGCAGTGATGATCCCTGGTGACCAGGGTGAGATCTTCGCACTGGGCTTGCGCCACAAGCATCCGGTCGAACGGATCCCGGTGGATCGGCGGGAGACGTCCGGCCGTCATCGCATGAGCGAAACTCATCGGAAGCTCCCGGAATCCGCTATCGCGCACCCGCTCGGGAAGATCGGCCGGCCCGGCGATCTTGCCAAGAGCCTGCTTGATGGCGACCTCCCAGACGGTGGCCGCGCTGACGTGCACGTCTGGCTCATGATCAAGCCGGTTCTTGATCTCGTCAGGCAGCCCGGGGTCATCGGCCAGCCACCACAGCACGACGTGGGTGTCCAGCAGCAGGCTCACGGTGTCACGCCGAAATCGGCGGCGATGGCCTCATTGACCTCGTCGCTGTCCCAGCCCGGTGCCAGCACGAGTTCGTCTCGCAGCGACCCACGTCCGCTGCGCCGGACCTTGCCTGGCAGCGGGATCACTTTCGCGACGGGGTGCCCGGCCCGGCTGATGATGATCTCCTCGCCGTGCTCAACCCGCTCGATGATCCGGGACAGGTTGGTCTTCGCGTCATGAATGTTGAACTGCGCTGCAGCCTCACCGGACATCGCGGCCTCCTTAGCTAAGAGCTTAGTCCATGATCCGGCGGCAGGCATATCAGGACATGAGCCAGAATCGGCAGAGGCCGGGCGCCGGCTAGCGCAGCCCGGCGGCGGCCAGCCGTTCGGGCAGCGTGCGGAGCCGCTCGAGCGGCTCGGCGCTGTAGACGAAGCGCACGTGCCGGGCCGCGACGTCGCCGCCCCAGCCGGTCATCGCGGTCGCCGCGATCGCCGCGTCGCGCAGCAGCGCCCGCGAGACGTCCACCGGGTCTCGGCCGAGCGCGGCCACGTCGAGCAGCAGCGACCAGCCGCCGCCCGGCCGGATGAACGGCAGGTCGATCGCGCAGATCAGGTCGCGGCGGCGCTGAAGTTCGGCCGTGCACCCGGCCACGTGGGCGTGGTCGCCGCGCAGCACGGCGGTGGCGCCGGCCCGGGCGATGCCGACCGGAGTGGTGGTGTTGTAGACGTGCGCCCAGCCGACCGCCTCGATAAGGGCCCGCGGCCCGGCGACCCAGCCGGTCCGCCAGCCGATCATGCGGAACTCCTTGGACAGCGAGCCGATCACCAGCGTGCGCTCGCTCATGCCCGGCTCGCGGACCGGGTGCAGCAGCTGGCGCTGGTCGAACAGGATCGTCTCCATCGCGCCGTCGTAGATCAGCAGCAGGTCGTGCTCGCGGCACAGCCGCGCGACCTCACGCCAGTCGCCGGCGTCGAGCACGGCGCCGGACGGCATCGACGGGCTCATCAGCAGCATCGCCGCGGTGCGCGGCGAGACCGCGGCGGCCAGCGCCGCCCGGTCCAGCCGCCACTGCCCGCCGTCCACCCGGAAGGGCGCGAACCGGGGCACCCCGCCGGCCAGCCGCACCCGGTTGACCAGCCCGGCGTAGGTGGGGTCGGTGAGGATCACCTCGTCACCGGGGTCGATCGTGGCGAGCAGGCAGTCCAGCGCGGCCTCGGTGCCCCCGCTGGTGATGACGATCTCGGCTGCCGGGTCGTAGCTGTGGCCGCACCGCCCGGCCAGCAGCCCGGACACCGCGGCGCGCAGGTCGTCGTCGCCGGTGAACGGCAGCCACGAGTTCGCCTTGGCGGTGGCCAGCGCCGCCGCGGTCACCGGCACCGCCTCCGGCGGCAGCGGCAGGTCGGTGTCCAGGTTCTCCAGCCGCAGCACCGGCCAGCGGCCGCCCGCCTGGTCGGCCTCGCGGGCCACCCGGTCGATGCCGAAGCCGATCACGCCGGCCATCCGCTGCGCTGTTTTAATAGCCATATTGGCTACTATAGTGACAGCATGCCGCCACCACCACCAGCGGCCCGGATCGCCGCCAGCCTGCGCGCCCTCCGGCAGCGCCAGGGCCTGTCGGTCGCCCAGCTCGCCGAGCGCAGCGGGATCGCCCGGGCCACCGTGACCAAGCTCGAAGCCGGCCAGGGCAACCCGACCATCGACACCCTGTACGCACTGGCCGACACGCTCGGCGCCGCGCTCGGTGACCTGATCGAAGAGCCGTCCGCCCGGGTCGAGGTGATCCGGGCGGGCGAAGGAACCCAGGTGCGCGGGGCGGTCACCGCCCGGCTGCTGGACCGCGTGCACGGCCAGGCGCTGGCCGAGCTCTACGAGGTCGGCTTCGCCACCCGCGCCCGGCACGCCGGGCCGCACCCGGCCGGCGTGACCGAGTCGCTGATCCTGACCGCCGGCCGGCTTCGCGTCGGCCCGGCCGGGCAGCCCGTCGAACTGTCGGCCGGCGACTTCGTCCGGTTCCCGGGCGACGTGCCCCACCTGTACCAGGCGATCGGCGCGCCCGCCCACGGCATCCTGGTGATGAGCCACTTCTCCCGCGGTCTTTAGGGGCGAACGCGGATGATCGGCTTGCCCTTGCGGCGCCCGGCCGGGTTGAGGGCCGCGACGGCGTCGTCGAGGGTTGCGATGCTGCCGATGTTCGTCCGCAGCCGCCCGTCCCGCACCCGCTGGACGATCTCAACCAGCTGGGCACGATCGGATTCGACAACGAAGTCGACCGCCAGGCCGCCGGTGGGCCGCGCCTCGGCCGGCCCGACGATGGTCACCAGCGTTCCGCCGGCCCGGATCAGGCCTGCGGAGCGTTTCTGGATGTCGCCGCCGATAACGTCGAAGACCAGGTCGACGGCGCCGACGTCTTCCAGCGTGTCGTTCTCGAGGGCGACGAACTCGTGCGCGCCGAAGTCGAGTGTCTTCTGACGGTCGGCGGCGCGCCCGGTGCCGATGACGTAGGCGCCAGCCTCGCGTGCGAGCTGCGTCACCATCGTCCCGACCGCGCCAGCCGCGCCGTGCGCGAGTACGCTCTGCCCCGCCTGAAGGCGGCCGTGCTGGAACAGTCCTTGCCATGCGGTCAGGCCCGAGATCGGCAGGCTCGCGCCTACCGTGAAGTCGACGTCGCCTGGCAGCGGCGCGAGGTTGCGTGCCTCGACGGCCGTGTACTCGGCCAGGGTGCCGTCGCGATGCCAGTCCGTGAGGCCGAACACCCGTTGTCCCACCGACAGCCCTGTCGTGCCATAGCCGAGGGCGGTGACCACTCCGGCCAGCTCGTGGCCGGGGATTGACGGTGTTCGGTCGCGGTCGGCGCGATCGGTCCAGGTTGACGGCCATTCCATCTCGGTCGGGACGAATCCCGACGCATGAATCTGAACGATGACGTCGTTTATCGCTGCTGGCGGCTCGGGCCGCTCCACCAGCGTCATCCCGGCCGTTCCCGCGGCCTGGTCCGTCACCACAATCGCCTTCATCCGGCACCTCCCTGTGCTCAGTCCTGCCCCCACACCTTGTGGACTATACAGTCCACTTATGGGTCCCGGTACAAGGGGTGTTCCTGGCCGAGCGGGACCGTGTGGTCCATCCGGCGGCTGTGATCAACAGGGTAGCCTCAGGCCCGTGAGCAGGCCGCCGGAGAACACGCAGCCGGGGCGGAAGCTGACGCCACGTGGGGTGGCCACCCGCGCGCGCATCGTGGCGGCTGCTGCCGAGCTGATGTACGTGAAGGGCGTGAACGCGACCACGCTGGACGACGTCCGGGCCGCGAGCAGTACCAGCAAGTCCCAGCTCTACGCCCATTTCCCGGACAAGGAGGAACTGGTCCGCGCCGTCGTCGCGGCGCGGGCCGGGCAGGTCCTCGAGCGTGAACGCGGCTACCTTCAGCGCTTGACGTCGTTCCGCGGTCTGGTCCGCTGGCGCGACGCGCTGGTCCAGCGGAACGCGCTGCAGAACGGCGCCTACGGCTGTGCGCTCGGCTCGCTGGCCAGCGAGCTCGCCGACCAGGACGACCAGGCCCGTGGCACGCTCGCCGGGTCGTTCGCGGAATGGGAAGGGCTGCTCGCCGGCGGCCTGCGGCGGATGCGGGACAGCGGGCTGCTCAGGGCGGATGCCGACCCGGAGAAGCTTGCCGCGGGTCTGATGGCCGCCTTGCAGGGCGGGTATCTCCTCGCTGAGACCGCGCATGACATCAAGCGCATGGAGATCGCCCTCGATATGGCGCTTGACCACGTGAAGTCGTTCCTCACGGCTGACGGCGTGTGCGTCAGACGGTCGTTACCCGTGCACCGGCGCTGGCCAGGCTGCGCAGTTGCTCGCCGCTGACGCCGCGGTCGGTAATGATGTCGTCAACATCGCTCACCATGCAGATCCGCGCGAACGTCACCTTGCCGATCTTGGAACTGTCGGTGATCACCACGTTGCGGCGGGCGCGGCGCAGGAAGGCCCGGTCGGTCTGGGCCTCCATCTCGTCGTGGGTCGTGCAGCCGTCCCGCGGTGTGAGGCCATCGACGCCGATGAACGCGATATCGAAGTGGTAGTTGGCGAGCATCGCCTCGGCCGCGGGGCCAACGAGCTCGAACGAGTTGCGGACGATGCCGCCGATCACGACGAGCCGCTGGCCAGGGCCGCCGACAAGTTCAGACGCGATGTTGATGGCATTGGTCACGAACGTGATGTCGCGCCGGTGCGCGAGTGCGCGCACCACTTCCAGTGCCGTGGAGCCGCCGGTCAGGCCGACCACCGCACCGCGGCCAGCCAGGCTGGCCGCCGCCGCGCCGATGCGCCGCTTCTCGGCCTGATGACTGGCCGCCGGCCCGGCATCGACGAGCCTGGCCACCGCACCACCGTGGGTGCGCACCAATAGCCTGCCGGAACTCAGTGCCTGCAGATCCCGCCGCACGGTCGCGCCCGACACGCCGAAGGCGCTGGCTAGGTCGCTGACATCGACGGACCCGCGCTCGGCGACGCGGTCCAAGATCACACTGAGCCTTTCCTGCTTCCGCACGCGGGGGATGTTACCAGCAGTGTGTGATCAGTTGTGCGCGTATGGTCGACGATTGCTCAGATAACGGTATCGTTTCAATGCCTTGTCCTGACCGTAATCCGGTCGGTAGCATGCCAGTTTCATAGCCAGTGAACAAACTCACGCATAAATGAGCACCCGGTCGCAGCCGACTGTGCATGCGCCAGGACACTGCCCCTGTACCCGACCCCCCGCGTGGCGGCGTAACGAAGGAGGCCACATTGGCTAGGACGCTGAGCATCACAAGAGGCCGCCGGGGCCACACGACGACGGCCGCGGCCGCGGTGGCGCTTGCCCTCGCGCTCGCCGCCTGCGGCGGCAGCAGCTCAGGCGGCTCCGGTGCGTCGAACAAGACGTCGGGCGTGACGATCACGGTCGCGCTCGCCGCGCCCGCGCTGCCGAACTCTGCCCTGTCGGCGTTCACCAAGCAGACCGGCATCAAGGTCAAGTGGGTCGACATCGACTGGGACAGCCTGCAGACGAAGATCTCCGCCGCCGCCGCGGCGAACACCTACTTCGCCGACGCGACCGACGTCGACTGGTCCCGGGTCGGCCAGCTGGGCAAGCTCGGCTGGTTCTACCCGATGGAGCAGTTCATCGACACCAAGACGATGGCCGCGGACATGCCGCAGATCAAGTCGTTCACCGTGGGTGGCCACGTCATCGGCATTCCCTACGACGCGTCGTTCATGGTGACGACGGTGAACAAGCACTTGTTCGGCAAGGCGGGCATCACCACAATGCCGACCACGCTGAACGCGTACACCAGCGACCTCAAGAAGCTGCAGAGTTCGGGCGTCTCGGCGCATCCGCTGGACATCCCGTTCTCGGCCGCGGAGGGCTTGTCGACGTACTGGTACGAGACGACAGGGGCGCTCGGCGGCAGCGTGCTGAACCAGCAGTACAAACCGCAGTTCACCAGCCCGGGTTCGGCCGGCTACAAGGCAGCCGAATGGATGATCAATGCGATCAAGACCGGCCTGGTGCCGAAGAGCAACATCAACGTCACCGACAGCCAGGGTATGCAGACGCTGATGGCCAAGGGCCAGGTGGCGAGCGTCTACTCCGACTACTCCGGCAACCTCGGCTCGCTGTACAACCTGCCCAGCTCGTCGTCGGTCGTCAACCAGGTTGAGTACATCCCGACGCCCGGCGCGACCGGTACCGCGGCGAACTGGAGCAACCCCGACGGCATCGGCATCCCCAAGGAGGCGAAGTACCCGAAGGCGGCCGCGAAGTTCATCCAGTGGTTCACCAGTGAGCAGCAGCAGGTCAACTTCGCCGGAGTCAACGGCTCGGCGAAGGCCTGGGCGACCTACGCCCTGCCGTCTCACCTCAGCGCGGTCAAGACCATGGCCTCGAAGGGCAACCTGGTCGGCGGCGACGCGCTGAGCGCCATGCTGGCCACGTCCAAGCCGGTGTTCCCGGGTGGCGCACCGCCCTGGTACCCGCAGTTCTCCAACTCCGTCTACACGAACCTGCACTCCGCCGCGGCCGGCTCGGAGACGGTTGCCGCGGCCATCAAGGCGATCGCGAACACGGCGAACGGGCTCGCGAGCCAGAGCGGCTGATGGTGAAGGCCTCGTCGTCTGCCGACGAGACACAAACCGACCCGGCGGCCGGGTCGCCCACCCGGCGATCGGCCGCCGGCGGCCGGCCGCCCCGGAGGCAGCCGGCCGGCCGGCCGCGGGGCGGCCGCAAGTACGCCGCGAAAAGCCTGCCGTACCTGCTGGTCATGCCGCTGGCGGTGTTCATCGTCGGGCTGGCGCTCGTCCCGGCCGCGTTCACCATCATCGAGTCGTTCTTCCGGGTCAATCCGCTCGACCCGCCGACCCGGTTCGACGGCCTCGGCAACTTCCACCGGCTGTTCGCCAACAACGCCGTCCGGACCAGCTTCGGCAACACGGCCCTGTACGTGCTCGTCGGCGTGGTGCTCTCGACCGTGCTCGGCATCTTCTTCGCGGTCGTGCTGCGCCGGTCGTTCCGCGGCCGCGGCATTGTCATCGCGGTGCTGATCCTGCCCTGGGCCCTGCCGGGGGTCGTCGAGGGCATTCTGTGGTCGGGCATCTTCGACTCCAACACCGGCCTGCTGAGCGGGGTGCTGTCATCGCTGCACCTGACCAGTCACGGCGCGGTGCTGCTGGGCGACAACCGCTGGCTGACGATCTTTCTCATCGAGCTGGTGCAGGTGTGGCAGATAACGCCGCTGTCCACGCTGCTTGTGCTCGCCTCTATGCAGCTCATGCCGGAGGAGCTGTTCGAGGCCGCCGCGATCGACGGTTGCGGTGGGTGGCAGTCGTTCTGGCGCATCACCCTGCCATTGGCCCGGCCGGGAATCGCGGTGGCCATCGTGCAGGCGCTGATCGCCACGCTCAATGTCTTCGACCAGCCCTACGTGCTCAACGGTGCCGCGGCCACCGGCTCGTCGATCACCGAGCAGACGTATTTCATCACCTTCCAGGACCTGGACTTCGGCGGCGGATACGCGCTCTCTCTGCTGATCACCCTGATGACCCTGGTCATCTCGCTGGTCGTCGTCCGCGCTGTGTACCGGAGGGTTGACTATTGAGACATAAAGGACGCATAGCACGCTCCGTCGGCCTGGCTCTCGTGCTGATCTGGTCGCTCGTGCCGATCTACTGGTCGCTGAAGACAAGCCTGGAGACCGAGGCCAGTGCCAATGCCCAGAACTACGTGCCCCGCCATCCCACTCTGGGCAACTACGCGGCGCTGCTGACCCGCCCCGGCACCCTGCCCGGCCAGATCCGCCAGGCAGCGCTGAACATGATCATCGAATGCGGCGCCGCCACCATCGTCACGGTTGTGCTGGCCACGCTGGCCGCGTACGCGTTCGCACGGATGAAATTCCGCGGCCGGCAGCCGCTCTTTTACGCGGTGCTCGCCACGATGGCGTTCCCGGCCTACACGACCCTGATCCCGCTGTACAAGATCATGAGCGTGTTCCAGCTGGTGAACACGTATACCGGCATCGTGCTCGTCTACGTGTCCGGGTTCCTGCCGCTGGCGACCTGGGTGCTGCACAACTACTTCGCCAACATGCCGATCGGCCTCGAGGAAGCCGCCATGATCGACGGCGCGGGCAGGCTGCGCGTGCTGCGCCACATCGTGCTGCCGCTGGCCCTGCCGGGGATCACCTCGGTGGCACTCATCACATTCCTGTTCGCCTGGGCCCAGTTCCTGTTCCCCCTCGTGCTGTCGACCGACTCCTCGACCCAGCCCCTGACCGTGGTGATCGCCGCGCTGCAAGGCCGTCACGTCGTACCATCGACGCTGCTCGACGCGGCCGGCGTGCTCGCCATCGCGGTGCCCGCGGTGCTCGCCCTCGCGTTCAACCGCTACATCGTCAACGGCCTGCTCGCCGGCAGCAACAGGTAACCGCGCCGCCTCCAGCATCCCGCGAAGGAGCAATGTGCCACAGAACTCGTTCGTGCTCATCGGTGCCGGCAGCACGGTGTTCACCCCCGGGCTGATGGCCGATCTGGCCTCCTCGCCGATCTTTGCCGGCTGGACCATCCACCTGGTGGATCTGTCAGCCGAGGCGGCCGGCACCATGGCCCGGCTTGGCCGCCGGATCGCGAAGGAGCGTGGCGCTGACCTGAACTTCGTCCCGCACACCGACCGGCGTGCGGCGCTGGCCGGCGCGAGGTTCGTGGCCACGACGATCGCGGTCGGCGCGGCGGCGGGCTGGCTGCACGACGTCGAGGTGCCGGCCCGGCACGGTGTCGCACAGACCGTGGGCGACAGCGTGGGGCCAGGCGGTGTGCTGCGGGCGCTGCGGCACGTGCCCGAGCTTGTCGCGATCGCCAGGGACGTGGCCGAACTCGCACCCGGCGCCCTCATGGTCAACTACAGCAACCCGCTGACGCCCAACGTGCGCGCCATCGCGTCGCAGACTCCGGTGCGGGTGATCGGGCTTTGCCACGGGACCATGCACACCCTCACGGCGCTGGCCAGCGACCTGGGCGTGCCCCGCGACGAAGTGCACGCCGTCTTCGCCGGCCTCAACCACCTGTGCTGGCTCCTGGACCTGCGCCGTGGCCCGCAGGACCTCTACCCGCGGCTGCACGCGCTGGTCAGCGAGCGCGCGGGCGGGGCGGACGCGCCATCGACCCGGCGCGAGGGTGTGCACCTGCCGGTATCCGCCGACCTGCTGCGGACGTTCGGCCGCTACCCTGCCCCCGGTGACCGGCACGTCGGCGAGTTCTTCGGCTGGTACCTGCGCGGCGCCGACGGCGATGCCCTGCCCTGGGGCCTGCAGGGCGGCCGCGACATGACGATGGAGTACATCGGCGCGAAGCAGGACCTGTGGGACCGGCTGCACGGCCAGGCCGACGGGACGCTGCCCCTGGACGGGACAGGGAACCAGGAAGCCGAGCGGCTCGTCGCGATCGCCGCCGCGATCCTCACCGGGCGCGACATGGTCGAGCTCGCGGTCAACCTGCCCAACCAGGGGAAGATCCCGAACCTGCCGCCCGAGGCCGTGGTCGAGGTCCCCGCCGTCGTCGGCGCCGCCGGGGTCACCGGGCTTTGCGTGGGCCCGCTGCCGGAGGCGATCGCGGCGGTGCTGACGGCACGCGCGCAGCAGCAGGAACTGACCGTGCGCGCCGCCCTCTCCGGCAGCCGCGCGCAGGCCGTCCAGGCCCTTGCCCTCGATCCGCTGGTGCCCGGCCCGCAAGCCGCCGCGGCGATCCTCGATGACGCCATAGCCGCCCACGGCGGCACCATGAGCCGCTTCGCGGCATCGATGCCGTGACCAAGGAACAGGGCCCGGGCACCGGCACCACCGATGGCAGGCGAGCCGGCCGCCTGGCCACGGCCGCCGAGATCCGCCAGCAGCCGCGGATCTGGCAGCTCGTGGCGCGTGAGGCCGAGCAACGCCGCAGCTCAGCGGACGGCTTCGTGCGGCCGCTGCTGAGCGATCAGCGGGCCCGGGTCATCCTCTCCGGCGCCGGCACGTCCGCGTTCGCCGGTCAGGTGCTGGCGCCCGCGCTGACCGGCCGGCTGCACCGGCGCGTCGAAGCGGTCGCGACCACGGACATCGTGTCCAGCCCGCGCCAGGTCCTCGGCGAGGACGTGCCGACGCTGCTGGTCTCGCTGGCCCGGTCGGGCGACAGCCCGGAGAGCACCGCGACTACCGCCGTCGCCGACGAGCTGCTGTCGTCCGTCCGGCACGTGGTCATCACCTGTAACCGGCACGGCCAGCTGGCGAAGGCTCACGCGGACCGAACCGGCTCGCTCGTGGTGCTGATGCCTGCCGCGGCCAACGACCGCGGCTTCGCCATGACGTCCAGCTTCACCAGCATGCTGCTGGCCGCGCAGCTGACCCTCGACCCGGACGGCCCGGGCGGCGGGCACGTGGACCGGCTGGGGGCGGCCGCCGAACAGCTGCTCGCCGAGCGGGCCGGCCAGCTGGCCGGGCTCGCCGCGCGCCGTTACCGCCGGGTGGTCTATCTCGGCAGCGGCGCGCTCACCGGCCTGGCCCGTGAGGCGGCGCTCAAGCTGCTGGAACTCACCGCGGGCCAGATCGTGAGTTACTGGGATTCCCCGCTCGGCTTCCGGCACGGGCCGAAGGCGGTACTGGGTGAGGGAACGCTCTGCGTCGTGTTCGTCTCCACCGATCCCTACTCCCGGCGCTACGACCAGGACATCGCCGACGAGCTCCGCCGTGCCCTCGGCGACGAGCACGTCGTCGAGGTGTCCGCGCACAGCGGCGACGGACGGCCGGCCTGGTCGATCGGTGATCTCGGCCACGTTCCCGACTCGCTTGCCGCCCTGCCGTACGCCGTTCTCGCCCAGCAGTTCGCCTTGCTGGCCTCGCTGGAGCTCGGCCTCACCCCGGACAACCCGTTCCCCTCCGGCGAGCTCAGCCGGGTCGTGCGCGGCGTTGACATCTACCCGCTGCCGGTTGACGACGGTGCCTGACCTGGGCGTGTTTGTATGGGGTGTCCCGCTCCCTCCGATCACGCAAGGGGCCCAAAGATGATCATCGACTGTGCGCACTACCAGGATGGCCGCAGGCAAGGTGAAGGCCCGGTGCCGCTGGAGGAGGCGGCGGCCAGATGCGGGCAGGACGGCTTTGTGTGGCTGGGGCTGTTCGAGCCGGGGGAGGAAGAACTGGCCCAGGTGCGGGAGACTTTCGGCCTGCACGAACTGGCCGTCGAGGACGCCCAGACGTTCCACATGCGGCCCAAGATCGAAAGCTACGGGCACGACATCCAGCTCGTCATCCTGCGCACCGCGCGCTACAACGACGAGGCCGAGGAGGTCGAGTTCGGCGAGATCAGCGTCTTCCTCGCCAGGAACTTCGTGATCACCGTGCGGCAGGGTGTGGCCAGCGGGCTGCGCGGCGCCCGGCAGCGGCTGGAAGCCCGGCCCGAGCTGCTGGACGCCGGCAGCTCGTCCGCGCTGTGGGCGATCCTGGACCAGGTGGCCGACGATTACGCGCCCGTTGTCGCCGGGCTCGAGCACGACATCGACCAGATCGAGGCCACCGTGTTCTCCGGGGCGGTAGCGCCGACCGAGCGGATCTACTCGCTGCGCCGCGAGGTCACCGACTTCTACCGGGCCGTTCACCCGCTGCTCGCGGTGGCCGCCACGATCGAGCGCGGCACGAAGGGGCCGGAGCTACCGCCCTACCTGCGTGACGTCCACGATCACTTGCTGCTGGTCAACGAGGAGGTCGCTGCGCAGCGCGACCTGCTCAGCACGGTGCTGGAGGCCAACATGGCGGTGATCTCGGTCGAGCAGACCAACGTCAGCCTCCGGCAGAACAGCACCATGGAACAGCTCACCGTGCTGGCGACCGTGTTCCTGCCGCTGACCTTCATCACCGGCTTCTTCGGCCAGAACTTCGGCTGGCTGGCCGACCGGATAAACAGTCTCGCCGCCTTCCTCGTCTTCGGCATAGGCGGGCTCGTCGTACCGCTGGCCCTGCTGTACCTGTGGCTCAGGCTGCGGGCCCGCCCGGCCACCGGCCCGGCGGCCGGCCGGAGCTGACGGGTCAGCAGATACCGCGCGGTTACCAGGTCCAGTAGGAGTGGCCGTCCGCGGCCCACGGGCTGGGGTAGGTCTGCCGGATCTTGAACGCCATGCCGAGGCCGCGGGCGATGTACTGGGTGCGGTCGAGCTGCAGGCCGTAGGCGTGGCCGTTGTCGTCCCACCACTTCTCGTGCTGGGTGATGCACATCCGGCCGGTGTAGTACGCGTTGGAGCAGCGCCGGGGCGGGCCCCACTGCTGCTTGTGCTCGAAGTGCACGACCGTGCCGTTGGCCGTGGAGGTGATCGTTCCCACCGCGTCCAGGCAGTAGCCGGTGGCCGGGATGGACCACTTGACGTAGTACTCGCGGTGCCCGTCGCCCGGCAGCGCCCGCATGTGATGGCAGCTGGCGTTGCCGATCTTGTCCGAGGTGACCCGCTGGACTTCCGTCACCGGCTGCCCCTGGCCACCGGAGTACCCGGCGAGCTCGACCCAGTTCCCCCGGCGGATGAAGTGCTCGGCCGACGGCGGCGGCCAGCTGGCGGGATCTCCCCAGGAGATGTCGCTGGTGCTGGCGCTTTGCGGGCTCCACGTCCACTGGCCGGCGACCTGGCCGCCGGAGTAGTACTGGCCAGCCGACTTGGCGAAGATCCGCGCATAGCCGCCGTACGTCTGCCCGGTGGCGGCGTGCGCCGGCCCCGGGCCGGTGTCCGCGTGCGCCAGCACGGGGCTGGCCCCGGCCAGCAGCACGGTGGCCATCGGGCCAGCCAGCGCCAGTCTCGTCAGCCTGCGGGTCCTCGGCATGCGCGGTCCTCCCCGGTAGGTGCGGATGATGACCGTAGCAGCCCGTCGCTGGCCCGCGCCGGCCCGCCGCCTACCGTGGGTGCGGTGGACGATCTCGACCGGCTCCGCGCGGTGCTTGACGGGGACCTGCTCACCCCGGTCTCGCCCGGCTACGACGCCGCCCGCCGCGGCCGGCGCACTGCTCGGCGAGCTGGCCGGCCGGACCTCACCCGGGCGGCGCGAGCTGAACTTCACCGCCATGGGCGGCGCGTACAACCGGGTGGCCGCGGACGCGACCGCATTCGCCCACCGCGGCGAGCGGTTCCTGCTCGAGCACGCGGCCGAGGACGACCCGGGCTGGGTGGACCGCTCGTGGGCGATCGCGCACGAGCACGGATCCGGCCGGGTCTACCCGAACTTCCCCGACCCGCGGCTGGACGCCTGGGCGGCCGCCTATCACGGCGGCAATCTGGCCCGCCTGGTGGCGGTCAAGCACGCCTACGACCCCGGCCGGCTCTTCCGCTTCCCGCCGGCCGTCTGACCCCGGCCGGGCCGCTGCCTGGCGCGGCCAGAAGGTTGCGCCGGCCCTCTTGACAGGTACGTCCGGTCGGCTGAGGCTCGTCTATGTGAGCGCTAACAATTTCGGCGGGGCGCTGACGGAAACGTGTTAACGCGGTGATCCCACCATCACTGGCCTCCCCGCCAGCCGAGCCCGGCTCGGTCAGCAGATGGACCGTAGGAGCTGTCCGCATGCTAAGAATCCCCCTCCGGCGAACCCGCTCCAGGGCACTCGCCGCCACTATCGCGATCGCGCTCCTGCCGATCGGCCTCACGTCCGCCGCGGCCGCGGCCGCCCCCGCTACGGCCGCAGCCGCCTCCGCTACGGCCGCAGCAGCACCCGCGCGGCCGGTCCCACCGCCCAGGCCGCAGGGTCCCTGTGACATCTACGCCGCCGGCGGCACCCCCTGCGTAGCCGCGCACAGCACCACGCGGGCGCTGTACGCCTCCTACAACGGCCCGCTCTACCAGGTCATGCGCCTGTCGGACGGCGCGGTGAAGAACATCGGCGTCGTCTCACCCAGCGCCAAGCCGTTCCCGGATCCGGGCGGCTACGCCGACGCGGCGGCGCAGGATGCGTTCTGCGCCAACACGACCTGCGTCATCACCAAGATCTACGACCAGTCCGGCCATGGCAACGACCTCACCCAGGCGCCCCGGGGCGCGTTCAGCGGCCCGGCCATGGGCGGCTACGACAACCTCCCACTCGCGGACATGGCGCCGGTCACGGTCAGCGGCCACAAGGTCTACGGCGTGTTCATCGAGCCGGGCATGGGCCTGCGCGACGACAACACCAACGGCATCGCGACCGGAGACCAGCCGGAAGGCATGTACTGGGTCGTTGACGGCCAGCATTTCAACGACGGTTGCTGCAACGACTATGGCAACGCCGAAATCGACAGCCGCGACGACGGCGACGGCACCATGGAAACCTCCTACTACGGCAACGCCCCGTTCTGGTATCACGGCCCGCCACCCGGCCCGTGGGTCATGACCGACCAGGAGAACAACCTGGTGGGCTGCGTCAACCCGGGCAGCACGTCCAAGCTTTGCCCGAACCTGCCCAGCATGACCTCGCGGTTCGTGACCGCCGTGGCCAAGGGGGAACCGCACCAGTGGGCCTCCCTCGGCGGCGACGCGCAGCAGGGCACCCTGGCGACCATGTTCAGCGGCCCGCGCGTCGACTCCACCTATGACCCGATGCGCAAGCAGGGCGGCATCGTGCTGGGCAACGGCGGCGACAACAGCAACGGCTCGCAGGGCACCTTCTACGAGGGCGTGATGACGGCTGGTTACCCGTCGGACGCCACCGACCAGCAGGTGCAGGCCAACATCGTGGCCGCCAGGTACGACGTGCAGGCGCTGAGCCTGACACCGGCCTCGGCGACCGCCACTCCGCCGGGACTGCAGACGTTCACACCGGGCTCGAGCCAGGACTCGACCGTGACGTTCACGAACACCACGGGGTCACGCGCGGTGGGCGTGAAGCTGAGCATCTCCCTGCCCAGCAGGCAGTGGACCTCCTTCGTCGCCGGCAGCACCGGCACGTCGAAAACATTCGGTTCGGTCGCGCCCGGCGCGAGCGTGAGCGCGACCTTCAAGGTCACCTCGGGACCGGCGCCCTTCAACGGCGACCTGACCGGCAACGCCGCGTGGACGAACGCCGCCCACGGCGGCAGGCAAAGCACAACAGCAACTGAGCAGGTGCGGAACGTCAGCCCGGTCAAGATCAACGAGTTCCGCGCCGGCACCAGCAGCAACCCGACCAACGCGTTCATTGAGCTCTACAACGCCGGCGGCAGCACTGTCGACCTGTCGAACTGGGACCTGACCGAGCACCCGGCCCAGCAGGCCATCTTCTCGACGGTGCGGGTCCCGGCCGGGACGAAGCTGGCGAGCCACGGCTTCTACCTGCTCGGCCTGGCCAGCTCGGGACTGGCCGCCCCGGCCAGCGCGGGCGATAGGACCATCAACGTCAGTAATTCGGCCGGCCTCGCGGCCGGGCAGCAGGTGCAGATCGGTTCCGGCTCCACCGCGCAGACCCGCACCATCACCGCCGTCACCACCTCCGGCGCGACCGGGCCCCGCGTCCCTGGCAAGATCGGCAACGCCGTCAGGCTGTCCGGAAGCGGCGAGTACGCCGCGCTGCCGTCCGGCATCGTGAGCGGACTGCACGATTTCACCGTCTCGGCGTGGGTCAACCCGTCGCAGAACACCCCCTGGTCCCGGATATTCGACTTCGGCACCGGCACGAACAACTACATGTTCCTGACGCTCAGCGCGGGCGGCGGGCCGCTCCGCTTCGCCGTCACCACCAGCGGCAACGGGAACGAACAGCAGCTCAACGACACCACCACCCTGCCGCTGAACACCTGGTCGCTGGTCACCGTGACACTGTCCGGCAGCACCGGCACGCTGTATGTCAACGGCCAGCCGGTGGCCACCAACACCAACATGACCCTCACCCCGTCCGACCTGGGTGACACCACCCAGAACTGGATCGGGCGATCCCAGTTTCCCGCCGACCCCTACCTGAACGCCACCGTCGACGACTTCAACATCTACAGCCGGGCGCTGTCCGCCGCCGAGGTCGCTGCCCTGGCCACGGGGCAGCCCGGCGCCGGCGACGTCGCGGACTACAAGTTCGACGAGACCGGGGGCGCCACCGCGGTGGACTCGTCGGGAAACGGCCGGAACGCGGCAATCATCAGCCCGCCAAGCCCCAGCACGCCGCTGTGGCAGCCGCTGCCCGACGGCCCGGTCACCATCCCGTCCGGCTCGACCAGCGTGCCCGTCACCAGCACATCGGGCTTCACCGTCGGCCAGAAACTGGCCCTCGGCTACGGCCGCACATTCGAGACGGCCACGGTGACCGCCGTCGGCACGCCGGGAACCCAGGACCTGCTCGCGGCCGCCGCGCCCGCGGGCGCGACCAGCATCAAGGTCGTCTCGACCGACAACATCACCGCCGGCGACAGGATCCGGCTCGACATCGGCGCGAAAACCGAGGACATCACCGTCGCGTCAGTGGGCACTCTCGGCGCAACCGGCACCGGCCTTACGCTGACCGCCCCGCTGAAGTTCGACCACGCGTCCAACCTGCCCTTCAGCGACCCGGGCACCGGCGTCAGCTTCAGCCCGGCGACACGTTTCCCGCACTCAAGCAATGCGCCCGTGCAGCCACTGAACAGCACCGTCACCCTTAACCAGCCCCTGCGCAGCAGCGTCGCGGTCAATGATCCGGTGGTCGACGCCGCGGTGCCGAACGCGGGCTACCAGGGGACGCCGGCACCAGATCAGTGGTTCGGCGGCCCCGCCCTCTCCGCCGACGCGGGCAGCATGGTGCTGCGTGACGCCCAGGGCGTGGTAGCCGACAGCCTCAACTACGGGGGCCTCGTCGACCCGTGGGCCGCCGAGGGGTACCAAGGCACCTCCGGTGCCGGGCAGGACGGCTGCTTCGCGCCAGCGCCCGGCACGGCCAGTGGCGCCGGCAGCAGCGACATCCGGCTGCCTGACGGCAGCGACACCGACAGCAACTGCACCGATTTCACCACGTCCAGCAACCCCACGCCCGGTGCCGCCAACGCCCCGTAGCGTCATCCGCACGGTCAGGCGTCGCTGGGCCCGGGTTCCCAGCCGGTCCGCTGAGCCCAGTCGTCGGCCCGGTGGATGATGTCCCAGAAGATCCCGCCTTTGGCGTCGGTGTAGGCCCGGCGGTCGTCCGGGTATCGCGCGGCCGGGCACGGCTAGCCCTGGTGCATGTGCCGGGGAACCAGACGGCCGTCCCGCACCGCCTCCGCGGCGAGCAGGCCGAACAGGTAGAAGTAGGCGGCCTCCTCTTCGGAGAACACCCGCACCTCCTGCCGGGTGCCGTCCACCGAGCTGAACACCTCATAACCCCGCTCGGTGCGCAGCAGGCAGAACGCGCCGTCGACCTCCTCGTTCACCGAGTAGGCGTGCTGCGGCAGCGCGGCCAGGTCGACCAGATCGGAGAACGTCTGCCGGGTGCGGTCGCCGGCCGGCCCGGTGCCGCCGCGCCTGCGCCGGCCACCGCCGGGTGGCGCGGCTGCCGGCGCACCGCCGGGAGCGAGTCCGGCGCCGGCGGGCAGTACGGTCACATCCGGAACCGCTGCCGCTTCCGGCGCCGGGGCCGGCACCGGGATAAGCACCGGCCCGGTCGGCGGCCCGGCGGCCCCAGGGTAGGGCTGGCCGACCCGTTCCTCCGTCACGCCGGTCACATCCTCCCGCGGCACCAGCACCTCGAACACACCAGGTTCCACCTGACAGTAGCCGAGCCGCTCGGCCTCGGCCGGGTCCTGCCCAAGGTAGCCGATGTGCAACTCGTCACCGAGGTCGTCGAGCACCAGGCAGGGCCGCCCGCCGAACGCGCCCGACGGGCGTGACTCCCACACCGCGTCCACCTCGGCCCGGTGCACCTCCTTGCGCCACAGCCCGGTGGCGCGCTGGAAACCCAGCGTCTCCGGCGGCGGATGGGCGGCGAACAGCACGATGTCGGAGTCGGTGGGGCCGACCGCGGCCTCATACGGCACGCCGCGGTAGCTCGCCATGAACCGGTACCTCAACGACCTGCCCCCACTGGCCCGCCCCTGCTAGCCCAGCCGCCGCGGCCAGGCCTGCCCGTCGTGCCGGGCGACGAACTCCTCGCCGGCCGAGGTGATCCGGTACATCTCGGTGCCGACCGGGACCGGCCCCGGCTCGACGAACACCGCGGCCGGCACGAGACCGCCGGCGCTGGTCCGGACCGCCCGGTAGCTCTGCATGGCCAGCGCCCGCCAGCGCAGCACCCAGAACCCGGGGCTGCCCACGGCCGGGCGGGTGTCCAGCGCGTCCTGCGCCCGGTAGGCGAACCCGGCGATCACCCAGCGCCGCCCGGTGAGATAGGGCCCGATCAGGCCGGGCGGGACTTCCTTCTCCATCAGCGTGCCGGGTGCGACCTGCGCCGGCTCCGCGGCCACCGCCGGGGCAGGGGCCATCGCCGCCGGCCGGTCCGGTGGTACTACCGGACCCGGCAGTTCTGTGCCGGCGGGTGCCACCTGCACGGTGGAACCCAGCCCCTCACCGACCTGCGTCACGCCGTGACCCCTGTCCTGTCCCAATCCGGAGACTCTCATATTGCGACATACCCCCTCAACTGATTCGGCCAGTACGTCGAGGCGGTTGTCCCCGATCGGTAAGGAAATGCCAGGCCAGGCCGTGCGGCGGATGAGCGGCATGAGAAGCGCGATGCACATCTCACTGGCCGGCACGTGGCAGGATCGGCATCATGCTGCGCTGGCTAACCGCGGGGGAGTCGCACGGGCGTGCGCTTGTCGCGATCATCGAGGGCCTGCCCGCCGGGGTGGCCGTCAGCACGCCAGACATCGCCGTCGCGCTGGCCCGCCGCCGGGCCGGTTACGGCCGGGGCGCGCGGATGAAGTTCGAGCAGGACGACGTCGAGATCACCGCCGGGGTGCGGCACGGCCACACGCTCGGCGGCCCGCTGGCCATCCGGGTCGGCAACACCGAGTGGCCCAAGTGGGAGACCGTGATGGCGGCCGACCCTGTGGACGCCGCCGCGCTGGCCAGCCAGGCCCGCGCCGCCCCGCTGACCAGGCCGCGGCCTGGCCACGCCGACCTGGCAGGCATGCAGAAGTACGGCCACGACGACGCCCGGCCGGTGCTCGAACGGGCCAGCGCCCGGGAGACCGCCGCCCGGGTCGCGCTCGGCGAGGTGGCCCGCCGGTTCCTGCACCAGGCGCTGGGCGCCCAGATCGTCAGTCACGTGGTCGCCATCGGCCAGATCCGTGCCCCCGACGATGCCATTCCCACACCCGCTGATAATGAACGGCTGAACGCCAGCCTGGTCAGGTGCATAGACGAGCCGACCAGCGAGAAGATGATCGCGGAGATCGACGCGGCGCGGACGGACGGCGACACGCTGGGCGGCGTGGTGGAGGTCGCGGTGTACGGCCTGCCGCCCGGCCTGGGCAGCCACGTGCACTGGGACCGCAAGCTGGACGGCAGGCTGGCCGGGGCGCTGATGAGCATCCACGCGATCAAGGGCGTGGAGATCGGCGACGGCTTCACCACCGCGGCCCGGCGCGGCTCGGCGGCGCACGACGAGATCGAGCTGGCCCCGGGCGGGCCGGCCGGGGTGCGGCGGCGGACCAACCGGGCCGGCGGCATCGAGGGCGGCATCAGCACCGGGGAACTTCTCCGGGTGCGCGCCGCCATGAAGCCGATCTCCACCGTGCCGCGCGCGCTGGACACTGTGGACGTGGCCACCGGCGAGCCGGCCAAGGCGATCAACCAGCGCAGCGACGTCACCGCGGTGCCCGCGGCCGGCGTGGTGGCCGAGGCGATGGTCGCGCTGGTGCTGGCCGACGCCGCGGCGGAGAAGTTCGGCGGCGACTCGCTGGCCGAGGTCTGCCGCAACGTCCGCGGCTACCTGAGCACCCTGGAGCGGCCGTGAGCGTCCCAGCCGCTGGACCGGGCCCCGCCGCCAGCCACCCCTCCGGCAACTCCAGTGACTCTGCCCCCTCTGACAGCAGCCGTAACACAGCTCCGGTGATCTTGATAGGCCCGCCGGGCTCGGGCAAGTCCACGGTCGGACCGCTGCTCGCGGACCGGCTCGGCGTCGGCTTCCTGGACACCGACGACGAGGTGGCCTCGGTTGCCCGCAAGCCGGTCGGCGACATCTTCGTCGAAGACGGCGAGCCGGCCTTCCGGGCGCTCGAGCGCCCGGTGGTGGAGCGGGCACTGCGCTACCAGGGCGTGGTGGCGCTGGGCAGCGGCGCGGTCGCCGACGAACGGGCCCGGCAGCTGCTGGCCGGCCACCGGGTGATCTACCTGGAGACCGGCTTCGCCGAGGTGGCCAAGCGGTCCGGCCTCAGCCGTCCGCGGATCCCGGTGCCCGGCAACCCGCGCGGCAGGCTGCGCGCCATGCTGGAGGAGCGGCGGCCGCTGTACGAGCAGCTGGCGGTGGTCACCGTGGACACCGACGGGCTCAGCCCGGAAGAGATCGCCGGCCAGATCGCCGCCGGCCAGCAGACCGCCGTGCGGCACGACCCCGGCGCGGAGCACGGCCGGTGACCGCGACCAGGGTCACCGTGGGCGGCGAGCGGCCCTACGACGTCGTCGTGGGCGACGGCGTGCTCGATGAGCTGCCCGGCCTCGCCGGGGACGGGGCTGTCGCGGTCATCCATGCCGCGGGGCTCGGCGATCTCGCCGGGCGGGCCTGCGCCGCGCTGGCTGCCGCCGGGCACCGGGTGCACGCCGCGCCGGTCCCGGACGGCGAGGCGGCCAAGGACATCGCGGTGGCGGCCCGGCTGTGGTCCTGGCTGGCCGGAAACCAGGTCGGCCGCACCGACTGCGTCGTCGGCATCGGCGGCGGAGCCGCGTGCGACCTGGCCGGGTTCGTCGCGGCCAGCTGGCTGCGCGGCGTCCGGGTGGTGCTGGTGCCGACCACGCTGCTCGGCATGGTGGACGCGGCCATCGGCGGCAAGACCGCGGTCGACATCCCCGAGGGCAAGAACCTGGTCGGCGCGTTCCACCCGCCGGCCGGGGTGCTCGCCGACCTGGCCACGCTGCGCACGCTGCCGCGGCGCGAGTACGTCAGCGGCCTGGCCGAGGTGATCAAGGCGGGGTTCATCGCCGACCCGGTGATCCTGGACCTGGTCGAGGCCGGCCCCGAGCAGGCCACCAGGCCGGACGGCAAGCCCGCCCGCGAGCTGGTGGAGCGGGCGATCCGGGTCAAGGCCGGGGTGGTCGCCCAGGACCTGCGCGAGTCCGGGCCGCGGGAGTTCCTGAACTACGGGCACACGCTCGGGCACGCCATCGAGCGGGTGGAGGAGTTCGGTTTCCGGCACGGCGAGGCGGTGGCCATCGGCATGGTGTACGCGGCCACGCTCGGCGAGCTGGCCGGGCGGCTCGACCCGCGGACCGCCGCCCGGCACCGCGCGGTGCTGGACTCCGTCGGCCTGCCCACCGGCTATGACGGCGGCGCCTGGCCGCGGCTGCGTGCCGCGATGGCGGTGGACAAGAAGGCCCGCGCGTCCCGGTTGCGGTTCGTCGTGTTGGACGCCCTGGCCCGGCCCGGGATCCTGGCCGCCCCCGCCGAGGACCTGCTGGAGCGCGCCTACGCCGAGGGCGTGGCGTCATGAGGCGGGTGCTGGTGCTGAACGGGCCCAACCTGGGCCGGCTGGGCATCCGCGAGCCGGACGTGTACGGCACGGCCACGCTGGACGACGTGGCCGAGCAGTGCCGCGAGACCGGCCGCGAACTGGGCCTGGACGTCGAGGTCAGGCAGACCGACGACGAGGCCGAGCTGATCGGCTGGGTGCACGAGGCCGCCGACGGCCGCATTCCGGTGGTGCTCAACCCGGCCGCGTTCACCCACTACTCCTACGGGCTGCGGGACGCGCTGGCCATGCGCACCGCGCCGCTGGTCGAGGTGCACATCTCCAACCCGGCGGCACGCGAGACGTTCCGGCACACGTCGGTGGTGGCCGCGGTCGCCGACGGCACCGTGGCCGGGTTCGGCCTTGCCTCCTACCGGCTCGCGCTGCGGGCCATCGCCGGGCTGGCCGCGCCGCGGGACGGCGAGGCCCCATGATCGTCCTGGCCGGTTTCATGGGCGCGGGCAAGACCACCGTGGGGCGGCTGCTCGCCGCCGAACTCGGCCTGCCGTTCGCCGACCTTGATCTGCTCGTCGAGGGTGGGTGCAGCCGTTCAGTCAAAGCCATCTTCGCCGAAGACGGCGAGACAGCCTTCCGCGACATCGAGCTCCAGACGCTCGCGGAAGCACTGGCCGGGCCGGACCGGGTGCTGGCCCTGGGCGGCGGCGCGGTGGAACACCCCGGCTCCCGGCGGCTGCTCGCGCCGGCCCGGGTCGTGTACCTCCACGTGGACTACGCCGAGGCGCTGGCCAGGGTGGGCGGCGACGCGGGGCGGCCGATGCTGGCCCGGTCCGGCCTGGAAGGCATCTACCGGCGGCGGCTGGCCGGGTACGCGGAGGTGGCCACGCTGACCGTCCGCACCGGCGGCCGGGCCGCCAAGCAGGTGTGCGACGACGTGCTGACCGGGCTGGCCGGGCTGCCATCCGGCGACCCGGCCAGCTACCCTCACTAGAACCGGATTCGGAATGAAGGGTGGGGCGGCATGCGCATCGGGATGTCCCTGAACTACGCGGGCGGCTTCGCCGAGACCGTCGGGGAGCTGGCCGACTACGAGCGGGCCGGGCTGGACATCGTGTTCGTGCCCGAGGCCTACAGCTTCGACGCGGTCAGCCAGCTCGGCTTCATCGCGGCCAGGACCGAGCGGCTGCAGATCGCCTCGGGCATCCTGCAGCTGTACTCGCGGACGCCGGCGCTGACCGCGATGACCGCGGCCGGGCTGGACTACGTGTCGAACGGCCGGTTCAACCTGGGCATCGGCGCATCCGGGCCGCAGGTCATCGAGGGCTGGCACGGCGTGCCCTACGACGCGCCGCTCGGCCGCACCAGGGAGATCATCGAGATCTGCCGCCGGGTGTGGGCCCGCGAGCGGCTGACCTACGAGGGCAAGCACTACCAGATCCCGCTGCCGGCCGGGTCCGGCACCGGCCTGGGCAAGCCGCTCAAGCTGATCAACCACCCGGTGCGCGACCACATCCCGGTCATCCTGGCCGCGATCGGCCCGAAGAACGTGGCGCTCGCCGCCGAGCTGGCCGAGGGCTGGGAGCCGATCTTCTACATGCCGGAGAAGGCCGCCGAGGTGTGGGGCGAGCCGCTGGCCGCAGGGAAGGCCAAGCGGGCCGCCGAACTCGGCCCGCTGGACGTGTTCGCGCAGGCCGGGCTGGCCATCGGCGACGACGTGTCCGGGTACCTCGACCTGCTCAAGCCGATGCTGGCGCTGTACGTCGGCGGCATGGGCGCGCCCCGGGACAAGGGCCCCAACTTCTACTTCAACCTGGCCACCCGGTACGGCTACGGCAGCGAGGCGGAGAAGATCCAGGACGCCTACCTGGCCGGCCGCAAGGACGAGGCCGCAGGCTACGTGCCGGACGAACTGGTCGAGCGGATCTCGCTGATCGGCCCGGCGGGCTTCGTCGCCGAGCGGGTCGCCGCCCTCCGCGAGTCCGGCGTCACCACGCTCAACGTCACCCCGATGGCCGCCACCCACGCCGAGCGGGTAGCCCTGATCGACCAGATCCGCACCCTAGCCGCCTGACCCCGCGCGCCGCCGGGGGCGGGTTCCCGGTTCTGCCCCGGCCGGGCTGGGCTGGTCGGCGGGGGATGGCGCCGCTGGCTGTGGCCTGAGCAGCACGGCACAGGCCACAGCGCAGAGCAGCAGAAGGACTGCCGGTATGACGATGGTGGACCGCATGGCGCCGATGTAGCTGGTGGTGAAGACCGTGTGGGCCAGCCGCTGGAGTTGCGTGCGAAGCGGCTGGGGGACGCTGGCCGAGAAGGTGGCTCCGCCGGACTGGCCACGTCCTACCTGCAGGCCGCTGCTCGCGGTGTGGCTGAAGCCGCCCAGGAAACGGTGGCGCGCCGTGGCCGGAAGCCGGCCGGCCACCGCGATGGCCCTGGCCTGGAGACCGGTCGCCAGGAAGGCGGCCAGCACGGCACCGGTGACGGCGCTGCCGACCGCCGAGCCGACCTGCCGTGCGGTGTTCAGCATGCCCGCCAGGGCGCCGGTGAACTGTGCTGGCACCCGCCGCAGCGCATCGGTGGTCAACGGCGCGAACAGGCAGCCCATGCCCAGCCCGATCAGCAGGTACGGCGGGATGAACGTGTACGGGGTGTCGTGCACCGACAGCACGCCGATCAGGACGATCAGCCCGGCCGCGTAGACCGTGAATCCGGCCATCAGGATCCTCCTGGAGCCGATCCGGTCAGACAGCCGCCCGGCGAACGGCGCTACCGAGGCGAGCACGATCGTCAGCGGCAAACCGGTGAGGCCGGCGATGACAGCGCTGTAACCGAGCACTGACTGCAGATTGATCGCGCCCAGGACCATCAAGGTGATCAGGCCGAACTGCGCGGCGGCGGCGAGCGTGCAGAGCAGCACGACCGCCTTGTCGCGGAACAGCGCCGGCGGCAGCAGTGGCTCTCGCTCGCGCTGGCTTCGTTCCCAGAAGCCGAACGCGGCCAGCAGCACGGCCCCGGCGATCATGACCTCAGGAATGGTGACCGGGCTCCCGGCGATGCCACCCCAGTCGTAGCGCTGACCCTCGATCAGGCCGAACACGATGCTGCCCAGGCCGAGTGTGGCCAGCGTGACACCGAGGATGTCCAGCCGATGCCGGCGGCCGGGCCGCAAGTTCGGCACCATGCGGAACGCCATCACGATCCCGGTGACCGTGATCGGCAGGTTGACGTAGAAGATCCACCGCCAGCCGGCGTAGCTGACCAGGACGCCGCCGAGGGTCGGCCCGATCACGGCAGCGAGCGCGATCATGCCGTTGTAGATGCCGAACGCGGCGCCGCGCCGCTGCGGCGGCAGTGTGGCCGAGAGGATGACGAGCGGCTGAGGCGCGAGGATGGCCGCGCCCAGGCCCTGGACGGCGCGTGCCGCGATGAGCTCGGCCGGATTCTGCGCGGCGCCGCACAGCGCGGACGACACCGTGAACACGGCGAGCCCGGCTATGAACAGGCGCCGCTGGCCGAAGATGTCGCCCAGCCGGCTCATGGTGATCAGCATCGAGCCGAACACCAGCAGGTACGCGTTGTTGATCCACAGCACCTGGTCAAGCCCGGCGTGCAGGGTATCGATCAGGTTCGGCACTGCGACATTGACGATCGTGGTGTCCATCAGAACCGCGAACGAACCGACGCACAGCACGGCCAGGATCCGCCAGGTCCTGTCGCCAGTTGGTCTCGTCATAGGACTAACCATGCGGACGAAGAGTTGGTCTTGTCAAGGGACTTACTAGTTCATATGCTGTGCGCATGCGGCTGACCAGCCTGTCCGGCATGAACTGCTCCATCGCCCGGACCCTGGACGTAGTGGGGGAATGGTGGACCCTGCTGATCGTCCGGGACGTGCTGCGCGGGGCTACCCGGTTCGACGAGTTCCGGGAGAGCCTCGGCATGGCCCGCGGGGTGCTCTCATCCCGGCTGCACAAGCTCGTTGACCAGGGCATCCTCAGCCGCCGGCAGTACAGCGAGCACCCGCCGCGCTACGAATACACGCTGACCGAGAAGGGGCGCGCGCTGGCGCCTGTGATCACGGCGCTGATGGCCTGGGGCGACACCTGGGCCCCCGGGCCCTCGGGCCCGCCGGTCCTGCTCATCCACGAGCCCTGCGGCCACGCCATGCACCCGGTGCAGACCTGCCCGCACTGCCAAGCCGAGGTACGGCCCGGCGACGTCCGCTCCGTCCCCGGCCCAGGCGCCACGGCGAAGGCCCTCCTGCCCCCGCCGCGCGGTAGTGAGGATCGTGCCTGACGACGTGCCTTGACGCCACCGGTCCATCCGTACGCACGGCACGCTACCGCGGCGGGTTCACCCGGGATAAACTCTGCCGCAGACACGACATATCGTGACTTGCCGGGAGGTGCTGCGTCGGATGGACAGTGTGACCCGCCAGGTGGAGGTCGGCCCGCACCGGATCGAGGCCACGGTGTTCGGAGCGGGTGCGCCGGCGGTGGTGATCGAGCCCGGATTCGGCGCCACCGCTGCCTCCTTGCGGGCGGTCGCCGAAGCTGTGGCCGGGGAGACCACGGTGGTGACCTACGACCGGGCGGCCTACGGCGCGAGCAGCCGGGCACAGGACGCCAGGACACCACGCGACATCGCGCGCGATCTGCACGGGGTGCTGGACGCGCTGGGCATCGCCCGCCCGGTGATACTGGCCGGGCATTCGGCCGGCGGTACCTATGCGCGCGCGTTCACCGGCCTCTACGACGGTGAGGTCGCCGGCCTGGTCCTGGTCGACTCCAGTCACGAGGCGCAGGGGCAGGTACTGGTCCCGGAACTGGCGTGGCATCTCAGGGCGCTCAACAAGCTCACGCTCCCGATGATGCTGATGATGCCCCGCAAGGCCCGCAGCGGCGCGGACCGGCGCTCGCTGATCAGGGAGATGGGCGCCCTGGAACGCCTGACGCCGGGTGACAAGCCGCTGGCCGCGGGCGCCCTCGGCGACCGGCCGCTGATCGTCATAACCGCCGGTCCCGGAAAGCTGATGAAGGGCCGTACCTGGCAGATCTGGCACGACCTGCACGCGGACCTGGCCGGGCTGTCCGCCAACCGGCGGCACATCGTGGCCGGCGATTCCGGTCACTTCGTCTACAAGGACGACCCGGACCTGGTGATCACCGCGATCCGCGACGCCGTGCACAGCGCCCGGTCGCACACCCCGCTCGCGGAACCGGCTGACGCCAGCCACGACCGCTGAGGGCCGCGGCTAAGGTGCTGGCTCATGGCCACGGTGAGACTGGACGCGGGCGATCCTCGGCCAGCTGAACCACCCCGACCCAGCCTGGTGGGCGGAACTGCCCGCCATCACCGCCCCGACCCCGGTGATCGGCGGCGGCTCGACCAGCCCGGCGCCACAGCACCTGCTGGCCAGGCTGGCCGGCCTGGTGCCAGACGCCGAACTCGTCACCATCGAGGGCGCGGGTCATGCGGTGCACCGCACCCGGGCCGCCGAGTTCCTCGCCACCGCCAGCCCTTCCTGCGCCGCTGCCGCCGCGCGTGATGTCACAGCCGGGGCGAGGGCCGCAACTGGGGACATGAGCCCTGAGGAAAGAGCACGCGCGAGGATCGGTAACCCGCACCCAGTGCGGGTGACGGGCGCCCGCCCGGCAGTGGTGCTCATGGCAGCGGGAATCGCGTTGGCCGGGGCACTGGCGCCCGCGGTCGCTGGCACGGCCCGGTCACGGGCCCCGGCGCTGGTGCGGGTGAGTTCGGACCCGATCATCAAGGCCGGGCAGGAACACGCCACCGAGGCAGAGCCGGACACCATCGCGGTGGGGCACTCGGTGCTGTCGTCGTTCATGGTCGGCAACGTCCCCACCTGCACCGATGACATCGGCTGGGCGTTCAGCAGCGACGGTGGCAAGACCTGGACCCACGGCCTGCTGCCCGGTCTGACCCCCTACTCCACCCCGCCCGGCCCGGAGAAATCTGTCGCCGACACCACGGACTCCTGGGACGCCAAGTACAAGGAATGGGTCGTCTCCGCGCTGAACTGCAGCGGCGCGGGCGGCGTGACCGTCAGCACCTCCACCAACGGCACGCACTGGAGCAACCCGATCTCCGTGTTCAAGGGCACGGGCAGCGATATCAGCGACAAAGACTGGGTCACCTGCGACAACCACCCAGCCAGTCCCCACTACGGGAACTGCTACGCCGAGTGGGACATGGTCAACAAGGGCTTCCTGGTCGAGATGAGCACCTCAACCGATGGCGGCAAGACCTGGTCGGCGCCGGTCACCACGGCCAGCAAGTTCCGAGGCGTCGGTGGCGAGCCGACCGTGCTGCCCAACGGCACGGTGGTCGTGCCCATCCCGACCCTGCACGGGCTGGCCGTGCACGACGGGGACCTGGATGTCTTTACCTCCACTAACGGGGGCCGGACCTGGGGCGCGGCCCGGACCATCAGCACGTTCCATCAGCACAGCCTGGCCGGAAATCTGCAGAACCTCCGGCTGCCGTTCTTCCCGGCCGAGGGCATGGACCGCGCCGGGCGCATCTACCTCGCGTTCCCCGACTGCCGGTTCCGCATCAAATGCGCCAGCGACGATATGGTCATGACCACGTCCACCGACGGGACGCACTGGACCGCGGTGACCCGCGTCCCGATCGCCCCCGTCACCAGCAAGCTGGACGTGTGGGGCGGCGGCTTGGCGGTGGATCCCTCGGCCTCCGGGACCTCCGCCCGGCTGGGGCTGTATTACTACTACTTCCCGAAAGTGCCGTGCACCGTCTCGGCCTGCCAGGTGTTCCTGGGCTACATCTCATCCGCCGACGGCGGCGCGGTGTGGAGCAAACCCCAGGTCATCGCGGGGCCGATGAAGCTCACCCAGTTCGGCGACCCCTACCAAGGCGGCGCCCATATCGGCGGCTTCGCGGGTGACTATGTCGGTGCCTCGGCAATACCGGACGGCAACGCGGTCGCCGTGCTGCCACTCGGTCTGCCACCCACCACCCAGAAGTTCAACGAGCCCATGGAAACGGTCGCAGGTGGCGAGCCCATCAAGGCCCAAGCTCCATGATCGCGGTTGCTGGCGGATGCGAGGACGTGACCATGCCGCCGATCACGGAGCGGCGGTCGTCATCGGGTCAGGCGAGCGGGGTCAGCGCGGGTTCCTGGCCCGGGGACAGCAGGAACCAGGCCAGGAACGTAGCGCCATCTTCCTGGGCGTCGAACCGGGCGATCCGCTCGCCCTCGGGCTCGTAGAACACGTCCCCGGGCCGCAGGACCGACGCCGCCTGGCCGTCGATCTGATAGACGACGGAGCCCGCCACGATGCTGCCGAACACCGGGCCGTTGTGCACGTGCGCCCCGGCGGGCGCCGACGGCAAAAGCCTGATCTCGCGGACCTGCACGCGGTCGGTCGGCTTCACCGCGGGCAGGCGGACGTCGCTCACGACGGTGCGGGTGATGGGCTGCTCAGCGGAGGGTCCAGCGGTTCGCGCCATGCCGCTCATTTTAGAGTTCAGCGGCTCCTGGCCGTGCCGGGCGGCTGGCTACTTGCGCTCGGCGGCCAGCAGGGCAACCGGCTCTCCGACGCTCGCGTCCCGCTGTTTCGTCGTCCACCCCGCGACCAGCAGCACGGTCCGGGCGCGGAGCTCGGCGGGCACGGTCCAGGTCAGGCTGAACGTGTGCAGCCCGGCGGCGAGCGGCTGCAGCGTGTGCGCCAGGGCCGGGCGCATGCCGGCCGGCTGCTGCCCGTCCGGGCCGGGTGAACTGAGCATGCCCCTGGAGATGCCCAGCCACAGCACGCCGACCTCGGCTCGCGCCGGAACCCGCACCCCCACGTCGATCGTCAGAGGTTCGCCCAGGGCGACCGCGAACGTCGGCGGCGAGCCGTTCTCCGCGAATGCGTATGACCGGCCATTGACCGCCACCGTGTAGGTCAGCAAGAACGGGGCCTTTTCCGGGTGCATCACGGACCGGGCGCCCGAGCCGGTCAATGCGATGGGGATCGCCACGGCGGCGGCCGCCACGATGAGCAGCGACGCGGAAAACAGCGTGAGAATCCTGGTGCGGCGCCGCCGGATCCGGCCGGCCAGGCTCTCGGCCGTGAAGCGGGGTGCGCCGGCCTGGCCGGCTGCCGACGTCAGGCGATGGCGCAGGTCCTGCTCGTCAAGAACCATCGGGCCTCACCCCTTCGCCAGGGCCCCGGCTCTGCGCGGGAGACAGTTGCGCGGCCATCCGGGTCATGGCCTCGCTCAGGTACCGTTTGGCCGTTCCCTCGGCCACGCCCAGTGCCGCCGCTACCTGTGCCACCGGCAGATCCTGGTAGTAACGCAGCACGACGCACGCGCGCTGCTTGGGCGACAACGCGTTCAGCGCGGTCAGGATGACGTCCCGGTCGCCTACCTGGTCGGCGGGGTCGCCGGCGGCCATCCCGCTGGCCGCCAGCAGCGGTGCCGCCCGGTTCCACCGTGATCGCCTGCGGGCCCCGTCGATGACCAGGCGCACCATGATGACCCGCACGTACGCTTCGGCCGCGCCAGGCCGGTGCGCCCGCAGCGGCCGTGCGAACGCCCGGACCAGTGCCTCCTGCACCAGGTCTTCGGCCTGGCTGTCATCCCCGCAGAGCAGGAAAGCCGCACGCTTGAGCGAGGCGAACTGGCTGCCCGCCAGCCCGGCCAGTGCCTGCTTCCAGCTGTCCACGCCACGCCCCAGCCGTCGGATTCTCCTGATTACCAGAACGAACAGCCCGGCTGATTCGTTGTGTCCTGCCCCGGCCTGCCTGCCGGGCGCCTGCGCCGCGGCACCACTAGGCTGCGGCGGCGTGCCGGATTATCAGCGCATCGCGGCGGAGTTCGGGCTGGGCCGGCTGCAAGCGGTCACGCCGCTGGCCGGCGGCCGGGCGGACGTCGTGCGGCTCACCACCGCGGCCGGCGAGTTCGTGGCCAAGCCCGCGGAGAGCGAAGCACAGGCGGTGCTGTATGAACGTGCCGCCCGGGTGCTCAGCGAGGCGGGCGTGCGCCAGGCTAGGCCGTGGCGGACCACGGCGGGCTCGCTCATCGGCGAATCCGGTCACGGCGTGCAGGAGTTCCTGCCCGGCCGGATTTTCCTGCCTCCCACACCGGCCCAGACCGCCGGGGTGATGCGGCACACCGGCGCTTGCCACGCGGTGCTGGCCCACGTCCCCGTGCCGCCCGCGCTGGCGGCGCAGGACACGCTGTTCACCCGGGTGGCTTCGCCCGGCTACCTCATCGAGACACTGCCGGGCCTGCTGCACCGCACGGGCCTGCCCGGCGGCGCCGGTCACACCGTGGCGCGGGCGCTCGGGCTGGTCGAGGCCTTCCTGCCGCGGATGAGGCAGCTGCCGGCTCAGGTCGTGCACGGGGACATCGGGCCGGACAACGTGCTGATGGACGGCGACGAGGTGGTCGCGGTGATCGACTTCACGCCGTTCGCCGAACCGGTCCTGTTCGCCGTCGCCACGGCGCTGTACTGGTACCACGTGCACGGGCAGGCCACGCTGGACGGCCGTGCCGTCCGGGCCAGCTTCGCCGCGGCCGGCCCGCGGCGCGGATGGGCACGCGCCGAGGCCGCCGTCTGGCCGGTGATGCTGCTGCGGGAGGCGTTGCGGCGGTTGGCCACGCCGCTCGCCCTCGCCGGTGAGCCCGGCATCCCGGTCCCGGCGGCGGTCATCACCCGTTACCAGGCGGTCCGCTCGATCCTGCGCTCCTGGCCTTATCTAGAACCCGCGAAGGCCTTATCGGCGGCGCCTGGGAGTGTCACAATTTAACGGTTGACGTGCCCAACGGGTAGGGAGGCCACCGTGTCTTTCCCGGAAACGCTGTGCCCGCACCGGAGCCCGGCCAGCCGGCCGCGCGCGGCCGTGGCCAGGCGGCGCTGGCGAAGGGTGGTGGGGAGTGTGGCGGCCGGGACGGTGGCCGCGCTGGCGCTCGCATCGCCGGGCACCCCGGCGGCGGCCGCGGCGGCCACGGCGGCGACCCCGGCCGCCCAGGCCGCCAGGCAGCCGGGCGGCGGCAACACGCCGGAGCTGTGGCCGAAGCTGGCGCCGTTCAAGACGATGGTCGTCGCCAACCTGTCCGGCGGCACCAGCGACGAGGAGCTCGCCGCCACCACCCTGGAGGGCGCCTACAACCAGCGTCAGCGGGCGAAGCGGCTGTACGTGGTGTGGAACGCCGACGACCAGACGTGGCTGAAGGACAACGCGTTCAGCGGCGTCCACCGCAGCGCGCTGCAGGGCCTGGGCAGCGGCGCGGCCGGGCAGCTAGCGGCCATGCTGGCCGGCTACGGCCACGACATCAAAGGCGCCATCCTGATCAACCCGTCGGACTCCGACACGGTCAACCTGGCCACCACGATGGCCGGCCTCGACGACGCCATGGTGGCCGACCCGAGCCAGGTGCCGCTGCTCCAGCAGTACGGCATCCCGGTCCTCTACAGCTTCGCCAACCAGAGCTTCCCGAACGCGGCGGCGGCCTACCAGTGGGAGTACACCAACCTGTTCCCCAAGACGAACACCGCCGACCTCGTCATGCTGAACCCGGGCGACGACGGCTCGCTGCGCGACTACATCATCGCCACCAAGTCCTTCGTGTTCTACCTGACCTCCACCGACTCCTCCGAAGAGCCGCTGATGAACCAGATCATCAGCGCCCGCCCGGCCAACACCCCCATCCTCGGCTACATCCCCGACGAGGGCCCCGACGTCGCCGACCTCAGCTCGCTCGGGCACTTTCTGAACGCCTCGGACTTCCTGGAGAACGGGAGCGACTGGGCCGCCGTGCCGAGCCTGCCCAGCCTCACCCAGCCCCAGCCGAAGCCGGTGCGGCCGGAAAACAACACGGTCTACGTGTCGTTCATGGTCAGCGACGGCGACAACGCCCAGTACGACGAGCACCACATGTTCGACGTCTGGACCGCGGGCCCCGACCTGGGCGCGGTTCCCGAGGGCTGGACCACCGCTCCCGGGATGGCCGACTTCGCACCGGGCATGCTCAGCTGGTTCTACCGGCACCTGCCACGCGACAGCGAACTGCTGCCCGGGCCGTCCGGTGTCGGCTACGCCACCCAGATGACCGGGACCGACCTCCAGCGGTTCGCCCAGCTGTCCGGCGGGTTCATGCGGAAGGACTCGATGAGCACGGTCGACTTCTGGGAGCCGCCGAGCCAGATCGCCGCCTACGCCACGTCGTCGGGGGTGCCGAGCATCTCGGTGGACGCGCCGATGGCCTACCTGCAGCAGGGCAAGACGGCGGTCGTCGGCCAGACGAGCGGCTACATCAGCTCGGCGAGCACGCTCCTGTCCACCATCGAGCAGGACGTGCTGGGCACCCCGACAAGCAAGCCGGTGTTCGTTGACCCGCTGGTCGACGGCTGGAACCTCACCCCGCAGGATGTGCTGGCCGTCGGGCAGGCCCTGGCCAGCTGGGGCAAGACCGTGGGCAAGCACTTCGTGTTCACCACCCCCAGCGAGCTGGCCCTCACCGACGAGGCGTATCACCAGGGCTCCGGCGCCTCGCTGCCGCGGCTGAACGCTCAGGCGGTATCCGGCGCGGCCCTGCTCAAGCTGCCCCCGGCGGGCCAGCTGCAGGGCTACACCCCGCCCACCCCCAGCGGCCCGAACCTGGTCAGCAACCCGAGCGGCCAGGACGGGACCACCGGCTGGACGGACACCACAGGCAGCCTGGCCGCTGGAACCTACCAGGGTGGCCCCGACCTTGCCTGGAGCGTGCCGACGACCGAATCTGGCCAGGGGTGGGTACACACCTATCCCGCGGTCACCGACGGCGACACGTACCAGTTCTCGGTCCAGGTGGCCGGCTCCGGTCAGGTGTTCCTGGACACCTACACCGGCGCCCAGGACATCCAGAGCCCGGCCATCAACCTCAGCTCCGGTTACAAGACCCTGACCTGGACGGCCACCATCCCCTCGGACGCACCGGGCGGCCAGGCCGGCAACGCGCCGCAGCTGCAGGTACGCGAGATCGGCCTCGGCCCGGTAACCGTCCACATCAGGAACGCCACCGTCCAGCTCGCCTCATCGTCCTCGTCCCGGCAATAACCACATGCGGTCAGCACCCGCCCTGGCTAGCGTCAGCTGCCCGCAGCCTGAACGTCGATGACCCAGGTGGGGCGCTGCCGGTTTCCTCGCTCACCGGTAGCCGAGAGCGGCGGCTTGCGCCGCGGCGTGGGCGGCCATCCGGGCTACTTTGGCCGGGTCGGCCTGCGCAGCGATCTTTTTCAGGCGGTTCAGTGCGTCGCGGTCGCGCTGGGCCTCGGCCTCGAGTGCGCGGTTGACCACGGCGGAAACAGACGGTGCCTTGCCAGCTTCGACGAGGTGCTCGGCGTAGGCGGCGAGATGAGGATCGATGGTGACGGTGAGACGCGTCTTCCGGTCGCTCACAGCATTTCGAGATCAACCGTAACTAGCCGATCTCGCGGACGATAGCGCCGAGGGCGGCGATGCCGTCGGTGATGGCGGTGGGTGGGTTGGCGGCGTAGCCGAGGACCAGGCCGGGGCGGTGCGGGCGCTGGCTGTGCCAGGACAGCGGCTGCACCTTCACTCCGCGGGCCATCGCCGCGGCGGCCAGGTCCAGGTCGGCGAAGCCGGAGCCGTCATCGAAGGTGGTCATCAGGTGCAGCCCGGCCGCGGCGCCGTGCACCGTGGCCTGGGGCAGCTCGGTGGCGATCGCGCTGATCATCGCGTCGCGGCGGCGGCGGTGCCGCTTGCGCACGAACCGGAGCTGGCGCTCCAGCTCGCCGGACTCCATCAGCCGGGCCAGCACGAGCTGGGGGAGCACCGCGTTGCCCAGGTCCGCGTTCCGCTTGGCCGCGATCAGCGCGCCCAGGTACCGCGGCGGCGGCAGCAGCCAGCCCACCCGCAGCGCGGGTGCGAGCAGTTTGGACACGCTGCCGGCGTAGCAGACCCGGTCGCCGAGCACCGCGCGCAGCGCCGGGACCGGCGGCCGGTCGTACCGGTGCTCGGCGTCGTAGTCGTCCTCGATGATCAGCCCGCCGCGCTCCGCCCAGCCGAACAGCTCACGCCGCCGCTCGCCGTCCAGTACCACCCCGGTCGGGAACTGGTGCGCCGGGGTCAGCAGCACCGCCCTGGCGTCGCCCGCCGCCAGTTCGGCGACACGCACGCCGTCCGCGTCGACCGGGACGGGCGGGGTGTCCAGCCCCCAGTTCTGCAGGTGCTGGCGGGTGCCGAGCGAACCCGGATCCTCCACCGCGACCACCCCTGTGCCGCCGGTGCGCAGCACCTGGGCCAGCAGCCCCAGCGCCTGGGACACGCCGTTGACGATGATCACCTCGTCCGGCTCCACCCGGATGCCGCGGGTGCGGCCCAGCCACCGCGTCACGGCCAGCCGCAGTGCCGGGGTGCCACGCGGGTCGCTGTAGCCGAACGCGGTGGGCGACAGATCGGCCAGGACGGACCGTTCCGCGCGCAGCCACGCGGCCCGCGGGAACGCCGCCAGGTCGGGCAGCCCCGGCGTCAGGTCGATTCGGGCCGGGGCGGCCCGCAGCGAGTCGAAGATGTCCACGCCGGGCGGGGCGGCGAACAGTTCGCCCGCCGGCGTCCCGGCCGGTCCCGGGACGGCGGCGGCCGGTCCGCCGGGTGGCCGGCCCGGTGCGGGCGCGCCCGCCGCTGGTACCGGGGCGGTCATGATGGGCACCGGGGCGGCGACCACGATCGTGCCGTTCCGGCCGCGCCCGGCCACGTGCCCGTCCTCGGTCAGCCGCTGGTAGGCCTCGGTGACCACGCCGCGGGACACCTGCAGCTCGGCGGCCAGCACCCGGCTGGCCGGCAGCCTGCTGCCTACCGGCAGGCGGCCGTCGGAGATCGCCTGCCGGAGCCGCCGGGCCAGCCAGTCCGCCCGGCCGCCCACCGGCGCGTCGCCGATGCTGAGCTGGAGGAAGTCTGCTCCCGGCGTTATGGACTGGTCCATTTGGCTGGTATTGGACCTACTCACCAGTCCATTATGGCGGCACAGTGGCTCCATGGACACCCCGACCGGCACCGGAACCGCCACCGGGAACGCCGCCACCGGGACCGTCCCCTCCGGCACCGGCCGGGCCCGCAGCGTGCTGCGCGGGATGGGCGCGATGGCGCTGGTGGGCAGCAGCGTCGGGGTATCCCGCACGCTGGTGCACGCGCCGCTGTTCGCGGCCCAGGGCATCCGCTACACGATCGCGCTGCCGGTCCTGGTCGCCGCGGCCCGGCTGGCCGGGGTCGGGCTGACCCGCCCGCGCGGCCGGGAGTGGCTGTGGCTGGCCGGCATCGCGGTCACCGGGCTCGTCCTGTTCAACCTGGCCATCGTGCGCGGCGTGGCGCACGCCCAGCCCGCGGCGATCGCGGTGGCCGTGGCGTTCGTGCCGGTGCTGCTCGGCGTGGCAGGCCCGATGCTGGCGGGGCAGCCGCCGAGCCGCCGGATCCTGCTGGCCGCGGTGGTGGTCACCGCGGGCAGCGTGCTGGTGGAGGGGGCCGGCCGGGCCGACGCCGCCGGGGTGGCCTGGGCCGCGCTGGCCCTGGCCTGTGAGGCCTCATTCACGCTGCTGGCCGTGCCGGTGCTGCCCCGGCACGGCGCGTGGGGCGTCTCGGTGCATTCGGTCTGGCTGGGCGCGATCATGTTCTATGTGCTCAGCCTGGTCACCGAGGGGCCGGCCGCCGCGGCCCGGCTGACCGCGGCCGACTGGGCGGCGGTCGGCTACCTGGCGCTGATGGTGACGGCGGTGGCGTTCCTGCTGTGGTACTCGACGGTGGCCGCGCTCGGGCCGGGCCTGGTCGGCCTGCTAGCCGGGATCGCCCCCGTCGCGGCCGCGCTGACCGGCATGCTGACCGGCGGAGCGGTCCCGGGCCCGCTGGTCTGGCTGGGCATTCTCGTCGTGCTGGGCGGCCTGGCCACCGGCCTGCGGACCCGGCCGCCGCCCGCGACGGCGCCACCGTCACCACCAGCCCCCGAGGAAGGAGACCTGCTGTCATGTTCGTCTACGACGACGCCGTCACCGGGCGGTTCCCGGCCATCCGCGCGGCCGTGATCCATGCCACCGGCCTGGCCAACGGCCCGAGCCCGGCGGCGCTGCTGGCCGAGTACCACGCCGAGCAGGAGGCGGTGGCGAAGCGGCTAGCCGTCACCGCGATCGCGGACATCCCCTCGATCGCCGCGTGGCGCCGGGTGTTCACCCAGTTCGGCGCCAAGCCCACCCAGTACCGCAACGCCGCCGAGGCGCTGTTGCGCAGGCTCGGCAAGCAGGGCGCGATCCCGTCCGTCAACGCGCTCACCGACATCGGCAACCTGGTCTCGATCCGGTACGCGATGCCGGTCGCCGTGGTGGACCAGGCCGGAGTGGCCGGCGCCATCACCGTCCGGTTCGCCACCGGCGCGGAGAGCTTCGCCGACCTCGGCTCGTCGGCCAGCGTCGCGCCCGAGCCAGGCGAGGTCATCTTCACCGACGAGGAGAACGCGGTGTGCGCCCGGCGCTGGTGCTGGCGGCAGAGCGCGCAGAGCGCCACCGGCCCCGCCACTACCCGCGCGCTGATCGTCGTCGAGGGCCACCACGACACCGCGGCCGAGGACGCCACGGCCGCGGCCGCCGACCTCACCCGGCTGCTCGCCGCCCACCAGCCCACCGTCCAGGTCATCGCGCACCAGTTGTCACCGGCCGGCCTGGTCTCGCTATGACCTGCGGCGGACGGCCCGCAGCACAGTGTCCTTGACGGTGGCCGGGTGACCATCGAGATCAGCCTCCGGCCGCGCGACCGCCGTGGCCACCACGACGTCCCAGCCGTCCGGGTCCAGCGCCGCGGCCAGGTCGGCGGCCGACACGAACAGGTGCCGCGGCCCGGTCCGGCCCACGTTCGCGTGCAGGTCGTCGGGGTGGTGCCCGACCACCAGGAACGTCCCGCCGGGCCGCACCGCCGCGGCCAGCCGCCGGTGCAGCGACTCCAGGTAGCCCTGCGGCAGGTGGATGAACTGCGCCGTCACCAGGTCGAACCGCCCCGGCCCCGGGCCCCAGGTGAGCAGGTCTTCCCGCTGCCAGCTGATCCGCCCCGCCGTCTGCGGTCCCGCGTCCGCGGCCCGGGCGGCGGCCCGCTCCAGCGCCACCGCCGAGACATCCACCGCGGTGACCGTCCAGCCGCGGCCGGCCAGCCAGATGGCGTCCCCGCCCTCACCGCAGCCGGCGTCCAGCGCGTCACTTGGGGGCAGGTCCGCCGTCTGCGCCACGAGCTGCGCGTTAGGCCGTCCGCTCCATAGCCGGCCCGACGACCGGTACCGGTCGTCCCAGTACTCCTGGGTGAACTCGACGGTGCCCGCCGGGTCGGCTGAGCCGCCCGCCGGACCGGGGGAGTGCTGGTGGTCGTGCCGCACGGTCGCTCCGATCCTCGCGGCCCGGTCGTCCCGGGCTTCGCGCCCCACCCTGCGTCACCCGGGCACCGGCTGACAAGTTTGCTTGCCATTTCAGCAAACCTGGCGCACCCGGCGGCCCGTCCCGCGCGGGCGTCAAGATCCGCGAGGCTGCCCGGGGAGCCGCTACCGTGGTGAGCCATGCGTGTCCTGCAGGGTGCGGCGGCCCTGACGGTGGCCGCCGTGACCGCGCTGTCCGGCGCGACCGCCACATCCGGCCCCGCCAGGACACCCGGCACCGGCCGCACACCCACCCCCGCCAGCGGGTCGGGCCCAGCCGCCCGCACCAGCCGGATCGTCATCGTTCCCCCCGGCACGAACCTGTCCACGGTGCACGTGCTGGCCGGCCACACCTATGAGCTCGTGTCCGGGGCCAGCTACTCCGGGCGGCTGACGGTGGCCGCGGACGGCGTGACCGTGCAGAGCACCGGGCCCGGCCGGTGGCCGGTGATCAGCCGGCGCAGCTACGGCAGCGACATCCAGGTCACCGGCCGCCACGACACGGTCCGCTGGCTGCGGCTCACCGGCCGGGGCTACGCGGGCAAGAACGGCTACATCATCGGCGTGGCGGTCGACGGCCAGGACGACACCGTCACCGACGTCCGGGCCTTCGGCAACCTGTACGCGGGGGTGTACTTCGAGGCCGGCGCGGCCGGTGGGGTGCTGAGCCGGTCGGTCATCGACCACTGCGACGCACTCAATCCCCTGCGCCTCGGCTCGGGCGCGTTCGGTGTGCTGCTGTGGGGCAGCCACAACACGGTCACCGGCAACCGGATCGACAACCAGGTCACCGCCTCACCGGTGTACGGCACCGACGGCAGCGCGGTCGAGGTGTACGGCGGCCGGGACAACGTGATCTCCGGCAACACCGGGGCCAACGACAAGACGTTCACCGAGCTCGGCGGGGCGGGCGCCAGCGGCAACCGCTACACCGGCAACACGTTCGCGGGCCCAGGATCCTTCCTGATCACCCGAGGCAGCGGGGACAAGGTCGACGGGCCGGTGTACCAGACCACGCTGACCGGAAACCACGTCAACGGCAGCGTCATCAGCTACGGCTGGCGGGGCGGCGACGGGACGCTGCTCACCCTCACCGGCAACACGGTCTCGGTGCCCGGGGGCATCGCGTTGTGGACCGACGGCGGCTATCTGAACGGCGGGCACAACGTGTTCACCGGGAAGGTCATCACCCGAGGCTGACCGACTGGCTTCCGGCGCCGCCCGGCGCGCCTGGGCCGGCCCGCCGCTGAACGGCCGCCGCATCACGATGGCGTCCGTGCCGGACGGCTGGTAGAAGCCGGGCAGCACGCCGCTGTCGGCGAACCCGAAGCTCTGGTACAGCCGGTGGGCGGTGGTGTTGCCGTCACGCACGTAGAGGAAGATGCCGCGGCACCGCCTGGCTTGCGCCATCGCGATGATCTCGGTGACCAGGCGGCTGCCGATCCCCTCGCCCCGCCGGTCGGCCCGCACCGCTATCAGCGCGAGCTCGGCCTCGTCACCGGCCGTGCCGTGCAGGCTCGCGTACCCGGCGACCGAGCCGGGAGGGCCGGCCACCAGGTAGCTCAGCCCGGCCGGCCGGCCCAGCGTGACCAGCACGGCGAGCCGGAGCAGGCCGGCCGCCTCGTTGACCTGGCAGAACCGCAGCAGCCGGGCCAGCGGGACGGCGTAGCCGGCCCGCCCGTCCCGGGTGAGCCGAGCTAACCAGCCGCCCGCGGTCGAGGACGTCCACGGATCCTCGGGGAAGGCCTGCCGCTGCAGGGCCAGCACCTGCCACACGTCCCGGCCACGCAGCGGCCGGATCTCACAGGTCATGGCGTCCCCGCCGCCGCGGCCGCCCGCCGCCCGCCGGGCTGCCCGGCGCGGGCCAGTCCGTCGGCGAGCACCGCGGCCAGTTCCTCGATGTGGTCGGTGATGGTGGCCATGTGCGTGCCGGGGACCGGATGCTCCTCGACGTCCGCCGCCGTCTTCCGCCCGATGACCGGCCGCCAGGTGCGCGCGATGCCCGGTTCCTCCCGGGCCCAGTAGAACGTGACCCCACCGGAGTAGATGCCGGTGCGGTAGCGCGCCGCAGCCCAGGTGAGCACGCCGATGAAGTCGGCGTACAGCGCGTCCCGCGGCGGGAACATCCGGTCCAGCCGCGGATCGATCACCAGCAGCTTCCCGAAGTCGGTCACCCGGCTGCCGTTCGGCCGCAGCCGCCGGTACACGTGCCGCTGCGCGTGCCGCGCCCACAGGTACAGGTCCGCCCGCCTGGCCGCCGGGCCGCGCCGCAGCCGGTGCACCTGGTCGCACACCGCGCTGAGCAGGCTGGCCTGCACCGGCGGCGACGGATCGACCAGCCCGAGGAATTCGACCTGCTGCCCGTCGCGCTCCAGCTGCCGGGCCATCTCGTAGGCCAGCAGCCCGCCGTTGCAGAAGCCGCCCAGCCGGTAGGGTCCCGCGGGCTGCACCTGGCGCACCGCGTCGATGTGCGCCGCCGCGACCTCCTCGACGGTTGGCACTTCGTCGCGGGCGCTGAACTTGTACGGCTCCAGCACGTGGAACGGCTGCTCCGGGCCGCACGCCCGGGCCAGCGCGAAGCAGTAGAACGCGCCGCCGGTCCAGTCCCCGTGCAGGAAGAAGAACGGTGGCCTGCTCCCGGTGCCCTGCACCGGCAGCACGCGCACCCGGCTGGTGCCCGCCGGCCCGCCGGACTGCAGCGCCGCGGCGAGCTGTTCCACCGTGGGCCCGGCGAACAGCGTGGACAGCGCCAGCTTCTGCCCCGTCGCCCGCTCGATCCGGTCCACCAGCTGCGCGGCCAGCAGCGAGTGCCCGCCCAGGTGGAAGAAGTTGTCCTGGATGCCGATCGGCCGGGGCTCCAGCAGTTCCTCCCAGATCCGCACCAGCTGCTGCTCGGCCAGCGTCCGCGGCGGCAGGTACGGCGTCCCGTCCCGGCGGGTGGCCCGCTCGACCCGCGGCAGCCTGCGCCGGTCCGGCTTGCCGGTGGCCAGCCGGGGCAGCTCGGCCAGCTGCTCGACCGCGGCAGGGCGCATGTGCCGGGGGAGCTTGGCGGCCAGGTAGCGGCGCAGCTCGCCGTCCGGCAGCGGTTCCCCGGTGCGGGTCACCACGAACGCGACCAGTTCCTTGTCGCCGCTGTCGCCCTGGGCCACGACGACGGCCTCGGCCACCGCCGGGTGCTCCGCCAGCACCGCCTCCACCTCGCCGAGCTCGATCCGGAAGCCGCGGACCTTCACCTGCTCGTCGTTGCGGCCGGCGCAGTCGAGCCGCCCGTCGGGCAGGTAGCGCACCAGGTCCCCGGTCCGGTACAGCCGCCCGCCCGGGTGCGCGGCGAACGGGTCGGGCACGAAGCGTTCCTCGGTCAGGGCCGGCTGGTTCAGGTACCCGCGGGCCAGCAGCGGGCCGCCGATGTGCAGCTCGCCGAACACACCCACCGGGACCGGCTGCCCGGCCCGGTCCAGGATGTACATGCTGCGCCCGGCCAGCGGCCGCCCGATGGTGATCAGGTCGTGCTCCTCGCCGGCCTCGCCGAGCGTGGCGGTGATTGTGGTCTCGGTCGGCCCGTAGGCGTTCGCCAGCCGGACCCTCGGCAGGCCCAGCTCCCGCCACTCGGCCACCGCCTGCGGGCTGAGCCGCTCGCCGCCGAGGATCACCAGCCGCAGCCGCAGGCCGTCCAGCGCCGCCCCGGTCTCGGTCCACTCGCGCACCACCTGCTGCCAGTGCGCGGGGGACAGGTTCATCACCGTCACCTGGCCGGCGGTTAGCTCGGCCAGCAGCTGCCGGGCCGGCCAGATCTCGCTGCCCCGGACCACCAGGTGGCAGCCCGCGGCCAGCGCGGGCAGCATCTGTTCCAGCGACGCGTCCGCGCTGTACTGGCTGAACTGCAGCACCCGGTCGCCCGGCCCGAGCCGGTACTCGGCGATCATGGCTCGCATGTGCGCGGACAGCGCGCCGCGCTCGACCATCACGCCCTTGGGCCGGCCGGTCGACCCGGAGGTGTAGATGATGTAGGCCAGCTGCCCGGCAGACGGCTCGCCGGGCGGCTCGCCCGCGCTCTGCTGCTCGATCAGCGCGTGGTCGCCGTCCAGGCTCACCAGCTGCGCGTCGGTGACGGGCAGGGCGGGCCGCAGCCGCTCCTGGGTGATCAGCAGCGGCATCTGGGTGTCCCGGATCACGAGCTCGCTCCGCTCGGCCGGCGCGTCGGGGTCAAGCGTGACGTACGCCGCCCCGGCCCGCAGGATGGCCAGCAGCGCGGTCACCTGGCCGAGCGACCGGTCGAGGCAGACGCCGACCGGCACCTCGGGGCCGGCGCCGCGCTCGCGCAGGTGCCGGGCCAGCCGGCCGGCCCGCTCGGTCAGCTGGCGGTAGCTGAGCTGCTCGGATCCGCAGCTCACCGCGATGTCGTCCGGCCGGATCCTGGCCTGCTCGCCGATCAGGGTCACGATGTCCGGCCCGGCGGGCGGCTCCGGCCCGGTGCTCCAGTCGCTCAGCAGCTGCTGGGTCTCCGGCCCGGTCAGCATGGGCAGCTGCCGCACCGGCCGCGACGGCTGCGCGACCATGGCGGCGAGCAGCGTCCGCCAGTGCCCGGCCAGCCGGGCGATCGTGCCGGGGTCGAACAGGTCGCTGCTGTAGATGAACCGCCCGGTCAGCTCGTCCGGCCGCTCGTCCAGCTCCAGGCACAGGTCGAACTTGGCCGTGTCGGTGTGGATCCCCGGGGTGGTCAGCTGCCAGCCCGCCGGCATCGCCGGCGGCTCCGGCTCGAACGCCAGCAGCACCTGCACCAGCGGGTGGCAGGCCAGGCTGCGCTCCGGCTGCACCTCCTGCACGATCGCGTCCAGTGGCACCTCGGCGTGGCCGCGGGCCGCCTCGCTGGCCGCGTGCGCCCGGCGGAGCAGGTCCTGGGTGCTGGGCTGGCCGGACAGGTCGGCGCGCAGCACCGTGGTGCGGGTGTAGAGCCCCATGGCGCGCTGCCCGGGTGCGCGCCCGGGCACCGAGACGCCCAGCAGCAGGTCGTCCTGCCCGGTGTAGCGCTGCAGCAGCGCGCTGAACGCCGCGGCCAGGACCGTCCGCGGCGTCACCTGCTCGCGCCCGGCCAGTTCGCGCAGCGCCCCGGTCAGCCCGGCGCCGAGGCCGAATGGGTAAACGGCGCCGCGGTAGCTCTGCCGGCCCGGCCGCCGGTGGTCGGCGGGCAGCTCAAGCAAGGTGGGCGCGCCGGCCAGGTACTCCCGCCAGAACCGCAGCCCCGGCCCGTCCGGCTGCCCGCCGGGCTGCCCGGCCCGCTGGCGGGCCGCGTGGTCGGAGTACTGCTGGTCCACCGGGGGGAGCTCGCCGGCCCGGTCCGCCAGCCGCGCGTCGTACAGTTCGTGCAGCTCGGGCAGCAGCACCCCGGTCACCGAGGCCCGGTCGCAGGCGACCCGGTGCCAGACGGCGAACAGCCGGTGCCGCCCGGTGTCCAGCCGGATCAGCGCGACGCGCAGCAACGGCCCGGTGGCCAGGTCGAACGGCCGCCGCAGCAGCTTGCCCGCGTGGTGCAGCGACTCGGCCTCGCGTTCGGCCGGCGCAAGCTTGCTGAAGTCGGCCGCCGACCATTCGTACCCGCTCCCCCCGCCCACCAGCTGCACCGGGCGGCCGTCCTCGGTGCCGACGACGGTGCGCCAGATCTCGTGCCGGGCGGTCACCGCGGCCAGGCTCTCCCGCAGCAGGCCGGCGTCCAGCGGGCCGTGCAGCGTCACCGCCACGCACTCGTTGTCCAGCGGCAGGTCCGGCGCGAGCCGGTGCAGCAGCCACAGCTGCTCCTGCTCATGCGATAGCGGTGCCGTCCGGGGAGCCGGGGTCACCCTGGCCGCGCTGAACTCCACTGTCTCCGTCATCGTGCTGGTCCCCCCAGTTTGCGTGCGTCTAGCGGATGACGAACCGCAGCAGGACCGCGGCCGTCAGCAGGGTGAGCAACGGCAGCGAGGCGAGGGTGCAGCGGCGGATCAGCGCGGAGCCCGGCCGGTGCACCCTGATGAACTCGCGCGCGGCGAGCAGCCCCAAGGTGGCCCAGAGCAGGATCACCGCGGCCACGTTCCAGCCGTTGGCCGGCAGCGTCGGGCCGGCCACGCTCAGCTGGAGCGGCCGGTGCGGGGTGCCGGTCGGCCAGTACAGCGTGTACACGACAGCGCTGCCGGTGGTGTAGGCGACCCGCACCCGCGGGGCGGCAGACATCGCGGCCTCGAATCGCTCCCCCCAGTCGGCCGGGTAGCTGGCGGTCTGCTGCAGCGCCGCCACCTCGGTCTGCGTCGTGATCAGGTAGGAGCCGGGCCCGGCGCCGCTCAGCGCGGCCACCGTCGCGGCCACGTCGGCCGGGTTGCGCGGGGCGAGCGTGGGGATATACACGACCCTGGTCAGGCCCGCGTAGTCCCATGGCATCTCCGGGGTAACGTCGGTCTGCGGTGACATGCTCAGCCACAGCAGCCGGGATCCGCCCGCGTCGTGCGCGTACACCCAGTTCATCGCGGCCAGCTCGCCCGGCGGGGTCTGCTCAAAAGCCTCATTGCCGTAGCGGGCAAGGAAGAACACGGCCGGCAGGACCAGCGCGCCGGCCACCAGCACCGCCAGGCCCGGCAGCCCGGGCCGCCGCAGCCACGCCGCCCGGGCCAGCCATCCCACCCGGTCCAGCCATCCGGCCCGGGCCAGCCACCCCGGCTGGGCAGGCCCGGCCGGGCGCGGGCTGGGGAAGAAGGCGCAGGCGGCGAGCACGCACGCGGCCGGCAGCATGAACAGGTAGATCCGCAGCGCGATCTCGCCACCGTAGCTCTGCAGCCCGACCATCAGCAGCGGCATGGCCAGCAGCGCCAGCAGCACCCGGTCGCTGAGCCCGTGCCGCCTGCGGCGCAGCGCGCCGAGCACGGCCAGCCCGACGATGGCCGCGGCCAGCACTTCGCGGGCGCGCAGGGCCAGCAGGTGCGTCGATGTACTGCCGGTCAGCCGGGTGCCGACGCTGGACGTCACGTTGACACCCAGGTCACCGAGGCCGCCGAAGATGTCGGACAGGTGGCCGTACCAGTAGCCGACGGCCTCGAAACTGACCCAGCCGACCAGGATCACCACGAGCAGCACCGGCAGGCCGGTCAGCGTGCACCGCCGCACCACGACGAGGGCCAGGCAGGCGCCGATCATGAAGAACGGCGTCAGCTGGTGGCTCGCCGTCGTCACCGCGAACAGCGCGATCAGCAGGGCGAGCAGGAACGCCCGCTGCGCCGGGCTGGCCTGCCTGGACAGCCGCTCGCCCGGCCGCAGGGCACCGAACAGCCGCCGGTCCAGCCGTCCCAGCCGGGACCGCGCGGGCCGGCCCGGCGTGTCCGCGGGCAGCGCCGCGAGCCGCTGCGTGCCGGGCTTGATGAACCAGTTCACCAAGATGGCCAGGAACACGATGTAGAGCAGGTAGCCGAACGCCTGCGGGGAGAAGTAGTCCTGGCCCACCCAGTTGCCCACGGCGAACAGCAACCCGGCCAGCCAGCGCGCCCGCCAGGACAGCCGCAGGTTGCGCATGAGCAGGAACAGCGGCGGCAGGCAGAGCAGGTCGATGGCCACCGGCCACACCCGCAGCAAGGTGAGCAGGCCGTGTGTGCCGGCCGCCCCGGTCACGAACGAGACCAGGGCGAAGAAGCCCGGCCAGCTGAAGTAGGCGGCCAGCCCGGGGGCGCTGTGCCCGGCGTGGCTGATGTAGTCCACGTAGCCGGCGATCTGGTAGGCGGTGGGGAACCGTGGCTCCGGCTCGATGAACATGGTGACCCCGTCCAGGCAGACCACCAGACCGGCCAGCGTGGCGCCGAGCACCGCGCGGTTCGCGGACGGCAGGGCGAGCCCGGCGACGAACGCCAGCGCGGTCAGCGTCACCCCGGCCAGCGCGCCGGCCGGCAGCACCGACAGGAGCCCGAGCCCGTTCATCCGGGTCACGTCGATGCCGCGCAGTGAGGCGAAGAACAGGATCAGCCCGGCCGCCGCCAGCGCGCCGACCCCCGCCGCCGGGGCCCAGCCGGGCAGCCCGGCCGGGCGCGGGGGCTCCAGCGTGAGGCGGCCGTCGCGGCCGCTGGCCTGTGTGGTCACCGGACGCCGACCTTCCCGGCGGCTTGCCGGGCCGCCTTCCGGTTACCGGTCAGCACCCGCCACAGCCCGAAGCTGATGCCCACCGCGATGACCACCTGGGTGGCCAGCACCGCCAGTGCGGCGCCCACCGTGCCGGAGGTCCCGGCCAGGATCACGCACAGCCCCAGCATCAGCACGGCCCGGATCGCCTGGATGAGCGCCACCAGTGAGGTGCGGTTCTGCGCGCGCAGCGCGCCCAGGTAAACCTCGGTCACCGCGCGCGGCAGGGTGGCCGCGGCCAGCAGTTCCAGTACCCGGGTGCTGTGCTCGGCGTAGCCGGGCCCGAACAGCCGCAGCCACCACGGCGCGAGCGCGGCCAGCAGCACCGCGCACGGGAGCAGCATCGACACCACCCGGCGCAGCGCCTTGCGGCCGTTGACGGCGAGGCTGGCCGCGTCGAAGGAACCCTCGACGGTCAGCGACATCCCCATGTTGATGCCGACCATGTCCACGATGCCGACGATCAGCCAGGCCACGTAGAAGTAGGCGTTGGCGGCCGGGCTCGTGCGGGCGGCCACCACCACCGGGATCAGGCTCACCGTGGCCAGCAGGCACATCGCCCCGGTGTAGTCGCCGGCCAGGAACCGGCCGACCTCGCGGCGGCTGGGCGGCTGGACGTCGCCGGTGGCCGCCACGTGCCGGGGCACCATCTTGCGGAAGATGAGCACGTTGATCAGCGGCACGGCCACGATGACCGGCAGCATCCAGGAGACGTAGATGCCGCCGTGCTGCGGCAGGACCCGGGCCAGCGCGATCAGCAGCACGATCTTCGCCACGCCGAACAGGGTGTTCTCCAGGAACACCCAGAACGCGCCGCGCAGCCCGATCAGCGCGCTGTCCTGCAGGGTGAAGATGGCCCAGGCCACCACGCAGCCCACGAAGATCAGCCCGACGAGGGGCCCGCTGAGCTCGGAGTAGGACGGCCCCCACCAGCGGAGCGTCAGCAGAAACAGCTCCGCCAGCCCGATCGAGGCCACGATGCTCACCAGGTAGGCTCGGCTGATGAGCGGCCCGGTCTCCCGGCCGGCCTTCGGGATGAACCGGGTCAGCGCACCGTTGAAGTTCAGCGCGGTGAAGCCGGCCAGCAGGTTCATCGCCGCGTACACCGCCGACGCGACGCCGACCGCGGCGGCCGGGTAGACCCTGGCCACCAGCAGCCAGTAGACCACCCCGAGCCCACCGGTCGCCGCGCTGTTGGCGATGAGCGCATAGCCGTTACGGGCCAGCGGGTCGGCCAGTTCCCTGCGCAGCGCGACCATCCTGGGCGGCGGGGTAACGGCGTGCCGGGCCGACCTGGAACCAGGCCGGCCCGGCGGAAGAGCGGACGTCCTAGACGCCATGCGGGCCTTCGAACGCGCGGCCGCGCCGCCGCACTGTGCCCGCCGCATACCCGGCCGCCGTGGCACCCAGGCCGGTCACGATCGCCCCGGCCCGCCCGGCCCCGGACAGGTCGCCGCGCAGCAGGTCCGCGGTGGCCCGGCCCACGGCCCGGGGCAGCGTCCTGGTCGCGTAACGGCGCTCGGCGGCGAGCCCGTCGCCGGCCCCGACGCTGGCGGTCACCTGCGCCTTGGACAGGCCCTCCGCGTAACAGCGGGCCCGGAAGTAGCCGAACCTGCCCCGGTCGGCGGGCACCTGATGCCATACCACGGCCCGGTCGTCGAACAGGAACACCGACCCCGGTGAGCGCTGGCTCAGCCTGATGCAGAACTCGGTCTCCTCGCAGCCGAGCGGCCGCTTGCCGGCCGACCGGCCGATGCCGCTGCGGAAGCCGCCGGCCAGGCCGAACACCTCCCGGCGGAACGAGGCGCTGGCACCGAGCAGGTTCCGCACCGGCCCGCGGGAGTCGGCCATGCCGCGGTAGGTGCAGCCGACCACCCAGTCGAACTCGCCGGGGAACCAGGACGGCCGGGTCCGCTGCCAGCTGGGCAGGATGAGGCCGCCGACGCCGGCCACCGCCGGGTCGGCGTAGGAGTCGGCGAGGAACTTCAGCCAGTCCGGGTCGGCCTCCGCGTCGTCGTCGAGGAACGCGACCACGTCACCCTGGGCGTGGTACACGCCGGTGTTCCTGGCGCCGGACAGCCCGCGTTCCTCGCGGTTCTCCACCACGGTGACGTCGGGCAGCGCGGCCGTCAGCGCCGCGTGCAGCTCCGGGTTGTGGTCGACGACCACGATGATCTCCCGGTTCTGGAAGCTCTGCGCCCGCACCGATTCCACCGCCGCGCAGGTCTGCTGCTGGCGCCGCAGGGTGTGTGCGCAGATCACCACCGAGATCCGCCGCGGGATGCCCGGCCGCACCGGCTCGCCGGCCGTGGCCGCGGTGTCCGGCCAGTGCTGGCCGGACACCGCCGGGGCGCCGTGGCGCATGGTCCGGCGGCTGCCCTGGCGCCTGCTGACCCGGCGCTGCGGGCCGACCGTCTCGGTCGTGATGGCCTTCAGGATGCGCCACCCGTCGCCGAAGACGTGCAGGTTGCTTTCCCCGTGCACCCGCGGCTTCTCGAAGCTGGGTATTTCCTGAACGCGCAGCCGTGCTTTGGCCGCGCGAATGTTCATCACGGTTTCTATCTCGAACCCGTTGCAGTCGAGATTAAGCGCGGGCAGATGCTTGGCCCAGATCGCGTTGTAGCCGTAGCACAGGTCGGTGTAACGGGTGCCGAAGCCCACGTTGACCAGGCCGCTGAGCACCCAGTTGCCCAGCCGCCGGGCCGGGGTGATGTCGTCGCTTCCGCCGCTGCTGGCGAACCGGGAGCCCTTCGCGTAGTCGGCCCCGCCGACCAGGGCCGCGACGAAGCGCTGGATCTCGGTGCCCTCGGTCGAGCCGTCGCCGTCCATCATCACGATGATGTCGCTGGTGCAGGCCCGGAACCCGGCCAGCAGGGCGTCACCCTTGCCGCGCTTCGGCTGGGTGATGATCTTGATGTCCGGGCAGCACTGCCGGGCGACCGCGATGGTGTCGTCCACCGAATGCCCGTCCACCAGCACGATCTCGTCTACCCAGGCGGGTACCTGGCTTAAGGTCAGCGGCAGGTTGCGCGCTTCGTTCTTGACCGGGATGACCACGCTGACCGTCGGCGCGATGGCCAGATCCGCCGACACCGGCCGGTACGGGGCCGGCCCGGACTGTGCAGATTGCGCATTTTGCACTGACTGTCCGTTACGTTCCAGTGCTCCCGGTGCGCTGGCGAGTCCAGGCTCTGGCCCACCCGCCGGCCCCTGTACGTACCACTCCTGCGTCTCGGCAGCCTCTACCGTCCCATCCACAACGCCGTCCACCCCGGCGCCCCCTCCCCACAGTTCGTGTCCCGCTAGTTGCACGTGTGAACAGGCCGCGGGGTTTACATGCGGAACGTGTTTTTTCGCTACCGGGAGTAGTCCCGCCTGGCCGCTACCGGCCGGAATGACAGGGTTTTGCGAAAATTAGGGCAAACGTCACCCCAGGGTCGGCGGTCGAAAGTGCCGTACTGTCCGGCATTTTGGTAAATCGGATGGTTTTGCCAAACGCGCGGCAAGGTAATTTAGCTACGCCTTGGTCACCCGATCAGAAATTTTGTGCGACGTCACCGCTTCGGGTGGGCCGGTGCCCCGGTCACCGTCTCCCTGGCCCGGCCACAACGCGGCCCGGCCGGCCACGAACGCCCGCCGGACAGCCGGCAACTGCGCCGCGCAGCAGGCCGCGGTGACCACGGCCACCGCGACCAGGCCGCCGGTGGGCGACCACAGCCCCGCGGACAGCATGACGATCGCGATCAGCGCGATGATCGTCACATCAGTGGTGAACGCGATGATCACCCGGGTGGCGGGCGGCATCCCGCGCAGCAGCCCGGCCACCGCCGCCGTCGGCACCACCGCCAGGAACAGCAGCACCATGACCGTCCGCGCCGCCGAATGCACGCCCGCCGCGGTCAGCCCCAGCGCGGCCGCGGCCACGACCACTCCCGCGCCGATGAGCGCGCCGGTCAGCCACGTCCGCATGCCCACCCCGCCGGTTCTCACGTCCGCAATATATGCCGAACTGCTCGGCTTGGCCGCCCCCGTGTCATGGCGAAGCCGTTCATCATGATGATTATCGGTGCGCCCCGGGCGCGCTGGCATGATGACCAGATGACCCTCGCGGTGAACTTCGCGGCCGTCCCGGACAGCGAGCGCGCGGCGCAGGTTGACCGGCTGTGCGGCGCCATGGAGGAGGCCGACCTGGCCGGGCGCTACCCCCGGCTGATCGTCGAGCGGCCTTGGTCGGCGCACAATCCGGTGCTCGACGGCGAGTTCGCCTGCCCGCGGGCGATCCGCTGGTACCTGGAAAGGGAACTGGGCCGGCTCGCCGCCCACGGCGCCACGATCTCGGTCTGCCCGGGACGCGAGGCGCTCGACCTGCACGACCCCGGGCTCGGCCCGGCCGTGGACGAGACCCGCTGGGATCTGCGCCGGAAAAAACTGTTCCTGTTCCCGCCCGAGCGGATGGCGCTGTCCATCGACCGGCTGCAGCACTACACCGGCACCCCGGCCGAGGCGTTCCAGCGGTACGTGCTGCTCACCAACTACGACTGGCACGTGGCGGAGTTCCGCGCCGCGCTGCCCGAGGCCACCGGGCCGGAATCGGACGGCCGCCAGATGCCCGCCTGGCACTGCCCACAGCCCGGCCGCACCGGCCTGACCATGGTGAACATCGGCGTCGGCCCGGCCAACGCCAAGACCATCACCGACCACCTCGCGGTGCTGCGGCCCGACCTGGTGCTGATGATCGGGCACTGCGCCGGCCTGCGCAACCACCAGGACATCGGCGACCTGGTGCTGGCCACCGGGTACGTCCGCGACGACCGGGTGCTGGACGACATGCTGCCGCTCAGCGTCCCTGTGGTGTCCAACCACACGCTGAACACGCTGCTGCTGGCCGAGCTGACCGGGCGCGGCCTGCGCAGCCGGATGGGCATCGTGTTCAGCACCGGGAACCGGAACTGGGAGCTGAACCTGGCCTCGGTGGCCGAGCGGCTGCGGGTGTCCCGCGCGCTGGCCGTGGACATGGAGTCGGCGACCGTGGCCGCGAACGGGTTCCGCTACCGGGTGCCCACCGCCACCCTGCTCGCGGTCAGCGACAAGCCGCTGCACGCGCTGCCCAAGCTCAGCGGGGAGGCGCAGCGCTTCTACACGGCCAGCAGCCGCCAGCACGTGGAGATCGCGATCGCGGTGACCCGCGCGGTCCGGCAGCGCTACCCCGGCGGGCTGCCCACCGACGACCTGCGCTCGGTGGACGAGCCGCTGCTCGGCCAGCCCGGCGACGAGGCCCCGGAGCACGATCCGGCCCCGGAGCCCCGGTAACGCCGGGCGCTAGCCGTTCCCGATGGCCAGCGCGTACATGAACCAGGTGGAGTGCGGCAGCCACTGCTCCATCCGCCGCCAGTCGTCCGGCCAGTCGCTGACGAACTCATCACTTCGGTACCCGGGCTCGTAGAGGATCCCGGAGCCGGGGACGTTCATCCCGCAGATGCCGTTGTTGATGCCGCCGGCGGTGGGCAGGAACTGCCAGCTGCCCGCCACGTCGTAGTAGGCCGGATTGTTCAGCCCGGAGCCGTTCAGCATGCACGACGCGTACGGGTTCAGCCCGCAGATCCAGTTCAGCTGGTCGTCGGCGTAGCCGCGCAGCCGGGCCGCGAACTCGCTGTCCCCGGTGTGCCGGGCGGCCAGCCGGGCGGCCGCCGCGAGCGAGGCGATCCGCGCGTTCTCGCCCTGCCACCAGCCGCCGGCCTGCACCGAGGGGGACACGTCGTGCGGGAAGAAGAACGTCGTGTACCTGGTGCCCTTCTCGTTCTGCACCAGCTGCCTGGCGTAGCCGAACGGGTTGGTCACCTCCTGCGTCGTGGACATCTCGAAGTCCAGCGACTTGGCCACCGCCGCGGTCAGCGCCGCCTGCTCGGCCGCGTCGGCCAGCGGCAGGTAGGTCAGCAGGGCGACCACCGGCAGGCCGGCGTTGCTCGGGTGGAAGAACGGCCGGGTGCCGCCGTCCGCGCGCCAGTAGTTGTGGTACTCCTGCCAGCTGGTCAGCCGGGCGGCCAGCTGCCCGGCGCGCTTGGCCGCCTCGGCTTTGTAGGCCTCCTTGTGGGTGGCCCGGTACAGTTCGCTGGCCGCCAGCAGGATCTCGCATTCGTCCAGGATGTTCTCCGGCAGGCCGCCGTTCAGCTTCTTGTTGTTCGCGGCCAGGTAGGCGAACGCGTCCTCCGCGGTGCTCAGGTAGTGCTTGCTGGCGTAGTCCCCGGAGTAGGTGTACCCGCTGGCCGCAGCCAGCGCGGCCACCGCCGTGCCACCGCCCTCGCGGAAGCTCACCATGGCGGGCACATAGCCGCCGGCGGTCTGCTCGGCCTCCAGGTACCGCTCGCCGGGCGGTTCGGGCTGCTCGGCGGTGCTCCCCTCGGGCTGGCTGACCGAGCTGTAGAACGAGCCGTCCGGCGCCTTCATCCGGACCAGGAAGTCGGCCCCGAACAGTGCCTCGTCAATCGTCCAGTTGCCCAGCTGGGTCAGCTCAGTATCCATCCGGTCCAGCAGCTGGTCGTGGCTGGCGGTGAGCACCCAGGCGGTCAGCGGCACCGAGAGCGTGATCAGGTAGGGCGCGGCCGGGCCGCGGAACACCTGGCTGAAGTGGATGCCGAAGTCGCCGGTCGCGTCGTACCAGCCGCCGTGCACGTCGACGTGCTCGGTGCCGTTCTCCCCGACCGGCAGGTTCGCGTCCCGCTTGTCGAACTGCCCGGAGCAGCGGGAACCCTTGAAGTAGTGCACCAGGTGGGCCAGCGCGTGCCGCTCGTAGACGTCCGGCTCGACCAGGAACGGGTAGGACTGGCCGGCGAACGGCGCCGAGCCGGCCGGGGTGTCCACCACGATGACGTACTGACCCTGCCGGCTGAGCCCGGAGAAGTCGCCTGTCCAGTAGTGTCCGGGGACGGCCGGGTGGCTGCTGGCCGCCCAGTCGTCCACCTGCCCGGCGTACTGGGCGGTGCCGCTGTAGGCGACCGCACCGGTGGTGGTGTCCAGCACCCGGAACGGCAGCGGCCCCGATCCGCTGCCCGCGCCGGCCACGAAAAGCTTGGCACCCGTCCGCTCGTAGCCGACGTTGTTGGCGAACACCTGCATCTGGCCGGCCGGGGCGGCGCTGCCGCCGGTGCCGCGGCCCGCGCTCGCGCTGGCCGGGCCGGCCGCCGACACCGCGCCGATGACCCCGGCGCCGGCCACCGCCGAGCTGCGCACGAAACCGCGGCGGGTGAGGTCGGTCCTGGATGGCCTCGGGTCAGACATGGATCTCCATCCGCTCGGTAGTATGTAAAGTTTCCTAACTCCCTAGCAGTGGCGTTCGGGACCTGTCAAGGCGCCGCGGGCGCGCCTCCCTGGGGCCCGGGGGCCCAACGTCCGGCGTTGCACTGGCGCGCAGAGTGAGCGCACGGATACGTTCTAACCGGATTGCGACCCCAGGCCGCAGGGAGGCAGTTGCCGATGTTCAGCCGGGTAGCGCACGCGTTGCACCCGAACCTGGTTCTCTGTCTGGTCGCGACGGCGGTCACCCTGCTGGTCACCGGGTTTACGCTGGCTCTGGCCGCCCCGCCCGGCTAGCAGCACCGCCGACGCGTAGGGTTCGGGTATGCCCGATATGCACGCTGCCCGCCGCGCCCGTGCCGCCGAACGGGTCGCCGCGCTGGACGCCGACGCCGCCCTCATCACCCACCTGCCGAACGTCCGCTACCTGACCGGCCTGGCCAGCTCCAACGCCGCGCTGCTGGTGCCGGCCGACGGGCCCGCCCTGCTCGGCACCGACTCGCGGTACATGCTCGCCGCGCAGCGGGACTGCCCCGACGTGGAACTGCTCGTCGAGCGGTTCCTCACCTCGGCGTTCGGCCGGCTGGCCGTGCAGCGCGGCTACCGGCGCGTCCTGTTCGAGGCGCAGGAGATGACCGTGGACCGGCACACCCGGCTGACCGGCGAGGCCCCCGGCGTCGAGTTCGCCCCGTTCGGGCCGGAGATCGAGAAGCTGCGCACGGTCAAGGACCAGACCGAGCTCGGCCTGCTGGCCAGCGCCTGCCAGGTCAGCTGCAGTGCGTTCGAGGAACTGCTGACGCAGATCGGGCCCGGGCTGACCGAGCGGGAGGTGGCCACGTTCCTGGAGCGCCGGATGATCGACCTGGGCGCGGAGGGGCTCGCCTTCGACACCATCGTGGCCAGCGGCCCGAACGGCGCGATACCGCACCACCGGGCCGGTGACCGGTCGCTGCGGCGCGGCGACCTGGTCACCATCGACTTCGGCGCCCGGGCCGGCGGCTACCACGCCGACATGACCAGGACGGTCAGCCTGGGCGAGCCGACCGGCTGGCAGCGCGAGGTGTACGACCTGGTGGCGCGGGCGCAGCAGGCGGGCATGGCGGCCGCGCGGCCCGGTGCCGAGGTGGGCGACGTGGACGCCGCGGCCCGGGACCTGATCGAGGCGGCCGGGCACAGCGCGCACTTCCAGCACGGCCTGGGCCACGGCGTGGGCCTGGAGGTGCACGAGGCGCCGATGCTTGGGTACGCGAGCACGGGTAAACTCGCTGACCGGGTCCCGGTCACCATCGAGCCGGGGGTGTACCTGCCCGGCACGGGCGGCGTCCGGATCGAGGACGTCCTCGTGGTGGGTGGCGACGGGGCCACCGAGCCGGCAACCGTGCTCACCACGACCACCAGGGAGCTGCTCGCGCTGTAACCGCGCGGCTCCCGTTTCGCTAGCGCTTCCAGGAGAGACCGCACGTGGCCACGACGAACGACCTGAAGAACGGGATGACGCTGAACATCGACGGTCAGCTCTGGACCGTGGTGGAGTTCCAGCACGTCAAGCCGGGCAAGGGCGGCGCCTTCGTGCGCAGCAAGCTGAAGAACGTGATGTCCGGCAAGGTCGTGGACCGCACGTTCAACGCCGGCGTCAAGGTGGACGTGGCGAACGTCGACCGGCGGGAGATGCAGTACCTCTACCGCGAGGGCGAAGACTTCGTGTTCATGGACACCCAGGACTACGACCAGCCACGCATCCCCGCCGACGTCGTCGGCAACGCCAGCAACTTCCTGCTCGAGGAGCAGATGGTCACCGTGGCGTTCAACGACAGCACGCCGCTGTACGTCGAGCTCCCGGCCGCGGTCGAGCTGACCATCACCCAGACCGACCCTGGCGTGCAGGGCGACCGGTCCACCGGCGGCACCAAGCCGGCCACCCTGGAGACCGGCGCGAAGGTGGCGGTGCCGCTGTTCATCTCGAACGGCGAGAAGATCAAGGTGGACACCCGCACCGGCGAGTACCTCAGCCGCGCCTGACCCGAAGGCTTACTCATAACATGCCCGCGCGCAGCAAGGCCCGCAAGCGTGCCCTCGACGTGCTCTTCGAGGCCGAGGTGCGTGGTGAGCCGGTGCTCACCCTGCTCGACGAGCGGATCGCCGACGCCAGCCCGCCGGTCTCGCCGTACGCGGCCGAACTGGTGCGCGGCGTCCAGGCACACCGCGACCGGATCGACGAGCTGCTCGGCACCTACGCCGAGGACTGGACGCTGGCCCGGATGGCGGCCGTGGACCGCAACATCCTGCGGATCGCCAGCTACGAGCTGCTGTGGGCCGGCGACGTGCCGGACGGGGTGGCGATCAGTGAGGCCGTGGCGCTGGCCCGCGACCTGTCCACCGACGCCTCGCCGGCGTTCGTGAACGGCCTGCTGGCCAGGCTGCAGGGCCTCAAGCCGGAACTCGCGGACCTTGACCCGGAGCTGACCGGTCCGGAGCCCGCCAGCCCCGACCCGGAGCTGACCGGCCCGGAGCCCGCCAGCCCCGACCCGGAGCTGACCGGCCCGGAGCCCGCCGGGCTTGACCCGGAGCTGACCGAGGAACAGACTTCCGGCTGAGTCGCCGGCGAGGAGGACCATGCGGGCACAGTGGACGCGCAGGCAGGCGCTGCGCCGTGGCGGTGCCGCCGCGGCCGGCGTCGTGGGGCTCGGGCTGGCCGGTTTCATCGGCTACGAATGGCCGCGTGGCAGCACACCGGCGGCCGCCCGCCGCACCCCTTCGGTCACTCCTTCCTCTCCGGGCACGAACACCTCGGCCAGCGCCAGCACCCCCGGCGAAACCGACAGCTTCCTGACCGCGCCCAGCCTGAACCCGCCGGTGATCAATGTGACGCAGCTGGCCGGCGCGCCCGGCCAGCCGGAGTACATCTTCGTCGCGCCCCGCGGCTACGTGGGCAAGTCGGTCGGCGAGTCCGGCCTGATGATCGTGGATCGCACCGGCCAGCTGGTCTGGTTCGGGTCGCCGGTCGGCGGCACCCCGCTGAACTTCGCCTGCCAGACCTACCGCGGCAAGCCCGTGCTCACCTGGTCGGCCGGTTACGTGAACGCCGTCGGCGTCACCTACGGCAAGTCCTACATCGCCGACAGCTCCTACCGGCTGATCGCCACGGTCCAGGCCGGCGACGGGGCGCAGACCGACCTGCACGAGTTCAACCTCACCCCGCAGGGCACCGCGCTGATGACCGCGCACCGCAAGGTCAGCGCCGACCTGACCTCGGTGGGCGGGCCGGCCAAGGGCTGGGTGCTGGCCAGCGCCGCCCAGGAGGTCGACGTGGCCACCGGCAAGGTGCTCTTCGAGTGGAACGCCCTGGACCACATCCCGCTGACCGAGTCCCAGCAGCCGCTGCTGAAGGCCGGCACCTCGCAGAACCCGTACGACTTCTGCCACATGAACTCCATCGCCCTGCACCCCGACGGTGGCCTGGTCATCTCCTGCCGCAACACCTCGGCCGTTTACAAGATCGCCCGGCCCAGCGGGAAGATCGAGTGGCGGGTCGGCGGGAAGAAGTCCGACTTCGCCATGGGGCCGGGGGCCACCTTCTACTGGCAGCACGACGCGCGGATGCCCGCGGCGGATCTGCTGACCGTCTTCGACGACGGCTCATCGCCGCCCAAGGAGAAGCAGTCGCGGGCCATCCTGCTGCACCTGGACACCGGCGCCATGCGGGCCACGCTCGAGCACGCCTACACCCAGCCCGGCCGGGTGCTGGCCGACAATCAGGGCAGCACGCAACTGCTGCCGGACGGGCGGGTGTTCGTCGGCTGGGGCGCCGAGCCCTACTTCTCCGAGTTCGCCAGCGACGGCACGCTGCTGCTCACCGGCGAGTACCCGATCGGCGACCAGTCCTACCGGGCGTACACCTTCGACTGGACCGGCCATCCCACCGGCCGCCCGGCGGTGGTGGTGCGCCGCAACCCGGCCCGCGGCTCGGTCGTCTACGTCAGCTGGAACGGCGCGACCGCCGTGCGGACCTGGGAGGTGCACGCGGGCCCGCACCCGGGCTCCCTGGCCGCGGCCGGATCGCAGGGCCGGGACGGCTTCGAGACGGTGGTCCCGGTCACCAGCGAAGGGCCGTACTTCATGGTGATCGCCCGGGACGGCGCGGGCCGGGAACTGGGCCGGTCGCGGACCGTGCGGGTCACCGCCAGCTGATCGGGGCGGCGCGGGCTCGACCCGGTCTCATCTCGCTGTGCCTTCCGCCTCCTCCGCCTCCTGCGGCGCGGCGGCCGTGTGCCCGGCGAGCCATTCGAGCAGCGGGCGCAGCCGCTGGCAAGCGCGGTACACCGGCTCGACGTCCCGCACGGTGTCGGAGTCGAGTTCGCGGGCGGCGACGAGCGAACGGTGCTTGAGCAGGCCGGCCCGGGGATGATCGGCGGGGTAGCCGCGCGGAACGCGCTTCATCACATCGCCGAGGATCTCGTGCCCGTCCGCGGCCAGCGACGACAGGAGATCCTCCAGCGTCCGCCCGCTCTCGTCCGCGGCGGCCGCCGCACGGAACGCGGCGATCTGCTCAGGGGCGGCATACCACCAGGCGGCCTTGATCCGCAGCCCGTCGACGTTGAAGCGGAACCCGATATCGACCTTGCGGGCCACCCAGACGGTGGCGCACTGGTTCTGCCACCAGTAGGGGGTGCTGGCGTAGCGCCACACGGCGAAGTTCTCGTACCAGGAATCCACGTCGGCCAGGTCGTTGAGCAGATCGATCATCGGCTGCCGTACCAGCTTCTCGCGGTCCCGCCGGACCCGTTCCCGCAGTTCCCGCGACGGCTCGCCGGCCAGCTGGAGCAGCACCGAGTAGGCGTGCTCCGGCCAGCCGTGGAAGCGCGTCTCCATGTGCGCATGCTAACCACACGGGACTCGCGGACAGGCGTGGCCAGGCCGGGCCGCCGGCGCAGGCTTGCGATTCGCTGGGTGTGCCCGCTGAGCGCCGCCCACACCGGATCGCTGGCCACGGCCGGCCCGCAGGTCACCGCCTTCGGCGGCCCGCGTCCCGGGGCGGTCAGCTCCGGGACGCGCGGCCCTGCGGGGTGATCAGCCCGGTCTCGTAGGCGTAGACGACCGCCTGGATCCGGTCCCGCAGGCCGAGCTTGGCCATGACGTGCCCGACGTGCGTCTTCACCGTGGCCTCGGAGATGTGCAGCAGCGCCGCGATCTCGCCGTTGGACAGCCCGGCACCGACCTGGGTGAGCACCTCATGTTCCCGGGCGGTGAGGTCGCCGAGTTCCGGCGCCGGCCCCGTCGGCCCCGGGAGGTGCGGCAGGAAGCGGCCGATCAGCCGGCGCGTGGTGGACGGCGCGACCACCGCGTCGCCGTTGTGCACGCAGCGGATGGCGTACAGCAGTTCCTCCGGCGGCGCCGACTTCAGCAGGAACCCGCTGGCGCCGGCCCGCAGCGCGGAGAACGCGTACTCGTCCAGGTCGAACGTGGTCAGAATGAGCACCTTCGGCCGCTCGGCGGCCCGGCAGATCTCTGCGGTCGCGACGACCCCGTCCGTGCCCGGCATCCGCACGTCCATCACCACCACGTCGGCCGGGCGCTCCCTGGCCAGGCGCACCGCCGCCTGCCCGTCGGCTGCCTCACCGACGACCTGGATGTCCCGCTGGCTGCCGAGCACCATGGCGAACCCGGCGCGGACCAGATCCTGGTCGTCGACCAGCAGCACCCGGATGCTCACGTGGTGCCCCACGAGGCCGGCAGCGGCAGCCGTGCCGTCACCTCGAACCCGCCGCCCGGCCGGGGCCCGGCCTGCACCTTCCCGCCGTACAACGCGGCCCGCTCGCGCATCCCCGCCAGGCCCTGGCTCAGCGTGCCGTCCACCCGGGCGTAGCGGGGCAGGCCAGCCGCGCTGCCGCCGTCGTCGCTGACCAGGACCAGCAGCTCGTGCTCCCGGAAGCGCAGCGTCACCTTCGCCGCCGCGCCGGAGCCCGCGTGCTTGCGGACGTTGGTCAGCGCCTCCTGCACGATCCGGTACGCCGACAAGTCGATGCTCGGGGGCAGGTCGCGCGGCGGGCCGAGCCGCGTCACGTCGACCCGTACGCCCGCGCCGGCCGTCCGCGAGATGAGCCGGTCCAGATCGGCCAGTCCGGGCGCCGGCCACAGCGGGACGGCCAGGCCGGCATCATGGCCGCCGGCGTCGGTGTCATCCGCCCGGTCTGGCGTGTTGTCCGGGCCCGCATCCACCCCGCGGCGGCGGGTCCCGGCCCGCTCCTGCCGGGCGTCCGCGTCATCGGCCTGCCGGAGGGCGCCGAGCATCCGGCGCATCTCATCCAGCGCCTCACGGCTGGTGGCCTGGATGGCGCCGAGCGCGGCCCGGGCGTCGCCCGGCTGGGCGTCGATCACGTACTGGCCATAGCCGGCCTGGACGGCGATGACGCTCATGCTGTGCGCCACCACGTCGTGCAGCTCCCGGGCGATGCGCAGCCGCTCCTCGGCGACCGCCTTGCTGGCCGCCTCGTCCTGCAGCCGGACCGCGTACCGGCGCCGCT